>CAXXWY010000020.1:0-35235 GCA_963668505.2 Dehalococcoidia bacterium | reverse complement strand
CGGGTGTTGGGGAAGACGAAGCTGACCCAGAGGCCTTCCTCTGTGGCTGCCGCCATCTCTTGGCCAATCTTCCGGACGTTGCCGAGGTCCTTCAAGTCGGTGCCTATTAGATGCGGAGCGAGGACAGCGACCCGCACAACGTCGTCCTCATCGGCCATAGTCAAGTTCCACTGGCCATCAACGCTCTCTGCGCTGTTGTAGTGGGCGATGGTGGCGTCCAATCCGTTGGCCTGGTAGTACTCGATGGCGTCCTGCACGTACGCCTTGGTATATGCCGCCGGGTCTTCCACCTGAACGTAGTAGCCGGACGCGAAGAGCATACCGTCGCGGCGCACGGCGTACCCAACCTTTGGCACTTCCTTCAGCGTTACCGGGTGGGGCCACAGGTATTCCACCCAGACCCCCTCCTCGGTGGCCTTGGCCAACTCCTCGCCCAACTTGTAGCCATCGGAACCCACCACGTCCTTGATGTCCGTGCCTATTAGCCGCGGCAACAGGGGGTGTACGTGATAGATGTCCTGGGCGTCGGTGGCGAAGAGATACCATTCGCCCTCGAAGCTGGCGACGCTGTTGTAGTAGTTGAGCATGGATTCCAGGCCGTTGCGCTCGTAGCGTTCTATGGCCCGGTTCACGTACTCGACCGTGTATTCCTGCGGGTCGGCGTCCCGCCAGGCCGGGGGGCCGGTCTCGGGCTCGCCGGCATAGTAGCCGGAGGCGAAGATCAACCCGTCGTGGCGGATGACCCAAGTCACCTTCTGCTGTTCTTTACGGGAAATGGGATGGGGCCACAGGTATTCCACCCACCCGCCATCCTCGGTGGCTTGGGCTATCTCCTTGCCCAGTTCCTGCCCGTCGGAGCCGACCACGTCCTTGATGTCGGAGCCGATGAGGTGAGGAAAGATGGGATGGGCCAGGTATAAGTCATCCTCGCCGATGAGGAACAGGTAAAGATGCCCTTCCAAGCTGTCCTGGCCGTTGTAGTGAGTTATGACGGCGTCGAGGCCGTCCTCTTCGTATTTGGCTATGGCCTTGCTCACGTACTCCTTGACGGAATCCGCCACGTCTTCCACCAGGGCCGAATGGGCGGCAGAGAACACCAAGCCGTCATGAAGGACGGCAAGGATTCGCCGCGGCTCTTCCTGCTTGGTGACCGGGTTGATGCCCTGAGCCGTGTTCCAGTAACCCTCCTCCGTAGCACTTTCCAACAACCCCGACAAGGAGGCATACCTTGATCCCGGGCCAACGTATTGGCCCTCCAGGGCTGAAATGTTGCGGTATACCAGCAACTCGCCTTCCGTCTTGTCTATGAGGATCAACTGCCGCTCGTTTTCTGTGCCTGCTTGAGACTTGTAGAGATCGACAGTCGCCTCCCGTCCGTTGGCGTCGTAGTAGGCGATGGCCTTCTCCACGTAGGCGCGGGTAATCGCTTCGTCGGAATCGGCGGGCGGCGGCGCGTCCCCGTCGCCCTCGACGTAGTAGGCGGAGGAGAAGACGTATCCGTCGTGGCTGATTATCCAGAGGTACACGGTCAACTGCCCCGCCGTCCTGGGGTTGGGCCACAGGTACTTGAACCAGTGGCCTTCCTCGGTTGCGTTGAGAAGCGATTCGCCAATCTGCTCTCCGGCCACAATTCCCCGGAACAGCCTGGCATCCGCTCCAACCAGCGCTGGCTCCCCGCCGGATGCGACTATGACGCCCTGGGGATCAACCATCATCAGCCAGTAAGAGCCGTCTATGCTCTCCGGGCTGTTGTAATGGGCGACCGCGGCCGCCAGGCCCTGGCTGTCGTAATAGTCCATGGCCTTCTGGACGTAGGCTTGGGTGTAGGCCGCCGGGTCCGTGACGCCCGGATAATAGCCCGATGCGAAGATCATCCCGTCCCGTCGCACCGCGTACCCGACCTTTGGCACTTCCTCAAGCGTTACCGGGTGCGGCCACAGGTATTCCACCCACACGCCTTCTCCCTCACCGGCCTCGGCCAGCGCTTTGCCCAACTCGTAGCCGTCGGACCCCTCCACGTCATTGATGTCCGTGCCTACCAGGTGGGGCAACAGGGGGTGTACGTGATAGATGTCCTGGGCGTCGGTGGCAAAGAGATACCACTCGCCTTCGAAGCTGGCGACGCTGTTGTAGTAGTTGAGCATGGATTCCAGGCCGTCGCGCTCGTAGCGTTCTATGGCCCGGTTCACGTACTGGACCGTGTATTCCTGCGGGTCGGCGTCCCGCCAGGCGGGCGGCTCCGGCGTTTCGCCCACGGTGTAGTAGCCGGACGCAAAGATGAGGCCATTGTGGCGGATGGCCCAGGTGGTCTTGGGCTCCTCCACCCGCGTGACCGGGTTGGGCCAAAGGTACTCCACCCAGATGCCTTCCTCGGTTGCACGGGCTATCTCCTCGCCCAGTTCCTGCCCGTCGGAAGCAATCACGACCTTGATGTCGGTCCCTATCAGGTGCGGGAAAATGGGATGGGCCAGGTAGTTATCATCCGCTCCAATCAGGAACAGGTAGAAGCTCCCCTCCAAGCTGCTGGGGTTGTTATAGTGGGCGACCGTGGCTTCAAGGCCCTCGCTCTCGTATAGGGCTATTGCGCGGCTCACGTAATCCTTGGTGGCCTCCGCCACGTTCTCCTGGAGGGTGGAATGGCCGGATAGGAAGATGAGGCCATCGCGCAGCACAACGTAGTGACGCATTGGCCCTTGCCTGGTTGAGGTGCCGGCGTCCGTCTCCACTACATATATCCCCTGCCCCTCATACCATGCGCCGTCTTCTGTAGCGATTTCCAATAGAAACGCGGCGGATTTGTGCTTGCTTCCCAGGAAATGGTGAAAGAACGGCATCGCCAGCAGGATGCCTTCATCCTTGCCGATAAGGTACAGATACCGGTCTTCCTCGATGCTCTCTTCGCTCTTGTAGTATTCGACCGTCGCTTCCCGACCGTTGGCGTCGTAGTAGGCGATGGCCTTTTCCACGTAGGCGCGGGTAATAGCGTCGTCTTCATTTACGGGCTCGGGTTCCGGGGTTGCGGTCGGCGCGGCGGTGGCCGTGGGTTTCGGCGTCGGCTCGGGAGTTGCGGTGGCAGTCGGCGCCGGGGTAGCTGTGGGTGCGGCGGTAACCTCCGGGGTTGCCGTAGTGTCATCGCCTTGGCCGCAGGCAATCAGGAAGGCTGCGAAAGAAGCCAAGATCAGAAGCAGAAACAATGCGCGCACTTCGATTGGCGCTCGCCGGCGCCTCAAGCCCTTCCCGTTCACCCGCGTATTGTCATTGTGCTCGGTCCGCTGCATTACCTATTCTCCTTCTGCCTGGCGTCGCCAGATTTTACCATTGGCAGTCTCAAATGCATGGGGGCTATTTGGAGACTCCGCATCATTCCCACTATGTACAAATGGCCCGGGCCAATTAAGCGGGACGCCCCCCTGAGTGGCGCTAAGGCTGGTAATATTATAACATCCGCCACAAACATATAGGCACCGGTGGGGGCCGCTTGTCGAGCGGCGGCAATACCCCGGCGCGCTATTACGATTTGGATTTCATTTAGATGTTCAGAAGGTCCCAGGTCCGGTCTGAAATCGAGTACGAACCTGAGGAGAAGTGTCCGCCCCTGGTGGCGATTACCTCGGCGTTACAGATATTCATACCCAACACCATCAGCCTAGTCATGCTGACGGCGCTGGTGGTGCGAGCATCCGGACAGTCGGAAGACTATCTGTCATGGGTGACATTTACTGTCCTGGCGATTACCGGCGCCAGCATGATACTGCAGACCCTCCATCTGCGGTATCTGGGTTCGGGCAGCCTCGTTGTCGCAAACTTCAACGTTCCGTTCCTGGCGGTTTGCGCTTTGGCGCTCCACCTCGGCGGACCGGGTTTGCTGGCCAGCTTGATACTGGCTTCCACCCTGGTGCAGTCTGTAGCGACTTTGCGCCTTTCCTCACTCCGCCGGGTATTCACACCGACGGTGAGCGGCGTGGTGGTCATGCTGGTGGCGGTTTCGGCTGTGCCTTTCATCATCAGCAGAGCGGTCATTGCGCCGGAAGGCGAGTCGACGGCGCTCTTCCTGGCGCCGGGAATGGTTGCGCTGGCCGCCGGAGTCCTGATATCCCTGCAACATACGCCGGTCTCGCGTATGTGGGTCTTGCCGGCCACCGTGGTCGTAGGTCTGGCTGTGGCCGCTCCGCTGGGCTACTACGACGCCGACATCGTTGTTGAGACTCCGTGGCTGAGCTTGCCACATCTCGTGTGGCCTGGGCTGGACCTTAACCTTGGTGCCGATTTCTGGACCCTGCTTCCGGTCTTCGTGTTGGTGAATCTCACCGCCTTCTTGAAGGCAGTGGCCGACCTGCAGGTAATTCACCGCGCCTCTTACCGGAATCGAGCGGCCATCGACTTCCGCAAGGTGCAGGGCGGCTTGAACGTGTACGGGCTGGGCACCTTTCTTTCCGGACTCCTGGGAACCTTGCCTGTCGCCGCGCCGTGGTCGGCCACCGCGGTCTACATTGGGTTTACCGGCGTCGCCGCGGTGAGTGTCGGTATATACCTGGGACTGTTGACCATGCTGGTCGCCCCATTTTCCAAGCTGCTCGCCATAGTGGTCGCCATTCCCAGCCCGGTGGTCGCCGCGGTGTACATCATCATCTTCGGCATGCTTTTTGTCGAGGGTGCGAGAACGGCATTTACGGGACAGGTTGACCCGAAGAAGGCTACTATCATCGGTGTTTCCATGGTATTGGGCCTGTCCGCCGGGGTTTTCAGTGGGTTCTTCGAGGGGGCTCCCAGTCACCTTGTCGGCAATACCATTGTCATAGGCGGTATGGCGGCGGTTGGCATGACCGCAGTCACCGAACTGTCGGTTTTCCGCGCCAGGAAGCTGCGGATTGACTTGTCCGAATCTTCCCTGCCGGCCGTTGACGATTTTCTCTCCCAGTTCGCCGACAGGCATCAGTGGACGGACGAAGGGAAAAACCGGCTGCGCCTGGTAGGAGAGGAGGTCATCTTGAGCCTGCTCACGGAAGAGAAAGACGGTCCCGCCGAGCAGAAGCGCAGCTTGGCCGCTACAATTCGTCCCGACGGCGGCTCGGCCGAGCTTGAAATCGTGGTTGCTTCGGCCGATGCCATCCAAGGGAATATCGAGAATCGCATGGCGTATCTGAGCCAGGACCAGACGCTGGAAGACGAGCAGGAATTGTCCGTCCGCATCCTGCGCCACTACGCATCATCGGTGCACCACCGCAAATACTACGGTTTGGACATTATCAGTTGCCGCGTGGATAAGTAACGCATCGGAGTTATGAACTCAGTCTTGCCAAGTCGGAAAGTGGTGGGCGGTAGTGGACTCGAACCACTGGCCTCTTGCGTGTCGAGCAAGTACTCTAACCAACTGAGCTAACCGCCCATGAAACGCTGGCCCGGCCAGGGACGCCCGGCCATACATCTACACCATTATATACCCGCCGCCGCTTCAGGCAACACCGCAACGTCTGACCATTCAGCACGGCAGGGTTGCGGCCTTCCCAACGTCACTCTATAATGCTATCGGCTGACATGAAGTAGTCAAAAGTCCCAGCCGGACCTCAGTCGTGCGGCCTTCAGGACGCTCAGCATCGCGAACGCCGCCGGCTGGCTCGGACATAGTCCAGGAAATACATAATCAAGGAGACGACATGGTTGACCAACTAGCCCGGCCTAAGGAACATGCCGAAGTATACTGGTTCTCCGAGCAGCCCTACAGCGCCGTCAACGACGAAGATATTGCGCCCTATGAGTACGGCCGTCTCGGATTCCCCAACTCCCACTTCGACGCCGACAAGGCCCACGTCCTCTACAACCAGTACCACGAGCAATACTCCTGGGCCGATGAAGTCGGATTCGACGGCATCATGACCAACGAGCACCACGGCGCCTACTGGTGCATGAAGCCCTCGGCCAACCTGGACGCCGCCGTCATCGCCAAGGTCACCAAGAACGTCAAGATCGCCATCCTCGGCAACGTCATAGCCGTCGCCGACCCCGTGCGCATCGCCGAACAGGTAGCCATGCTTGACTGCTACTCCGGCGGCCGCATTATCTCCGGATTCGTGCGCGGCAGCCCCGCCGAGACCCTGCTCGGCGGCATGTCGCCCACCGAAAACCGGGACCGGTTCGAAGAGGCCCACGATCTGATCATCAAGTGTTGGACCGAGCCCGGCCCCTTCCGGTGGGAAGGCCAATATTACCAGTACCGTATGGTCAACCCCTGGGTGACGCCCATGCAGAAGCCTAGGCCCGACATCTGGTTCCCCGGCTCCGGAAGCCCCGAAAGCTGCGTCTGGGCCGCCAAGCACCGTCACCCCTATATGAACCTTGGCGCCCTGACCGACACTACTAAGTGGCTCAAGCAAATCTACATCGACACTGCCGATGACGAGGGATTCAAGGCGGGACCGGAGCACTTCGGTTACCTGCTCCGCGCCTTCTGCGCCGATACCGACGAGAGGGCGATCGAGGTCGCCCGGGACTTCCTCTGGACCAGCGGCCACCGAGCGCGTGGGCCCAGGGAACACAACGATCCTCCCGGGTACCAGTCTCGCGTCGCCGCCGCCGTGCGGGCCACTCGCCCCTCCGGCCGGACAGCCTCCGCCTCTGCCTTGACCTACGACGAGCTCCGGGCCGTCGACAACATAATCGTCGGCAACCCCGACACAGTCACCCGCAAGCTCACCAAGATCATTGACGAGGTGGGCCCCGGCTACCTGCACATCTACGGCAACGAAGGCCCCATGCCCCATAAGGACGTCATGCGGTCCATCGAGTTGTTCGGCAACGAGGTGCTCCCCGCCCTCCGCGAACTGCCACTCAAACCCTACGAGCCCACTCCCAGGGCGGGAGAGCGGCCCACAACCAGCGGCATCGCCGGGCTGGAACCGTAACCCTTCCGATCCTCTCATACGGTCAACAAAAAACTACCCCGCCTTTACACGGCGGGGTAGTTTTTCTTTCCGGTGGTTGCTTGTCGTCTTCAGCCCCCGGATACAGCAGGGACTTGGCCGACCCAAGGCCTTGGCCCTAATTGTAGGCGTCGGGACTGGCCATGAACTTGCTCCGGCAATCCAGGCTGCAAAAATAGCGCCACCCGCCGTTGTGGAACATTCGAGTTCCCTGTTCCGGGTCTACCTCCGATGCTCCGTGCGTCGTCAGGCCCGTCTGTCCACGGGCCCGTTCTTCGTCTATTTCCTTCCCGCAAACCGGGTCTTTCGCCATTAGTCAATCTCCAACAATGTATTCCCGACACCGCACTGTTACGAAACAGGAGTCAGCGGCATTCCCAGCCGGACCTGCCCCGGCTGGTCCAGCAATGCCTTGGCCACTCGTTCCCGGTGCTCGAAGCTAGTGCCCAGCCGCATGGTCCAGGCCGACACCCGCCGGTACCACAGGTGCAGGTCGAACTCCATCATGAACCCGATGCCGCCGTGAATAGTCTGCGACGACCGCACCGCGGCCTCACACTTCTCGTTGCAAAACGACTTAGCCTGGGATACCTCAACCGTCGCCGGTAGTCCCTGGTCCAGCTTCCAAAGCGCTTCATAGGTCAACAACTGGGCGCCGTCCACCCAAAGCGTCATGTCCGCGCACAAGTGCTGGATAGACTGGAACGCGCCTATGGGCCGGCCGAACGCAACCCGGTTCTTCGAATACTCGATGGCCATCTCCGCGTCCTTGCGCGTCGCCCCTAGCATCTGAGCGCACAGCAGGGCCGTCGCCCGGTCCAGCATCCATTCGGCAACCGGCCATCCGCGGTTTATATCGCCCAATACGTTGGCCCTGGAGACCCGCACGTTGTCGAACGTCACCCGGCACTGCCTGTCCTTGGCCAGGGTAACCAACGGATTATAAGAAATTCCGCTGCTGCCCGTGTCCACCAGCACGACAGTCAACCCTTTGTTCTCCGGCGACTTCTCGCTTGTGCGACACACCACCAGGCACTTGTCGGCGACGCTGAAGCTGTCCACGAACATCTTGATTCCAGACAACACCAGGTCGTCGCCGTCTTCTCTGGCTTCCAACCTGACCCCTTCAGGCCTCAACCTGGGGTCAGTCTCCGTCAGCGCCCAGGTCAGAATCAGGTCTCCCCTGCTCACCGCGGGCAGCAGCTCTCGCTTCTGCTCATCAGTTCCATGCTCGGCAATCGTCAACGCCGCTGCCATGGTGCTATGGAATGGCACCGGAGCGATGGCCCGGCCCGCTTCTTCGATTATGATGGCCAGGTAGGTCAGCGGCATTCCCTGGCCGCCGTACTCCTCCGGCAGCGCCAACCCGAACCAGCCCAACTCCGCCATTTTCTTCCAGAGCTCTGGCGGATAGCCAAGTTCGTCCTTCTCCATGGCCCTGGCCAGCGACGGAGGACACTCAGCCTCCAGGAACTCCCGGGCCAGGTTCTTCAGCATCTGTTCTTCTTCAGAAGGCAGTACGTCCATATCAAGTCCTAGCGTCTGTCGTTCCCAGGCCGTTAACCCCTGGGCATCCCCAGGCCGCGCCGCGCCACCTGGTCCCGCATCACCTGCACGCTCCCGTGGTTGATCCCCGACTGGAAGGCCCCCATGACGTTGTGGGCGAACAGCCCGTCCCTGATGGCCCCCTCTGAACCGTTCAAGAGTTGCGCGTAGGGCCCCAGGATTTGGGTAATGGTCTCCGTGGTCTTGACTCCGTGCTCCGGCGCCCATACCTTCTCTGCCGAGCCTTCATACGTGAAATTCCCGCCCCTCTCCACCAGCGACATGCTCCGCATGGTCATCAACCGGCACACCTGGGCCTCTATCCACAGCTCCGCCAGCCTGTCCCTGATCGCCGGGGCGTCGGTTATCGAGTACCCGTCAATTTGGTTCTCCTTGATCCAGTTGATGATGTCCTCGTCCCGGCGCACTGAAATCAAATACCTGCTGGCCCCCACCCTGTCTAGGTTCAAGCCCATGGCGCCAACGTACCAGCCCATGTTCTCCTCACCCAGTAGCGCCGACGCCGGTACACGCACGTCCTCGAAGAACACCTCGTTGGTCCGAGGCGTCCCGTACGTCGTCGACGCCGGAGCGGGAGGGTCGCTCTGAATCGTCCACAACGCCCGCACGGTTATTCCCGGCGCGTCCATGGGCACCAGCAGGATGGATATCCCCTTGTGCCGGGGAGCGTCTGGGTCGGTGCGGCACATCAGGTATACGTGGGTGGCGTAGTGGGCCGACGACGTGTACATCTTCTGCCCGTTGATGACGAACTCGTCCCCGTCCCTGACCGCCCTGCACTGCAGCCCGGCAAGGTCGGCGCCCCCCTGAGGCTCTGTATACCCCTGGGCAAAGATGATCTCTCCTGTGATAAGTCCGGGGATAAAGTGCTGCTTCTGTTCCTCTGTGCCGGCCATCAATATGGCCGGAGCGCCGGTGCCGGCGCCGCCCACCGAGATCCCTGCTCGGGCGAACTCCTCTTCCACGATGTACTGGTCTATTCGGCTACCCCCCTGCCCGCCGTACTCCTTGGGCCAGCTGATCCCGACCCATCCCTTGGCTGCGACCTCTTTCAACAGTCTCTGGTGATGCGGCCCCATGCCCGTCTCCAGGGCAGTCTCCACCTCGCCCAGCACCTCCGGCGTCACTTTCTCCTTGATGAACTCGACCACCTCTTGTCGGAGGGCTTCCTGTTCTGGTGTAAATCCAAAGTCCATCCTAAACCCCTATGCTACCTACTGACGCCTAAACGGCCCAGACAACTATAAGCCCGTCGATACATAAGACTCGCCGCTGACCGTTCCCGGGCTCATCCGGTCATTCCAGCGAAAGCGGGAATCTCGACCCCATTGTCCAGCCCGGCCATGTGCTTCGCCACCTGTTCGTCCCGAGCTTGCCGAAGGACCCCATGTCACTTACAGCCTTCCTGCCGTCCAAGACTCCACGACTAAAAAACCGCCTGAGGCTGCCTCAGTAACCGTTTTTAGCGGCGTCCAGCCCAGCTTCCTTGCCATTGTCTTGTGCCGGGCCGACGGTGTCAAGGTTAGGTGCTCCTCATGTCCCGCCCTCAACTTTACATAAGCATAACCAAATGTTCCATTGGGCCTGCGGGTGCCAGCCCGCGCTATCTTCCCTTATAGACCCGCTTCGGCCAGCACCGACTTCAACGCCTCCGCCAGCGGTGGAAGGCACTCCCGCCAGTCGCCGACAATACCGTAGTCCGCCGCCTTGAATATGGCCGCCCGTTTGTTCTGGTTTATCGCCAGGATAACCCCCGCTTTCTGGATCCCTACCGTGTGGTTGAACGCGCCCCGCAGTCCCACCGCCACGTAAACCCTGGGCGCAATCGTCCGTCCGCTGATGCCGACTTGGATATGGTGCGGCAGCCAGCCCGCGTGCACCACGTTCCTCGATGTAGCCAGCGTCGCCCCGATGGACTTCGCCAGCGTCCGTATCTCCGGGAGATTCTCCGGCCCGCCGATTCCCATCCCGACTCCCAGCACCACCTGTGCCTGGGTTAACTCCACCGCCCCCAAATCTTCTTGCAGGTGCTCTTCCACCACGGTAATGTCCGGCCCCGGAAACTCCGGCGCTTTGACCACCTCGATTTCGGCCGCCGCGCCCGTGTCCGGCCCCGCCGGCGTCAGCAACCCGGAGCGCAGCGTCACCAGGTTGGGCAGCGTCTTGGACAGTATCGGCGCCACCACGTTGCCCCCCAGCGCCGGTTTTAACTGTACCAGCCTCCCTTCCTGGTCTACCTCCAAGTCTATGGCGTCCCCGGTAAGGCCCAACCCCAGCCGCGCCGCCGCCCGTGACGCCAGGTCCCGCCCGTCGGCGGACGACGCGAACAACACCGCGTAAGGCCTGCCCGACTTTATGGCTGTCGCGAGGGCATTGGCCGCGCCCGCACTGCACGCCGCACCGACGCCCGGCCCGTCAATAAAAATCACCCGATCAGCGCCCCAGGCTGCCAGCTTTTTGCCTAACCCATCATCCGCCGGCCCCAGCGTTACCGCCGCAACCTCGCTCTGGGTAAACGCGGTCAACTCCCTGGCCTTGCCCAGCATTTCCAGCGTCACCCGCCGCAACCCGCCCTGTGAGATCTCGGCTACGACCCAAATGCTGCGCTCTCGTTGGCCCGGGAACCGCGGCCCTGCGGCTGCCGCCCCACCGTCGCCCGCTGCCGTTTCCAGTTCCTTCAGCCTTTCCCGCAACATTCCAGCCGCTTTGTCCGCCGCCTCGGCTGGGGTTTCCGCTTCTATGACCATCCCCAACCGGGCCGGCTCCACCAACCGGATGTCCTGCACCCATGTGGGCGACCCCTCTGCCCCCAACTGTGATACGTCCGCCTGCAAGTCGGCACAACTCAGCTCTTCGAATGGCTTTTCTTGGGCTGCTTCCAACTCCTCCGGCCCGGCGTACATCTCCGGCGCTATCCCCTCTGTGGCGCACACCAGCGCCGGCAGGGGACTCTCGATTACCTGGTGCCCTTCGTCCACTGCCCTCTCCGCCCAAATCCCACCGTCGGAACGCAGCTCCAACTTACGCACGTTGCTGATGTGGGGTATCCCCATCAACTCCGCGATCTCTGGTCCCACCTGCCCGGTTTCCGCGTCCATGCTGTTCCGGCCGCAAATAATCAGGTCCGGCTTTTCCCTGGCCAGCACCAACGCAAGCGCCCGCGCCGTCGCCAGCGTATCCGATCCCGCAAGCGCCCGGTCCGTAAGCAGCGCCGCTCGGTCTGCCCCCAGGGCCAGGCATTCCAGCAGCCCCTCCCGGGTGTTCGGCGGCCCCATGGAAATCACCACCACTTCGTCATCTGGTCCATCCTTCATTTCCACCGCTCGCACCAAGCCCAGCACGTCGAACGGGCTTATCTCCGATGGCGTTCCCTCCCTCACAATAGTCTTGCGCTCGTAGTCGAACTTGATTTGCGTCAGCACTGGGATGTATTTCACGCAGACGGCGATTTTCATTCCTCGCTAGGCCTCCCCAAGGTTCGAGTCTTCTGTATCTTCTTGCATGCGCGCCTCCACTTGAGCAGTCAGGTCTGCCAAAGCCTCGCTGACCGACACCGGGTAGGTCGGAGGGTCTTTCAACTCCTTATACTCGGCTGGAAATTTCCCGAACTCCCGCCGGAATGTTTCCCTGATGTCGGCCAAGTCCGGGCTATGACCTGCCCTGCGTCCACCTGCCATAACCTCGGTAAGCAACGGCTCTCCTCCGTCCAATGCCTCGTCCTCCAGCCCAATCACGTCTCCGTGCAGCCTCCCCGCGGAGTCGCTAAACCGGAACACCTGCTTGCTCCCCGGCCGATGCTCCTTCTCTTGACTCAACTTCATTACCGGCTGCCCGTCATACTGCACCAGCTTGTACACCGTGTCCGACCAGGGAGCGTCCGCCGATACCGTCACCTTGGTCCCCAACCCGAAGACGTCTATGGGCGCTCTGTTCTCTACCAGGCGCTCCACGTCGCCCTCGTCCAGGCCGCCGCTGGCGATGATTTCTACGTAGTCCAGTCCAGCCTCGTCCAGGATCTGCCGCACCTCGCGGCTCAACCCGTCCAAGTCCCCGGAGTCCAACCGGACCGCCGCCAGCCGCTGCCCCTGTGTTTCCAACTCCCTGGCTGTCCTTACTGCCTTCTGCGCCGCAGTCAAAGTGTCATACGTGTCCAGCAGCAGCGCCGTCCTGCCAGGAAACGAACGGGCGTACGCCCCGAAAGCCAGGGACTCCGAGGGAAAGCTCGATATAAACGAATGCGCCATCGTCCCCGCCGGTGGTATCCCGTACCGCCTTGCCGCCAATACGTTGCTGGTGGACTCGAACCCTGCTATATATCCGCTCCTGGCCATCTTCAACGCCGCATCCACTCCGTGCGACCGGCGAGAGCCGAAATCGCTTATCCTGCGGCCCTGGGCCGCCCATACACACCTCGCGGCTTTCGTGGCCTGCAAGCTCTGTAGGTTCACCTGGTTGATTATGTACGTCTCCGCTAGTTGGGCTTCTATAATCGGAGCCGTAACCTCCACCGCTGGCTCGCCGGCAAAGAACACCCGCCCTTCCGCCATGGCCCGCACACTGCCGGTAAAGCTCACCCCTGCCAGGAATTCCAGGAACTCGTCAGAGAAGATACCCTGCCCCCGCAGATACTCTATTTTGTCCCCGTTGAAACTCAGCCCCTCCAGGTGCTCCAGCACGTCTTCCAGCCCCGCGAAGACCATGTACCCCCTGTTGGGCGGGTAGTTGCGGACGAACAGGCTGAACGTCGCCGGGGCGAACATGCCCTGATCAAAGAACACCTGCGCCATCGTCAACTCGTACAGGTCCGTAAACAGCACCAGATCATCGCCGGACCAACCGAGCCTTGATTCCGCCATTGTCCCCCGTCCGCGTATTTGTCCCAGACCTGTGCTCCCTGCTGGTGATCATTCCGCAGATATGGGTTGTCGCCATTATCTTGGCCGCTCCAAATCGCTGTCAACCGAACCCATACACTCCGCCGCAACCGCCCCGCCATGCCCGTCAACTTGACACGCCGCCGCGCCCTTAGTACCATGTGGGCGGTCAACAACCCAACTATTGGGAACAAGACCCTTATCCAGAACGGCAGAGGGGACGGCCCGA
This sequence comes from Dehalococcoidia bacterium, assembly GCA_963668505.2. Taxonomy (GTDB): domain Bacteria; phylum Chloroflexota; class Dehalococcoidia; order Lucifugimonadales; family UBA3495. The sequence goes on along the minus strand of CAXXWY010000020.1, from coordinate 21,649 downwards.
CGAAGCCTGGCAACCGGTGACGCTCTGGACGTAGAGGCAGCCTCGAACCTCCTCTACACTCCCGGCGGTACACGGTGCTAATTCCGGCGTCATTCCAATTCAAGGTGGAATGACGAAAGATGAGGGGCCTGCAATGCGCTTGAGCTTCTCTCCGTGAGAAGCTTTTTTATTGGCCTCTTGTCCTGCTTCCCTCCAGCCCCGGAGTCAACCCTTGACCGAAATCAGGCCGATCCGCTGGACGGGCGACAAACTGGAACTCCTCGACCAGACCCGGCTCCCGCAGGAGCAAATAATCCTGCAGATAAGCCGTTATCAAGACGCGGTCGAGGCCATCCGCGCGATGCGCGTCCGCGGCGCTCCAGCCATCGGCGTTACTGCGGCCTACGCTATGGTCCTCGCCGCCCGTCAGGTTTCAGGTAACGACTTGCCGGCGTTCCTGTCCGACCTTGAACAGGCCGCCTCTGAAATCGCCGTTGCCCGTCCCACCGCCGTGAATCTTCAATGGTCCGTCAGCCGCATGCTGCGCGCCGCCCGCGAAGAATCGGACGTCGCCGCCATACAGGGCAGGCTCCCGGCCGAGGCCCAGCGTATCCAGGACGAGGATGAAGAAGTCAACCGCCGCATGGGGGCTTTTGGCAAAGAGCTGCTCCCCCAGGACGGCTCGGTCCTGACCCACTGCAACGCCGGCGCCCTCGCCACAGCCGGGTTCGGCACTGCCGTCGGCGTCATTCGCGCCGGCTGGGAAGAGGGCAAGCGTTATCGCGTCTTCAACACCGAGACACGTCCCTTCCTTCAGGGTGCCCGTCTCACCGCCTGGGAGTTCCAGCAACTGGGCATCCCTGCGACCCTCATTGTCGATTCTGCCGCCGGCATGTTGATGCAGTCCGGCGACATCGATTGCGTCATAACCGGGGCCGACCGCATCGCCGCCAACGGCGACACCGCCAACAAGATTGGTACCTACTCCCTAGCCGTTCTCGCCAAGGAAAACAACATCCCGTTCTACGTCGCTGCTCCCATCAGCACCATCGACCTCGACCTCGATTCCGGCGACCTCATCCAAATCGAGCAGCGCCCCGCCGACGAGGTTCTCCAACTCCAAGGCATACCCACGGCTCCCCAGGGCGTGTCCGCCGTAAACCCGGCCTTCGACGTCACCCCCCACCGCTACGTCACCGCCATAATCACCGAGGCGGGAATCGCCCGCCCCCCATATCTGGAAAGCCTGGCCCTCGCCGCCGGGGTTGCAGCGGCGGCCTGAGTCATGTCCTCTGCCAAGGCAACTATCGGTATCATCGGCGGCAGCGGCCTTTATGAGATGGACGGCATCTCCAACCTGGAGTCCGTGGAAATCGACACTCCCTTCGGCCGCCCCAGCGATGCCGTCACCGTTGGCGCCCTTGACGGCGTCCCCGTCGCTTTCCTGCCCCGCCACGGCCGAGGACATCGAATCAACCCGACCAACATCCCCTTCCGGGCCAACGTCTATGCCCTCAAGACCCTTGGCGCCCGCTGCATCATTTCGATTAGCGCCGTCGGCAGCCTCAAGGAGGAATTCGCCCCCTTGGACCTGGTTGTCCCAGACCAGCTCATCGACCGCACCAGGCAGCGTAACTCCACTTTTTTTGACGGAGAAATCGTTGCCCACGTCTCCCTGTCTGACCCTTATTGCCCCGCTGCCGGCCAGGTCGTCAGCGACGAAGCGCGCGGGCTGGGCATCACCGTCCACCCCACCGGTACTTTAGTCGTCATGGAAGGCCCCGCCTTCTCCACCCGCGCCGAGAGCTTTATGTACCGCTCTTGGGGCGCCGACATCATCGGCATGACCGCCTTGCCCGAGGCCAAGCTGGTCCGCGAAGCCCAGATGTGCTACGCCACCATGGCTTGGGTCACCGACTACGATTGTTGGCGCGAGGAAACCGAGACCGTAACCACAGAGTTGGTTGTGCAGAACCTCAACCGCAACGTCGCCGCATCCAAGAAACTCTTGCGCCGGGTCGTTCCCCGCCTGAACGATCTGGGAGACGATTGCCCATGCGCATCCGCCCTTGATACCGCCATAATCTCATCTCTTGCCGACCTGTCCGACGTCTACAAACGCAAAATGGCCCCTCTGGTCGGCAAGTACTTTGACTCAGCCCCCAAGGAGTAACATCATGCCCAGACAAGAACCCGGCGAGCCCTACTACAGGGTGGATTCCAACGAGGCCAGGTCCATGCTCGACGCTGACCCCGGCAATTCCGTCGTCGTGGATGTCCGCCGGGACGACGAATGGGTCTCGGGCCACATCGCGGGAGCCATCCACGTCCCCATAGACGACCTGCCCGACCGCATCGACGACGTGCCCCGCGACAAGAAGGTCTTCTTCATCTGCGCCGTCGGCGTCCGCAGCGGCCTGGCCTGCGAGGTGGCCGCGTCAATGGGCTACGACACTGAAAACCTCTTCAACATCGACGACGGCACCCCCGCTTGGATCGCCGCCAATCATCCCACTTCCTACGGGGACGACCCGTGACCGTTCCTATCCATTAGGCAGGATCTCGATTCTATTCAGCCTGCCCAGCGTTAACCGCAGGCATGTCAGTCAGATAAATCAGGCAGATAAATTAGGAGTTGACCGTTGGCATCAATACAGGCATCAGGACACGTGAAAGACCTTTCCCTCGCCTCGGATGGCGTTAACCGCATAGAATGGGCGGCCCGCGAGATGTCCGTCCTCAACCTCATTCGTAGCCGCTTTACCCGCGAAAAGCCCCTCGACGGCGTCAGACTTGCCGCCTGCCTCCACGTAACCACCGAGACGGCCAACCTCGCCATCGCTCTCAAAGAAGGCGGCGCCCAGGTCCATCTCTGCGCCAGCAACCCCCTCAGCACTCAGGACGACGTCGCCGCAGCCTTGGTCCAGGAATACGGCATCCCCACCTTCTCCATCAAGGGCGAAGACGACCAGACCTACTACGACCATATCAACGCCGCCTTGGACTCCAAACCCCAAATAACCTTGGACGACGGCGCAGACCTGGTCACCACCTTGCACCGCCAGCGCGACGAACTGCTTTCTGGAGTTATCGGCGGCACGGAAGAGACCACCACCGGGGTCATCCGCCTTAATGCCATGGCCAACGATAACCAGTTGCGCTATCCCATCATCGCCGTCAACGACGCCGAGACTAAGCACTTCTTCGACAACCGCTACGGCACCGGCCAGAGCACCCTGGACGGCATCACGAGGGCCACCAACATCCTGTGGGCCGGCCGCCGCGTCGTCGTCGCCGGCTACGGTTGGTGCGGCCGGGGCGTCGCCTCCCGGGCCCGCGGCCTCGGCGCCCACGTGATAGTCACCGAGGTCAACCCCATACGCGCCTTGGAGGCAGTCATGGACGGCTTCACCGTTATGAAGGCCGTCGACGCCGCCAAAGTCGCCCAGGTCCTTATCACCGTCACCGGCGGGATGCACACCGTAGACCGCGAACAGATCCAGGTCCTGCCCGATGGCGCAATCCTCGCCAACAGCGGCCACTTCAACGTGGAAATCGACATTCCCGGCCTGGAAGAACTGGCCGTCTCCCGCCGCACAGTCAAGCCTTTTGTGGAAGAATTCAAGATGGCCGATGGCCGGAAGGTCTACCTCCTCGGCGATGGACGACTAATTAACTTGGCCGCCGCCGAGGGTCACCCCTCCGCTGTCATGGACATGAGCTTCGCCAACCAGGCCCTCAGTGTCGAATACCTCGTCAATAATCAGGGCCAGTTGTCCCCGCAGGTCCACAGCGTGCCCAAAGAGACCGACGCCCAGGTCGGGAGCCTTAAGCTCCAGTCCTTGGGCATAGATATCGACACCCTGTCACCGGAACAGCAACGTTACCAGGAAAGCTGGACCGAGGGAACGTAAGTCCGCCGAAAAATCACCTGACATAATCATCCGTATATATTGGAGAGATACAAATGCCCTTGCTATTTCAAACGTCCCCAAAATACCTGCTTACTTCCGAGTCGGTAACCGAAGGGCACCCCGACAAACTCTGCGATCAAATCTCTGACGCCGTCTTGGACGCAGTGTTGCAGGACGACCCCATGGGCCGCGTCGCCTGCGAGACTGTCGCGACGAAGAACCTGGTAATGGTGACCGGCGAGATTACCACCGAGTCCAACTTGGACTTTAACGAAATTGCCCGCCAGGTAGTCCAGGATATCGGCTATACCCATGTCAAGTATGGCCTAGACGGCAACTCCTGCGGCGTCGTGGCCCACGTCAGCCGCCAGTCCCCAGACATCAGCGGCGGCGTTACTACGGCCCTGGAAGAGCGAGGTAATTCCGAGTCTGACGCTCGCCGCGCCACGGGCGCCGGCGACCAGGGAATGATGGTCGGTTTTGCCTGCAACGAGACCGAAGCGCTGATGCCCCTCACGGTTGACCTGTCCCATCGACTGGTGCAACGGTTGGCTGAGGTGCGCAAAGACGGCATCCTTCCTTACTTGGGACCCGACGGCAAGTCCCAGGTCACCGTTGAGTATCGCAACGGCAAGCCCTACCGCGTCGACGCCGTAGTCATCAGCACCCAGCACGGTGACCACCCCAACCGGGAAGAATTCAATAAGCAGCTTGCAGAAGACATCACGGAGCACGTCATCAAGCCCGTCGCCGGTGAGATGATGGACAACGAAACCAAGGTCCACGTCAATCCCAGCGGCTGGTTCGTCGTGGGAGGACCGCAAGGCGACACTGGCCTCACCGGCCGAAAAATCCTGGTGGACACCTACGGTGGCATCGCCCGCCACGGCGGCGGCGCTTTCTCCGGCAAGGACCCCACCAAGGTCGACCGCTCCGGGGCTTATGCGGCCCGCTACGTGGCCAAGAACCTGGTGGCGGCCGGCTTGGCCGATCGCGTCGAGGTCATAGTGTCCTACGCCATCGGCGTCGCCGACCCCATTTCAGTCTCTGTGGAGACCTTCGACACCAACCATTTGGAGAACGATCTTATCGAGAAGTTGGTACGGGAACACTTCGACCTGCGCCCCGGCGCGATCATAGAAGACCTGGACTTGCGGCGGCCAATTTATCGACAGACTGCGGCCTACGGTCACTTTGGCCGCAACGACGTGGACCTGCCTTGGGAACGGACTGATAAGGCCGACTTGCTGCGCAGGGAGGCCGCCCGCCTTTCTGCGGCCTAGTAACGGTGTAGGTCCCCAACCATTACCGCCGACGAAAGGCCTTCAATGCCATCTAACATAACTTTCGGCACCGATGGCTGGCGCGCCGTCATTGCCCGGGACTTCACCTTTGAAAACGTCGCCCGTTGCGCCCAAGGCCTTGCCGACTACCTTCGCGCCCGCGGCACAGCGTCCAAGGGCCTCGTCGTCGGTTACGACACCAGGTTTCTCTCTCGTGACTTCGCCGAAACCGTGGCCCAGGTCGCCGCGGCCAACGGCGTCACCGTTTACCTTTCCCGCGACCCCGCTCCCACACCAGTGTTCAGCTTCAATGTCCTGCACTTGGGGGCCGCAGGCGCAGCCATCATTACCGCCAGCCACAACCCCGGCATCTGGAACGGGTTCAAGTTCAAGCCTGAGTACGCCGGCAGCGCCTCCCAGGAAATCACCGACAGCCTGGAGTCCGCTATCAATTCCGCCGCAGAACCCCGATTTCTCGACCTTGAAGAAGCCCGCGAGCAGGGCCTCGTCGTCGTCGTCGATCCTGCCCCTCCTTACCTGCAGCACATCAACTCCATAGTCGACCTGCCCGCCATACGCAACGCCGGCCTCGATGTTGCTGTCGACGCCATGTTCGGAGCCGGAGGCGGCTACCTGCCCTCAATCCTGGCCGGAGGCGCCACCAAGGTAACCGAAATCAACGGCCAGCCCAATCCCGCTTTTCCAGGCATGGCCCAGCCCGAGCCCATCGCTCCTAACCTGGCCGCGCTGTTACAGCGGGTCCACGATGGCAAGTCCTCCATAGGTCTTGCCCTCGACGGCGATGCCGACCGCATAGGCGCCGTTGATGAAAACGGCCGCTTCATCACCACCTTGGAAGTCTTCTCTCTCCTAGCCCTTTACCTCCTGGATTCCAAGGGCCTGCGCGGCCCCATAGTAAAGGGGGTTACTTCTTCGTTGATGCTCAACAAGCTAGGCCAAGAGTTCGGCGTCGACGTACACGAGATGCCCGTAGGCTTCAAGAACATCGGTCCACAGATGTCCCAGGTAGATGCCCTGATTGCCGGAGAGGAAAGCGGCGGCTTTGCCTTTCGCGGCCACGTACCAGAGCGCGACGGTATCCTCAGCGGTCTATACCTGCTGGAATACATGGCCCGCACCGGCAAATCCCCAGGGCAGTTGATTGACTGTCTCTTTGACCGCGTCGGCCCCCATTACTTCCATCGCCGCGACCTGGTCTTTGACTCCGCAGACCGCGCGCGCATGGAGCAACTACTTGGGGACAGTGGATTGACCGAATTGGCGGGGATGCCTGTGCGCAGTTCCGACCGCGTTGACGGCCGGCGGTTGATGTTCGACGAGGCCTGGCTCGCCGCTAGGTTCTCCGGCACCGAGCCTTTGTTGAGGGTCTATGCCGAGGCCGGCAGCCCCGAAAAAGTGACGGCATTGCTGGATGCCGCTATAGAATACCTGGGCCTTACGCCAAGCTAGCTCGCGCTAGCGCTTGGTGTACTGCGGCGCCCGTCGGGCCCGCTTTAACCCGTACTTTTTGCTTTCTTTGATCCTGGCGTCCCGGGTTATCAACCCCCGGCGCCGCAGCGCCGCTTTCAGGCTGTCGTCGAAGGCCACCAACGCCCGCGCAATCCCGTGGCTGATAGCCTGCGCCTGCGAATTCACTCCTCCGCCCTGAACTTTCACCACCACCCTGAACTTGGTGCTCGTACCGCTGGCCCTGAACGCCTCAGTCACCACCTGCTGCCACGGCTGCCAGTTGAAATACTCTTCCATCGGCTTCCCGTTGATGAGCACCAGCGCGCCGTCGTCGTCGGGGTACAGCCGCACCTTGGCCACCGACGTCTTTCGCTTGCCTGTGCCGTAGTAGTATCTCTCGTCAACAGCCGTCTGTACCAAAATCAACCCCTATTCTTCATTCTCGGACTGGGCCGCGCCCACCTGTGCCTGGTGGGGATGTTCGGCCCCTGCGTACACCTTTAGTCTCCGGAGCATCTGTCGCCCCTGGTGGTTCCTTGGCAGCATCCCCTTCACCGCCAGGGTAATCACCCGCTCCGGGTGGTTTTCCAGAACGTCCCTCAGGCGGAACGATTTCAAGTTTCCCACGTAGCCGCTGTGGCGGTAATACATCTTCTGCAGCAGCTTCCGCCCCGTCACCCGCACCCGCGACGCGTTGACCACCACTACGTAGTCTCCCACCGGCGTGTGCGGAGTATAGGTGGGTTTGTCCTTTCCCTGCAACGCCACCGATATGTCCCTGGCCACCCGCCCCAGGACTTGGCCCGTAGCATCGATAACCCGCCAGTTAGCCAGCGCATCTCCGGGCTTGGGGAAATATGTGCTGTTTCGTTTCATCGCGATGCAAGTCCCTGGGCATCCCAGGACTCCTCTCTATCTTCTTCGTCCGGCGACCTGCCGGGATAGGTTACTCTCATTAAGCACAGGCCGTGGGCTGGAATTGTCGCTCCCGCCGCCGCTTCTCCACGCAGCGTCCTCGCAATGCTGTCCTCCGGCAACCGACCCTTCCCGACCTCTATCAGCATGGCGTTGACCTTGCGGATTTGGTGGCGCAAGAATCCGTTCGCCTCGGCCTCGATTATTACCTTCGATTCTCCCTCTTTCCAAACGTCCCAGCGCCGCACCAGTCTCACCGTGCTTTTTCCCGGCGGCATACCAGTGCTGAACACCCTGAAGTCTTGCGTTCCCAGCAGGCCCTTGGCCGCCGCCGCCATGGGTCCGACGTCCAGCTTCTCCCGCACCCATAACCGCGTGTGTCGCACCAACGGCGATGGCCACTCCCTGTTCAAGATATTATATCTGTACGTCCTGCTCAAAGCGTCCCGGCGGGCATTAAACTCCGTCCGCACTTCGCAGGCCCTCAACACCCGCACGTCTTCGGGCAGGTAGTAGTTCAGCGCCTTGGGAAAGCTCTCGGCCCCATGCCTGCTGTCCGTTGTGAAGTCCACCACTTGCCCCTTGGCGTGGGCCCCCGAATCGGTCCTGCTCGCTCCGCGGATTCGGATAGACTCCCCTGTGAAATTCGCCAGGCTCTTTTCGATTTCTCCTTGGATTGTTGGTTGCCCCGCCTGTAGTTGAAAGCCGGAGTAATTGCTGCCATCGTACTCAACTATCAACGCCAGCCGTCTGTTTGCGTGGCCTCTATCCTCCAGTTCCGAAGGTTCAGGTTCCAATATCCGGGACATCTGCCGGCGTCCGTTGGTCTTAGTCCAGCGACCTGGCTCACACCAGTTCGATCATCGCCATCGCCGCCGAGTCTCCCTGTCGCGGCCCCAGCTTAGTAATCCTGGTATAGCCGCCCGCCCGGTCCTCGTATCTGCCTGCTATGTCGTCGAACAGCTTCTCGATGACCTTCTTGTTCGGCAGCTTGGCCAAGGCCAGCCTGCGGTGGTGCAGCGTGCCCTTCTTTCCGTGGGTAATCAGCTTCTCAGCGAATGTCCGCGTCTCCTGGGCCTTGGCCAACGTGGTCGTGATTCTTTCGTGTCGGATCAAGTCCGCCGCCAGTCCCCGCAGCAACGCCGTCCGTTGGTCCCGGTACCGGCTCAGTTTCCTACCCGCAATGCGGTGCGATGCCATTTTTAATAGGGCTCCTTCTACTCTTCCTCGTCTTCGGCCAAGTCCTCGTCATCTTCTTCGTCCTCTTCATCCGAGAGCTCGACTTCTTCCTGCAGGCCCTGCCAGTCCTCTTCAGTCTGCGCTGCCGCAACCGCTACTGCGCTGTCGTCCCCCATAAGCTCGCCTAGGTCCGCCGACGATAGGTCCTCCGCAACCACGGAGCTTGCCAGCAGCGGGTCTGAGGCCGTGCCGTCTCCCGCGACAGCCCCGTCGTCTTGCCGCTGCACGAGCCCGCGGGCCTCCAGCTTCTCTTTCAATTCCTTCAGCGACTTCTCGCCGAAATTCCGTATCTTCACTAGTTCCTCGTCCGACATCTCCAGGACTTCGCCGACCTTATTGATGTGCGCCCGCTTCAGGCAATTCAGGGTCCTTGGGGACAACTCCAGCCTTTCTATCGGCGTCTGGTACACCTCCGGCGACACCGACAGCGGCGGCCGCTCCGCCCCTGCCTCCGCGGCCCGGTCCAAGTTCGTGAACAGGAAGAAGTGGTTCACCAGGTGATCTGCCGCCTCTCGCACCGCTTCCACCGGCTTGATGGTCCCGTCCGTCCAGACCTCCAGCTCCAAGCGCTCGTAGTCGGTCACCTGTCCAACCCTGGTGCGCTTCACGTCGTAGTTGACCTTCCGCACCGGGTTGAATATGGCGTCCAACGGCAACACTCCAAGCGGTGGGTTGGTGCCGTCGTCCAATTGCGTCGCCCTCTGGTACCCCACTCCCTGCTCCACGTTGAACTCTATCGACAATTGGGCTTCCTGCGAGTCCAGGGTTGCCAGGTGAAGCTGCGGGTTCACGATTTCAAAATCGCTTGAAGTCGAGATGTCGCCTGCGCAGACCCGTCCTTCCCCAGTCACGTCCAACCGCATCTTCCCCGGCCTGTTCGACTGGGAGCGGATCCGGATGCGCTTGATGTTCAGCAGCAGCTCCATCACCTCTTCTTTCACGCCATCGATAGCCGTGTATTCGTGCACCACGTCCTCGATCTTTACCCAGGTGATCGCGCTCCCCTTCGTCGAACTCAGCAATATCCGCCGCAAAGGGTTGCCTATCGTAAGTCCGAACCCGCGTTGCAGAGGCTCCACGGCTACCTTGCCGTAGGTGTCATCCGACTCTATAACCCGGATTACCGGGTTCAGCGAAGGCTGTTCCCCCTCGATTGGCGTGGTGGGAAGCAAATAGGTGTCCAGCATCGGGTCCTTTACCTCGAGTAAAACTCTACAATCAACCGGGAGTTTATATTCTGCTGCAGGTCTTCGTCCGCGGGCAGCGAGTTGACCGTCCCCTTCATGTCCGACTGCTCAAGGCTGAGCCATGACGGTATCGGACGTTTGGGTATGTCCTCCGTCCTTTCCTTGAAGAAGTCCGTCCCCTTTACTCGTTCCTTCCAGCTAATCGCGTCCCCCGCGCTCACCTGGTATGAAGGAATGTCATTCTTCACACCGTTCACCAGGAAATGCCCGTGGCGCACCAATTGCCGCGCCTGTTTACGGGAATCCGCGAATCCCAGGAGGAAAATCACGTTGTCCAGCCGCCGTTCCAGCGACCGCAACAGGTTCACTCCCGTTACCCCCGGCGAATTGAACGCCTCGGTCATGTATCGCCGGAACTGTGATTCCAACACTCCGTAGATGTACTTGGCCTTCTGTTTCTCCAGCAGGTGAATGCCGTACTCCGACGGCCTCCTGCGTCTGCGCGATTGGTCCCCCGGAGGCGTGCGCCTGCGCTCGAACGCGCACCTGGGCGTAAAACACCGCTCTCCCTTCAAAAACAGTTTCTCGCCGGCCCTCCGGCACAATCTACATGATGGCCCTGTATACCTTCCCATGAGTCTGGTTGACTATACCCTCCTGCGTTTTGGCGGCCTGCACCCGTTATGGGGAATCCGCGTTACGTCCCTGATGCTCGTCACCACCAGCCCGGCGCCTTGTAGCGAGCGAATGGCAGCTTCTCGCCCCGCCCCGGGACCCTTTATCAGCACGTCCACGTGGCGCAGGCCGTGGTCCATGCCCTTGCGCGCGACCTGCTCAGCAGCCCGCTGTGCCGCAAAGGCAGTACCCTTGCGCGAACCCTTGAACCCTACCGTACCCGCGCTGGCCGCACATATCACGCTGCCCTGCTGGTCCGTAATGCTGACCAAGGTGTTGTTGAACGTCGAATAAATGTATGCCCTGCCGTGCGGCACGTTCCGGCGTTCCCGTCGCCTAGACCTCGTTCTGGCCATGTCTTTTCTCCCCTACTTCTTTCCGCCCGTCCGCCGGCCCCGGCCCGCCACTGTCCGGCGCGGCCCTTTGCGGCTCCGGGCGTTCGTCCTGGTCCGCTGCCCGTGTGCCGGCAGCCCCCGCCGGTGCCGCAGGCCACGGTACGACCCGATTTCTATCAACCGACGTATGTTCTGGTTCACCTCGCGCCGGAGGTCGCCCTCCGCCGTGTACTCCCGGTCTACCAACTCCCGGATGCGGTCCACCTGGGCCTCCGAAAGCTCGCTCATGCGCGGCGACAGATCCGGGTCTATGTCTGCCCTGGTTAATATCTGCCTGGCTATCGTCGGACCGACCCCGTAGATGCTCCGTAACGCCACGTGGGCCTTCTTCCGGTCGGGTACGTCTACTCCGGCTATTCGAACCATCGCCCTCTCCTTCGGCCTGCCTCTACCTTATCCCTGTCGCTGCGAATGGCGCGGGTTCGAGCATATTATCCGCACCACGCCCTTCCGTTTTATCACCCGGCAGTTGTCGCACCTTGGCTTTACCGATGCTGAAACCCTCATAATTCCGTCGCCTTTTAACTACTTGAACCTGTACGTTATCCGGCCCCGGCTCAGGTCGTAGGGCGAAAGCTCCACCAACACCCGGTCCCCCGGCAGCACCCGGATAAAGTGCTTCCGTATCTTCCCGGAGACGTGCGCCAGCACCTTGTGGTCGTTTGGCAACTCAACTCGGAACATTCCGTTGGGCAATGCCTCCCTGACGTTCGCTTCTACTTCTATCGCCTGTTTCTTCGCCATACGTTTCCTCAACTCTTGCCGGTTGGCCCACGCCTAAACGTGCTTCGTCAGAATCTCAGGTCCGTCCTCCGTAATGGCTATAGTGTGCTCGAAGTGTGCCGATAACTTGCCGTCTGCCGTTACCACCGTCCATTGGTCGTCAAGTACTCTCGTGCGCCAGTCTCCCATGTTCAACATCGGTTCTATCGCTATGCACATCCCGGGCCTCAAAAGCGGCCCCATTCCCGGCTGCCCGTAGTTCGGCACCTGCGGGTCCTCGTGCAGAAACCTTCCAATTCCGTGGCCGACGAAATCCCGCACCACGCCGTAACCCTTAGCCTCTCCGAATGCCTGTATCGCGGCCCCTATGTCCCCGATTCGGTTCCCTGGCTGCGACGCCGCGATGCCGGCTTCCAGGCTCTGCCGCGTCGCGTCCATCAAGGCTTCCACCTCCTCGTCCACTTGCCCGACCGCTATGGAAACTGCGGCATCGCCGATCAGGCCCCCTATCGTAGCCCCCACGTCCACTTTGACTATATCCCCTTCTTTTAGCTGCCGTTTGCTTGGGATGCCGTGGACGATCTCCTCGTTGACAGAAGCGCAGATGCTCGCGGGGAACCCTTGGTATCCCTTAAACGCTGGCTTGGCGCCGTGCCGGGTTATCTCTTTGTACGCTACCTGGTCCAACTCCTTGGTGCTGATCCCTGGCTCCACCGTCCGCTTTAGCAGCGTCAGCACCGAGCCGACGACCGCGCCCGCCTCCCGCATCATCTCCATCTCTTGGGGAGACTTTATCGTAATCCCCCCGCTGTACGTCGATGCGGAGTTGGACGCCGTTCTTGTGTTCCTGTTCCGATTCATCATGTTCATTCTACTCTGGATTCAGAATCTTTGACACCCCTGCGCCCTACACTGTGAGAGCACTGATGCCGAGAGCACCGCTCCTCGTCATCAGCGCTGCAAGACTTCCAGCAACCGCCCGTTCACAGCCTCGATGCTTCCCAGCCCCTCGACGTCCAGCAGCAACTCCCGGTCCCGGTAAAACTCCAGCACCGGCATAGTTTCGTTCCGGTACACCTCGATCCTGCGTCCCACCGCTTCTGAGCTGTCGTCCGGCCTCTGGTAAAGCTCTCCGCCGCAATGCTCGCATGTGAAATGCCCGGAGCCATTCGTACCTTGCTTTCCGGCGCCGCCCGGCAGCAAGTCGATGTTGTACGGCGCCTGGCACTGCCGGCAACTGTAGCGGCCTCCCAGCCGGCGCAACAACTCTTCTTCCGGCAGATCTATATGCACCACAGCGTCCAGCCCCCGGGACTGTCGCTCCAAGGCCTCTTCCAGCGCTTCCGCCTGGTGAGTGTTCCTGGGAAAGCCATCCAGTATGAAACCTTCTTTCTTGCCCAGTTCCAGCACCTTATCCAGGATGATGCCTATTGTCACCTCGTCCGGCACCAGGACCCCCTGTTCCATGAACTCCGACGCTTTCAACCCCAGCGAAGTCTTTTCTTTTAAGTTCCAGCGGAACAGGTCCCCCGACGATATATGCGCCACGCCCCAGCGGTCCCGCAGTAGCTGCGCTTGGGTGCCTTTTCCGGCCCCCGGAGGCCCGAACAGACCTATTCTGATCTCTTCGGCCACGTTACCTCAAGAACCCTTCATAGTTCCGCATCATCAACTGCGCTTCCAACTGCCGCAGCGTATCCAGCCCCACGCCGACCATGATTAGCAGGCTGGTGCTGCTCAGCGCTATCGCCTGCACGCCTGTCACCAGCGAAGCCAAGTACGGCACTATCGCAATGAATCCCAAAAACAGGGCTCCCCCCATGGTGATTCTCACAATCACCCTGTTCAGGTAGTCCTGCGTCGGCTTGCCCGGCCTGATACCCAGCACAAACCCGCCGTTCCGCTGCAGGTTCTCCGCTAGGTTTTGTTGATTGAACACCACCAGCGTGTAGAAGAAGGTGAATATCACCACCAGGATGAACACCAATATCCAGTACAACACCGACGTAGGTGCCAGCAGCCCTTCGAAGAACCGCGCCGCGTCGCCTATCCAGCTGGAATTCGTCGCAAAGTACGTCGCCACCGTCCCTGGCAGAATCACGATGGAAAACGCGAATATCAGCGGTATCATCCCGGCCGAGTTGATGCGCAGCGGCAGATACGTCGCGCCCCCTTGGCGGTACATCCTTCCGCTCCTGAAAATGCTCCGCCCGTACTGCACCGGAATCCGACGGTGCGCCTCGTTGAACATCACTATCAAGGCGATGATCAACACGCCGATAATTGCAAAGAATCCGATTCCCAACACGTTGTCCCGGTCTATGAAGCCTTGTGACAGCAACCCCGGGAATCCCGCCACAATCCCTGCGAAGATTATCAGCGAAATTCCGTTTCCGATTCCCTTTTCGGTAATTAGCTCGCCCAGCCAGACCAGGAACATGGTCCCTGCCACCAGCGACGCCAGCGCCGCCAGGGTGGGCAAGTTTAGCCCCACTGAGAGGAGGGTCACACCCTCGGCGCTGACGAACACTCCGCTCTGCTCCAGCAACACCAGCTGCCCGTATCCCTGGGCCAGGGCTATAGGCACCGTCAGCAGGTGGACATAACGGTTCATCCTCGCCCGCCCTGCTTCTCCCTCCCTGGAGATTTCCTGCAGCGCAGGTATCACCGGTGTGAGCAACTGCATCACAATCGACGCAGTGATGTAGGGAAACACCCCCAGGGCCACGATGCTCATTCTCCCCAGGGCCCCGCCGCTGAAAAGGTCCAAGAACCCTAAGAAGGTGTTGTTGTCGAAAAGGTTGTCCAACTGCGCGCTGTTTATGCCCGGTATCGGGATTTGCGTCACGAACCGGTATAAGCCCAGCATTGCCAGGGTGAATAGGATCTTGCCGCGCAGGTCCGGTAGGCTGAAGGCGTCTATTGCTGCCTGTATCAGCCTCGGAAAGCGTCCACCTCCTTGGGTTTCCGCCGAAATCATTTTCCCTGGAGCTCCTCCACCCTTCCCTTGGCCGCCTCAATCTTCTCTCGGGCCGAACGCGTGAACTTGTGCGCCGTAACCGTCAGCGGCTTGCTGACTTCGCCGTCCCCGACGATCTTCACCGGCCTCTTCAGGTTCCTCAAATATCCGCGCTGCCGCAGCAACTCCGGCGTTACGCTTTCCCCCTCAGAAAAATCGTCCAACGCCCTAATCTTTACCAGCGAATATTCCGTCTTGAAGTTGTTGGTGAACCCCCGCTTCATCGGCAGGCCCTTGGTCAGCGGCAACTGCCCGCCCTCGAACCCAACCCTGGGGCCCTTGCCTGATCGGGACTTCTGACCCTTCATACCTCGGCCCGCGGTGCTTCCCTGGCCTGCCGCGTCTCCCCGTCCGACCCTCTTTCGTCGTTTCCTGGCCCCCTTCGCGGGCGACAACTGGTGTTCCATCATAGCCTTTGCACCTTAGGTCAGCCCTTTCCTTCCAGTTTTTCCACAGAGACCAGGTGGCTCACCTTGTTCACCATCCCCCGGATGGCAGGCGTGTCACCGTGCACCACCGAATGGTGCAGCCTCCGCAGTCCCAGCGCTGTTATTACTCGCCTCTGCGACTCGGGCTTCCCGATGTAGCTCTTCTTCCAAGTGATTTTCAACTGTGTGGTCAAGGCATACCTGCCCATTTGGGCCCGGATGAGGCCCGAATAATACCGAGGGTTGCTTACGCAGTGCTCTCCGCCCCGTCCCGGCGGCCTCTTCCTCGCTGCGCCATTTCACTTTCAGGGTCCCTTAGCTGCTTCAACGCTTCCAATGTCGCATAGACAATGTTTATCGGATTCCTCGAACCCAGCGTTTTGCCAACCACGTCCCGGACCCCGCCAAGCTCCAGCATCGCACGCATGGCGCCCGCCGCAATGACCCCGGTGCCTTCCCTGGCCGGCTTGATCAAGACAATCGTGGCTCCTTTTTTCACCGTGATTTGCTGCGGAATCGTGCTTCCTTTGAGGGGGATTTGCACCATGTTCCGCTTTGCTATGGCGTTTCCCTTCCTCACCGCGTCGGGGATCACCAGCGCCTTTCCCAGGCCAACTCCCACCTGTCCTTCCCTGTCCCCTACTACTACCAGGGCGTTGAACCGGAGCCGTCGGCCCCCCTTGACGACCTTGGCGATGCGTCTGGTGTACACCACCCGTTCCGTCATCCCCCCGGCGTCCTCCTCTCGTTGCCGGCCCTGGCCCCTATCGAACGCCGTAACCATCGGTACACCGCTCCTTTTCTCGTTGCCAGCCAAATCGCGGCTTATGCCGCGAATCTGTGATCAAAACTCCAGTCCCCCTTCTCGTGAAGCCTCCGCCAGGGCCTTCACCCGGCCGTGGTACTTGTACCCTCCCCGGTCGAACACCACCTGCGATATACCTTTGGCAATAGCCCGCTCCGCTACCAGCTTCCCAACCGCTTGAGACTGCGATACCTTCCCCGAGCCCTTTGATCCCGCTCCGGCTGCTGCCTCGTTGCTCGCCGCCGCCGCCAAAGTGTGCCCTGTAGAATCGTCGATAACCTGCGCGTAGATTTGCCGCAGGCTTCTGAATACGCACAGCCTGGGGCGCTGCGGACTGCCCTTTACCTTCCGCCTAACCCGGGCGTGCCGCACCACTCTGAGTTTGCGCCCGTCCTTGTCTCTGGGCATGACTACGCCTTCCGTCCCGCGGCCTTGCCCGGCTTGAAGTGCAGGACCTCGTCGTGATACTTGATGCCCTTCTCTTTGTACGCATTGGGCGGCCTTACTTTCCGCACCTTCGCGGCTAGGCTGCCTACCTTCTGCTTGTCCATTCCCCGCACATGCACCCGGTTGTTCCCCTCAACCTCCATACTCACGTCTTCTTCCGGGTGAATCTCTACCGGGTGGCTGAATCCCACGCTCAGGATAATCCCGTCTCCCGCCTGTTGCACCCTGTACCCCACTCCCATGAGATCCAGGGTCTTGGTGTAACCTTCAGTAACGCCCGTGATTGCGTTGGACACCAGGCTCCGGGTCAGGCCGTGGAGCGAATGGTGGAACTTCCTGGCCGATAGCCGTTCTACGACGACAGCGTCATCTTCCACCTTCACCGACACTTCCGGATGATACTTCTGCGTCAAGGTCCCGCCTGGTCCCTTCACCGTAACTTCGCCGTAGCCCACCTTTACCTCCACTCCCGGAGGAATGGTTATAGGCTTGCGGCCGATGCGCGACAGTGTACGTTCCTGGGTCTTACCGTTGCCGCCGCCGTTACCAGACATAGCAGAGCAAACTCTCCTCCAATGCCCTCTCGCCAAGCTTGGCGTCCTGGCATCACTCCTTTCGACGTAGACAGTATAGCCAGCCCCAGGCCTCCGTATACTCGCGGTATCTCTCTCTTGCCCACGTATGTCCGCAGCCCCGGCTTGCTGACTCTCCTCAGTCCCGTAATCGCCGGCACCCGGTTCTGCCGGTACGCCAAGTGCACCCGCAGCGTCGGATGCACCCTGCCCCGCGGCATGTCATAGTCCCGGATGTAGCCCTCTTCCTTCAGAATCTTCGCTATCTCCAGCTTCAACTTGGAGTGCGGCACCATCACCGATTCGTGCCGCATCTGGATAGCGTTGCGAATACGCGTCAGCATGTCTGCTACTGGATCGGTTACCGGCATCTTTCCGTCATTCCTTTACTCGACTGGGACCCAAGTCTTACCAACTTGCCTTCCGCACTCCTGGCAACTCTCCCGTGAGGGCCAGTTCCCGGAAGCAAATCCGGCATATCCCAAAATGCCGGATATACGCCCTCGGACGTCCGCAGCGATTGCACCTGCTGTGTTCCCTCACCGGAAATCTCTGCTTCCGCAACCACTTTTGTATTTTGGAAGACTTGGCCAAGACTCCTCCTTTACGCCTGCTTTATGAAGGGCATCCCGTACAGTTCCAGCAACCGCATCGCCTCCGTATCGTCCGGCGCGCTCGTTGCTATCGTCACCTGAAGCCCCCTGATTCGGTCTATCTGGTTGTAGTCGATTTCTGGGAAGATGATCTGCTCCCGTATCCCGATTGAAAAGTTCCCCCGTCCATCGAACCCCCGCCTGGGAATCCCGCGGAAGTCCCGGATACGCGGCAGCGCCACGTTGATTAGACGATCCAGGAAATGGTACATTCTGTCGCCCCTCAAGGTCACGGCCGCTCCTATGGGGTTGCCTTCTCTGACCTTGAACCCTGCTATAGACTTCCTTGCTCTGGTGATTACCGGTTTCTGACCGCTGATCTCCGTAAGGTCTCGAGTCGCCCCGTCCATCGCCCCTTCCGTCCGTCAGGGCTTCGCCGACTCCTATGTTCAACACAATCTTGCTTATCCGCGGCGCCCGCATCGGGTTGTCATACCCGAATTCCCGCATTAAAGCGGGCACTATTTCCTTCCGGTATGTGTCCAGCAACCGGGGCCTGAGGGCCGTTTCCTCCGCAGCCGGTTCCGGTTCAGGCTCCGCTTCCGGGGCAGCCGCCCTTCTGCCTTGGCGATGTCCGCCCCGCCTCGGGTAGCCCGCTGCCGACGCCGTGCCTTTGCCGCAGTCGGCTCTTCCTCAACTTTCACAGCAACTTCAGCGCCCCCGGCCGGTGCCTCAGCGGCAACCTCAGCCCCGGCTTCTGCCGCGGCTTCCAGTCTGACGGCGGGCCCGCCGCTGCCTCGCTGGCTTCGCCTCTGCCCCCGTTTTCCGTTCCGGGCTGGACCTCATCGGGCGTCATCGATCACTTCCTTGCACTTGGGACATCCCCTCACCCGGTCGCCTGTCTCCAACAGCACCGACATCGGCTTCACAGGCTGGTTGCACTTGTTACAGATCAATACCACGTTGGAAATATGCACCGAAGCCTCTTGCTGGATACGCCCCGATTGCCTCACCCCTGGTCGCGCTTTCATATGCCGGGTTACCAGGTTCACCCCATCTATAACCACCCGGCCTTTCTTTAGGCAACTGCCGGTCCACTCGTCCGGTCTTGCCTTTTTCCTTGCCGGCTATCACCAGCACCGTATCACCATTTCTTATGCGCATTAGACAACCTCTGGCGCCAGCGAAATGATTCGCATGAATCCCTTCTCCCGCAACTCCCTGGCCACCGGACCAAAAATCCGGGTCCCACGCGGCAGCCTATTTTCCTGTATCAACACCGCGCCGCATTGTCGTCGAACTTGATGTACCGTTGCCGTCAGTACGCAGATGCGGCTGCGCCTGCCGTATTACAACGGCCCCGCACCACCTCTCCCTTTCGCACCGGAGAGTTGGGGGGCCGCCCTCCCTCACGTTGCACACCACCACGTCCCCAATCCCGGCAAACTTTCGCTTGCTGCTGCCGGGAATGTTGATCAAGCGTATAACCTTAGCCCCGCTGTTGTCCGCTACGTGCAGGCGTGTATAGGTCTGGATCACTCTGCCGCACCCTTGCCTTTCCCATCAGAATCTTCGCCTTCCCGCTTTTCAGTTCCAGCGTCGTCCAGGGGGGTCTCATTTACCGGTTCGTCTGGCTCCTCTGCGGCAGTTCCGTCCACCTCTGCCTCGTCCACCACTGGCTCATCCGCAGCGGTTTCCGGCTCCTCTACGGCAACCCCTTCTTCAACGGTTTCGTTGACCACTGGTTCATCCGCCACCGCTTCGGCTCTTCAACTGCGTCCTCTTGTTTAGCGACTTCGTCAACTGCTGGCTCATCTGCTGCTGCTTCCGGCTCCGCTAGGGCAGCTTCTTCCGCGACGATCTCGTCATCGGCGACAGCCTCTGGCTCTTCTACTGCACTCTCCCTCGCCACGGCCTCATCAACTACCGGCTCATCCTCGGACAGCCTCCGGCGCCACTGCAACAGCCTCTTCTGCCACGTCCTCGTTGACCTGAGGTTTATGCCGGTCCCGCCGGCCTCCTCTGCGGCAGTATCTTCTGAAGCGGTCTCGTCCACCGCTGGCTCATCCGCAACGGCTTCCGGCTCCTTCATGGCAACCTCTTCCGCAACCGCCTCTGGTTCTTCTGCGGCAACTCCGGCATCGTTCCACCGCGATTTCTTCCTCGATGGCTTCCGGCTCCTTTACGGCAGTCTCTTCGGTAGTAACCTCGTCTAACCGAGGAATCATCCACGGCCGCTTGAACTGTAGCCGCTTCATCGACCGGCGCTTCCGCCGCGGCTCCCTCAGCAACGACGGACTCTTCAAACCGTTTCTTCCGCTATCTCGGCATCCGCTTCCAGGTCCATAGGCTTCACGTCCAGCTACCTGGCGGCGCTCCAATATCTCCAACAAGCGCATCGCTTGGTCTTGGATATCGCCGCACTTCTTGTATGCGGATCGTGTCCCCCATCTGGCACTGGTTCAGCGGGGTCATGGACGTAGAACCTCGCCACTCGCCGCACCTGCTTACGGTACAACCGGTTCCGTTGCTTCACACACCATCTCTACCGACCACCGTCTTGTCCGCCTTGGTCCGTACCACCGAGCCGGTGCGGACCTTCCGCATAGCCTTCGCCATATCTAGTCCACCCTCAGCCCGCGCTCGTTCATTACCGTCAACAGACGGGCAATGGACCTTCGCGCCGCGCGCGGCAGATTCGAGTCCGGCAATTGGTTGGTAGCCGCTCTGAACCTCAAGTTCATAAAATCTCGATACTCTTGGGTCAACTCTTCTCCTTCAACTGTTCGTCAGTTAATTCCCTTAGCTCGTAGGCCCGCATACCGACGTCTCCTTAGGCTCAACGCCGGCGTCGGCCATAAGCCGGTCCCGGTGCACCGTCCTTAGTGGGAATCGGCAGCTTGTGCGACGCCAGCCGCAACGCCGCCACCGCATCCTGCGCCGGAACTCCCGCTACCTCGAAAAGGATCCGGCCCGGCTTTACCACTGCAACCCAGTGGTCCACGCCTGATTTACCGCCGCCCATGCGGGTCTCCGCCGGCTTCTTGGTCACCGGCTTGTCCGGAAACACCCGCACCCATACCTGGCCGCCCCTTCGCAGCCGGCGAGTTACCGCTACTCGGGCCGCCTCTATCTGGCGCGACGTTATCCAGTCTGCCCCTAACGCTTTCAGTCCAAATTCCCCGAAGTTCACCGTACTCCCAGTCGTCGCAGTTCCCTTGCGCCGCCCCTCGGTACTAGCTTCCGGAATTTGGTCCTCTTAGGTTGTAACATCCTTAGCTCCTCTGCCCCACCAGGACCGGCTCACCGTTCTAGACGTGACCCTTGTCCTTTGCATGACTAGAAGTCGTCTTCTACCAGCTCTACCGTCTCCAGCGGGCTGTCCGCTTGCACGGTGACTTCAATGGATTCCAGTTCTTCCACCTCTTCTGGCGGCGGCGGCAGAATTTCGCCCATGTATACCCAGGTCTTGACCCCGATTCGCCCCATCGCCGTACTGGCCTCGGCCACTCCGTAGTCGATGTCCGCCCGCAGCGTGTGCAGCGGCACCTGGCCCATCATCAGCTTTTCCACCCGGGCGATCTCCGAACCTGAGATACGCCCCTTTACGATTATCTTGACCCCCTGGGCGCCGCCCTGCATCGCTCGCTGCGCTGCCTGCCTCATGGCTCGTCGGTACGCCACCCGCCGCTCCAGTTGGTCTGCTATGTTCCTGGATACCAGGTAGGCGTCTATCTCCGGCTGTCCGATTTCGATAATGTTCAACTGCACCTTGCGGTTGGTTATGCCCTCCAGCCTGCTCCTCAGTTGCTTCACTCGCTCGCCGTCTCGCCCGATCAAAATACCCGGTCTGGCCGAATGGATGTTGATTACGCTGTCTTGCGCCCCCGGTCTATCTCCACCTTGGAGATTCCCCGCGTCCGAGAACGACGCATACTCTTTCTTTATACTCTCCCTCAACCGCAGGTCTTCCAGCACCAGCGTCCGGTACGCACTCCGTTGGAA
>CAXXWY010000019.1:0-10123 GCA_963668505.2 Dehalococcoidia bacterium | reverse complement strand
CGCTCCATCCGTTCCAAGACCGCCTGCTGGCCGGACTGGAACTCCGCCAGCAGGGGCTCGGTCAGGCCCATCAACTCGGCCGCCATCAGCAACTCGCTGTACAACGCCCAGGAGCCCTTGGTCATGGCGGCGTAGCACATCTTTATCCCCGATGCCTGCCCCACTGCGCCGTCCAGCTTCAGCACCGTCAGCCCGAAGTCGTTCAGTTGTTCGAACCGGGAAGCCTGCTCGCCGGAGACGTAGAAGTGGGGGCTGTAACCCGGCCGCGGCGGCCCGCCAATGATGGATACGTCCACGAACCTGCCGCCCGCGCCGGTAATGATCGGCTCCAACTCCCGGACCAGTTGAGGGGAAATAGCATTGCACTCGGCGAACAGGGTATCGGCCCCAGTGGCCGGGAGGGCATCGGCCACCTGCCTACACAGGCTGGACACCGCCGCCGACACGGTCATGGACATTATCAGGTCTGCCTGTCCGACCAGTTCCTCCATCGTGGGAACGTCGCGTATGCCCGCCTTGTCGGCCAGGGCCCGCGTCCGGTCGCTGCGTCCGGCCAAGCAGGTAATCACGTCCAGTTCTTTTTCCCGCAACCGCCGCCCTACGGCGTGGCCCATGTCGCCGGGGCTCAAAATAGCTACAGTGCTGATGTCCATGAATGCTTTCTCTCGGTTGTATAGTACCCGTCAACCATAACACAGAGCTTACGCGTTGGCGCCCGATTGACGGAGACACGGTTCTGCTAACCACCAACCAACTCTATGCGGTCTCCGTATCTACGGAAGTCAGCCATGTTGAACGTCAGCAGCCTGCGTTCCCCGTAAGCCAGCATGGTGGCGACTATGTTGGCGTCGTGAATCTGTCTGCCTCCTACGGAGACCTGACGGCAAAGAGACACCAGCCAGTCCGTTACTTCAGGGCCATCCTCCAACACAACAAAGACGTCGCCAAGCCTCTCCAGGTCACCAAGCACCTCCTCGCGGGTAATAGCCACCTGCCAAGTCTGTGGGCGGGTGACTACCGCCAAGTATTCACGCAAAACCTGACGACTGATGCAAAGCGACTCAGGACCCTCAAAGGCCCTTTCCAGGCTGGCTCTGGCTATCTCATGGTCCGGAGCTTCCAGGATACGAGCATTTACCAGCACGTTGGTGTCAACAAACATTGAGTGGGTTAAATTCTTTCCTCGTAGATGTTCTCGCGCCTGAGGCTGAGACCCTCAGGCCAAGCCCCGGCGGAATGCACCGGCCACGTTTCGCCGAGGGTCATCCTGCGGGCGCCGAGCGTGGGTTTGCGCCGCAGCAACAACGTCTCGGCTTCCATGTCAACCTCCGCCGTTTCCCATCCGGCGGCGCTCCACGACAGGGCTTGGCTGTGGCCGGCGCCTCCGGCTTGGTTGGCCCACCAAGGCCGGTGAAGGCGGGCCGACGCGGGCAACTGAAAGCCGATAATGGACTCAATTTCGCAAAACGTAGTTCGCCATTCCTGAGTCGTAAGGGCACATAGGTACGTGTAAAGCCTCTGGTACTTGCCTCGGTTCGCTATTTCCCGGTATGCCCTGCTTCGGTCAATTGCCAAGTCGAGCCTCCGCCGATGTGCCGAGTATCGAAATGTAGCGCAAGATACTATGTTAGTTAGTACTACCAGAAGAGCCGGCGCGGCGTCACCATCGTCCAAGGGGGCAAAGCTGTCCCGCTTACCCGATATGTCGATAAATGAACGACGTCATCAGTTCCAGCGCGTCTTTGGCAACTGGCGTGGCCATATCCCGGAACAGGCCTTCTCCCTCTCCATCGAAGATCTTCACGTCTATCTGCCCGCCGGCTTTGCGGTACTGTGAGATGAATTCGTTAAGGTCGGGCCGCGGATGCGCGTCCTCATATTCCCGCGCCATGCACAGCGTGGGCGGCAGCGCCGTGCGCTCGCCGCGAGCCAGCATACGGGCCGGGGCGGCCTCGGCCATGGCCTCCTCAGTCGGCCAGTATTGATCGTGGTTGGCTACGACACGCTCCCTCACTCCGGCTGGCGGTTTGATATCTTCCCGTAGGCCCTTGGCATAGAGATAGCGTCCCAGCGGGTCGGCCACCGGCGAGCACAGGACCACACAGCCTACGGTACCATCGACGTCTGCTGCTCCGTTCGGGAGCGCCAGCGCCGCATAGCGTGAATCGTGGGGCCGCATACCCACCAGCATGGCTTGATGCGCGCCGCTGGATGTGCCCGTTACGCCAATTTTGTCCGAGCGGCCGTTCCAAGCTTCAGCCTGGGTCTTGCACCAGCGAATGCCATAGTGGATGTCGGCCAAGGAAGCCGGGTAAGACGCCACCGGCGGCACCCGAAAGTCCAAAGCCGCCACGATCACGCCATTCCTGGCCAACGCTTCGTTGGCCACGTCGCCGTTCGTACGGTCTCCCCTTACCCATGCGCCGCCGTGCACCTCGACCATCATTGGAAAAGGTCCGCTGCCGCGGGGCCTGAAGAGCCGCGCCAGAAAGGGAGTATCTCCATGCCGGAGATATTCCACGTCTTCGATATCGACTTCGTAGGTTGTCTGCTTGCTGATAGTCATGCAAACTCCTTCTATTGATTGGCCCTTGTGGCCGGGTGAGACTAGGTTAAATCCCGAGAGTATTCCCGTCAACGTGAATCAAGAAGAGTCATTCACAACGCCTGAGCAAGGTCCTCGATGAGGTCGTCAACGTTTTCCAGCCCGACAGACACCCGGAGCAGATTGTCCGGCGTCTCGCTGTTGGGGCCTTCGATGGAGGCTCGGTGCTCGATCAGGCTCTGAGTCCCACCGAGGCTCGTTGCCCGGACGAAAAGCTTGACCCGGCCGGCAACTTGAAACGCGGCCTCTTTACCGCCCTTCACCTGAAACGACAGCATACCTCCGAATCCTGACATCTGGCTTGCCGCAATTGCATGCCCGGGGTGGTCGGACAAACCCGGGTAGTGGACCGCTTCCACTTGCGGGTGTTCCTTCAGGAAACCGGCGACTTTGAAAGCGCTCTCGCTGTGGGCCCGCATCCGCACATGCAAAGTCCTTATTCCCCGGAGCACCAGCCAGCAGTCGAAAGGAGAAGGAACGGCGCCGCTTAGGCTCTGAATCAGTCTGATCCTTCGGAAGAAATCGGAGTCCTCCTTGCTGATTATTACTCCCCCCAGGACATCCTCGTGGCCTCCCAAGTATTTGGTGGTCGAGTGCATCGCCAAGTCTGCGCCCAAAGCCAGCGGTTGCTGCAACACGGGACTTGCCCAAGTGTTGTCACATACGCAGAGCGCCCCCGCATCGCGGGCAATGCGGGCGATTTGGGCCAAGTCGGTAATCTTCAGGACGGGATTGGAGGGCGTCTCCGTCCAGATGACCCGGGTATTGGGTAAAACGGCCTCGCTGACTTGGTCCGGTTCAGTCATGTCAACCGAGGTGACCTTCAACCCCCAAGGGTAGAATACCTCGTACAGGAGGCGGGACGTGCCGTGATAGCAATCGCTGGGCAGTATTACATGGTCGCCCGGTGACAACGCTTGGAACAGGGATGACGTGGCCGCCATGCCGGACGAAAATGCCGCCGCGGCTGCTCCCCCTTCCAGGAGGCTCAAGCATTCTTCCAGATTCTGGCGGTTGGGGTTGTTGTCGCGTGAATAGATGAAGCCGCGGGGATACTGGCCGTCGGCATCCCTCTCAAAAGTTGTTGACAAGTAGATAGGCGGAGCCACGGCCCCGGTCGCGGGGTCGATCTTGTGACCGGCCTGGGCTGCTATGGTATCTATGTTCAAAGTCCTGCCTCTTTTGTGATACCCAACAAGGTCATACCACAATGGGAATTGGCGTCAAGCGACCCTTTCAAGGGTATACCCGGAATGGGTGACGGACCCCGGTATCCCACCCGCGCCGATCAAGCGTTGGGCGGGCGCTGGTTGTGCCAGTCGGTGGCCTGCTCGTAGGCGTAGGCCACGTTCAGCACGGTCTGGTCGGCCCCGGGGCGCCCTCCAATCTGCAGGCCGATGGGCAGTCCTTCATCGCTGAACCCGCAGGGCAATGACACCGCCGGAGCACTGGCGAGGTTGAACGTCCGCGTCTGCAGGTACGGCAGTGGTGTCGCCTGCTCCTTACTGGTGATGATGGGGTCTTCGACGATGGGCAGGGCGGCCACCGACGCAGTGGGCGTTACCAGTACGTCGTACCGCTCCAAGGCCTCGTGCACCTGGTTACGGAACATCGTTCGCAGTTTCTGGGCCTTGTAGTAGGCTTGGGCCGGGAAGATACTGCCGGTTAGCAGCCCGATGCGGTTGTTGTGACCATAGTCCTGCAGCCGCTCCCGCACCCACTGTTTCATGTTCAGGGCCGGCTCCACCAGCAGAGCTACCTGGGACAGGATGGCTCCGTGGGCCGTCAGTGGAATCGAGACCTCCTCCACCGTCGCTCCAAGCTCTCCCAGCACACCGAGGGCCTTCAGCACAGCTTCACGGGTGTCGGAAGCGACGCTCTCATCTTCCATCTGTTCCATGATTACGCCGATGCGAAGACCCTGGATACCGGCGTTCAGCCCTGCCCGGAAGTCGGGCGCGGGCTGGCGCCAAGAGTAAGGGTCGCGTTCATCATGCCCTGCGATGGCATCGAGGGTAATGGCTGCGTCCTCGACGGTCCGCGAAATCGGCCCTGCGGTGTCCATGGACCACACACCGGTCATGACACCGTAGCGGCTGACCAGGCCCCAGGTTGGCCGGTGGCCCACCAAGCCGCACCAGGTTGCGGGGAACCTTATCGATCCGCCGGTATCCTCTCCCAACGACGTGGCGCAGAGGAAGGCGGCGGTGGCGGCTCCGGATCCGCCGCTGGACCCGCCGGTGCGCCGGTCGAGGTGCCAAGGATTCCGGGGCGGGCTGAACCGCTCGAACCCACCGCCCATTGCGAACTCGGTCATGTTTGTCTTGCCAAGCAGCACCGCGCCCGCACGTTTCAGGTTGGCGATGACCGTGGCATCCTCCTCGGGCACGAAGTCGGCCAGGATGCGGGTGCCTCCCGTAGTGCGGACGCCTTTGGTCCAGAACTGGTCCTTCACGGCCACCGGTATGCCGTGCATCGGCCCGCGGTATTCACCGCCCGCGATGGCCTGCTCCGCTTCGCGGGCGGCCTCCAGGGCGTCACGCCGCGTAACGGTCAGGTATGCATTGAACTTGAAGTCCAGGTCGTCTATACGGTCGAGATAGGCTTGGGTAACCTCGACAGGCGAGACTTCCTTCGACTCTATCAGCCGCGAAAGCTCGGAAACCGGCAGAAAGGGTATGTCACGTTGCTCCATGTTGCGCCCCTCCGTTACAGGTCCAGTGCGTTCAGCCGGTGTGTTTCTTGACGAATTGACCGCATTCCTCGAGTGCTTCCCTTGCCTCGGGAAGGAAAGAGGCGAAGGCCTGCCATACGTGGGGCATGTCGTCCCACACCGTCAGGGTAACGTCCACGCCGGCTTCCCTGGCCCGGTCCGCAAGTCGAATCGAGTCGTCCAGCAGGACTTCAGCGGTGCCCACCTGCACCAGCAACGGCGGCAGTCCCCGCAGGTCGGCGTAGTAGGGAGATGCCAAGGGAGTGGTGCGGGGACGGTCGCCAAGGTAGGCTGAGGCCATGCCTTCCAGCATCTCCTTATCGATGAGCGGGTCCACTTCCGCCTTGGTCGCAAACGATTCTCCGGTATGGGCCAGGTCGGTCCAGCCGGAGTGGGATATGCCGCCAGCCGGCAGGGGTTCACCGAAATACTTCAAGGCGACCAGCGTGGCGATTGTCAGGCCGCCGCCGCACGAGTCCCCGCCTATGACGATCCGGCCGGGCGAAACGCCCTCGGCCAACAGCCACCGGTAGGCCGCCACCGAGTCCTCCACCGCTGCCGGGAAGGGATGCTCCGGGGCCAGCCGGTAGTTGACTCCCAACACACGGGCGTCGGACACCCGCGACAGGTAGGACAGCGGCGACCGGTGGGTCCGCATGGAACCGATCATGTACCCGCCGCCGTGCAGGTACATGACCACCCGGTCATCCGACACGCCGGGAGTGGAAATCCACTCGGCCGACACACCTCCCGCTCCCACCTGCTCGAAGACGGCGTCATCGGGCAACTCAAACGGGGCGGTGAACCGTTCGTACCAGACCCTGAACTCCTCGACGGTGGTATATGCCTGGGTCTCCGCCTTGGCTGCCCTGAACATGTCAATTGCCCGGTCCAATTCCGGTGAGGCCATAATCGAAACCCCCGTTGAAGTATTTCGTTGCTGACGGTGACCCGTAGCTGAGTAATTATCGGACTTATCCCGGCAACTCCACTATCGATATCCAGCACGGTCCGTTACCCAATGGGACAGTCTCCGACAGGGTCAACACACCAGAATCAGGATTGACGCCGAAGATGGCCATTTGACCCGAGTCCTGGCCCGCCGAGTAGACGTACCGGTCGTGGGGCCCGATGCAGAGTGCGTTGGGCCTGGGTTCGGAAGCAACGATGCCATTGGAAGCCAACCCTCCGTTGTCGGTATCCACTGTAAAGCAGGCGATGCTGTCATGGCCCCTGTTCGGTGCGTACAGAAACCTTCCCGAAGCCGTGACCTGAATCTGCGAGCAGGTATTCCTCTCGGCGAAGCCTTCCGGTGGAAGAGTGGTGATAGTCTGGAAGAGCGACAACGTTCCCGCCGAGGTGTCCAGCCGGTATCCGCTGACGCTGCATCCCTGCTCGTTGGAGAAATAGAGAACGTCCAGCGAGGGATGAAAGCAGAAGTGGCGAGGCCCCAGGAACTCTTCCGGCTCCACTATGGCAGGAGAGTTGGGAGTAATGTGGCCCGTGTCCTCATCGAACCTGAACTGCCAAATCTGGTTGGGGCCGTTTCCCGCGATGTGAGGAACGAAGGCGTAGCTGTTGGTCGGGTCGGTCTGCATGGCATGGGCCCCCGTCGCCGTTTCCAGCGACACGACGGGCGGCTCGCCTACCGAACCATCATCCCCTATGGGGTGCACCCCCACGCGCGCGCCTTGGTAGTAGGACGACAGCACGAACTTCCCCCTGCGGTCGGTAGCCACGTACACCGGCCATGAATCCAGCGGCACCGTCCCCGTCTGCGTGAGGCCTCCGCCCGTCTGGTCAATCCGGAAGCTGGTCAACGCAGGGGTGTCACGAGCGCCAGCGTACAGATGATTGCCGTCGGGGCTGATTGCCAAGGTAAACGGCCCGCCTGATACGGACACGTCGTGCTGGTGTGTAAGGCCTCCGGTATCCGGGTCCACGGTAAAGACCGATATTTTGTTATCCTCCTGAACGGCAACGTACATGTAATAAGGCATCTGCGCTTCCTCCTAGATTTCAAGAAATATCCCGGACCGGCCCACAGAAAGGCCGGTTTCAGGCGCGATTAGAGCGGGAAACGCCGCCTCAGCGAGCCCTGAAGCCACGCGGCCAAAAGGGCTGGACAACAAATTTGCTATTCCATTGCCATTCTCAGCCTTGAAATCAGGCATTTGCAGTTCCACGCAGCCACAGGCATTCACAAGCAATTCCCCGCCGTTCCAAGCCTCTCCGAAACAACCTTCAGTTGTACTTCACAATGCCGGAATTCGCCAAGAGCGCCGGCACACTCATGGTTCTCGGTGCAGATTGCGTGGCCATGAGTGACACCTCGCCATTGATGTTGAGACCGGGGACTGGGCCGTCACTGACACCACCCGCGGCGCGGTGGGGCGTCTGCGGGTGTTACTCGGCTGTGACAACCACAGGTTCAGGCCCGCTGCCTTGGTGCTGAAGTGTTACGGCGGCTTTTAAACGGTTATGTGGACGCGTCTGGCCGGGCGCCGTTCTGCTCGTCGTCCAGCCAGCCATAGCGCTGGGCTAGGCGGAGCCAGAGGCGGCGGGTGGTGGCCGCGTCACGGGTCAGTTCCTCTAGCAGGTTGACGATTGCTTCTTGGTTGGAGTGCAGGGTCTCCTGGTTGGCCTTCAGGGTCTCCTGGTTGGCCTGCAGGGCTTCCTGGCTGGTCAGGAGTCTTTCCAGGAGTTGGTCGTGGTTTTCGGCTATGGAGACCAGGCGGGCTATGGTTTGTTCGTGCCGCTGGGCGGCGGCTTCGAATGAGGCTACCCTCTCTTCCAATGGCTGCTGCATGGGCTAACATCCTTCTTAGACCATAGATTTCAGACAGCAGTAAAGCGAGGTTAAGCGGGCGCAATCCATTCGACGGCACGTTCCCCTATCATGACGACCGTTGCATGGCTACCACCTGACCTTGTAACTCGGGGCATCACCGACGCATCAACCACCGACAACCCCTTTACTCCCTTGACGCTGCAGTATTGATCAACAACCGCCATTGGGTCTGAATCCGGGCCCATCTTGCATGTGCCGGACACATGCCTGGCTGTTCCAACGGTTTGGCGTATGTAGAGGTCCAAAGCGTCGTCGTCGGCCAGAATCTCATCCGTTGGGTGGAGCCGGTAATCTGCCACGTCTCTAAAGGCATCGGATTCAAGAAATCTGGTCGCCATTCGGATGCCTTCCCGCACCCGACGAGCGTCGTTTGGATGCTGAAGATAGCGGTAGTTGAAGTCCGGCTGCACTGAGGGATCGGCAGAGGCAAGCCTGACGTATCCCGCGCCGTCGGGTAGCCCGAGCGTGCACGAGATTCGCGCCACCTGGTCCGGGGGAACATCATCATTCAGGTACTTGGTCCGGAAACCGGGGACGCGCTCCGGGCGTTCGTCAACCATTGGGGTGGTCCTCAGCAACATATCATTGACTTCGCTGGACCCGTGGGAGGTGTAATGTAAACAAAAGCGCGCCGCATCGGCATCAGCAATGAGGGTCATTCCGTCTTTGACTTTAAAGGTAATCTGGGCGCTCAGGTGATTAAACAGGTTCTGCCCCACTCCGGGAAGCTCATGAACGAGAGGGATCCCAAATTGTTGAAGTTGGTCCTTGGGGCCGATTCCCGATAGCATGAGCAGGTGGGGCGACTTGAGAGCGCCAGCGCTCAACACAACCCGGTCTGCTTCAACGTTGAAAATCTCGCCTCCGCTTTCTACTTCCACACCGACGGCCTTTAGGTCCTTGATCAATACCTTCCTGACGAAAGCCCCTCCCCTCACCGTGAGGTTAAGACGGTGGCGCATGGGATTCAGGTGAGTGATGGCAGCGCTCATCCTCCAGCCGTCCAGATTGTTCGAGGGCCACACGCCAACGCCCGAAGGGTTCGGGCCGTTGGTATCCTCTACTACTCCATAACCCGCCTCCAAACAGGCTGCTTGAAAGGCCTTTTGGATGTCTGGCAAGGGCCCGGATTGACGGCGCCTTACTGGCATCGGTCCGTCGGTCCCATGAAAATCATCCCGAATGTCGAGATCGTGCTCAGATTTTCTAAAGAAAGGCAGTACCTTGTCATAAGACCATTGATCGTTGCCCATGGCAGACCAAGAGTCGAAATCCTCAGGCAACCCCCTTTGCATTGCCTGACCGTTGATGGAGGATCCTCCTCCAATCACCTTGCCCTGCGCTACGTGGATTTCCCCTTGCTCCTCGGTAATCGTTCCCCGCAGGGCCCAGTTGTGTTCCGAGTCCGGGGACTCTGCATAACTTGTGTAGCCGAACTTTATCTCGTCCGGAAGATAGGCTGGATCAGGGTAATCCGGCCCGGCTTCCAGCAACAGAACGGAGGTATTCGCGTTTTCGGCCAATCTGCTGGCCAACACCGATCCGGCCGCTCCTCCACCGACGATAACAACGTCATATTTCATGGGCCCCCCTTTATTGCTTCGTGTTCTAACTTAGGATTTCCCAATTTTAACTGATTCCGCTTAGGATTGAACCTTCCGGTATTGCTCCAACTATAAACCGGCATTCTCCATATCCGCCGACCAGCAGGCTCCGACTAGGATGGTTGGAGCTTAGTGCCGGTCTTCGGTGCTTGTCAATCGTCTTTCGCTCCTGGGCGCGGTAAGGTTTCTGCCGAACACCCATGCAAATACGCCTCACAATCCTGGCCCGGACGGATAAGATTCTAGAGGCCTGTGAACCTCAAGAGGAAGTAGTACCACTGTTACTACATGTGAGCAGCGGAGACGGGGGAGGTGGAGTGGATGGAACTGGGAGGGCAAGTCTAGGCCAT
>CAXXWY010000018.1:0-12889 GCA_963668505.2 Dehalococcoidia bacterium | reverse complement strand
CCTTGGAGCATGACATCGTTGGGCCACTTGACGCGCGGGGATAGGCCGGTGCAGGCCCGGATGGAGCGGACGACGGCGATTCCGGCGAGGATGCTAATCATGCCCAAGACCGGCATGGAGGGCCGGAATAGAACAGAAAAGTACAGGTTGCCGGGGCTGGACACCCAATTGCGGCCCATACGGCCGCGGCCGGCAGTCTGCACCTCGGCGACCACGACCAGGCCTTCTTCCGCACCGGCCTGAGCCTGGCGGGCGGTTTCGTCCATGGTGGAGGGAATCTCTTGGAAGAATATGAGGCGTTTGCCGACGACGCGGGTAAAGAGCCCGCGGCGGAGGGTTGCTGATACTAGGTTAGGCGGCATGGCAGTTGGCAGCGGGAACTCATTGACGACAGGCCGGAAGCCGCAGCCGGGATGCTACTCGAAAACGGCGGCATACAAAGACTGTAGCACTGCTTGAAAGTCGTCGGGGTTGAGCCGCCCCAAGCTCCGGATGACGACGGAGGCCTTGACGGTGGCCAATCGGGAGCGGACGAGAGAGGTTGATGCCAGGTTGACCGCTTGCCAGTCGAAGATGGGGGAGTCGCCGAGCCGGGGAGGAGCGGAGAGGCGGCCGGTTACCTGGGCGATGACCAGTTCGCCGGTGACCTGGTTGTGGTTGGCGGAACTGACGACCAAAGCAGGCCGTTGGTTCGCGGAGCCGGGCCGGTCAATGGGGTGGGGTACGAGGACGAAATCGCCGGGCTCATAGGTTGTCATAGGCGGAGTCCTCCTGGCTGTCCCAGTCTTCGGAGAAAGCCGACTGGGGTTGGTCGGGTTCGCCGGATGAAGCGGCCATCTGACCCAGGTACAACTCGCGGACGGCGCGCTGGGTGACCCGATACCAGTTGCGGCCATCGGCGCCCTGCCAGACGTCGAGGTACTCGGCGCCGACCTGGGCTCCTATCCAGGCATGGCTGACAGACCGCTGGTCGAGCAAATCAAAAAGGCGGCGTTGGTCAATGGCGCCGGCGACGTGGACCTGAGCCAGGAGTTCGCTGCGGGTGTCCCGGCTGGGGACCTGGGGAGACTGGGAATCCATGCGGCGCAGGAGGTCTTCAAGGCGGTTGAGGTTGCGCTGGATTCCCTGGATGTATCGCTGGGCTTGACCCCTGGGAGCGGTACTCATATGCTCACCTTATGAACAACTTGGGCGGACGCATTCGGACGAGCTCCTGATTAACGCAGGATGATGCGGGGTTTGCCCCGGTCACCACCCGTGCTCGAATTTGTCCTGAAGGACGGACACCAGGCGGGCCAATGGGATGCGGGCCTGGTGCATTGAGTCGCGGTCCCGGATGGTGACGGCCTGGTCGTCGAGGGTATCGAAATCGACGGTGACGCAATACGGGGTGCCGATTTCGTCCTGGCGGCGGTAGCGACGGCCGATGCTTTGGGCGTCGTCGTACTGGGTGTTAAAGCTGCCCAGGAGCTGATCGTAGACACCGCGGGCCGTGGGGACCAGGCGCGTGTTGCGGCTGAGAGGCAGGACGGCTACGGTTACCGGGGCGAGGCGGCGGTGGAGATGGAGGACGGTGCGAGTGGCGTCGCCGTCGGGTTCTTCGTCGTACGAGTCGAGCCAAAAGGCGAGGGTGGCGCGGTCGACTCCGCCGGAGGGCTCGATGACGTAGGGAAAGTAGCGTTGGGAGTCTTTCTCGGCGGAGTCGTCGAAAAAGGTCATGTCCTGGCCGCTGAAGTGGGAGTGCTGGCGTAGGTCGAAATCGGTGCGGTTGGCGATTCCCTCGAGTTCGGACCAACCCCAGGGGAAGCGGTACTCGATGTCGTAGCAGTCCTTGGCGTAGTGGGCCAACTCGTCGGAATCGTGGCGGCGCAGACGGAGATTTTCGGGGCGGATGCCGTAGGACAGGTACCAGTTAAAACGGTCGTCAATCCACTGCTGAAGCCACTGGTCGTCGTCACCGGGCTTGACGAAGAACTCGATTTCCATTTGCTCGAATTCTCGGGTGCGGAAGGTGAAGTTGCCGGGGGTGATTTCGTTGCGAAAGGCCTTGCCAATCTGGGCGATGCCGAAGGGGAGCTTCTTTCGGGTGGCGTTGAGCACGTTGGAGAAGTTGACGAAGATGCCCTGGGCGGTTTCGGGGCGCAAGTAGACCTGGCTGGCGGTATCTTCAACAGGGCCCATGAAGGTCTTGAACATGAGATTGAAGCGGCGGGGGTCGGTGAACTGGCCGCCGCACCGGGGACAATTGTCGGTTTCAAGGTGGTCGGAACGGAAGCGGAGGTGGCATTCGCGGCATTCTACGAGGGGGTCGGTGAAGTTCTCGACGTGGCCGCTGGCGACCCATGCTTGGGGGTGCATGAGGACGGCGGCGTCGAGGCCGACGACGTTGTCGCGCTGGCGGACTACTGAACGCCACCAAGCCTCCTTGACGTTGCGCTTAAGTTCGACGCCGAGGGGGCCGTAGTCCCAGGTGGAGGCGAGGCCGCCGTAGACCTCGCTGCTCTGGAAGACGAAACCGCGTCGCTTGGATAGAGAGAGGACTTTGTCCATGTCGGCGTAGGGAAGGGACCGCGGCACTTGCTTGCTCCGGTAAAGGGTTGAGGTCTTGCTGGGACAATTCTACACGAATTGGCGGCAGGCCGGGAAAGGGCCCGACTTGCGGGCTAGTTTATCACGGTGAGAGCGGGGGTGTGATAGCGGGGCGGGAGATTCGGGCCTTCGAAGACCTTTGTGCTCCCCCCACCACACCGGCTGGCCGTTCCCCTCTTAATATACGCTGGCCGTTCCCCCTTTGATATACAAGGACGAACGGCCAGCCTTGGCCAAGGCTATGCGATGGCATGCGTGCGGGGGAATAGATGGTTTCAGGAGAGCATGACGTGGCTGGCACCGAGGGATTTGAGATTCCTCGGCTTCGCTCGGAATTGTAGATGACAGGTTGGAGCGGGAGTGAGGGGTTGGGGGTACAGCGCGGCCCTTCGATTTCCCTCAGGGCGAACGGCTAAAACCAAGATACAAGGGCGAACGGGGGGAGGGCTGGAGCTAGAGCTTTGGGGTATGAGGAACGGCAGAGCAGTCCGCAGGACTAGGAGCTGAGGACGACGGGGCGGCCGGTACGGGGGTTCTTTATCACCGTGACGTCGGCGCCGTAGGCCCTCTTGATGTTCTCAGGGGTTAGGACATGCTCGGGATGGCCGACAGCCTGGACCCGGCCGTCCCACATGAGAGCCATAGAGTCGCAGAACTGGGCGGCCAGGGTCAGGTCGTGGACTGCGGTAATGACTGTCTGACCAGAGGCAGCCAGGCCGCGCAAGAGTTTCATTATCGCCGGCTGATAGGCCAAGTCCAGGTTGGCGGTTGGTTCGTCCAGCAGCAGCACCGGGGTATCCTGGGCCAGGGCCATGGCGATGGCGACCCTCTGACGTTCTCCTCCGGATAGCTGGTGAACGGGCCGGTCAGCGAACTGCTGGGACTCGGTGCGCTGCATGGCGTTCAGGGCGGCCTTGACGTCGTCCGGCCCCTCCCAAGAAAGGAACCCAAGGTGGGGGTTGCGTCCCATGAGGACGACTTCCAAGGCAGCCGAACCCCGGGGAAGCTCCGGGTCCTGGGGAACGACGGCGACCAGCCGGGACCGGTCTCGATGGGAGAGGGAGGCCACGTCCGTTCCGGCTACTTGAATGAGCCCGGACGGTGGCCGCAGCACACCGGCTATCAGGCGGAAGAGGGTAGACTTGCCTGCCCCGTTGGGCCCGGCCAATGCGGTGAGGGTTCCCGGTTGCACCGCGAGATCCAGCCCGGAGAGCACCTGCCGGTCGCCGTAGGACCAGCTAACGCCGGAGACGCCGATGGCCGGGTGGAGGCCGTTATGGGGCGTTTGCCGGGCAGCGGGTGTATTTCCGTTGGGATGCAGGTCGGTCATACTAGACCACCCCGGCCCGACGGCGGCGCAACAAATAAAGGAAGAAGGGAGCGCCGTAGAAGGCGGTCACTACCCCTACGGGAAGTTCTCCGGGACTTACCAAGGTCCTGGCGGCCAGGTCGGCCAATACGAGGAAGGTGGCTCCCACGATGGCCGACATGGGCAGGATGAAGCGGTAGTCAGTGCCCCAGAGCAGCCGGACCGCGTGGGGTGCAATGAGTCCCACGAAGCCGATAAGGCCGGCGAAGGCCACAGCAGCCGCGGTGGCCAGGGTTGCCGCCGCTATCAACAGTAGCTTCACCTTCTCAACATCGACGCCGAGCATCGACGCGTGGTCTTCGCTGAGTTGGAGAACATTGAGAATCCGGGCGAAGCCCAACAGCACAGCAAGGCAGGGCACGAGATAGAGGAGCACCAAGGCGCTTTCGCTCCACTCTGCGGATATAAAGCTGCCCAGGAGCCAACTAAGGACGGGACGCAACTCAGGGTCTGACCGCAGCATCAGAAGGCTGGTGACGGCTCCGGTCAGGGAAGCGATGGCCACTCCGGCCAGAATCAAGGTGGTGAGAGGAGCGCCCTGAGCATTGCGGGCAATGACATAGGCCAGGGTCACCGCGGCTGTGCCGCCGGCGAAGGCGGCGACGGGAAGGAAGCTAAATCCCCAGACCACGAGGGGCACCCCGGTCAAGAGGACGATAGTTGCCCCGAGTCCAGCCCCGGAGGCGACTCCCACCAGGTAGGGGTCGGCCAGGGGGTTTTTGAACAGTCCCTGGTAGGCTGCGCCGGACATGGCCAGCGCGCCTCCCACGATGGCAGCCAGGGCAACCCTGGGGAAGCGCAGCTGCCAGAGGATGGTATCCCAGGCGGCGGGAGTGTCGGCGGGAGCGTCGATGCCGGGCAGCCGGGACAGGAATACCAGCAGCACCGACTGAAAGGGGATGTCGACGGAGCCCAGGCTAGCGGCGAACGCAGCGGCGATGAAAAAGACCAGCCCGGCGGCGGCCAGCCTCCACCAAGGGTAACGCAGGCCGACCAGACCGGCGGTTATCCTGCCGATGTCAAACGGCCCGATGTCCGATGGTCTTTTACCGGCGTGTTCCGCCATGTCAACCCGTTCTTGCTATGCCCTGGTTAGAAGATTTTAGGGGAGGATATCATTGGAAGCTGTCATTGAACGAAGATGTCAGGGTAGACCCAGCGGGCAAGCTCTTCGACACCGTCCATGAACCGGGGCCCGGCAACGCTGAGGGCGTTGGTGCCGGGGGTGAAAATGCGGCCGTCCTGGACCGCCTTAAGCTGGCTGAAGGCCGGTTCGCCCGTAAATGCCTCAGGATTGCCAATGAGGATTCCCGGGTCTTTCTCCACGACGACCTCCGGGCTAATCTGCTGGTAGCCGTCAATGTCTGAGGCAACGTTTTCCAGCTTGAGGAGGTCGAACACGGCCTGCATCAAGGTGTTCTGGCCGGGGGTCCACAGGTTACCGGCATCTTGGAAGACCGAGGGGCCGGCCTCCACGTCCTCCAAGGCGGCCGCAATAGTGTCGACCCTTTCCCGGAACGTAGCGGCCACTTCAGCGGCGGCGGCGGGGTTGCCGGTGATCTGGCCCCACATGTTTATCACGTCGGGGATCCTGGCAAAGTCGTCGGAAACGCTCTGCCGATACAACACCTTCAACCCGGCGCGCTCAAAATCCTCGTTGAACCGGTCATAGAAAATGAACACCAGGTCAGGTTCCAGATCGACCATGGCTTCGAGGTCTACCTCAAATGCGCTGCCGAGCCTGGGTATGGAGTCGGCCTCGGGAGGGTAGGTCACGAAGTCGTGAGTGCCCACCACCCGGTGACCTTCACCCATGGCGAACAGGATTTCCACGGCGGAGCCGTCGTAGGCCACTATACGTTCCGGCGGGGCATCGAAGATTACTTCCGCGCCGTCGGTGGACTCGATGGTAAGAGGGAACGGGGCCGGGGCCGGAGTAGGCTCGGGAGTGGCATTAGGAGTCGGCTCGGGGGTCGCCGTCGGCGTCGGAGCAGCGGTGCGGTCAGGAACTGGGGTCGGTTCTTGGGTGGGGGTCGGCGCGACTGTCGACGTCGGCACGGCCGTAGGTTCGGCGGTGGCTGTAGCAGTCGGTTCAGGGGTTGCCGTCGGCAGGGGCGTTGAAGTTGCGCCGTTACCGC
Organism: Dehalococcoidia bacterium; assembly: GCA_963668505.2. Lineage (GTDB taxonomy): Bacteria > Chloroflexota > Dehalococcoidia > Lucifugimonadales > UBA3495. The sequence continues at coordinate 6,793 of CAXXWY010000018.1, read as the reverse complement.
AGGCCAGGATCAGCGAGGCAAGGACCATCACCGAGAGCATGACGAACGACGTCAGGGCGCGGCGAACTCCTCCAGACTTGGTCGATGAGCATGGGGCGGGTTCTTGGCTTTGGGACCCCTGGTTGGGGCCGGGCAAAAAAAATACCCGGCCGAGGGGCCAGGCAAAAGGAATCATGCGACTCATACCTCCCTCCGCGAAGTGTATCAAGCCAACCGAGAGGCAGGTCTCCTGACTTATGGCTACAACCGGCACCCAGCCTTCCCAGCCCGGTTGTTCGGACCAGTGGCTCCGCTAGAAGCGGTCTGTGGCAGCTAACCAATCACAGTGGCGGGACCGCGCCGGACTCACACCGGCTTCCCTTTTCAGCCCCGGAATTCCGGGGCCACCTCCAGGCTGTATTTGATTGTTAACGAGGGTATATTAGCCGGTTTTGGAGAAAAGTTCAAGGAGGGCTAGCGGGACATGGTCAGGCGGAGGGCTGGGCGGAAAGGTTGACAAAGACGATGCCGTCGCGGCCAACGTAGCGGTCTCGGAAGTCTTTAAATGCCTGCAGCTTTTCCGGTTGCAGTTCGGTGCGGTTGAAATCATCGTCGAGGTACGGATTAGGGAAGTAAGAACGCAGGAGGGTCTCTTCCTGGTCATCGTTGGAAAACCGGACGTAGTAACAGAGTAGGTCACCGTGGGCGATGGCTTGGACGAACTGGATTCCGGTGACGGTGTCGAGGCCCAGGTGGCAGTGCCAGTTGTCGGCCTCGATGGTGACGTTGCTGCCGTGGACGTCGGGTTCCTTGATTCCCTTGGAGTCGTTCTCGCTGACGACGGAGCCGCCGCCTACGACCCAGAGCATCCGGTCGTCCTGAGTGAGTTCGTTGAGAAGTTCCAGCGCGATGTGCATGAGCTTGCTCCGGAGGGTGCGGGTGGTGTGACTTAATTGTACCCCTTTGGGCTGGGGGGGCGCCAGGCTAGGGTGTTTGTCGGGACTGGTTCCCAAAGATTGGCTTCGCATTAACGCTCGTTATTGGTGCAAGCTTGGATTTGGATATCGTTGCTGGACGTCAATGAGAGTCAGTGGCTTCACTGAGAGCCGACCGTGCTCGGGAAATTTTCCTCATGACTAGGGGGATTAGCAGCAATGGGACCAAACCAGCCACAACCAGAGGGGGATTGCCATCTTCTTCAGCGAGTTGGTAGCATGGGCGAATGCCGCCACAAAGGGATGGGTCGGCAGGTTGCCACCAGTCCACCGACCTAGCACAAACCGCACCCTCCGGGCGGCTTGTTTGGAGGCACTCATCATAGGGTAATACCTCGATCCTTCCTTGGCGATCCTGCAATTGAATATCCTGAATGTTCTCCTGGCAGACGACAAAGAGGCTGTAACCGGAGATGGCCAGAGGAATAGCCAGCATCCAGAGAGAGTTTCGGAGTTCGTTGAAGGCTTGTTGGCTTTTGGGCAATTGGGGGCCTCCTCAAGAGGATGTCGCCATATACCGGTGTACCGAGCTATGGGCTGGGGGATGCCAGGGTTGGAAGGTTGGTGCGCTGCTAAGGCATTGAGGCCCCTCCGTCCGTATCCTTCGACAGGGTCAGGACAGGACCTTCCGCAGGCTGGGGACAGGCGTTGCGAGATTCTCGCCTGCGCGGGAATGACGGGTTGGGGCCCTTCGGAAAGCTCAGGGTTGGCGGGATGAGCAGCCGAGGCAAGTCAACCGGCTTTAACGGCCTGCGCAAAAGCCCTGGATTCCCGCCAGCACGGCGGCGTCTTCGGTAAAGTCCTGCAATACCAGGTCCGGCTCGTGCTTGCCGTTAGCGATGTCGCACAAGACGGCTATCATTTCCTCGGTCGCCTGCCCGGCCAGTGACACCAGGTCAGCCACGGTGGCGCCGGCAAGCGTTTCCCTCAGGTCGTCAACAATCTCTTGCGGAGGGGGCGGGACCTCCTCCATCACAGGGGTAGGCGTTGATGTTGGAGTCGGCGTAGCAACGGGTGTGGGATCGGGAGTCGGCGTAGCAACGGGTGTGGGATCGGGAGTCGGTGTAGCAATGGGCGTGGGATCGGGAGTCGGCGTAGCAACGGGCGTGGGGTCAGGAGTCGGTGTGGGAACGGGAGTGGGAATTGGGGTGGAGGCGGGAGTGGGCGTCGGACCGAGTGTTGGCGTGGGAACTGGGGTTGGCGTTGAATCGCTGCCGCAGGCGCTGAACGCCATTGCGGCCAAGGCCAGCGCCCCGAGCAGAGCCAGAATAAGCTGCTGTGACTTTGACACGTCAGATTTCCTCCGGACCGTAATCGGCGCGGATTATATCACGTGGTCCAACGCGGGATATTTATGGAGACTGGTTTTGGGGTCCGGCGGGCAAGCCGACGCAGGTTGACATCTTAGATTATGGTTGGTAAAGTACTTAGTCGCTGTTCAGATTGGACAGCGGGGATTTTTTATGCCTACGGTGAACCAGCTAATCAGGAAGGGACGCCAGCCTGTCCGTAAGAAGGACGAAGGCCCCCCGCGTTGCATTGGGTGCAGAACTCATTGCGCAACCGGGTGAAGTGGGGGGCCGGGATGCCCCCCAGAGGCGCGGTGTCTGCATCCAGGTGCGTACGATGACCCCCCAAGAAGCCGAACTCGGCGTTGAGGAAGATAGCGAGAGTGCGGCTGACCAACGGGGTGGAAGTAACTGCATACATCGGAGGCGTGGGGCACAACCTGCAGGAGCACTCGGTGGTGATGGTGAGGGGAGGACGCGTCAAGGATCTGCCTGGGGTGAGGTACCACGTCATCCGCAGCGCCCTGGACTGTGAAGGGGTTCAAGACCGTCGCCAGGGCCGCAGCAAGTACGGCGCGGACCGCCCGCGCTCCGCAGTGTAACCGGGTAAGAACGGCCTCAATCCCCCATGATTTCTAATTGATAACCAGGATGGGTTGCGTAGCTATGCCTGTGATACGGCGCGCCAGAGATAGGGTTGCGGCATCCGGCGAGAACCGGAATGGGGTGTATTCGCATGTCTAGAAGAAGGCGCGCCGAGAGGCGGATTGTAGCGCCGGACCCCAAATACAATAACGAGGAACTGGCGCGGTTCATCAACCGGATAATGCAACGGGGCAAGAAGACTACTGCCCAGCGAATTACATATGATGCGTTCAACACTATTCGAGACCAGTCGAACCTGGACCCCTTGGAAGTATTCCAGCAGGCGTTGAGGAACGCGACGCCGCTGGTTGAGGTCCGACCAAAACGAGTCGGTGGAGCTACGTACCAAGTGCCCACGGAGTTGCGGCGGGTGCGGAGCGAGGCCCTGGCGATGAGGTGGCTGATAAGGGGAGCCAGGGGGCCGTAAGGGCGTGCCGATGAGGACGGGCCTGGCCCAGGAATTGCTGGAAGCAGCGAGGGGCGAGGGCACGGCCGTAAGACGAAGAGAAGAATTGCACCGGATGGCGGAGGCCAACCGGGCATTTGTTCATTATCGAGGGTAGTAGGCGGAGGACGAGGCGCCCCGGCAGTAACGGGGTTTTGGCATGAAAAAGACTGAACATCCCATAGAATCGATACGGAACATCGGGTTCATCGCGCACATCGACGCCGGCAAGACGACGGTGACGGAGCAGGTGCTGTTCATCACGGGCCGAATCCACCGGCCGGGAGGGGTGGACGAAGGCACTACGGCGATGGACTGGATGCCTCAGGAGAGGGAGCGGGGGATAACCATTACGGCGGCGGCGACCAGCGCGTACTGGCGCGAGCACAAGGTCAATATCATCGACACGCCGGGGCACGTGGACTTTACTGCAGAGGTGGAGCGGAGCCTGCGGGTGTTGGACGGCGGGGTTGTGGTGCTGGACGCGGTGGCTGGAGTACAGTCGCAGTCGGAGACTGTATGGCGGCAGGCGGGACAAGTACCACGTTCCGAGGATTTGCTTCGTCAACAAGATGGACCGAGTGGGGGCGAGCTACGAGCGCGCTTTGGAATCGATCCGCAGGAGATTAGGCGGCAACGCAGTGGCGCTACAGATTCCAATTGGAGCGGAGGCCGAGTTCCAAGGCGTTGCGGACCTGCTGTCGGGAGAAACTTCGATTTACGCCAACGGGAAGAGCAACAGAAGCAGCGTTGGAGCTCCACACAGGTCGGAAGTGCCTGAGGAGTACAAGGAATCGTTCGACCAGTACCGGCAGACGATGGTGGAGAAGATCGTCGAGACGGACGAGCACCTGCTAATCCGGTACCTGGAAGGCGAGCAGATAGAAGAAGAGTCGCTGCGGAAAAGCGTTACGGCAGGCAACGATAGCAGGGGACGTGGTGCCCGTGCTCTGCGGGAGCGCGCCATCAGGCAAGGGAGTGCATCCTTTACTTGACGCAATCGTAGACTACCTGCCATCGCCCAAGGACATACCGGCGGTCGAAGCCGTGGAGCCGCGTAGCGGGAATACGGAACTGCGTTTCGCCGACGAAGAAGGACCATTGTCGGCCCTAGCCTTCAAAGTAGCGACCGACCCCCTACGTGGGTCGGTTGGTATTTTTTGAGGATATACTCGGGGAAGGTCGAGTCCGGGGCCTCGGTGTCGAACGTGACCAAGGGGAACAAGGAGCGAATGGGCCGGCTGTTGCAGATGCACGCCAACCACCGAGAGGAGTTGGAGGAACTGGGAGCGGGCAACATCTGCGCTACGGTGGGACTGAAAAAACACGTTTACGGGGGACACGATTTGCGGGACTTCGCAGCAAGTATTGCTGGAGCCGCCGCAATTCCCCGACCCTGTGGTGTCGGTGGCCATCGAGCCGATGAGCCGGCTGGACCAGGACAGACTGGCAGAGGCGCTGCGGAAGCTGGCGGAGGAGGACCCGACGTTTGTCGTCCGGTTCAACGAAGAGACGGGGCAGACGGTGATTTTCGGGCATGGGAGAGTTGCATCTCGACGTCCTGGTGGACCGGATGCGCCGGGAGTTTCACGTAGAAGCCAACGTAGGCAAACCGAGGGTATCCTACCGAGAGGCCCTGACAAAGCCGGTGAGAATCGAAGGACGATTTGTCCGGCAGACCGGTGGACACGGGCAGTTTGGCCACGTATGGCTGGAACTGGAGCCGTTGGAAAGAGGCAGCGGAATAGTTTTTGAGGCTTCGGTGCAAGGCGGACGGGTTCCCAGGGAGTATTTCTCGGCGGTGGAAAAGGGTGCCAGGGATGCCCTGCAGAACGGGCCGCTGGCGGGATATAACGTGGTCGACCTGAAAAGTGAACCTAGTGGGAAGGGAGCTATCAATCCGGTGGACTCGTCGGAGATGGCGTTCAGAAGCGGCAGGAATGCTGGCAATCCGCGAGGGCGCACCGAAAGGGGGCCCCGGTGCTGTTGGAGCCGATAGTGGACCTGGAAGTGGTCACGCCGGGAGAGTTCCTGAGCGAGGTGCTGGCCGACCTGGGTACGCGGCGGAGCCAGATAAGGACCATAGAGGGCCACGAAGGAGTGCAGGTGGTGAGGGCGTTGGCGCCCCTGGGGGAGACGTTTTTCGTACACCAGCGCGTTGAGGTCGGCGACGCAGGGTCGGGCGACGTTCAGCATGGAATTCAAGCACTATGCGCCGATACCGGAGAGCGCGTTGAAGTCGGTGGTCAACGTAGGATAGTCGAAGAAGGGCCGGGTTATTAGAGCATGGTAAGCAGTCAGAAAGTACGAATAATACTGAAGGCCTTCGACCACAAGATGCTGGACCAGTCTACCGGCCAAAATCGTGGAGACGGCGGAGCGCACGGGGGCCAGGATAGCCGGGGCCGGTGCCGTTGCCAACGCACATCCGCCGGTTCTGCGTCATCCGGAGTCCGCACGTGGACAAGGACTCGCGGGAGCATTTTGAAATACGGACGCACAAACGGTTGATAGACATTTTGGAGCCGACGTCCAAGACGATAGATTCTCTGACGAGGCTGAACCTGCCGGCGGGCGTGGATATTTCGATTAAGTTGTGATAGGTAAGCTGTGATGCGCGCCGGGATTGGGGATACGACGAGCGAGTACCGGGGATGATACAGGGATTTCTAGGGAAAAAGGTCGGAATGACCCAGGTGTTCGAGGAAGACGGCCGGGGTGGTGCCGGTGACGGTGATTCAAGCCGGCCCGTGCACCGTGACGCAGGTTAAGACACGTCAAAAGGACGGGTACGAGGCGGTGCAACTGGGCTTTGGGGAGAAAAAGAGGTTGAGCAAGCCCGAGGCTGGGCACCTGAAGGACAACGGTAAGTGCCGTTACCTGCGGGAAGTGCAGGCCGACGACGTGAGCGCGTTCGAGGTCGGCCAGAAAATCGGCGTGGACATATTCGAACCCGGCGAAGTCCTGGACGTCATTGGAAGGTCCAGGGGCCGGGGATTTGCCCGGAGCGATGAAGAGGCACGGATTTGGGGGAGGGCCCCGGACCCATGGTCAGTCGGACCGGGCGCGTGCCCCAGGGTCTATAGGCGGCGGGACTACGCCGGGCAAGGTGTTCAAAGGGCTGAAAATGGCCGGCCACATGGGCAACCGGCGCATTACGACCAAGGGCCTGACGGTGATAAGGGTGGACCCGGACCGGAACCTGCTCCTAGTCAAGGGGGGCGTTCCGGGAGCGCCCAATGGGCTGCTGCAAATCAGAAGAAGGAAGAATCCTGCAGCGGGCCGATAGCAGGCCGACTGAAAGCATGGAAGTTCCAGTAAGAAACAGAGACGGAGACACGGTGGACACCATTCAACTGAATGATGCGGTATTCGACGTGCCTATGAACCCGTCGCTGGTGCACCAAGCAATGGTGATCTACCAGGACTAACAAGCGGCA
>CAXXWY010000017.1:0-51115 GCA_963668505.2 Dehalococcoidia bacterium | reverse complement strand
GCGTCAAGGGGAATTCCTGCACGAATAGAACGTGTCGGGGCGTCTTGAAGCTGGCCAACTTGCCCCGGCAGTAATCGATGATTTCGTCGGGAGTGGCCTCGCTCCGTTCTTTCAATATCACGCAGGCGCAGGCCACTTCGCTCAGCCGCTCGTCGGGCACCCCTACAATCTGCACACCGCTCACCGCCGGGTGACCCAGTATCAGCGCTTCCACCTCCACCGGGTCCACGTTCTCCCCGCCCACTTTCAACAACTCCTTGATACGTCCGATGAAACGAATCTGTCCGTCGTCGCGAATAGTCGCCAAGTCTCCCGTGTGGAGCCAGCCCTCTTTGTCAACGGCCCGGCTGGTCTCCTCGAGTTTCTTGTAATATCCCAGCATCATGGCGTAGGTCCGTACGCGCATCTCCCCAGGTGTGTCCGGCGGGAGGTCCGCTCCGGTCTCCGGGTCTGTCACCTTGAACTCGTAATCGGGTAGGGGAAAGCCGGATCCAGTGCAACGGTCGTCTTCTGAGGAATCCAAGAATGACAAGGAAGCCCCCACCCCCACCTCGGTCATTCCCCACCCCGTCAGGGTGGAGCAAAGCATCTTTTGAGCCAGGCGCGCCGTCGGTTCGCTGCTGGCCATCCCGGCGGCCAGTATCCCGGCGCGCAGGCTGCTCCGGTCGGTCTTTTCGCAGTTGGGATGCGAGGCCAATTCCCGAAAATGCGTGTCAAAGCCGTGAAGCACGGTAGCCCTTTCTTGCTCTATCAGCCCAAGGGACTCCGCAGGATCGAACAGGGTCGTCAGCACCATACGGGCCCCTGTCATAGTGGACATCAACGGGCCCTTGTATAGGCCGAAGGCGTGGAAAAGCGGCAGGTACATCAGCACCACATCCTTGCGCGTCATCCCTAACCTGTTGGCGGCATCGCTTACCGCTCTCTGGATTATGTGGCTTTGCACCACTCCCTTAGGAAAGCCGGTCGTTCCTGAGGTATACATAATCAACGCCGGACCGTCCGGATCTACCTCTCGCTGGCGGGCCTCCAGGTCGCCGGTTGGGACTGACCCGGCGTCCGCCAACGCATCACCCAGGGTCAACACACCTGAATAACGCCGCTCTCCGTGGACCACCACTCTCTTCAATTCCGGGAACGTCTCCGGCCTCAGGTCCTTGGGATTCCCTTCATCCACCTCCGGGCAGAGGCTCCGCACCATCCCCAGATAGTCCACGGGTCCCGACCGGTCGACTGTAATCAAGGTCACGGCGTCAGACTGCCGGACGACGTACTCCACGTCCATGGCGCGTAACCGGGTGTTGGCAGGCACCAGGACTGCGCCGATTTTCAGCGCCCCGAAGAACAGGTGCAGCCACTCCGGTCGGTTGGGCATCCATAAAACGATCTTCTCTTCCGGCTGTATGCCCAAGGCGCATCAGGGCCTTGGCGCAACGGTCCACGTCGCTCTTGAGTTGATTGAACGTCCACCGCTCGCCCTGGTAATACAGCGCCTCGTTGGGACCGAACAGGCGCGCCGCCCGGTCTACAAGGTCGCCTATGCCGGTTTTCTCGTACCCAGTCCGCCAATTGTTCCGTCTCTTACCTGTCCGAATCGGGCCGTGTGCCCAGGTTCACTTCCAAGGTCACTTCATCGCCAGGCCTTGTGCTCCCACGACAAATAGGCGATTAAGTCGTCCATGTTGTCTACGGCCGAACTGTTGATTGACACTATAACATCTCCGCCCGCCGGGTAATCGAAATCGCCGCCACCTGCTTCATGCGCAGGCGCCGGCTCCAGGCATACTGATTAGTCCCAGGTACAGACTTTACTTTTGTCCCTAATTCCCCTACTTTGGAGACTGGCCTCTAAAGGGCCGGTACGGCATTACCTGGACTGATACTCAGCCCAAAGTAGTTCAGGCCGCATCTCCGGCGGTCTTGATAGAAGCCCAAGACAAACAACCTACGACCAAACATTGCGTTTAGGAGATGCCCCAATGGCCAAAACCATTCTAAACAGCCCCAAGCTCAGCAGCCCCAAGGGGATATACTCTCCAGGAGTGGAAACGCCCGCCGGCCGCATGGTGTTCGTGTCTGGCCAAGTCGCCCGTAACGCCGAGGGAGAGATTGTGGGCAAAGGAGACATCCAAGTTCAGACCCGCCAAACTTTGGAAAATGTGAAGTCGGTGCTGGAAGCCGCCGGCGCTACCTTGGACGACGTTGCAAAGGTCACCGTATTCGTAACCAATCTGGAGGAACACTTTACCCAGATTCACCAGGTCCGGGCTGGTTACTTCCAGCGTGACTATCCCGCCAGCACTTTGGTGGAAGTCAAAGCCCTGGCTCACAAGGACTTGTTAATTGAGATTGACGCCATTGCAGTCATTACCTGACTCGCAACACCAGACTCGTAATACCTAGTAGAATAGCTGGCATGAAGCACTTTCCAAACCCGGATGATCAAGACTACGAACCCGCGTACATTGGCCTCCCTTCTTTCCTGAAGCTCCCTTACGTGACCGATAGTCAAGAGCTTGCCGGGCTCAACGCCTGATATAGCCATAGTCGGCGCGCCTTTCGACATCGGGGCCACGCTGCGGCCCGGCGCCAGGTTCGGCCCCAGGGCAATCCGCCAGGCGGCCGGCTACCCCGGGTGGCACCCCGGTGGAGCCTATGTACCACGCTTCGATGCAGGTGCACCCCTTCCATATTTTGAAAGTGGTGGACTTCGGGGACGCCAACTGCAGCCCCCATTCGATTGAACAAGCCCACCAGGCCATCAATGAAAAAAGTATCGCAGGTCTTGGCCGCCGGCGCCATGCCGTTTATTCTCGGCGGCGACCATTCCATTACCTTGCCTGCGGCCACCGCGGTAGCCGACCACTGGGGCCGCGGGAAGGTGGGAATAATACACTTCGACGCCCACGCCGACACCGGCCCGGACAGTTTTGGCGGTACCCTCATCGCCCACTGCAGCCCCATGCGCCGGCTTATAGAAAGCGGCGCTGTTCCCGCCAGGAATTTCGTGCAAGTGGGCCTACGCGGCTATTGGCCTCCTGAGGAAGTGTGGCAATGGATGGGCGACCAGGGAATGCGCTGGCACCTCATGGCGGAGATAGAAGACCGGGCGCTTCGACGCCGTCATCGAGCAGGCAATTCAAGAGGCCTTGGACGGCCCGGAATACATCTACCTCTCCGTTGACATCGACGTCCTGGACCCGGGATTCGCGCCGGGTAGCGGGTACGCCAGAGCCCGGAGGAATCATTCCCAGCCAGTTGCTGCGGGCCATGAGGCGCATCGTTCCCCCGCGTTAATCTGGTTGCCATGGATATGGTGGAGGTCTCGCCTCCATACGACGACGCCGGCGCGGTCACCGCCGAGCAGGCCCACGCGGGTAGTACTTGAAGTCATCACGGCTGCCGCCATGGCTCGTACCAAGCTCGGCTCCGGCGGTCTCGCTGGACCCGGTTAGAATCATCGGGGCCTATGACGATTATCAACAAATATTGACCGACCAACCTCGATTTACAATGCCACAAAGGCATACAGGCTCTGACATCCATCAAAACAGGATTTCGCTGGACGCAAACGGGCCCTCCCTCAGGAGGGCCTGCTGCATCTTGCATGGGTAAGCGCTCCGACCTCGAAAGAGGTAGGTCTTGCCGGATAACTATGAGATGGCCTGCGGGCGCACTGTATCTAATCTTCGCTCTTTGAACCACACACCGTCATTACGACGAAGATTAGCAGCCTATCCCCAAAGGCACGCTTAAGCCGTCCAAGAAGGCCTGGAAACCGTTACGATTCAGCACGTCATCGCCGTCGCTATGAGGATGCCGTTGACCAGCCCCACCAAGATTATTATCGCTCCGGTACCCAGCCCTAAAAATCTGTTTGTCTAGCTTGACTTCCATAGTGTCCTACTCCTGTTTCTAGCCGCGGATGTTAACCGGACTAAAGTCTCTCCAGTATATCAATCTCCTTTGTAAACGCAACACGGTATTGAGAAGATATAGCAAGTATCTGCTTCCTCTTCGCTATACTTGGCCTCCCGTGTGAATGTAAACAGGCCCCCTCGGCTGAACTCACCGCTACCGGTCTTGCCAGTCAGGCGTCGGTTCGTCGACGCAGTGCAGGAACACGAAGGCACCCGTCCGGCCAGGCCCCTGAACAGCCCCGTCAGTTCCTTGACCCGCTGTCGGTAGTCCAATCCGTCCAGCGACCTCAGATAGTCCCTGAAAGACCCATGCTCCCGGGCCAGGTCCAGGATTAGCCCGGCATTCTCCACAGACCCCAAAATCTTCCGCCTGTTCCGACGATTCCGGGGTCTGCAAACAGCCGGTTGATTTCCTCGGCCCCGTAGTTCGCTACTTTCCCAGCGGCAAACCCCATCGAAAGCCTTCTGGAAGTTGGGCCACTTTTGCCTGACCACCCGCCAACTGAACCCCGACCGGAATATCGCCTTGGTCAACTCTTCAAAGTACCCGTTGTCATCGGCGGGAGCTATCCTTGGGGGCACCTCGATCGTTGTCCGCATACTGGTAGATGGTTGTGTGGGCCTAATTCAGTTGGCGCAGCCTGGGGTCCAGCGTGTCCCTCAGCCAGTCTCCGAACAGGTTCAGAGATATTACAGTCAGCGCAATGGCCAGTCCGGGCATGGTTGAAATCCACCATGCATCACCCAAGACCGCCTGACCCTCGCTCACCATTACGCCCCATGCCGGGGTTGGAGGTTGTATTCCTGCTCCCAGGAAGCTCAACGAGGCTTCCACCAGGATGACCACCCCAACGTTCAATGTTGCAATGATTACCACAGTGTTGAAGACCCCCGGGAACAGGTGGAAAGACCATGATGCGCAGGCTGCTGGCTCCGGATATCCTTGCCAGTGCTATGTAGTCCATGTTCTTAAGCTGGAGCACTTCCCCCCTCACTACCCGCGTGAAAAAGGGCCAAATCACCCAGCGACAACACTCCCACGATAAGTTCGAAAGACGCGCCCCAACGCCGAAACCAGCGCCAGCAGGTAATCAGCAACAACGGCACCGCGAGAACAATGTCCACCAGCCGCATGATTAACTCATCCACCCATCCCGCCGTAGTAGCCGGACAGCAAGCCCATGAAAGTGCCGATGGTTCCCCCCACTCCCAGGGTTATCCCCGCAATGATCAGTGAGATTCGAGCGCCGTAAAATATTCGACTCAAGATGTCTCGGCCCTGCCCATCAGTCCCCAATAGAAATCGCGTGCTGCCCGCATCTCTATCCAGTACCAGCAACGTGTCCCCTACGCCTATCTCTCCTCACAGGGGTCGCCCCTCCGCGATAGCAGCTGCGTCTTCGGCAGCCTTGGCTTCCTCGAAATCGCTGCTGCCGATCCTCACTTCTCTGAGGTTTTGCCCGATAGCACACCTTCTTCCACTACCGTCTTTGGCAGGGAATTTGGCTCCCTGCCAGGCAGGCGGCACTATCCTATCCGACAGGTCGCCGTCTTCAGGATCGTGGGGAGAAATCCAAGGCGCGGTGATGCCGCAGATTACCAGGACCGAAAGTATAAACGCCGGTATCAAGGGCAAGCGCCGGAGCCAGCGTACAGTTCTCCATACCTTGTTGCCCAGCTCTTCCGGGACAACTACTATGCCGTTGCCGGCCCTCTGCCGCCATGCCTGCTACTCCAGTCCCCTAGGCATAGCGGATTCTGGGGTCGATATAAGCATATAGTACGTCCACCAACAGGGCCGACATCACGTACATCAACGTAAACAAGATGACGACTGCCTGCACCACCGGGTAGTCCGCCTGATTCATAGAGTCCACCGCCAGGCGTCCTAGGCCGGGCCAGGCGAATACCAGCTCTACGGTCACCGAGCCTGCCACCAAGGTTCCCAGACTTATCCCTGCAAACGTCAAAGCGGGTATCAAGGCGTTCTTCAAGGCATGCTTCCAAATTATCGACCTTTCAGATGCCCCTTTGGCCCGGGCCAACTTGATGTACTCCGAGTCCAGCACGTCCAGCATGGCCGAGCGTATTAACCTCATATTGACCGCTACGAACCACCATCCCAGAGCAATCGCAGGAAGGACGACTGCCTGCAAACCCTCATCGCGGCCGGAAGGCGGCAGCCATCCCAGCCTCACGGCAAAGAACAGGATGAGCATTATGCCTATCCAGAAGGGCGGGGCCGACTGTCCGATCAGGGCTATGACTTTCCCGACTCGGTCAAATATGCTGTCGCGCCTTACCGCGCCCAGTATGCCCAGGGGTACCCCCACGATAGTCGACCATATCAATGCGGCGAGCCCTAGCTCGACAGTCGGCCAAAGCCGCTCTTTGATCATGTCCGATACAGGGCGCCGTTGTACTATCGAGTCTCCGAAGTCCCCCTGGGCTAGGTCCTTCATGAATATCCAGTATTGTTCAGGGTAAGACTTGTTCAGGCCCAGCTTCTCCCCCAAGGCGTCCCAAGCGGCGATGTCCCGGGCCTGTCTGCTCAACAACAGGTTCCTGGGGTCTCCCGTGGACCTGACCAGGATGAAGATAAACACCGACACGGCCAAGACAGTGAGGATGGCCATCAATAGCCGCCGTACCAGGAACCTCTGCATATCCCCTCGAAATCAATTTCAGGGCCTTGTTTCCCGGCCCTGTCCCCATAGCAGAATAGGAATCTGCTAGAGGTGGTGAAAGGGTTTCAGGTTCTCGCTATGGAGACCTTTGCATAACCGTCATTCCGGCCACCGAGCCGGAATCTAGTGGTGGGGCCAGCCTAGGAAATAGCCGCCTGTTCTCCATAAGAATTGCCCCTTGGGTAGTTATTCAAAGGTCTCGCTATGCGAGACTGGGGGCCGATTGGAATGTGCGGATGCGAAGTTTCTTGGATTCTGTCGGACTGACTTGGGATTTCCGCCCTGACCGCTTCAACGATTGCCGAAAGAGGCGGTGTCTAGCCCCGGCTCTCAAACGGGGAGACGTTGCGATGCCCGCTCCCACCATGGTCAAGGTTATCGGAAAGTATACCAATCCTGTCAATAATGAAGCCCTGCCCGGCGTGCGATACTCAAGCATCACCAGTGAAGCCGCCTATTCCTCCGGCGGGAAGAAAGCGTTGGGGACGACGGCGCTTCCCGCGCCCACCACGGCAGTGTCTCCGCGTTGGTTTGTCAGCTTGATATCTACGGAAACTTTCCTGCCGCCGGCTTCCCTGGAAACGTCGCTGATAGTCCCTGCAAATGTGATAGTGTCCCCGGGCCGCACCGGTCGCAGAAATCTCAGGTCCACCATGCCATTGTGGTTAAACACGTCGCCGCCAAAATGCCGCCTCAGCATCTCCAAGGCAAACGACAAAGTCATCCGGCCCGAGGCAACGGTGCCCTCTGTCCCCAATGTTTCCCTGGCTGTCGCCTCGTCGGTGAACTGGGATGGCGTCGACCGGCCCGCGCTTCCCTCGAATAGATTGATAGCTTCCTGGGTCACATGCTTGACCATCGGCTCAATCTCGTCGCCCACTCGCTGGGCCTTAACTACCCTCCCCATTTCTTGCCCACTTCGGACGGCTGCTTTAGCTCATGGGTAATCACCCTGTCGATCAGCCGCCCGTCCTCGTCAACTGAGACCGCTTCCGTGACGGTGTAGTTCTTGCCCCTCCTCACGTATTTGTCCGCAACCCAGGCCCTGACAGTCAGCTTCTTGCCGGCTATGGGAGGGTTGTAGCAATAGAAGGCGCAGCGGGCGTTGACCGACCCGTCGTCCCGGTATTTGGCGTTGAACTGCTTGATGTCCACCTTGTGGGAAATGGTAGGGAAGGCGGCTTCCGGGTCCATCACCCCCTTGCGATAGGTATCGATCATATCCTGGGTCAGCACGTACTCGTACTTCTCGAACGTCTCCCCAACTTGCAAAGCGTCCCAGTCCAGCAGTATCCGATCGTCAACTTCCGGCATTTTCGACCCGCTCCATCAGGATAACTGGAATTCTACACTTGGCATCCGGTCCCGTAACCAGCCGGCAGGAATCGCCCGGCCCTACTGCGCCGCGCCGCGCTCGCCCCTGCCCAACTGCGGCCAGGCGGCCGGCGCTCCTGCCCTGTCGAGCCGCTCTTGCAGGGGCAGGCTCTCGTCCCAGTAGCGGGCGATGAAACGCCGCCCGTTGGTCCCGTTTGAATTCTCCGAGGCGAGCCAGACCGCCGGCGCAGCCATTACTTCCGATTGCACCATCTGGGACCTGTCGCCGGTTACACCCGGGCCCAGCAGGTTGGTGTTGGTCCGGCCTCCCGGCGCAAGCAGGTTGACCGTCACGCCTGTGCCCTCCAACTCCCGGGCTAAAGTCGCCGCCAATGCCTCGTGGCCGGCTTTGGAAGGCCCGTAGGGCGACTCGCCTTTCCGGTACATCGTGTCCAGGCTCGTCGTAACCCCAATTATCCTCCCCCATTCCTGGCCTAGCATATACCCCAGAGCGGCCTTGGCCATGTAGAATGGCCCGCTCAGGTTGATCGCCACCACCCGATCCCATGCCTCTGCCGAAACGTCCCACGCGTTCGGGCCCGCTCCCTCCGGCGCCAGTCCCACACTCCTGGGGTTGGCACCGGCGTTGTTGACCAGTATGTGCAGCCCGCCCAGCTCCGTTATGGTCCTGGTCACTGCCGCTTCTGCCGCCTGGTAATCCGCTACGTCGGCGACAATCGGCAGAACACAGTCGTCGCCCCCCAGTTCCTGGGCATCCCTGGCGCTCTCGTCCAGCCACTCCCAGTTTATATCGACCATCGCCACCCGGGCCCCCGCTCGCACGAAACCCGCAGTAATCGCATAGCCTATGCCAATGGGACTCCCCGCTCCCGTTACGATGGCGACCTTTCCCTGCAACGGCCCTGCAGCCATAAATTGCCTGCCTGTTCTTTCGACGTTAATGTTTGGCGGCCGCCACTGCCTGCCACGGTGGACTGCTGGGGGGGAAACGCTGGTGCCGAAGGTCAGAGTCGAACTGACACGGGGTCGCCCCCACCGGTTTTTGAGACCGGCGCGTCTACCATTCCGCCACTTCGGCCCAAGCCTATTCTATAGTTAAATCGGCCCTTTTTACAGCCCCATTGCAGCACACTTCGGACATGGACTCGTCGCGGCGGGCCGGGACCATGACCCCAATACCTCCAAATAATTTCATCACATCCGGCGTCCAAAGCCTTGGCGTTGTTTGGCCCAAGTCGCTATAATCGCCGGCTGGGGACTAGACGGAGTGTCCTCGGACTGAGACGCAAGAAAGTTAACAGACGGGATAGTGAAAATATGCTGAGCAGAATGATTGGCGCAGCCCTACTGCGTCCAGACGCCTACGAGGATGTCGAACACGACCGCAGCGCCATCTGGCAGGCCCTCTTTATTGTGGTTTTGGTTTCCATATCCGTTGGCGTCGGCAGCCTGCTGCAAGAAAAAACTGACTGGGTGGATGCCTTGGCCTTCGGTGTAATTCGCGGGGTGGTTTGGTGGGCGGTCTGGGCCCTGACCACCTGGATAGTTGGCAGCACCATCCTCAAGACAGCGGACACCGAGGCTAATTGGGGCCAACTCGCGCGTGGGACCGGGTTCGCTCAGACTCCCGGAATCTTCTCCGTCCTCTTCTTCCTATCCGGAAATGTGGGGTTAATTATCCTTGTGGTGGTTTCAGTGTGGCAGTTGGCGACGATGCTGGTCGCCGTTCGCCAGTGCCTGGACTACACCTCTACGTGGCGGGCGTTCTTCGTTGTCCTTATCGCCGCGATTCCCTCGATCATCATCATTGCGGTAGTCTATCCCCTCTTGGGCATTGGAGGAAGCTAGCCCCTGGTCAACCCGGCCCTGGGTCGCAAACCACAGACACATCCTGATAACTGGTGACGCATGACGTTCAAATTGCTTGGTCGAAACACCGAAACTAGACGGTCCAATTGGCGGTGGGCCGGGCTGCTGGCCGCGCTGGTCGCCGGACTCTTGGCTTTCGCAGCCTGCGGCGATACTTCGACACCGACCACTAGCCCCACCGCCGCGCCGACCTCGACCCCCATGGCGGAGCCGACTCCCACGGCGACGCCAGTCCCGACTCCAACCGCGACTGCGGTCCCAACGTCTGCCCCGGAAATCATGTCGTTGAGCGACCTTGACGGCGCCAGCACGGGCGCCCAACTCATTGCGGCCCTCTCGGACAGCGAAGCCGATTGCCTGCGCTCTACCATCGGCGACGAGGGCTACGAAGCTCTACAGGGACTGACCCTGACCCAGATTCCCGCGGGATTCGACACCTTCCCGATGCATTGCCTCGAGCCGGCCAACGCCATCGACTTGAGCGTGGCCATGATGTCCATACAAGCCGGAGGGCTTTCCGATGATAGCAGCGACTGCATCAAGGATGTCTTCGACGAACTCGGCCTCCCCAGCGAGAACATGACCGAGGAAGACTCCTTGCGCTCGGTCATGTTCATGCAGCTTTGCCTGACCGACGAAGAGGCCCGGGCCCTTGACATCTCCGGCGGCGAAGACCTCTTCCCCACGCCATCCCAACTCCGTTGCATATCCGGGCACACTGACCTCGAGAACCTGTTCGTCTTACAGCAGGTGCTTGCCGACCTCGGCGCCAGCGACGCCGAGCCGTCGCCCGAAGCGCTGGCGGCGATTGCCGAAATCATCGCGGCCTATGAGGCCTGCGGCATCCCCGCCGTCATCCCAGGGGACGGGTCGTAGCCCTAGCACCCATCCTGAACATACCGGCCCTAGTACTCCGTGAATTTGAAACCCATTCGGGGAAAGGGCCGGGTCTCTTAACTCACGATCATTTTCCTGACGGCCTCCCTGGCCTCGTCCAGGCTCTCCACAAAGTGTTCCCGGGGCACCCGTTGCAGCACATTCAACGTCTCAAGGGTGGTGGCCGGCGGGCCAGTCAGACCCATTACGATGCACTGGGTGTCATGCTCAATAGCGCTGTCGATTAACTGCTCCACCACCAGGGCGGCGCTGTCGTCGATGTAGACCGTGTTAGTGAAGTCCAGAATCACCACCTCGTGCTGCCAGATGTCTACGCTTATCGTATCTATGAGCTTGCTGGATGACGCCACGGTAAAGCTTCCCCTCAACGCCACCAAGCCAACGCGGGCCGAGAAAGAGTCCGCCTCCCCTCCTCCCGCGTCGCCAGGCAAAAAGCTTTGGTCCAGCAGCGGCGCCGACACCACGCTGTCCATCTCCAAGCGCTCGAACTGACGCGCGCTGGCCATCCCGGCGGCTATCAGGCCTATCGCCACCGCAGTCACCAGGTCTAGGAACACAGTAAGCCCCAGCGTGATCAGCATCACCAACAGGTGTTCTCGTTGCACCCGGTGAATACGGGTGATAAACCGCCAATCGATGATGTCCCATCCGACCTTCATCAGGATGCCCGCAAGCACCGCGTGGGGTATCTTCTCGGCGTATCCCCCCAGGCCAAGAACCAACGCCAGCAGAATCCCCGCCACCACCACTCCCGATATTGGCGTGCGCCCCCCGGCGCGTATGTTGGTCACCGTGCCCATGGTCGCCCCGGCCCCAGGCAGGCCACCGATGAACCCCGCCATCATGTTGCCGATGCCCTGGCCTACCAGTTCCCGGTTTGGCTTGTGTCTGGTCCGGGTCATGGTGTCGGCTATCAGGGAGGTGAGAAGGCTGTCTATGGACCCCAGCAGCGCAATGGTTATCGCCGGCGCCACAGCCCCTGACAAGACTCCCAGGGAAAGGTCCGGCAATTCTATGCCTGGCAGGCCGGCAGGCACTTCGCCGATGACCGGCGTGTCGCTCAACCATAGGACTCCCAGCAGCGTCCCCGCTATCAACGCCGCCAGCGTAGGGGGGATGGTCTTTTTGAGCCGGCCCGGCCAAAGCACTCCCACGCCAAGGGTGACTGCTGCAATGGCCATCGCGCTGAAGTTGACATTGTTGACCGCGTCGGGCCAGGCCCGGATAGAGCCCATCGGGCCGCCCGCCTCCACCGACGTTCCCAAAAATGGCAGAGTCTGCACCAGTATTACGATGACGCCGATGCCCGACATGAACCCCGATATCACCGAATAGGGAGTAAAAGCCACAAACCGGCCGATCCTCATGACGCCCAGCAGAATCTGTATCAGCCCCGCCATGACGACTATGGTGAAGGCTTCCGCAAGGTTGTCCGCCGCGCTGGTGACAATGACCGCCATGGCCACCGCCATGGGTCCGGTGGGGCCGGATATCTGGCACCGCGTCCCGCCGAACACCGCCGCAAAGAAACCCACGGCGATGGCCCCGTACATCCCAGCCTTGGGGTCCAGCCCCGCCGCCACGGCGAAGCCCAACGCCAATGGCAGTCCCACCACCGCCGCCGTAATCCCGCCGAACAGATCCCCGCGGAACGTCTGCAGGTCGTAATTCAAGTTGAACCGTCTTGGCTGTTCCTGCGCCATGTCAGTCTTGGAAAGTCACCCACGCCTTGCCCTGCCGGGGAGCGTACTTTGTGCACGGGATAGGATTGCCTGGTTGATGCCGTCCCTTTCGCCCGCGCCGGGTTTGCCGATGTGCTGGATGTGGGCTCTTGGAGACCGCTCGCCCCGTGGTCATTGGCAGGCTCCAAGCGAAGAGTCGGTGGGCCCGGCAGGAGTCGAACCTGCGACCCGCCGGTTATGAGCCGGCTGCTCTGCCGCTGAGCTACGGGCCCTGGGAGTGTTAGATTATGCTCCGCCTCTCGCGGGTGTCAAGAAGCGTTTTGACGGCGCAAGTCCCGCCAAGCTGGAGGCTGACCTGCGACGAAAGAAGCCCTAGAGGTCCTCCAGCCGCTCCCGGTAGTCGGGGTCCCACGCCGCCATCAACCCTCGTTTCACGGCCTCCTCAGCCGGGACTCTCACCTCCAGGTTGCCGCTGGTGGGCGCGGTGGCGACCACCACGTCCTGCGCCAGTTGCCGGTACGATTCATGGTCCAACCCAAGCAAGCCCTCCAGCAGCGGCTGGTTGTGCTGCCCAAACGTCGGGGAGGGACCGCGAATACTCACGGGCGTCCGAGAAAATTTGTACGGCCGGCCGATAAAGGGCCTGGTCCCCATGTTTCGTTCAGCAGGGTACGTGACCCGCTCCAGAAAGCCGCGGCTCCGGTAATGGGGATCGAAGTGCACGTCCCTGCCCGTCAATACCGGCCCCGCGGGAATGCCCTCTCCCTGCAGAGTGTGCATCAACTCGTGCTTGTCGAATCCGCACGTCCAGGCGCCGATGGCCTCGTCGATTCTGTCGTGGTTGTCCCGCCGGCCTGAGACGTTGGCCAGGGCAGGGTCCCGGGCCAAGTCATCCCGGCCCATCAAGCGGCACAGCGCCGACCATTGCTCGTCGCTCCCCACCGATAACGTAATCCACTGGTCGTCCCCCAGGGCCGGGTAGCAGCCCTGCGGGGCCCGGTAGGGGTGCCGGTTGCCGATCCGGCCTCCCACCCGCCCGTTGGCGATGGCGTCCATGAGGTACTCAGAAGTCAGCATCGCCCCCGACTGGTACATCGCCAGGTCAATCCATTGGCCTTGACCCGTGCGGTTCCGGTAGCGCAGCGCCGCGGTGATGGCGAACATGGCCGACCACGTAGACAGAAAGTCCACGAACGATGCACCGGCTTTGGACGGCGGACCGCCGGGATAGCCGGTTATCCAGCAGTGTCCGTGAGTGGCCTCCTGGGTCGTCGCCTGGGCTGGATATGACGAGTAGGGGCCGTCACCGTGGCCGTAGCCCGTGTTGGACACCATGATGATGTCCGGCTTGATTTTTCGCAGGTTGGGATAGTCCAGCCCCCACCCCCGCATCACCCTGGGCGTGAAGTTCTCCATCACCACGTCGCTGACGCAGGCCAGTTGCCTGAACAGGTCCCGACCTCGCTCGTCCGTCATGTCCAGCACCAGCGACCGCTTGCCCCGGTGCATCAGGTTGTACGTCGACGACCGGTTCCACCAGTCCTCCCCGGGGTCTGCTTCCGGGAACGTGGCGGCCAGCCCCCCCGTGCGCGATATATCTGGGCGGCCCGGCCCTTCCAGCTTGATGACCTCCGCGCCCAGGTCGGCCATCAGACCGCCGCAATAGGGCAGGGCGAAGACGTAAGTGGAATCCACCACGCGGATTCCATCCAACGGCAAAGTCAAATGCTGCCTCGATTCAATGCCGGCGACGCTCGACCGGCTAGATTACCTTTTGCTCGCGCAGCCGCGACACTTCTTCTTCGGTGTAACCCAGGCCGTCCACGTATATTTCCAGGTTGTGCTGGCCCAGGGTCGGCGCCGGGCGGCATTCGCCGTAGGGCGTGAGGCTCATGTTGAACAACACCGCCGGGACCTTGATTTGTCCAATCACGGGATGCTCGATTTCCCGGAAGAATTCCCGCGATTCCAGTTGCGGGCACCGGGCCAACTCCGAAGGGTCTTGGACGACCCCGAACAGCATCCTCGCCTGCGCCGCCTTGGGGAACAGGTCCCACTTGCTCTGGTCTTTTATCGCCCCGATGACGATTTCGTCCAGTTCCTCTCCGTGCAAAGCCCGCTGTGCCTGGTCTGAGAACCTGCTTTCCAGCATCTCCGGCGCTCCGAAAAACCCGGCGATGTCCTCCCACGAGGCCCCGCCCCCGGGCTGGACGATTATCCAGCCGTCGCCGCAGGGCATCGGGTTTCCGAAGTTGCTGCCGCTGGCCCGACGGCGGGCCTGGGTGCCCCCGGTAAACGCGTACATGGTCTGGGTGGCCATCATGGTCGAGGCCACGCACTCGGTAACTGATACGTCGACGTGCTCCCCCAAGCCGGTGCGTTCCAGAGCAAAAAGTGCTATCGACGTAGCCGCCGCCCCGTTCAAACCGCCTTCGTATTGGGCCTGGAAGCCGCCGTGCTTCAGCGGCTCCCGCCCCTGGAGTCCGCTGATGCTCATGATCATCCCCATGGCGTAGTTGACGATTTCTTCCCCCTGGTACAGGCTGTAGGGCCCGGTCTGGCCGAAGGGCGTAATCGACGTCATCACCAACCCCGGATTCAGCCGCTCCAGGGCTTCATACCCCAGCCCGATGGACTCCAAATAGCCGGGTCTATACGACTCCACAATGACATCCACCTGGGGGACCAGCGCCTTCAAGATGTCCCGCCCCTTCTCCGTCTCCAAGTTGACAGTAGCGCCCTTCTTGTTCAGGTTCATCACCAGGAAGAACAGGCTCTTCTCCGGGTGCGTGTCGTCGCCGAAGAACGGCCCCATGCCGCGCAGCGCCGCCCCTTCCGGCGGCTCCAGCTTCAGCACGTCTGCTCCGTAGTCGGCCAGCAAGCGGCTGCAAAAGGCCCCGGCGATGTCCTCGCTCAGGTCCAATACTTTTACGCCTTCCAGCAAGCCTCCCGGCACAATACCTCCTGGATTAGTTGACCGTTGGGAATCCCTCCGCTAGGGAGATCGCATCCCCAAGACCGTTGCGAATTGTAAACGAACCGCCGACATCCTGGCTAGTTTGGCCTTCTCCGGGTTGGTCCCTGGGACCGACCCGCGGTATCACAGGGTTTCTGCGCGTTGGGACATGGACATGGGAGGGGGGTCGGCGGACGGAACGACGAGACCGCGGACCACGGCCCAGGGAAGCAGGGCGGCCATGAGATGCTGTACGCCGGGGACGACGTTGTCCTTGATGCACTTCTCCAGGTACTTATGGGCGGCCACGCGGGTGGGGAGCCGATATCCGGCTTGACCTACTTTTCGGATGAAGGAATGCCAATGCGGGGCGGGCCGGCCTTCGGCGCGGGCTCGGTCCCATTGGAAGCAAAATTCGTCGGCCACGGGTTCGAGGCGGGCAACGGAGATTTCCACGGCGAACTTGCGGCGTAGGGCGTTGATGCGAGACCTTATCTGGCTTAGTCCGTACATTGGTTTGTTTCTCCTTTAGGCGAAAATTTTAGATTGCCTTTCATTTGCTCCCATTTACTCCCGTTTGGGGGTGCTTCGAGAACCCCTTTCGACAGGCTCAGGACGAACGGGGGTGAGATTCCCGTTTTCACGGGAATGACGGGTTGTGGGAAGCGCGACTGGATGGGGGCCAGGGTTTGAGATTCCTCGGCTGCGCTCGGAATGACATGGTGATGGGGCCGGAAGACAAGGCCGGGGGCGCAGGTATGACCGGTGGGGGGCTGGTATGACGGGGGAGTGGCGGCGATGATGGGCAGTGCTGACTGTTGGCGGCGGGAGAGGCTGGAATTTTTAGATCCCCTCTCATTTCCTCCCATTTCCTCCCGTTTGGGGGAGTTGGAGGAAGGGGTAACGGACTTGGAGCGCTTTTTGGTCACAACATGTCACGGGCCTCAGTGGCTGGCCTTGATTTGGTCTCGTCCCGGCGATGGGGTGTGGACCTGACCTGTATTTATGATATGGGGAGGTTGCGGGGGTGGGCAAGGGGGGAAATGACAGTAATTTGGGGGGGTAAGGCTTGAGGTTAACTGAACATTAATGGAGTTCTAGGCAATACCAAGCCGGCGATGGAGCTTTACTATGTTTTTGGGGTGGGTTGCGGTTTATACTGGTGGGCCCGCCAATGACTCATTAGACTCAATCGTTGGAACCTGTTATGACACAGACCGTAGTCACTGCTGAAATTCCTTATCCGTTGATCTGGGATAAAGCAGGCTGGTTGCCGCTCCGTCTGGAGGGTAAAAGCTATGAGATAGGATTCGAACGGTCCTGGCGTCTTGGGAACTCTCGAGTAGAGATGAAATTCGACAGGCAAGGTCGAGTGTCCTACACGAGAGTTGCAGTTCGTTTACCATACCTGACGACGGGAGACGACTCTGAGGAGTTAATTAGGTTAACTCACAAGGCGGTCAATAGGCTGCTGGACGTGTACAGGGTTAGTACCAAAGAGTTTCACGTCGGGCCCATTCCTGCCCAAGAACTAGGGCCCGTGAATTTGTCACACGGGATAGTCGACTTGAAGGGTGACGGGAGTGCACGGGAACTCCTCAGTTTTCGATTCGATATGGGCTCTGGCCTCACACTAGCACGTACACAAGAGATGGATAGCGAGTCCATACTAGACTTGGCATACGAGCGACCACTCCCAGTAGTCGACCTTTTGGTACTGAACGCCCGGCGTTCGTTGCTGTACGAGGATTATCGCATTGCTGTCATCGAGGCCGAGACCGCTTTTGAAGTAGGGGTGGATCAAGTTCTCAAGCGTTATTGCTTGTCCCAGACAAAGATGGACGCTGCGGGTAACGTTGTGGCGGCTTATTCGAACGACGACGTCGAACGGTTGCTGGATGCAGGTCTAACTAATCTTATCCAAGACCACCTTCCTAAAGCATTAGGAAGAGACTTCATCAATACTGACGAGCATCAACGATGGCATCAAGACCTTTATTTGTTGCGGAATGCGGTTATCCATGACGGCGAAAAGATTCAAGCAGACCAAGCGGATCGCGCCCTCGCAGCGTCGGAAGACGCACTAGTTTACATGGGAGTTATCACGCCAGAACGGTGGCCCGCCGATGACCGCTTGAACCGAGTGGGCGGCCAATGATCAAACTCTAGCCGGTGATTGGCCTCGAATCGCCGAGGACCGCAGTGCTCGCGAGTTCGAACTGACATCCTGTTAGAGCGACTGAATTGCCGTAGTCGAACATATGGGTGAGATACGATGACGAACAGCATCTTACTGCAGGGTGTTACCCAGGATAGCCATCTGGCTGCTGTCAGACGGTTGCTGCAGATCCCGTGTCCCAAAAAGATAGTCATCAGCGTTGGCTTTATGAGTGAGAGTGGGCTTGTAGCTTTGGAATCGGCGTTGTCACCAATTGCCAATCTAACGACAATGATAGCGGGCGTGCGAAACGGCATTACCTCGGCTCAAGCACTGATCAAAAGTTTGGATATTGGATGCACAACATACATCGTGGATACCGGGTCCCGTGATGTCCTTTTTCATCCAAAAGTCTACCTTTCGCGTAACGCGGAGGTGGCGCGGCTCATCGTCGGGAGTGCCAACCTTACTAACGGCGGACTTAGCTCAAACATCGAAGCGAGCGTCTACTTGGAGAAAGATCTCTGCAATTCAGTGAACGCGTCCCTTATCGCCAGCCTGGAATCCAAGATTGATAGGATGATCGTCGAATATCCCGAGCATGTCTTTCGCGTCACCGATAACACAATGGTCCAGAGCCTGTTAGATTCTGGAAGAGTAGTAGATGAAAGTGTACGAGCAGCGCCTACAGCAGCTGGTTCGTCTATAAGCCGCGACCTAGACTCGGTTCCCAAGATGAATTTGAAAACACGGCCAATTGCGCGGCATCGCTCCACGCCAATGACGACAGGGCAAAAGAGTGGGGTGCCGGCTCAACCTCCAATTGTTCCGGTTGGTGCTGCGACTCCGGTTCGAGAACGGCTGACTTTGGTATGGCACAGCAAACCACTAAGGAGGCGTCACCTGACTATTCCCTTAGGAGTGACTACTAATCCAACGGGATCGATGCTTTTCGGCAAAGGAGGCTTGGCGGGCATAGACCAGCGGCACTATTTCCGGGACGAGGTATTCAGTGACCTGCCTTGGCAATTCGATAAGGCCCGACAAACTAGACACATGGAACGGGCCGAGGCTCGCTTTGAGTTGGTAATCCGTGACGTGAGCTATGGTGTTTTTGCGCTCAGGCTCTCGCACAATAGCCGTACCGATACCCGGGCATACGAGCAGCGTAACAGCATGACACAACTCCACTGGGGCGAAGCCCGCAACCTAGTTGCCCGTGAAGACCTGCTTGGCCGAACCATGTACTTATATCGCGACAGCACAGACTTAGGGCTATTCGTTCTGGAAATCGACTAGTCTGCTTCGCGAAGATACTCGATGGCGCCTATCGCGGAGTTTACTCCAGCCGCTCATCAGTTCGTCTTGGTCTTCTCTAGTGAGACCGATAGCGCCAAGAATGAGTCGGCTCTGGTGTTCCAAGACGATGTCCGTAGTTCGAGACCGCACCAGATTGTCAAGTCCATTGATGTCGGTCGCCAGGCCAGAAGGGACTGGGACCAATAGGCGTTCTATCTCCGACGGGACCAGTTCCAGAACTCCGCCTCCATAGTGGCGCCCTTCTAGCTCCGCGCTTAGAGCGGTCAACGCGTTCATGAAGCTAAACACGAGTTGCTCTGATGTACCTTCCTTGGCGCGGATGCGGTAAGAGGTGTCAGTGGTATACGCCCTAAGTTCGTTGAGAATTAGCCGAGGCGTATCGTGCGACCGCTTGAGCATACCAACTTCGGTGGCATAGACGGATGGAACCGCGTACCACGGCTTGCGGACACTGCATTTGTAACGAGTATGTAGCCCTAGATTCTCTCCCCACTGGATATATGATTTCGCACGATGAGATTCCTCCACCGCGCTATCTTGGAACCAGAGAAAGTTGGTAGGGTTCCCCTTGGCTGCATTGGACCTGTGTTGGGATTCGTCATAAATCACGCCCCGGGCAGTGCTCGCTACGGCCGAACATAGGATGTGCCCATTGCTCAAGACCAAACTGCCTGACCGTCTTATCCTGAACGAGAAAGAATTTATTCGCTCCAGTAACGATTCCAACATCAACCTCAGCCACTTCGTCAAACCGACGGATGGATCTCGACGCCGCCAATTCGTCTAGTAGCTCTCGTGTTTGAGGCTTCAACAGCGCCCTAGTCCACTTACCTTCGACTGTTTTTCCGTTCATCGGCGAAGCAGCATTAAACACGCCCTCCGGGTCCCAACGGACGAACTCGCGTCCTCGAACGGGACAAATGGCTAAGTCCTTGTGGGCTATCATGCTCCCCACGCCTTTTCTCTGCGAGGAGCAGAACGGCACCTTGAAGTGTCCCAGAAAACCAGATCTCGTCAGGATCCACGATTACCATCCGTCTGGCAGCCCGACCTAGGAATGTTCTCAACGACCCGGCGTGCATGAGATGAATAATCTCCGCCGGTACTACCATTGCGAGCCGGCCACCAGGACGGAGCAGAGCAAAGGACGCCATGACGAAAGGGACCCACGCATTTGTGTGCTTCGTGAACTTGCAATTCAGTGTATTGAAGATGTTCTCGGCACGGGCCTGAAAAGGTGGGGGGAGAAATTGGTAACGAATAAACGGAGGATTGCCGAGAACGGCATCGAACCGTATCCCCCTCCATAAAGCGTCTAGAGCCCAGCCGAGGAAATCATTCGCCCGTATATTGGCTTTAGTCAATTTAGAGGATATAGCCTGGCCAATTGCTTTCTCCGCCTCCTGTCTATCAACTTCAAAAGCAGTCACTGTCGGGTTACCGATACGCGAAGCGATCGTCTTGAAAAACACCCCGTCACCGCAACTGGGTTCCAAAATGGAGGCGGGGTTGGCTCCAGCAGCCCATCGTGTAAGGAAATCCGCGAGATCGTCCGGTGTGTAATACCCTCCTCGCAACTTCTGCTGTGTTTGAAGTTCCTTAAAGTTCATATCGTTAGTTCCCGCAAGAACACAGAAGGGCTTAAATTCTTGTGAGCATTCGCCGTTCTTGCTGGGAGTTGGCTATTGGATATTGCTCTTTTCGGCATTGGAGCCTCAGTGGCTGGTGGCCGGATTTGGTAACTAGTCAGTGTTACCTGTCGATAGGGTAGATGGTGAGCGGGGGAGGTGCAAGGGGCAAGTGTCAGTAGAGGGGCATTTGGCCAGGGGTAATGGCACTGGTACGACGGGGGAAGGGCTCGGAAGGGCGGGGGGCGGACATGACGGGTTGGGGCTTGCCCTTCGACGGGCTCAGGGTGAGCGAGGGGGAATGAGTGCTCAGTGCGTACTGATCCGGGAGAGTGAGTTGGGGGCAAGGATTTTATATTCCTCGCTGCGCTTCGGAATGACAGGGGCGGGGCCCGGGGATGACGGGTTGGGGGTCTAAGGCGGCCATGGGCAGGCTGGCGCTGGGGATTTGAGATTCCTCGCTGCGCTTCGGAATGACGTGGGGGACGGAACCGACGGGTTGCGGGTTAGGGGTTGCCGGCCACCCTGCTCCGGTTGACGCACCCTATGCGCCGTAGTATAGTCCGGGCGTTTCCAAGAGGCCCAATTTCAGTAAACTCAGCGTGCCAGGAGCGGAGCACCCGCCCAGGGATGCGGCAAAGGGATGTAGCAATGAGGTTTCAAGACAAAGTGGCGGTGATTACCGCCGCAGCCAGCGGTATAGGACAGGCCACCGCCAAGATAATGGCGGGCGAAGGCGCCAAGCTGGTGGCGGTTGACATAAGCGCCCCGGGCCTGGCAGCGATGGCCGAGGAGATTGAAGCCGCCGGCGGTGACGTGACCACCATGCAGGCCAACGTGCTGGATACCGCAGAAGTGGAGCAAATGGTGGACTCGATTGTCGATAAGTTCGGTCGAATCGACATCCTGGTGAACGCCGTGGGCGGCAGCAACGTGCTGGTGGACACCGACGGGAACAAGTCCGCCCTCATGGCTAACAACGCAGCTTTAGTGGAAGAGTTGAGCCCGGAGGAATGGGATACGTCTATCGAGTTCAATCTCCGCGGTACTTTCTTGTGCACCAAGGCCGTCGCGCCGCACATGAAGAAGCAGGGCAGCGGCAAGATAGTCAACTTCTCCTCGATTTCCGGCCGCGCCGTGGGCGACACCAACACCGCCTACGTTGCGGCCAAGGCGGGCATCATTGCCTTCACCAAGAAGGTTTCTACTGAATTGGGCCCCTTCGGGATAAACTGCAACGCCATCGCTCCGGGGGTTACCTTGACCGGCAGGGCGCAAAGCAGTTGGGCCAACAAGACCGAAGCTGAGAAGCGGGTCTTCACCGACCGCATACCCATGAGGCGGCTGGGTCAGCCGGTGGACCAGGCCAACGCCGTCGCCTTCCTGTCGTCGGCCGAGTCCGACTACATCACTGGCGTGACCATCGACGTAAGCGGAGGCCGGTAACAACTCTGGCCGCTAAATTGGCCCGTCGCTCGGCTGGTTGACGAGAACCCCCTGTGTGTTGCCTGACATACGGTAAGCAGGCCCTCGCCGAGGGGCTTGCCCTCCGTTCGTGTTGGGCTTGTCGAAGCACAGAAACGTACCCGACACCCCGCGCAAGAGACCTTTGCACAGGTGAAGAACGAATAGGGAATTACAAGCCGTAGAACGCTTAGGGGTTAACGAATGGAAATATTGGGCCGCGTCGCAGGTGCGCGAGGATGTCTTACCCGCCGGTGGACCGCCTCAGGGGGTCTTCGGTTGATACTGCCGGTACAGCCACGGCGTCGTAGCTTCGCTGGAGTTCCTGAACTGTCGCGTCTCGCCGCACCGTTGGCATCGTCCTTGGCTAAATGGACCGTTGGCGCTGTCAATTACCCAGTGGTGGGCGCAATTGATGAAGTCGGTCAACCGCTCCAGATTCGCCGGCGACGGCACCACCCCCCTATATACCCAGTCCTCCACGGTCTTCTGCGGCGCGTCCAATTGTTCGGCAAGCTCTCTCACGCTCAAACCTTGGCCGCGCAGCCACATTTTCAGGTCAACCATACTTAATATTTTACTACAAATTCGACGATCTGTCGCCCGGCCCAACCCCTTTTTAACGCCTTCAGACCGCGCCCATCGCTATTGACTCTTGATTCTCGCGGGCCATATAATCCCTTCCGAAGAAAGGTGTCCCGATTTGCCTAAACGCACTTATCAGCCTAAAAAGCGCCGCCGCGCCAGGGTCCACGGTTTCCGGGCCCGCTCCAGCACTTCCGACGGACGCGCCATCCTCCGGCGGCGGCGGTTCAAGGGACGACACCGGTTGACGGTCTAGTCCTGCGCCTGCCTTTGTCTGTCCATGCAGCGCAGGTCCCGCCTAACCGGCGCCAAGCGGTTTTCTCAAATCCACAAAGACGGCAGCAGCGCGGCCAATCGTTTACTGGTGATACGGGTGCTTCCCAATGAAACGGACCAGACCCGTTTCGGCTTCGTGGTCAGCAAGCGAATCGGCAACGCCGTGGTCAGGAATAAGGTGAAGCGCAGGTTGCGGGAAGCAGTCCGCACCCGACCCGTCGCCGCGGGATGGGACGCTATATTCATAGCCCGAAAGGGTTCCGAGAAGGCCACCTACCAAAAGTTGCAAAAGGCCGCCGACAATTTGCTGCGCCGCAAGCGATTGGCGCAAACCGACGCCGCCCCTGCTCGAGAATGTCGCCAGGCGGAATCCTCCGCATGAAACGACTCCCTTTGTTCGCCATATCGCTGTACCAAAGGGCAATATCTCCCTACTTGCCGTCGGCTTGCCGCTACACCCCTACCTGCTCCCACTATTCCCACGAAGCCGTGGAGAAGTACGGCGCCGTAAAAGGCGCTTGGATGGGGCTGAAGCGTCTCGCCCGCTGCCATCCTTTCGGCGGCATGGGCTACGATCCGGTGCCATGACATGAAAAGATGCCAGTAGCATTTCCTGATCGTTCGTTGCAAAACTCCCTAAAACTTTTCCAGAAACCCGAACACCGTTCAACAGCCGGCTCCGGTAGGTCCAAGACCCGCCCGGTGGGCCGAGTGATGCTATTGCTAGCCTGCGCCGCCTTCTCCCTGGCCTTTGCAGCCTGCACCGACACCGCCGGCCTCGGCGACACCAGCAGCGGTTGGTCTCCCGTCGCCGCCGTAGCAATCCCCGTCGATACCGGCGTTACCGTAGACCAGGCCAGGAACGTCGAACCCCTGGACACCACCGTTACTGTGACCGACATCACCCGTTTCGACCCGGGCCAAGTAATCCAAATTGGCGATGAGCGGATGCGGATTACCGCCACCAGGGAGCAACAACTGGTGGTCGTCCGTGGAGTGGACGGCACCGGGCCTCAGGCCCACCCCGGCCAGGCCCCCATCTTGTCCATCAGTGGCGACCGCAGCCAACCCGGCCGGTTCACCGTGTTCGTCGCCACCAAGCAAGGAGGAATCCTAGCCCTGCAAGACGACGGCTTGGGCGACCCCAGCGCCGAGTGGAACCTGCCGCAAGACCGGGGCGATAGGTGAGCGCAATAGCCGGAAAGCGCCTGTTCCTTGCGGCGGCCGTTGCCGTCCTGTCCTTGGCCATTGCCGGCTGCGGGCAGTCGGAGAATCAAGGCGCCTATGACACACCTCTATTCGACGGCGGCGTGATGTACATTGCCGGGGTAGACGGCTACTTGCGCGCCGTCGACACCGACGCCAGGACCGGCGGCGGCGAGGACCGCAGTTGGGCCCAGCCTGTGCAGCAAGGTCCCGATACCTCTCCCCTGCCCCTTGTCGGCGGCCCGGCCCTTCATGACGACCCGCAAGCTCCAATGGTCTTTGTCGGGTCCGAAGACGGCAATCTGTACGCCTACGATGCCGAATTCGGCGGCAACCCCCTGTGGACCTTCCCTAGCGGCGACAAGATTTGGTCCACTCCCGCGCTACAAGACGGGCTTGCATACTTCGGCTCTCACGACCACAATGTATACGCCGTCAACCTTGTTGACGGAACGGAAGAATGGCGGTTTGCCACCGGCGGCGCGGTGGCCGGCAAGCCGCTGTTGTTCCAAGACATGGTGGTGGTCGGCTCCTTTGACAAGAAGCTATACGCCCTCGAAGCCGAAACCGGCGCCAAGAGGTGGGAGTTACAGGGAGACAACTGGTTTTGGGCCGGAGCCGTCGCCAACGATAGCACGATATTCGCTCCCAACATGGACGGCAAGGTCTACGCCGTAGACAGGCAGGGCGGTCTCCTCTGGACCTACGACTTGGGATCGGCAATAGTGTCCCGGCCTGCCCTGGTATCTGACATCCTGGTCGTAGCGGCGAAGAACGGCCGCCAGTTAACCCTGTTGAGCACAGACCCCGGCGCAGGCGACGCCGACCGCATGATTGACTCCGAGTTTGTCACCAACTCAGAGGTCAAGGCGCCCCTGTTCGTCAACGGCAACACCGTGTACGTCGGAACGCAGGACAGCGCCGTCGTACGCCTTGACATCTTTTTCGACCGCGCCCGGCCCAATCTTGAGAAAACATGGTGCTGGGACACCAAATCCAACAGCAGTTGCCAAGACTAGCTTGGACCCAACCGCTTGACTTGGTGTCCTGAAAGGTAGGATGCATTGGAGGCCTTCTGGGCCTTAATCGATATCGCCAGCCCCGTGGTGCAGGCCGCTTTCAACCCCTGGACCGATTTGATCATTCGGCCCATGTTGAACACGCTGATGGTCTTGTACGTCATCAGCTTCAGCCAGATGGGCCTCGCCATCATCCTCTTTACTGTCCTGGTCAGGTTGGTCACACTGCCCCTCACCGTCCGCCAGATACGCCAGATGCGGTCGATGAGCAATCTCCAGCCCAAGCTCCGGGAGATTCAGACCCGCTACGGACGCGACCGCACTCGCGTGTCCCAGGAGACCATGCGCCTCTATCGCGAAGCGGGCGTGAACCCCATCGGCTGCCTGGGTCCCCTGGTCATCCAGATTCCTATCCTATTCGGCCTCTACCGCATCCTGGTCCAGACTCTCTACACTAGGCCCGACGACCTTGTCGGTCTGTCCGAAAAGATTTATGGTGTCTGGCCCTTCGCCGCCACGTTCTCCTTCGCTCCTCTGGACCCCAAGTTCCTCTGGTTGGACCTGTCCGAACCCGACCCCCTGACCCTGCCAATCCCCATACTCGTGTTCGTTACCACTTGGGTCCAACAGAAGATGACCATGACCCCGTCCACAGACCCCCGCCAGCAGGGCAACCAAACCATGATGCTGTGGATGATGCCCCTGATGATAGCCTTCTTTTCGCTGTCATTCCCCAGCGGTCTCGCCCTGTACTGGATTGTCTCCAATATCATCGGCATAGGCATACAATACTTTATAATCGGGTGGACTCCTATCTTCCCGCTTTTCCCCAAGGCGGAGCCGGAACCTGAACCCAGCCAGCCGGCGCGGGAAGAAGAGCCCCAGGAGATGGTTGAAAATGGAAGTACGAGTAATGACCGGCCGGTCCGTCGAAGAAGCAATAGAGCTGGCCCTCAAAGAGCTAGACGCCGACCGCGACGAGGCCGAGGTAGAAATACTAAGTAGAGGAAAGTCCGGTTTCCTCGGCATTGGGGCAGAGCTTGCCCGCGTCCGGGTCACCAAGGTCGCCAAGGGAGGCAGCGCCGCCTCCGCGGCCAACGAGACCCTCAGCAAAATTCTCGGCGCCGCCCGGGTGAACGTCAGCCGGACCTTGAGGGCCGCGCACGACCCCGAAGCCGGCGGGCCCATCATCGACCTCAGCGGCGACGACTCGGGCCTTCTGATTGGCCGCCGCGGCATGACCCTCCAATCCCTCCAGTTCCTGGTCAATCTCATCGTCAGGAAGCAATTCGGAGAAGACGTGCGGGTCATCCTCGACGTAGAGGGTTACCGTAAGCGGCGCGAGAGTTCGCTGCGGGATATGGCCGCCAAGGTCGCCAGCCGGGTCGTCCAGTCCAACCGCAGCGTCACCCTGGAACCCATGTCTCCCGCCGACCGGCGCATTATCCACACCACCTTGTCCGAATACCCGGGCGTCAACACCGAAAGCATGGGCGTGGGAGACAACCGCAAAGTGACCATCATGCCGGCGCCCCGTAGCTAAACCAGAGCCACTTAGATTAGCGGGACGGTGATACGGGACTTATCTTGCTGAGCGCAAAAAGGACGTTGGCCTCATGACCATTCGGTTAATTGATACGGGATGGTATCAGGAATTCGAAAATGCCCTATCAAACGCCGACGAACTATGTATTGTATGCCCCTTTGTGAAAGCAGATTCCATTGAGCGTCTATTGGCGCACCGTCCTGGCAAAATTCAGGTCATAACCAGATTTAATCTTGACGATTTTGCCGAAGGCGTCAGCGACGTCGCCGCCTTGCGGAAGCTACTTGATGCCGACGCTAGGGTTCGCGGTATACGCAATCTTCACGCCAAATTGTACCTTTTCGGCCATAGCCGAGCGATCATTACCTCAGCCAATCTTACGCAAGCTGCCCTAGGACGAAACCATGAGCTTGGCATAGTCACAGACGATTCAGCAATTATTGAAGAGTGCAGAACCTATTTCGATGGTTTGTGGGAAAGGGCTAGCGATGACCTAAAACACGCCCAAGTCGACGAATGGGACCGAGTTGTTACGGACTTTCATATTCGTGGAGGCCATCCCAAAGACGTCGGTCCTCTCGTCGATTTCGGTGCCGATGTTGGTGTTGTCGGCACTCCATATCATCAGGTCCCGATTGTTGTCAGTGAAGCACGTCAGGCTTTTGTGAAGTTCCTCGGTACGGGCAACAACCGCTTTCCATTAGCTGACTCTACTTTGGAGCATATTGAGGGAGGGGGTTGCCATTGGGCTGCTTGCTATCCTGCAAAAAAGCGGCCTAGAGGAGTCAGGGACGGCGCTGTTCTCTTTATGGGTTGGCTTACCCGGAACCCCCAACGATGTTCGTATCTGCGGAAGGGCTATTGAGAATGGAGTACAAAGGCAGGAAGAGACGACGCTACAGAGGAAGAAATCCCAAAAGCGGCCATGGAAAAAAGACTACCCTCGATATATACGAGTACATCATGCCGAATTTGTCGCCGGCTCAATGAAGAACGGCATTTCGCTTAACGAGTTGATGGATACTCTGAAGGCCAATTCATTCGTCTCAACGCAAAGAAAATGCCTCTCGGGGTGCGGGAAACACCAATCCGAGGTCTGCCTATATGCAACAGGCTGCTGTCGAACTCTCCGACGATGGCCTCTTATGGCTCAGCACTCGGCTTCAGAAGGCATTTGAAACTCACGGAAAGGTTCCGCAGGATAGGCTCGCCGAACTAGATTGGCCAGTGCCTCAATCATTACTTCATTAGAAACCAATATCAGTCGTATAGCCGGTTTCGCTTGGAACGTGAGTTTAGCGAATCACCCCCCGGTTGACCTGAGTCCTATATGAAAATACAATAACCAGGTGAGGAGACACTTGGACTCTTTCGAGTTCCAATCGCCCTTTGATCACCCGCGTGAGGAGTGTGGGGTCGTGGCGGCTTATGTGCCTGGTGGGGAGGCCAGCCGCTTGGCCTTCTTTGGCCTGTTCGCCCTCCAGCACCGGGGCCAGGAAAGCGCCGGCATCGCCGCCTCCAACGGCTCCGGCATCAACGTCCACTCCGAAATGGGCCTCGTCAGCCAGATTTTCAGAGAGCCCGACTTCTATCCCCTCTCCGGCGATTTCGCCATCGGCCACACCCGCTACTCCACCACCGGCAGCAGCCAGTTGTGCAATGCCCAGCCAATCCTGGTCCAGGGGCATCACGGTCAGGTGGCCCTCGCCAGCAATGGCAACCTGACCAACGCACTGCAACTCAGGGACCACCTTCAAAAGGGCTGGGGCTGCACTTTCAGTTCCACCACCGACACTGAAGTCTTCGCCTATTTGCTGGCCAACGCCAACGGCTCCACCTGGGAGGAGCGGTTTTTCCACTGCATGCGCCAGGTCGAAGGGGCATATTCAGTAGTCTCCCTGACGGTGGATACTCTCCTAGCCGCGCGCGACCCCATGGGCATACGCCCCCTCTGTCTAGGCCGCCTGAACGACGGCTGGGTCGTCGCCTCCGAGAGTTGCGCCCTGGACCACGTGGGCGCCACCTACCAACGCGAGTTGGAGCCTGGCGAAGTCATAGCAATCGACAGCAACGGCCTTAGATCGTCCACATGGTCGGGAAGCAATGGCGAGCGGGCCTTGTGCGTATTCGAGTTCATATATTTCTCCCGGCCCGACACTCAACTCGACGGCAAGCTAGTCCACTCGGTACGTCAGGACCTTGGCGCCCAGCTTGCACGCGAGCATCCAGTTGACGCCGACCTGGTCATCGGCATACCCGACTCCTCCATCGCCGCCGCCGTCGGCTATGCCCGCGAGTCCGGTATCCCGTATAGCGAAGGGTTGATTAAGAACCGCTACGTAGGCCGCACCTTCATCGAGCCTGAGCAGCAGATTCGCGATTTGGGGGTGCGCCAAAAGTTCAATCCCCTGGCCGAGGTAATCAAGGGCCAACGGCTGGTGGTGGTCGACGACAGCATCGTCCGCGGCACCACCACGCCCCACGTGGTCGGGCTGCTCCGCAAGGCGGGCGCTCGGGAGGTGCACGTCCGGGTGTGCGCCCCCCCCATCAAGTACCCCTGCCACTTGGGGGTCGACATACCCACCCGCCGCGAGCTTATCGCCAACAACAACAGCGTCAAGCAAATTCAACGGATTATAGATGCCGACTCCCTTGGCTACCTCAGCGTCGACGGCCTCATGGAAGTCGTCGACGGCGCCGGCGGAGGATTTTGCAACGCCTGTTTCACCGGCAACTACCCCGTGCCGGTCCAGCTTGAGCTTTCCAAGATTGCCTTGGAGCAAGCCGACGAAAAACAAGCTGCCCAATCCCGTCATGACGGTTAGCCCCCTGAGTTTGGGCCGGTAGTCCAGTAACGCCCCTCACGCCGTTGGGGGATGCGTGGGTGAGAGTGTGTCGAGTTGACCAGTGACGCTTATCGGCTGTCCGGGGTTGACCTGGACGCTATGGACGGATTGAAGGACCGAATCAAGGCCTTCGCCGCCATGAGCCACGGCCCCGAAGTCTTAGATTCGGCGGGCAGCTTCGCCGGCCTGTACCGGCTTACCGGGTATGAAAACCCGGTCCTGGTGGCCAGCACAGACGGCGTGGGCACCAAGCTCAAGATAGCCGCCCACCTGGACCACTTCGAGTCAGTAGGCCAGGATCTCGTCTCCCTCAACGTCAACGACATCCTCACCAGGGGCGCCGCTCCCCTCTTCTTTCTCGACTATGTTGCCTTCAGCGCCCTGGGCGAGCAGCAGATGGACACCTTGGTCAGGGGCATAGTCTGGGGCTGCAGAGAGGCGAACTGCGCCTTGATTGGCGGTGAAACGGCCCAACTCCCCGGCGTCTACTCCTCCGGCGAATTCGACCTCGCCGGATTCGTCGTTGGAGCGGTGGAGCTTGACCGGCTCATTGATGGCAAGAACATCCGCCCCGGCGACATTCTGCTCGGCATTCCATCCTCCGGCGTGCATACCAACGGATTCTCCCTGGTGCGCCGGGTATTCGGCATAGACGAAAATCCCTCCGCCTTGTTCCAACGCTACGACGACCTCGGCCATGGGCTGGGGGAGGAGTTGCTCCTCCGCCACCGATGCTACTACCCGTATCTGCGGCCCGCTCTTGGCCTGGTCAAGGGGCTGGCCCACATAACCGGCGGCGGCCTGCCCGGGAAAATGCCCGCCATCCTGCCCAAGGACGTAGCCGCATCATTCCAACTGGGGTCCTGGCAAATCCATCCCATCTTCCAACTGACCCAACGCACCGGAAATATCCCACAAGAAGAAATGTACCGCGTCTTCAACATGGGCCTTGGCATGGTGGCCGTCTGCAGCGAGGAGAACGTCGCTCCCCTGCAAGACCTGCTCCCTGATGCCGCCGCCGTCGGCCGCATCGTCGAACGGGAAGACGGCGGCCAGGTGTCCTTGGTCAGTAGCTAGATGATTATTCCTTCCGCCGGCTGCCACGTTCTCTGGAACATTAGCTGAGGAGTAGCCCTGAAATTGAGAGCGTTACTGAGCGTTTACGATAAGACCGGCGTTGTCGAGTTTGCCGCGCGGCTGGCCCAAGCCGGGTTCGAGCTTATCAGCACCGGCGGCACCCACAGCGCCCTGGCCGGGCAAGGCGGCCTGGCCGTGCGGCAGGTCTCCGACGTCACCGGCTCCCCGGAAATCCTGGAGGGGCGGGTGAAGACCCTCCACCCGGTCATACACGGGGGCCTGCTGGCCCGGCGGGACTCCCCGGACCACCTGGCCGAACTGGCGCGGCACGGCATAGAACCAATCGACATGGTGGTGGTGAACCTGTACCCCTTCGTCCAGACCATAAGCAAGCCCGGCGTCACCCTCGCCGAGGCTCTAGAGAATATAGACATCGGCGGGCCCACCATGCTGAGGGCCGCAGCCAAAAACTTCCCGGCCGTAACTGTCGTCGTCGACCCCGCCGACTACTCCTGGGTAGCCGACAAGATTACTGACACAACTTCGGGCGACGGCCTCACCGCGGAAGACCGCCGCCGGCTCGCCGCCAAGGCCTTCCGCCACGTATCCGAGTACGATACCGCAGTGGCCGCTTACCTGGCGGGCGATGCCGCGGAAACCTCCGAACTACCCGGAAGCCTGGCCTTCTCTCTTACCCGCACCGCCTCTCTCCGCTACGGCGAGAACCCGCACCAGCGGGGCGCACTCTACACCCCGGCGGGCGCGCCGGCCCACGGCCTCGCCGGAGCACGCCAGTTGCATGGCCGCGAACTTTCTTACAACAACTTGATGGACGCCGACGCTGTTTGGCGCACCGTCAGCGACTTCGAAGATTCAACCGTCGCTGTCGTCAAACACGGCAACCCCTGCGGCCTCGCCTGTAACGACGACCAGGCCGAGGCCTACCGCCTCGCCTATGAAGGCGACTCCGTCTCCGCTTTCGGCGGCATTGTCGGCTTCAACCGCCCGGTCACCGTGGCCGCCGCCCAGGCCATGGGTCCGGTGTTCTACGAGGTCGTGGTCGCCCCGGGATACGAGCCGGAGGCCTTGGAAACCTTGCAAAAGAAACGCAACCTCAGAATCCTCGCGGTAGAACAAGCCAACGGCCCAGCCGGGTACGACCTGCGGCCCGTCAGCGGCGGCCTGCTGGTCCAGGACACAGACGACGTCAGCGAAGAGCCATCGACCTGGAAGACCGTCACCAACCGCCGGCCGACCAAGCAGGAACTCCAGGACCTGGCCTTTGCCTGGAAGGCGGCCAAGCACATCAAGTCCAATGCCATCGTCTTCGCCAAGGACCGCGCCATGGTGGGCATGGGCGCCGGCCAACCCAACCGGGTCGTCAGCGTCCATCTCTCCCAGCGCACCGCCGGAGACAAGGCCCGCGGCAGCGTCCTTGCCTCCGACGCCTTCTTTCCCTTCCCCGACAATATCCAGTTGGCGGCCGAGGCAGGCGTCGAGGCAATCGTCCAGCCCGGCGGCTCCATCAGGGACTCCGAGGTCATAGAAGCGGCCGATGCCGCCGGCCTGACCATGGTTTTCACCGGGGTGCGCCACTTCCGGCACTAGCCGACAGCCCCGGAGCGCTAAGTTACTTTGGAGATAGCACACCAGTCGCCCCATTCGACAACAGGGTAAAGCCTGGGGCGGAGACAGGGATGGCGGCCACCGTAGACATAGTGATTCCCGTTTTCAACGAGGAGCGGGCCCTGCCGCGCAGCATCGTCATTCTTGCCGATTTCCTGAAGGCCAACCTCCGCAACCCTTGGCAGATAGTCATCGCCGACAATGCCTCCACCGACAAGACCCAGTCCGTCTCCGAGATGTTGTGCGAGCGCTATGCAGGCGTCAACTACGTCCACATACCACGCAAAGGCCGTGGCCGCGCACTCAGGACGGCCTGGATGGACAGCGCCGCCGACATCGTCAGTTACATGGATGTGGACTTGTCCACCGACCTGTCCCACTTCCCCCAGTTGATAGACTCC
Organism: Dehalococcoidia bacterium; assembly: GCA_963668505.2. Taxonomy (GTDB): domain Bacteria; phylum Chloroflexota; class Dehalococcoidia; order Lucifugimonadales; family UBA3495. The sequence continues at coordinate 18,617 of CAXXWY010000017.1, read as the reverse complement.
CTGGAGCAGGGTTGCCACATCGCCATCGGCAGCCGTTTGAGCAAGGGATCAAGGGTCACCCGCTCCATCAAACGCGAAGTCGTCTCCCGCAGCTACAACCTGCTGATTAGGTCCATGTTCTTCACGCCCTTCCGCGACGCCCAATGCGGCTTCAAGGCCTTAACCCGCCAGGCAGCCCGGGCCATTCTCCCCCACGTCAAGAACGACAACTGGTTCTTCGACACCGAGTTGTTGATTATCGCCGCCAAGAGGGGCTATCGGATAAATGAAGTCCCAGTGAAGTGGGACGACGACCCCAACAGCACCGTCAGCATAGCCGGCACAGCCGCCGAGGACCTGATGGGCCTGCTAAGGCTGCGCTTCGGCGGCATCCCCCGCGTCGCGCCCCCTCCCCCCGCCGCCGCCGACCAACCCTGACCGGCAGACCTCACGACTTACTCCCCGGCTAGTCCATCTTCCATCGGACAACACCGCGCAGACCGTTGCCCGCCGCAAAAGTAAAGGGCTCCGACGCATCGGAGCCCTCTCAGCCCTACTCAAGCCGGCCAAAACCGGCGCCTTGGCTTGGTCCTGATTAAGCGGCCGCCCCAATCTTGGGCATGTTCTCCGCTTCTAGGGCCATGCACCGCTCCTCTACCTTGCGCATCTTTTCCTGGATCAGCCTCTCGTCCAAGTCGGAGGCCACCGTGGGATACCCAGCCCGCTCGATCATAGACCGCAGTTTCCCGCTCTTGAACTGGTCGAGAGTCCATTGCAGGGTGTCCCCTGAGGTCGTCACGTCCCAGTATATTCGCACGTCCTGGTTCCGCGGCCCGTAGTGATAGTGGGGCGCATCCTTGAAACAGTCGAACGCCAGTATCTCCACTTCCTGGTCGGCGATATCCGCCAGCACGTGAATCGCTACCCCGCCGTTTTTCACGGCCGGGATGTGGCGGAACTCCAGGCCGAACCTGATATTGCCGGCCTCGATCATGTCGCCATCTTCCATCTCCCGCATCGTATGCAGCACGGTGCGGCGGTCTTCCAGGGCGATCCTGCGGGATGTCGCCTCCAGTTCATCCAAGGTAGCCTCTGGCACCGGGTTTGCTTCCAGGTCGTCGGCCAGTTCTTCATAACCGGCCCGGCGCACCATCGCCGGCAGGTTGTTCCGGATGTTGTCCAGCATCCAACTCACCGGATTCCCGGCCGTGGTCTTGTCCAGGTACAGCCGGATATTGAAGTTCTCCGGACCGTAGTGATAGTGGGGCGCCTGGTCGAAACAGTCAAACCGGAGAATCTCCGTGTCCTTCTCATCCGCCTTGGAGTAGACCTTCAGGCTCAGCCCCTGGTCGTCCATGATCTCCGCCCGATACTTCAACACGAAGTCCACGGGACCCGCATTTATGACGTTGCTGCCCTTTTCCATCGTGCCCTCCTATTCGCTCCCTTGCAAGTGATTTGCCGGAACTATAGCTTCAAACCCCTGATATGACCCTTTCCGCTGTTAAAATATCATACCAATCGTATCCAAGCCGCGCAACCGCGGCGTTGAGTCGCCAAATCAGGGCAGACCCCGGCCAGCGCCGGTTCAAACTCCCACGCAAATATCGTTGCGGGCGTACTAGAATCTTCGCTCAGGCGACCGAAACTCTTGAACAATTCCCTAAAGAACATAGCTTCAGGAGAACACTTGGTCATCTTCAACTTGGAGCGCCTACCCGGTCCACGGCTGCGAGGGGGCTTTATTTGCGACTTGTCTTAGCCCTTCTACTTGGATCGTTAGCCTTGGCGGCAATGGCTTGCACTAATGCCCTGACAGAAGATGATATACGACGCATCGTTCGAGAGGAAGTTATACAGGGACCCCAGGGAGAACCCGGGCCTGCGGGGCTGCAGGGCGAGCGAGGAGTACAAGGAGCAACAGGACTCCAAGGTGAACCGGGGCCGCAAGGAGAACGCGGGCTAAGCGGTATACCTGGCGAACAAGGCCCGGCTGGGGAACCGGGACCTAGAGGTTCTGTCGGTTCTCCGGGTGAAAAGGGGGAGAAAGGAGACGCTGGAACACAAGGGCCGCAGGGGCCACAAGGAGACCAAGGGGAACAAGGGCCGCAGGGGCCGGCCGGTCCGGCTGCTCTGGTTGTATTGACTCAGATGCCCCAGCCTACACCGACGCCGACTTCCAGTCCCACCGCCCAGGTCACTCCCACACCCGAACAGACACCGGGGCCCACGCCGACATCCGCTCCTACTCTTGAACCAACTCCGACGCCCACCGCATCGCCTACCTTGACGCCGGAGCCTCCAAACGGCGGGACGGGTTGCTCTGGGAATCAAGTAGACATCAATTCCGCTTCAGCTACGCAGCTCGAACAGATCAAGCACGTGGGGCCGGCCCGGGCGCAGGCAATCATCCAAACCCGCCCCTTTTCGTCAGTAGACGACCTGATCCGCGTAAGCGGGATTGGCCCAGCGCGACTTAGTGACATCAAGCAGCAGGGCCTGGCCTGCGTCGGCTGATAGCGAACACCCCAACCGGCCTTATTCCAGTCACTCTTACACACCAGTACCCACCCAGTCATTCCCGCCCCCAACCTGTCATTCCCGCGCAGGCGGGAATCTCGCGCCACGAGCCCCATACCAGCATCCACACCGAGCCTGCCCTGAGCCTGTCGTAGGGCCTGCCCTACAACCCGCTCTCCAAATACTCTTGGGCCAGCTCCGCATTCTCCGTGGCCGTGTCCTTCATCTCCTTGGCCTGGGCCGCGCTCACCTCCCGCTTGATCACCCCAGGGACCCCAGTAACGAACGACCTGTCCGGGATCTCCGTCCTGGAAAGCACCACCGAGTTGGCCGCAATCAAACACTCCCGCCCCAGTCTCACCCGGAAAAGCACCGTGCAGTTGTTCCCCAGCAGCGAACCCTCGCCAATTCGCTTGCAGTGCACTACCACGCAGTGCCCAATGGTCACGTTGTCTTCTATCACCAGGCCGTCCCCATGCACCACTGACCCTTCCTGTATATTGACATTATTCCCGATGACGATCTTTTCCTCTCCATCGCCCCGGACTACGACCCCCGGCCACACGCTGCTGTACTCCCCAATCTCCACGTCGCCCACCACGTAGGCAAACTCGCTGACCCACGCCGTTGCCGCCACCTTGGGGGTTTTGCCCCTGAACGCCCTGATCATGTACTAGCTCCTAGATAACGTCCCGCGGGGCGCCTACTCGACACACACCCGCCGCCCGTCGCAAATAACCTGAAAGTTCTACGGGGCGCGGCCGTCGCAAGCCCCCCAAGCTAGTTGGTAGACCGCAACGCCCGCCGCGCCGCCAAGTCCATCTCTTTATCGACTATCGCCCGGCGCTTGTCGTATTGCCGTTTTCCCCTCGCCAGCGCCAGTTCAACCTTGGCCACGTGTCCCTTGATGTATAGCCGCAGCGGCACTATCGTCAGCCGCTTCTCCGCAACCTGGCCCGCCAGTGTCTCAATCTGCTCCCGGTGCAGCAGCAGCTTGCGCGCCCGTCTCGTGTCGTGGTTATAGGTGCTGGCAGGGTCATACGGGGCAATGTACGTGTTCACCAGCCACAACTCGTCGTTTACCGGCCTGGCATACCCGTCGCTCAGGTCCGCCTTCCCGGCTCTGACAGACTTGATTTCGGTCCCCGTCAAAACCAGCCCGGCCTCGTAGCGGTCCAGTATCTCGTAGTTAAATAAAGCCCGCTTGTTGGTCGCTACGGCCCGGCTCTTGGGTTTCCCGTCCGATGCTTTCTTCTTGGCCACGTCTAGCTGCCCTGGGCTATCTGCTCCTGCAGGATCTCTAATGCCCGGTCGAACTGCAAGTCTTCCGACTCGTCCTCCGAGTTTTCCTGCACGATATCCGGCTGGACGCCCTCCCCCTCTATCTGAACGCCGTCGGGAGTGAACCAATGCGCTATTGTAAAATTTACACCGGACCCGTCGCTCAGCGGCCACAGGTTATTGACGCTGCCTTTCCCGAACGTCTTAACACCGACAACCGTCGCCCGGTCATGGTGCTTGATTGCCCCCACGACCACCTCGCTGGCGCTGGCGCTAAAATCGTTCACCAGCACCACCATCGGGATATCTTTGGCCTTGCCGCCGCTGCGCACCTCCCATTCCCTCCGCTCTCCCTTGGCGTCCACCTGGTACAGCACCAATCCGCCTTCCAAAAACTGGCTGGTCACGTCCACCGTCGCAGACAAAAGCCCGCCGGGATTGTTTCTCAAGTCCAATATCAGCCCTACGCCTTGCGACCGCTCGAACCGCTCCAGGGCCTCCTCCAGTTCGTCGTTGGTCGTCGCCGTAAAGCTGGAAATTGTCAAATGGCCAATGCGGCCCACCTGCATCAACAAGTTGACGCTCGTCAACGGGATAACGCCCCGCACTATCGTGATGACCTCCGATTCGCCGCTGTTGAGGTGCCGCACCTCTAGCTCCACCGGCGTTCCCTTCTCGCCCCTGATCTTGCCTATCGCCTCCAGCAGGCTGATGCCCCGCGTCGATTCCCCTTCTATCTCCAGGATGACGTCCCCCGGCCGGATGCCTGCCCTCTCCGCCGGGGTGTCCGGGATAGGCGCCAGTATCGTCAATTGCCCGTCCCTCATGCCCACCTCGGCCCCGATGCCCTCGAAAAACCCTTGAATGTCCTGCGACTCCAGTTCATATTGGTCGGCGCTCAGGAAGCCCGCATACGGGTCGTCCAAGGCCCCCAGCATCCCGCGGATGGCCCCGTCGCTCAGTGCTTGCGCGTCCAGGTTCCCGCCGTCTATGTGCTCCCGCTCCAGCAGTTCCCACACCTCCACCATGCGCAGGAACTCCACAGGCAGTCCCTCGCGTGTCTCCTCCGCCGTCGGTGCCGGGCTGGGACCGCTCTCCTCGCAGCCAATGGACACAAACAGCGCCCCGGCAAGCGCCAGGACGGCTACTACCGTCCCCGGCATTAAACGATTCAACATTGGTCTGAATTTCTCAGGAGTGGATTTTTTGCCGCCCTGAAGTTCCCTAAAGCGGACTTCGGCCAGCCTCGACTACTCAGGTCCCAAGCTCGCGCCGGAGGCCTTGAAAGACCGCTGCTTCCGGCATCCGTTTCCCCTTCGTTCCCAAAAAAATTGTAACATAAGGCGCTTTTGGGCTTGTGCGCAGCAACTCGCTCCTAAGCCCCCATTTTGCCGCTTTTTCAAAATCATCCAAAATTGGTCGCATATTTGGTTGATTATCCCCAATTCACGCTGGTATAAGGAAGATGACATAATGTTGTGTTGGCGTGTGGGGAGTTAGGGTGGCGTCCAAGTCCGCGGTTGTCCAGGTTTCCGGAAGAGGCACCAACGTCGATTTCATCATCGACGATTCCGCGCCTTTTGACCAGGTAGCCCAAAACCTCCGCCAATATCTCGTGGAAAACCGCGGCCTCTGGTCAAGGGGTAACATCAGCGTCAACGCTGGCCGGCGCGTCCACTCCCAAGAAGAACTGGACCGGATAAAACAGGTCATCGAGTCCGAATCAGGCCTCACCGTCAGCCGGTTTTGGTGCTCTCCCGACCATTTCGACCAGGCAGGCCCCGCCGGAGAACTTCCTCCCCTTTTGGAGTCGCCTCCCAACAGACCTTCTCCCCGCCGGTCCAAAACCGAAACGATGCCTCGGCCTTGGTCCATACTGCGCCGCGCCAAGGACTCCAAGCCCGGAAACTCATCCAAAGGCCAGCCCGTTCAGGCGCTGTTCGTCAAGACCACCTTTCGCTCCGGCGAGTCCATTCGATATCCGGGCGACGTGGTGGTCCTCTCCGACGTCAACCCCGGCGCTGAAATTATGGCCGGCGGCGACATCGTGGTATTCGGCCGGCTCCGGGGGATCGCCCACGCCGGCGTTGACGGCGATCCCAAGGCCGCCATCATCGCCCTCGACCTTGACGCTCCCCGTCTTCAGATAGGCCCCTACACCGGCCTTACTCCGGCGGCCGGCTCCCGCTCCAAGTCCAAGACCGCCGGCCCCAGGATAGCCTATGTCCGGCGGCGCAGCATTTACGTCTCCCCCTACACGGGGCGGTTCGCAAGATACACCAGAGGGATACTTTATGAAGGGTAAGACTATCGTCATCACCTCGGGCAAGGGCGGGGTCGGCAAGACCACCGCCACCGCCAACATCGGTACCGGACTGGCCATGAGAGGCCACAAAGTTGTGGTCATCGACTCCGACATCGGCCTCCGCAACTTGGACGTGATCATGGGACTTGAAAACCGCATCGTCTACGACCTGGTCAACCTCCTGGAAGGCCATTGCAAGCCTCACCAAGCCATGATTCGCGACAAGCACGACTACGAGCTTTACCTGATTCCCGCGGCACAGACACGCGACAAGAACAGCATAGACGCCGAGCAACTGCGCGGGCTGTGCGCCACCCTGGAAGAGGACTTCGACTACGTCCTCATAGACTGCCCCGCCGGCATCGAACAGGGGTTCAAGAACGCCGTCGGCTCCGCCAGCGAAGCCATCATCGTCACTACACCGGAAGTTTCCGCCATACGCGACGCCGACCGGGTGATTGGACTGCTCGAAGCCGCCGAACTTCACCGGCCAAGGCTGGTCATCAACCGCATCAACCCCGACATGGTCAAGCGCGGCGACATGATGGACCAGAAGGACGTGGTAAGCCTTTTGGCCGTCGACGTCCTGGGACTGGTTCCCGCCGACGAAAGAACGATTACGGCGGCCAACAAGGGCGTCCCCGTAGTCCACGATAAGAAAGCCCCCTCAGGCGCCGCCTTCTTGCGGATCGCCGCCAGGGTTGACGGCGACGACGTGCCCATGGTCAACGTGGTGTCCAAGTCCGGCTTCTTCGGCAAGTTCAAGGGACTAGTAGGTATGAACGGGAGTGCTTATTCACATGCTTGAGTTTTTGCGGTGGTTGATTAACCAACGGGAACAGGATAAACACCGGGAGCGCACCAAGGACACCGCCCGCCAGAGGATGCGCTTGGTCTTGATGCACGACCGGCTGGACCTGGCCCCGGATACCATGGAGAACATGAAGCGGGAGATTTGGGAAGTCGTGTCCCGCTACATGGTGGTCGAAGACGATTTCATGGAGTTCGAGGTCCGCCGCCTCGACGAGCTAATGGTCCTCGTCTCCAACATCCAGGTCAAAGAACTAGACCGGCTGGCCACCGCATAGAGCCTTCGCATTCCCATCATCACGCGCGCTGTGCGGCGCCTTACAAGCGCCATGGAAATCGGGACGGCGAATCCCCCTCTCCCATTGGGATATGGTGAGGGAAACCCGGCGAGTCCCCAGGTATCGCCCCCAAGCGTGAATCTATCCCTGCACCTCGCCTAAGGCAGCCGCGGAGCGTGCTGAGACTCTCGAAGTACGAACGGAGGGAACTGGCCGAGAAGTCGATTCCCAAACCTGTCATTCCTGTATGTGTCAGCCAATTCGTTGACGAATTTTGCAGGGTCTGCGGTGGCGCCTTGCCGCCGAGGCCCTGATGGGGTTGCTTGGTGTTGTAGTAGAGGAGGAGTTTATCCTTGGGCCCCCCATAACCTTCGCAACCACCCCTCCACGTTCTCCAACCATCCCCCCCGTCCGCAAACCACTTCATCCCCGTTCGCCCCAACCCTATTCCCTCCGTTCGCCCTGAGGGAAATCGAAGGGCCCCCTTTACCACCTACCCCCCTAAGCCGTTATTCCGACCAAGCCTGTCCCCGTGAAAACGGAGAAGCCGGCCGTCCGGGACCGGTGTCCCGCTCGGAAAACACCCACATCCTGCCTATCTCGACAATCCCACGAATCACAGTTCAGACCCACACCCACTGACAAAACCCCCATTGACGCACCCCAGCCCCACTCTTTAAGCTGAAACCATGACACCCGCATCCCAACAACCAACCCCCGGAGACCAGCCGCCGGCAGCAATCATGGCGCCGAAATGGGACTCACGGAGATGGAGACAGGTTCTTGAGTCTTTGTCGATGAACTCCAACTTGGAGTGTCCCCAAATGGCTCACAATGGCTCAAACCAAAGAAATTCCCCTAGCTGCTCCGTGCACGCTCCCATACCTGTCGTTCCCGTCTTACCGTGCGCCATTCCTGCTCTCCTGTGCGCCATTTCCCGTCCTACTGTGCGTCACCTCCGCACCCTAACGAGTCATTCCGGCACCCCAACCTGTCATTCCAGCCTCAAAAACACCACCACCAAAAGTGGGCGAAAATGAGCGAAAATGGTGGGGAAACCACAATATTCCTGCCTTTTGCCCCCATGCGCCCTTCCTGCTACAATCCTCCAGACCCTATGGAGCAGGAGGCTAAATGAGGCTGGAAAATAAGGTAGCAATTATCAGCGGCGGGGCCAGGGGCCAGGGCGCCGTAGAGGCCCGGCTGTTCGCCAGCGAGGGCGCCAGCGTGGTATTCGGGGACATACTGGACGACGAGGGCCTAAAGGTCGAGGCCCAGATCCGGGAAGCCGGCGGCGAGGCAACCTACGTCCACCTGGACGTTACGGTAGAAGCCGACTGGCAGAAGGTAATGGACACCGCCCTCGCCAAGTACGGCAAGCTGGATATCCTGATCAACAACGCGGCAATCATACCGCGCGGCAGCGAAGGCGGGGGCAACACCATTGAATCCACCACCGCCGACACTTGGGACCGGGTGATGGCCGTCAACACCAAGGGGGTGTTCCTCGGAACCAGATTCGCCATCCCCCTCATGCGCCAGGCCGGGGGAGGCTCTATCGTCAACATCTCCTCGGGCGCGGGCATCACGCCCACCCGGGGAACTCCCGCGCTATACGCCGCCAGCAAGGGCGCGGTCCGCCTGTTCACCAAGTCCACCGCCACTCAGCACGCCGATGACAACATCAGGTGCAACTCCGTACACCCAGGCCCCATCGACACCGAGATGCTCACCCCACAGAAAGTCGATTCCGACGGCAACCTGATCCAGGGCGTCATGGAACAGCAGGTCCCCCTTGGCCGCCGTGGCAGGGCCGAAGAAGTAGCATTCGGAGTCCTCTATCTGGCTTCCGACGAGTCGTCCTACGTCACCGGCTCTGAACTGGTCATCGACGGCGGCCGCACCGCCCAGTAGTGCACGGCCGATATAGAGGCATTGCGCCCGCGCACCAAGGCGAGGTCTTATGGCCGCTGACTTGCGTTGGGGAATAGGCGTCCCACAGATATTCCCGGACGGTCCCGTTGACATGTCCCTGGCCGGCGCTGGGTCCCGCGGGCCGAGGAGTTGGGCTTCGACGGCCTCTGGACAATGGAGGGCATCACTGGCGATCTGGCCACTCTCGAGCCCGTTACGATGCTGTCCTACATGTCCGCCCTCACCGAGCGGGTCAAGCTGGGCGTTTCGGTCATCATAGCGCCCCACCGCAATCCGGTGCAGTTGGCCAAGGCCCTGGGCAGCCTAGATACAATCAACCAGGGGCGCCTCGTCGTCGGCATCGGCCTGGGCGGCCGGATAATGGCCGATACCTTCGGCGTCAGCCCCGAGCGCCGGGTGGGCCGCTTCGTAGAAATCATGGACGTGATGAAGGCTCTCTGGACCCAGCCCCAGGCCGAGCACTCGGGCCGTTTCTGGCGGCTGGAAAACACCAGCATGGAACCCAAGCCCATCCAGAAGCCTCATCCGCCCATCTGGCTGGGCGGCGGACACCCTCAAGTCCTACGCCGGGCGGTGCGTCACGCCGACGGTTGGATGGGAGCGGGAGCGAGTTCCACGTCCCAGTTCGTGGAGAACATGGGACATCTGCGCCAGAGCCTCGAGGAAGCCGGCCGGGACCCCGCTACCTTCGCGGTCTCCAAGCGAGTCTATCTGGCCATCGACAGCAACGAAAGCAGGGCCGAGTCCCGCCTTCGCACCTGGTTCGGCCAGATGTACAAGAACGCCGATATGGCGAACCGGGTGTCCGTCTGGGGAAGCCCATCCGTCTGCGCCGAGAAGCTGGCCGAGGTGGCCCGCGCCGGCGCCCAGATGATTATGCTCAACCCCGTCTACGACCACCTGGAACACCTTGAAGCCCTGGCTACGGAGATCATACCCAACTTCTAACCGGCAACGTCCGCCATGGCCCTTAACCGGCTAGCAAGAGAGTGAAAGCCATGGCACGGATAATACACAGCGCCCGGCCCCAGGACGGCCCGCCCGGTTAGCTGTACCACTGCACGAACTGGGATACCGGAGTCCGCCGGGAGTTGGAAGCCTCAGCCGGGAAGCCGATCATCAGCATCGCCGTTAGTTCCCAGTCGTCCTCCACTCCCAGCAGCCCCTTGAGCTCCGGGTGCCTGGTGACGCCCCCAGTATCCCATGTCACCGCCAGCCCCTCCGCCGCACCCGCCAGCGCAATGTTCTGCACCGCGCAGCACACCGCGGCATAGTTCTCCTTGGTGGTCTTTTCGTCCGGCCCGGGCGTTGCGTAGGCGTAGATGATATACGGAGGCGCCAGCACCTTCTCCCGGGCCGCAGCCGCCCGTCGCACATTGTCCGACCGTTCCAGAGCTGCGGAGTGGGCCAGTTCGGCAGCCTTCAGGCGGGCCGGGCTGTCCTTCTCCAGGACCACGAAACGCCAAGGCTCGGTCATCCGGTGGTTGGGCGCCCACACCGCGGCGTCCAGCATCCGTTCGATTGCCATCCGGGACACCTCAATCTCTTTAAAACTCCACGCCATTCGCCGCCCGTAAATGGCGTGGTATACGCTCATCGTTTCGGATTTTTCCATCGTGTTTCCTCAGCTCCTACTTGTTCTTTGGGTCCCGGGCCTGTGTCTACGCATCACCGTCGCCGCCAGGAAATTCCAGTCCTTCCACAACGTCTTGAAACGCCTTGGGAATTGGCGTCACGGGCGGCGGGGCGTCGTGCGAATGAGAGGCCCTAAGGGGACTGTCCACCTGTGAGAACTCCCCGTCCATGAATATTGGCAGCCCCACGTGTATGGCCATCGCCAGGGCAGCCGCCGCGTCCACAGTTACGTCCTGCAAACCCTTGTCGGTCACCAGGCACAGCGTCCCCAGCACTTCGTCGGCGTGTCCGGTGCTCCGGATTATCACGTGACTAAGCCTCGCCCCCAAGGCCTCGGTCATCCGGAGGGTCAGATGATGATGGGCACAGTGGTCAGTGGCCAGCCCCCGCATCTCCGCTGCAAGCACCCTGGCTTGCTCCAGGGGAAGGTAAACCATATAGACCGACCGACCGTCCTTGAGCCGCAACAGCAACTCTCCCCGCCAGCCGTCTTCAGACCTGCGGATCAAGTAAGGAAATACGGGCGTCATAGCTGCCTCCTAACCGGGCCTGGAATTGGGCCAACGCCGCACAGGTCGCAGGCGCCGCCGGGCCGTGACGCGAGGCGTCGTGTATTTGCCCTGCGTTCAATGAATCCGGACGAATGAAAGTTAGATGTATAGTCTAATTATAATTACGTCTGTGCAAGTATCAAATAACATCTATAGACAATAAATCTTGATAAGTATACACATCATTAGATGGGTGTCAATAGTTATTCCAGGAATTCCTCGATGGTCTCGCGTCACAGAGGCTGCAGGGAATCGCCGGCCTTCGGCTAGCTCTAGGTCTCGCCACCCAGATAGCGCCTGATGAAGTGTTCTTCAACCCGCCCGGTGGCGAGCATTGTGCCTATGGACAGAACCCACAACAGGAACGCTACGCCCACCACGGGGTGCAAGAGCGTCGCAGCGTCTACCCAAACGAACTGCATCGCAAAGCCGACAACGGCAGACGCCGGCGCTATCCGTCTAAGGGCGCCGCCCACCTGCCATTGCTGCCATGCCGCCAGCATGAGAGCAGCCCCGGCAATCGCGAAGCCGGCCTTATTGGCAATCCACCGCAGGTCCCAAGCGGCCTCCAATCCTCCGGCAACGTCTCCGGAGAGGACTCCGCCTACGATTGCCGTTTGGGGCTCAGGATAGGCGGCTACAACCAATACGAATGCCCCTGAAACGGCGGTGCATACGCCAGAGCAACCCAACAGATAAGGAACCCAGCGGGTCCCGAATCCCTCTCGAATAATCCACGTCCTCCAAAGAAACCAACCGGCCGCGACCAACATCGCGCCGGCCAACAACCTGGCCGCACCGGAGACGGTGTACGTTGCGCGATTGTCGTCCACAGCCAACAGCGACTCAATTAAAGTGTCCTGATCGGCGTCAGCCGCCACCCGGGCTATTACCGCCCCCGCCGTCGCAACCGCCGTCAGCAGCAAACAAATGCCGCCCCAGCGGGCAGCCCGGTCAGGCCCTTGGCCGCCCATCCCTATTGCCTTCCCTGCTTCATTACCCACTCAGTCAATTCCTCCTGTGCCTCCCAGCAGCTAAAACATTCGCTCCATAGCCACGGGCCGCTTCAACATCTGCCGACGCCCGGCCGTTGGCAAGCTTGCTGTCCGCCGACGATACGGATGCACCCGACTCCAGCGTTCTTGCGCTCCCGGTGCGCCCTCTGCCGACGCCGGAATACTCGAACCCCAGGCTGTCCATCGCCCATGGGTCCAGGGCATTCCTGCCGTCGAACAGGAACTTCGGCTGGCGCATTGCGTTTGCCATAGCTGCCCAGTCAGCGTCCACGATCTCCGGCCATTCGGTGAGCAGAGCCAAGGCCTGGGCTCCTTGAGCAGCTTCCTCAGGCCGGTCTACTAACTCTACGGAGCCCGGCATCAACCTGCGGGCGTCGTCGTTCGCTTTAGGGTCGAACGCTCTGACCGTTGCTCCGGCCCTGGCCAGGGCGTCAATCAGGCCCAACGACGCTGCTTCACGGACATCGTTAGTGCCCGGCTTGAACGCCAACCCCAGCACCCCGACGGTCAGCTCATCCATGGTTTCAGGGAACCGCTCTCTTAGCTTGTCCAACGGCAACTGGCGTTGCCGGTCGTTGATGGTGATTACCGATCTCAGCAGGTCCAACTCGATTCCACTGCTTGCCGCCAGATAGTCCAGGACTCGCACGTCCTTGGGGAAGCACGATCCGCCGTAGCCAATCCCGGCGTGGATTTTTCCGCCTGTTCTTACATCCATTGCCAGACCGTCGCTCACCGCGTCAATTGAGGCTCGAACTTGGTCGCACAGCGACGCGATCTCGTTGATAAACGATATGCGAGTGGCCAAAAAGGCATTACTTGCATACTTGACCATTTCGGCGCTGGTGATATCGGTTATCAAGTACGGAGCCGTGATTCCGGAGTACATCTTCTTCACAACCGCAATTGCCCGGCTGGAATCCTCCCCTGCGCCGATTACGATTCGCCCGGGGGACACCCAGCCTTCCAAGGCCCGCCCTTCCCGAAGAAACTCCGGGTTGGCAAGGTAATGAACATCCGTTCCGTTCAGTTCATGCTCCAAGAACGCTGCGCCGGTACCTGGGGGCACTGTGCTCTTCATAACCAGCACAGTATTCCGTGGCGTGAGACCCTTTATCCAAGCCAATGCAGACCGTACTTGTCCCAGGTCGGCCCCGCCGTTCTCCGCAGCCGGCGTACCGGCAGCGACCAGCACGGCAGTTCCCAAGGTCCCGCAGAACTCATCCCGGTGATAAAACTTCAGGTTACCCCTATCCGAACCAACTCTAAGCCACTCCTCCAGGCCCGGCTCATGTACAGGCGCCTCGCCTGACCTCAGCCGTTCTATCTTGTGATTGTCGATTTCCACTCCTGCAACTTCGTGGCCAGCCATAGCGAGGCCGCCAGCCGCTACTATGCCAAGGTGGCCTAGCCCTACTACGGTGATTCTCAACTCCGGCCTCCTACATCCCGTTTAATTATCCAGGGTCCTCGGGGCTGTGCCGCTGCTACCCGTTGCCGGCAGCCTATCGGCCGCTCCAACGCACTGAAATATTGCGTCTCCGGGCCCGAGTATCGCCCATTGACATCATATTTCATCCGTGATATATGTTTGCACTGTTTATAAATATTAATATGCACGAAAATATTTTTAATTTCTAGACAGCGCATTATATTGCCCCCAAACATGCAACACAACACAGGCACAACATACCAGGGCCTAGTTGGTTCAGAATCCCCAACTGTAAAGCGCCCCACGTTCTCGGTTTATCGCGCCGCTTTATCTTTGGGCGTTCTCGCGGCGGCGGCCATCACTGTCGCTTTACTAACCGATTGGTCTCAGGTAAGAGAAGCGTTGTGGCGGTTTGGCGACCAACCGTGGCTGCTGGCAGTGATGGCCCTGGCCTACACCGGTGCGTTCTGGCTGAGGGCCATGGCTTGGCAAGCGTTGATGGTACATCGCAACAGCCTACGCCAATTGTTCATAGCGTTGCAGGCGGGGTTGTTGGTCAATCACATAGCTCCTTTGAAACTGGGCGAGTTCGTCCGCCCGTTGCTCGCGGCAAGGTACGGCGTTCCCTTTGCAGAAGCGGCGACCACCACTGGCATTGCCAGACTCCTGGACTTTGCCGCGCTTATAGCCATAGCCGTTGTCGTGGGACTTGCAGTTTCTTTTTATTCAGGAGCGGAACCCTGGATTGAAGGACTGGCCTTACCGGCAGCAGTAGTACTGGGAGTTGCCGCATCTCTGGCCCTCGTCCGCAACGGCCATATTCGCCATTGGATGCCTGGGCCTCTCCGTTCCCGGTTCGATATGCTGCGCACGCAGCTTAGACAGGTATCCGGCAAGCGGGTTGCGCAGGCCGCGCTGTGGACACTCCCCAGTTGGGTGTTGGAGGCAGCGGTCATAATCGTAGCCGCCAGGGTCCTTGGGGTTGAGCTTTCGGTACCGGCCGCCATTGCGGTAACCGCCTTCACCATAGTATTCCAGGTGTTTCATTTCACGCCGGGAGGAATCGGCGTCTATGAGGCGGTAATGACCGGAGCGCTCCACTCCCAAGGGGTGCTGCTGCATGAAGGTCTAGCTTTAGCTGTCTTGACCCACGGCCTCAAGTTTGGGTACTCCTACACCGTTTCCCTAGCATTTACCTTAATCGCCGTCAAGCAGCTGCCTGCGCTTAATCCACTGAAGAGCTTCAGGGGGACGGCCGACGGCCGGAAGGCCGCGTCCCGCTTTGAGCTGGTGGCAGCCCGACTTTGGAACGTGGTCAACGAAGGCAAGCCCTTTACCCCCGTGTTTGTCGCTTTCATTATCGGTGTGCTTAGCCTGCCGTACCTTACCGACCCAGGATATTGGCAGAAAGCCGGCATAGCAGTTGCCGCCCTAGTCCCTCTCTTTTTGATCTTCTATCGCTTTGACTTCCCTCTGAAGCTGCGGTTGGCCCTGTGGCTGGCGCTGGCCGCGTTCCTGGCCCTGTTCCGCTTCGCCGACCCATTGGCCCTGGGGCTGGTGTTGGGCTGTTACCTTGCCTTCACAGTAGGACTATGGGGCACGGTCTACTATCATTTGCGCATCGGCACGCCCTGGACCAACTTCATCCGGTTCTGGCGCCTGGTGCTGGAGAACCCGGACCCTACGAGCGGCAACTTCCTGGAGCAGATTCCCAAAACCCTTCTGCTGGTATTGGCCTTTCAGATGTTAGTCCAACGCCCCGGATTGGACACCGTAATTGCCGTGGAAGGGTTTGTACTTGGGTTGGGCATAGCCGCAGTGCTGGTGCATCAATGGTTCTTCACATGGCCGCCAGCGCCATCATTAGCGCCAACCCGGCTGGTGTCCGATGGCCTGAATCGCCGGAGCAAGCGGTTCATTGCCATTGTCATCGACGGCTGTCGGGCCGACCGCCTGTTGGAAGCCGACACGCCCTGCATAGACCGGATCAGGAGCGAAGGGGCGGACTACCGCAACACCACAACCGTTTATCCAGCCCGGACCGTCACTGGCTTTAGCTCCATGTTCACCGGCGCTCCTCCCAAGGTGCACGGCATGCGCAGTAACTTCGTACCCAACCTGGGGGTCAAGTGCCAGTCCATCTTTGATTCTCTACGGGATTCCGGGATGAAGGGCAAATTGGTAGGCATAGCCCATCTGGTGGACGCCTTTGGCAATGACGTCGAGACAGTGACCTCTGTCACCCACAACGACGAAATTGACGACGCCTTGGTTTCCAGGGCCCGCGCGGTCATGCAGCGGGACGACCCCGACCTGTTAGTCCTCCAGTTATTGAGCGTGGACCAGACAGGCCACGCCCGAGGCAGCTACAACTCGGAATATTTGGCCAAGATTGAAGAATCCGACCGCAAGATAGAGGAATTCCTCGCATGGTGCCGCGAACATGGATACCTGGACGACGCCACACTGCTGATCATAGCTGATCACGGCCAGGGAATCGGCATCGGGGGTCATGGGCACATGAGCCGAGAGGAGATCCACGTTCCTTGCATCATGTGGGGGGCCGGCGTAGACCAGAAGGGATCGTTCGACGAGCCCAAGTCTGTTATGGACATTGCTCCCACAATAGCCTATTTCCTGGGTTCCAAGCCTCCGGCTCAGTCGTTTGGCCAGGTGTTGGCGGTGGCTGAAGATGGTGAGGACTCGAAGCCGGTAGCCATTATCATTCCGGCTCACAACGAAGCTCAAAACCTCCCCGCCACACTGTCACGGATATCCAGGGACCAAGTCCCCAACGCCACGGCAATCGTGGTGGACGACGGTTCCACCGACGGGACCGCCCAGGTTGCCCGCGATTGCGGGGCCGACCTAGTGGTAGAACACACTAGGAAGCGGGGTCTAGGCGCCGCCCTCAGAACGGGCCTGGCGGCAGCCAGGAGCATGGACGCCCGGGCAGCGGTGTATATAGACGCCGACGGTGAATACCCCCCTGAGCAGATTTCGCTTCTGCTGAATCCCATTGACTCTGGAGAAGCGGACTACGTTCTGGGGTCGCGGTACCTTGGAACCCGGGAACGGCAGCCCTTCTGGCGGTTCCTCGGCAACATCGTCTTTACCGGCCTGCTATGCCTTGCCTCCGGCCGGCGCATCACCGACGGCCAGACGGGGTTTCGGGCTTTCTCCAGACGGGCCCTGGAGTGCGCCGAAATCATCCACGACTACAACTATGCCCAGGTGTTGACGCTGGACCTGCTCAAGAAGGGAATGCGGCTTCGCGAGGTCCCAATTTCCTACCGGTACCGCTCCAGGGGCAAGTCGTTCATCAGTCCCAGGTACCTGTGGAGAGTGCCGGCGGCAATGGTGAGGCAGTTGCTGAGTACATGAGATTCCTTCACGTCCAACTGTACCATGCGATTTCGAAGGACAGTGTGCCAAGGCAAACACTACAACACAAAAAGGAGAGGCAGACCAATGTGGGGCGACAACAACCCGAAAGGGGCAAAGACCTATTTCTGGATCATCGGGGCAATGGCCCTGCTGCTAATGTTAATGGTGGCCTGTGGAGACGGTAATGGGGAGGACCGGCCCGGCATAGAGGTAATCGACGGCGGCACCGGTTCCGTGAGCGGCACGGGTACTGGGACCGGCACTAGCACTGGCACCGGCACTAGCACTGGCACCGGCACTAGCACTGGCACCGGCACTAGCACTGGCACCGGCACTAGCACTAGCACTGGCACTGGCACTGGCACCGGGACCGGCACCGGCACCGGGACTGGGACCGGTACGGCAACTGGCGTGGCTATGGCTTATGAAGGCGGAGAATATTACACGCCCGTAAGCAACGTCGAGGCTCACGCCAATCTTGCTCTGGATATGCGAGACATCGCCGCATTGCTGAACGTCGCTAAGGAAGGCGGCGCCGTGGACTGGGCGGCCATAGAGAACATATACGAGAACGGCGTACACGCCGACGGCCGAACGTTGCAGGGGTACGCCACCAGCGACTCGGTGCTGGCAGAGTTCCCCACCGACATTGACCTGGACGGCAACGTCCGGGCCGGCCTTACCGGCAACTGGGCCGGGCGACAGGTAAGCGACCTGGTTCGCCGACAGCTCATAAACAAGAGCCTACAGGCCATCATATACGGCAAGGTGTTGCAGGAAATGGCCTCTTCACGGTCGGAGATGGAGGGCGGCAACCTGGACGACGCCTCCGGCGCGCCGCACAAAGTGGACGAGGGCTGGGCCTTTTACGTTGGCGCTCCCAACGACGAGGGTAACCGTACCTACTCCATCGCCCAGACCGCGCGCAGCCGGGCCAGCAACTTCGACCTGCACGGCACGGTGGACCCGCCGATACAACGGGCGCTGGCCGACGCGCTGGCTGTATCGCGTAACGGCAATATCGAAGACTTCGAAACCGCTGTGGAGCAAGTACGGGGCGGCCTCAATACCATCTTCCACCTGGCAACGGTGCGTTACACCAGGCTGTCTACCCGGGACACCAACGAAAGCGCCCGGGCGCAACACCTGGCGGAGGCCTGGGCCTTCTACCAGCCGATTTCGCCTACGGTGCGTTCCGCCTCAGCAATCACGGACCAGAGGGCACTGGACCTGTTCACTCGGAATCCGGCGAACCCAGTGCCTCCCGCAGAGGCCAACGCGTTGCTGGCAGCCCTCAACGCGCCTGAAGTGCGTTCAGCACTGGGCCTGCCCAACCGAGTCGATTTCTACCTGCCGGTGAGCGATGTGGAGCCTCACGCGGCCCTCGCCCTGGATATGCGCGATATAGCCGGCTTGCTCGGCGCGGCCACGCGGGACGAGACGGTTGACTACGCTGAAATCGCCGACATTTACGAGAACGGCAGACAC
>CAXXWY010000016.1:0-27820 GCA_963668505.2 Dehalococcoidia bacterium | reverse complement strand
GCCCCAGGTTAACCTGGGCGGCGCGGACCTCCGGGACTCGGACCTGATGGGCGCCATTCTGCCCAGGGCGAACCTGGCCGGCTGCTACCTGAACCCAAGCCACCTATACCATGCCAACTTGACCCAGGCCAACTTGAGCGGGGCCCTGTTAAACGGCGCCAACCTGAGAGGGGCCAACCTGACTGGGGCAGACCTATCCAATGCCGACCTGGACCGCGCGGTGCTATCGGAGGCCAATCTTACCGGGGCCAACCTGGCGGGAGCTAATCTGTCCAGAGCGACCCTGACGGGGGCCGACTTTACCGACGCGACGTTGACCGGCACCGACCTGAGCCGCGCCGCGATAGCCCAGACCATTCTGGTGAACGCCGACTGCCAGGGAGCCGACTTCTACGCAGCGGTGTTCCACAATCCCGACCTCACCGGGGCCCGCCTGGGCGGCAGTATGATGGGCTACACCGTCTTCCAGGACTGCGACATTAGCGGGGCTGAGGGGCTGGACCAGGTGCGCCACGACGCTCCCAGCACCATAGGCATAGACACACTGTACCGCTCCGGCGGCAGCCTGGACGAGGTATTTCTAACGGGAGCCGGGGCGCCGTTGGCCATGATCGAGTTCCAACGCTCCCTGGCCGGCTTGGAATGCGCCGCGGAGAGTTGCTTTATTTCCTGTGCAGCGGCAGACCTTGCTTTCGCCCAGGCCCTGCAACAGGACCTGCGGGGGCGGGGTATGAGGTGCTGGCTGTTTCCGGACAACGCCCGCGGTAGCGCTTTGGTGGACCGGCTGAGCACGTCAGATCAAGAAGAGGTGGAACGGGGAGTGCGGGCCTACGACAAGCTGGTGGTGGTCTGCTCACAGGCGGCGCTGGACAGCGAGACGATAAGGAACGACATCATCGGCGCCCGGGAACGGCAACAGAGCGAGGACAGGTGGCTGTTGTTCCTGGCTGCGGCGGACGATGCGGTGGTGCAGCCCAGAGGTCGGGGCTTGGCGCGGGACCTGAGCTTCGAGCATGTGGTGTTCGACCTGCGGAACCGAGGAGCCGAGACCCACGGATCCGAAGTGGCGAGGCTGGCAGAGATGCTGAAGCTGTCGCAGGCGGCTGCGGCAGGCGCGCCGGAGTTGCCGAGTCTCTAGCGAGCGGTTGGGGTGGGCTAGGGGTCGGGCCCTGCGTAACGGCGCCTGTCCGTTCCCCCTTCGATTTCCCTCAGGACGAACGGACAGGCTAGGTTCTTAGCAAAGAGTAAGGCCCCGTCCTTTAGGGACGGGGCCTTTGCTTCCGGTTGAAGGGGCAGTGGCTCCCTTTTGTGGGTGGAGGCGGGCAGGACTGCTAGATGTAGTCTTGGTCCTGCATCATCCCCAGGTTGTCCCGGCTTTGGGACAGGCCTCGGCTGACAGCAGTGCGGAACTCCTCCATCATGTCGTCGGTGATGTCGCCGCCGGCCGCGACAGCCTTCCGCTTCAGGGTCTCGAAGGCCCACTGCTCGGTGTCGCCCTGGGGCATATCGAAGAAGTCGCGTTCGAAGACCGGCAGTTCTCCAGGGCCGAAGTAGCCCTTGTCTTCGATGGTATAGCCTTCCAAGTCATGAGTGCCCTTGCCCAGCACCTGGCCGGTCTCGGCATAGTGCTCCATGACGTTCTTCATGCCGTACTTCTGGATGGGGCACACCTTCATGCAGATGCCGCAGCCCAGGTAGCGGGCCATCACTGGCCGGCAGCGCCTGAAGTAGAGCTTGTTCTTCTCCATGCCACGCCACCAGATCTTGTCGCGCATGAGGGCGCGGCCGGGGCAGCGGTTGACGCATACCTGGCACACCTGGCAGAAGGCGTGAATGCCGTAGTCGACGGGCTCGTCGTAGGTGACGTTGGCGTCGGTGGTGATCATGTTGATGCGGATCCGGCTGCCCACGTGGGGAGTCAGCAGGTAGCCGCAGGCGCCCAACTGGCCCAACCCGGCGGCCACGAACATGGGGATGAAGGGGCCGGAGTTGTCGTTGGCGCTGTGAATCTGTGCCTTGTAACCCAGGGAGAGGATGTACTTGTGGAGTTCCAGTGAAGCGGCGCCCTGGGTCCTGTAGGTGCTGGAGTGGACTATCTCGGCGTCGATGCTGGGGATAGTCTGGGTGGGCTCGAAGTCCTGCTCGTAGGCCAAGCAAATGGCGTGGGGGTACGGGTCCACCCAGTCCTGCTTGCTCTTGTAAGCATAGCGAAGGTCGTAGGCGGCGATTCCGACCTCGACGAAGCCCAGGGCCCTGGCCTTCTGCTTAATCAGGTCGGTCACGTCCTCGCCGGTGGGCTCGGCAGTCGGCTCATGCTCGCCGGACATGCGGGCAGCCATAATCAACGGCTTGTTAAGCTTGTCGTGCTCCTTGCGTATTTCCCGCATCTCGACATGCTTGTCCCGCTGGGCGTTGGCCCAATCGCGGCCCGCCCTTTCGGTAATGGCCATGGTCTCCAGCGGATACTCCCGGGAATACCAGTCGACCTCCCTGTCGTTCAGCGGGATTCCAGGCACGGTTTCCAATTCCTCGGGAACGGGGATGGTGATTTGATCGTCGCCTGCGTACTTACCGGGACGGACCACTTCGTGGCCAATCTTAAGCATGCCTTTCCCTCCCGAAAAAGGATAAAAGGGCCTGCCCTTGCAGCCCAAGCCTAACGATACCTGGCGAGTATTTGGTTGTCAAGCGAAAATGAGGAGGTGTTAGTCGAGGAAGGTCAGGTGTACCGGTAGCCAGGCTATGAGACCGTTATTTCCAGCCGACAGTGGTCGCTGGGCCCCCAGTCGGACGGTTCGTTGAGCGCGCGGACTTGCACAGAAGGGGCGATTGCACTGGAGGCGAAGACGAAATCCAGTTGCCTGGTCGCTTGGGAGGGTGTGAGGTTACTAACGTGAAACGTCGGAACGTTCCTGCTGTCTTTTGGGAGTTCATCAGGCCAGGGGGCTGCCTGACGCCCGTTGGGAGCTTGAGGCCCGACAAACGACAAGCCCAGCGCCTCCATCCTGTCGAACACTGTCCGGTAGCGACCTGCCCAATATTCATCGCCATATTCTCCGTATCCATGAACAATATTCAAATCCCCGGCGGCCAAAATCCGGTGCCCTTTAACGCCGACAATGAGACGGGACAAGTCTGAAATGAGCCGGTGCACGGAGGCGTCTGCGAAAATCCGGCTGCTTGGGCCTGCCGAGGCCTCCGGATACTCCCAGAGCGCGTACAGGGAAACCACGAACAGAGGATCGGCGCCGGGCTCTGTCACCCTGGCCACGGCTAGTGAGCCAGGCCTACTGGCCGCCAGTCCGTCCCAACTTGCTTCGAGCAACGATGGGGTCTCAATCCAGGCGACTTCAACCCTATCTGAAAGGCGGACTACCGCTGCCCGCCAGGACCGGAAGGCATCATTGCCAGGGGTTGTCCAAGGGTAGGGGCCGGCTTCCAACCGACCTTCAACCTCCGCCGGAGGCGGGCCGGCTTCCTGAAGCAATGCCAGGTCGGCGCCGGATTTGAGCAGCCAACGCCAAGGGTCATGCCTGCCGGCGATATTCCATGAGATGATCTTCATTCGTGGCCTCCTCGCCATGACTAAGCGTTGGGACAGCCAAAGCGTAGGGGCGCGCCTATCCGGTCACTGGCCAGCGCCATTGGAGGCTTGCGGCTAGCTGATGGACTGGTCTCCTATCAGTTCGATGTCGGCGTTCTGTCGGCTTATGGCCTCGCCCAATTCTTCCTTGAACTGGGCCAGAAGGTCGTCGCTGACTACGCCTCCGGCGGCAGCGGCCCGGTTCTTGAACTTGCTGAAGGCCCACTGGGTGGCGTCGCCGTGTGGGAAGTCGAAAAAGCTTCTGGCGAACACCGGCATCTCGCCGGGGCCGAAGTAACCCTTGCCCTCCAGTTCGTAGCCTTCCAGATCATGGGTGCCTTTGCCCAGCACTTGGCCGGTTGCGGCGTAGTGCTCCATGACAGGCTTCATGCCGTACTTCTGGATGGGGCAGACCCTCATGCAGACGCCGCAGCCGAAGTAGTGGGCCATCACGGGACGGCACCGCTTGAAGTACAACTTGTTCTTCTCGTGGCCGCGCCACCAAATCTTGTCCCGCATCAGGGCCCGGCCGGGGCAGCGGTTGACGCACACCTGGCAGACCTGGCAGAAGGCATGGATGCCGTAGTCGATAGGCTGGTCGTAGGTGATGTTGGCGTCGGTGGTAATCATTATGAGGCGGATCCTGCTGCCCTCGTGGGGAGTCAGCAGGTAGCCACAGGCGCCCAGTTGACCCAGGCCGGCGGCGACGAACATGGGGATGACTGGCCCGGTGGCGTCGTTGGAATGGATGACGTGGGCCCGGTAGCCCAGGGAGCGGATGTAGTCGCCCAGTTCCAAAGCGGCCGCGGCCTGCCAGCGGTAAGCGCCGTAGTGGACGGTCTCGGCGGCGACGCTAGGGATGGTCTGGGTAGGCTCAAACACCTGCTCCCACACCAAGCAGATGGCCGAGGGTAGGGAAGTAAAGCCTCTCTTGTGCTTGTATTCGAAACGAGTGTCGTAGGGGGTAATGCCCACTTCCACGAACTTCAACTGCCGCGCCCGGTCCTTGATCAGGTCTGTTACATCCTCTCCGGTGGGTTCAGACGTGGGATCCAAGTCGGCGGAGGACCTCCCGGCGGAGACCAGGTCGGCGTCCAGAGCGTAGTGTTCATCGCGGAGTTTGCGCATCCCGGGGTGGGCGTCCTGGATGGAACTGTACCAGTCGCCGGAGGCCCGCTCGGAGAAGGTGTGGCTTTCCAATGGGTACTCCCGGGCGTACCAGTCCACCTCCCGGTCGTTGGTGGGGATGCCGGGAACGGTCTCCAGCTCTTCCGCCACCGGAATCGTAATCGGCTCATCGCCAAAGGCTTTGCCGGGCCTGACTACGTTGTGGCCGATTTTCAGCATGTCGAATCCCCCACAGGGTCCGGTCGTAAATCGCCGGGATGATGAGACTAGAACATAGCCTTGGGCTGCGCTGGTTGTCAACACGATGACCAGCCGTCAATGCCCAGTGTGGCGGCAGCCGGAAGCGCGCCGGATGATATGATGGCATGAATTCAAGGCATGGCCGGGAGCAACGGTATAGGCACGCTATTTGTCGTAGGCACGCCGATAGGCAACCTGGAGGACATTACCGCCCGCGCCGTCAGAGCACTGGGCCGGGCGTTGGTGGTTGTCGCGGAAGACACGCGGGTGACGCGGAGGCTGCTGGCACATCTGGGCATCAAGACGCGGATGGTCAGCTACCACCAGCACAACCGGCAGGCGCAACTGCCCAAGGTGCTGCACGGGCTGGAGAGCGGCGACGCGGCGCTGGTGTGCGACGCCGGGATGCCGGGTATCAGCGACCCCGGCAGCGAGCTCGTAGAGGCGGCCGCGGCCGCGGGGTTCCCGGTGGAGGTGGTTCCCGGGCCGTCGTCCCTGACCGCGGCATTAGCGGTGTCGGGTTTCTCAGCCGACGAGTTCGTGTTCCTGGGGTTCCTGCCCCGCCGACGAAAAGAGCGCCGAATGCGGCTACAGTCCGTTGTTGGTTACCGTTCGACGCTGGCGATTTTCGAGGCCCCGCACCGGGTCAAGGCGACGCTGCAGGACTTGCTGGAGGAACTGGGCGACCGACAGGTTGCAGTGTGCCGGGAGTTGACGAAACTGCACGAAGAGGTGTTCCGGGGGAAGGTCTCAGAAGCACTGGAGTGGGCGCAGGCCCCGCGCGGGGAGTACGTGTTGGTGGTCCGCGGCCCTGAGGAGTCTACCACGCCGGAGGACTCGCAGCCGGGGTCAGAGGACAAGGCCCGCGAACGACTGGCGCGGCTGCGAGAGCAGGGAGTCAGGGCCAAAGACGCGGTGTCGCAAGTGGCGGAAGCGGTGCAACTGCCCAAGAACCGCGTATACCGGCTGTGGGTGGAGTCCGGCGGCCGCAACCGTCCCCAGGCAGGCTGATTAGCCTTCGCTGATCTCGACCGTCTGAATCTCCAGCCGTTCCGCGGGAGTCGAACGCTCTCCGCTCCGGCCGGTGGTGACGGGCGACTCGGCCAAGGCGTCCAGCACGTCCACGCCGTCGCTGAGGATGCCGAAAATGGTGTAGTTGGGAGGCAGGCCGACATCGTCGCCGTGGACGATGAAGAACTGGCTGCCGTTGGTGTTGGGTCCGGCGTTGGCCATAGCCAGGGTGCCCTTCACGTAAGGCCGCTTTACCGGCTCGTCGGCGAAACGGTAGCCCGGCCCCCCGGTGCCGTCGCCGCGGGGGCAGCCGCCCTGAATCATGAAGTCCTTGATCACCCGGTGGAACCCACCATTGTCGTAGAAGCCCTCGCGGGCCAGGAAGACAAAGTTATTGACGGTGGCCTTGGCTTCGTCGGCAAACAATTTCAGGGACATATCGCCCTTGGCCGTCTTGATGGTCGCGGTATAGACCTTCGCTGGATCAATGCTCATTTCCGGCGGGCTGGAATACTGTTGGGGCATGTAACCTCCTCGTTGGACGCTGGTTGACGCTGGCAACTCTAACACCGCTCTGCACGAGCCGCAAATCCAGACCTGCGTTTTCCCTGAAAATCCCTGTATCAGTGCCTATATGGGTCTATAATGGAAATAGGACATTCGAAACATAGGGGAGTGACCGACCCACCCAACCCCTCAGACAGCCTCGATGCCTAAAGAAATTGCTGGGGGAATCGAAGGATCGAGGGGTCCATTGCAGGGGGTGAGCGATGGAAATCCTGGAATACATGAACCAGTCGGGCCACGAGCAACTGTTGCTGTGCTCGGACCCCGAGGCCGGACTGAAGGCAGTCATAGCCATCCATGACACGACGCTGGGCCCAGCGGCAGGCGGCACCCGGATATTGCCCTATCAGTCAGAACAGGAGGCCGCCTACGACGCGCTGCGCCTGTCCCAAGCAATGACCTTCAAGTGCGCCGCCGCGGGCCTGGCTTTGGGGGGAGGCAAGGCGGTGATCATCGCCGACCCCCAAAGCCAGAAGACGGAGACCCTGTTGCGGTCTTTCGGCTCCTTCGTCGACACCTTGGGCGGGCGCTACCTGACGACGACGGACGTCGGCGCCACCACCAGGGACCTGGAGCACATCCGGCAGACGACCAGCCACGTGCTGGGGCTGCCTACCATGCTGGGAGGCAGCGGCGACACGTCCATCATGACGGGCCTGGGCATATACATGGGCATGAAGGCCTGCGCCCGGGAAGCCTGGGGGTCGGACTCGCTGCAGGGCAAGATGGTGAACATACAGGGCTTCGGCAAAGTGGCCGTGCACTTGTCCGAGCACCTGATGGAAGACGACGCCAGGCTGTTGGTGGCCGACGTGCAGGAGGAAGCACTGGACCGCGCTCGTGACATGGGGATAGACGTGGCCGCCCCGGAGCAGATAATGACCGCGGACTGCGACATCCTTGCTCCCTGCGCGCTGGGCGGGGTCCTGAACAGTGAGAGCATCCCGCGGTTGCAATGCCGCATCGTAGCCGGCGGAGCCAACAACCAGCTTCGCGGGCCTGAGGACGCGGAGGAGCTACACCGCCGGGGAATCCTGTACGCGCCCGACTACATAGTCAACGCGGGCGGCATCATCAACGCCGCTGCGGAAGTTGGTGCGACTTACAGCCCGGAGAGGGCGCGGGAGCAGACCGAGCGCATCTACGAAACGGTGAGCCGGGTCATCCGTATCTCCAAGGACGAGGAGATTTCCACCGCCAAGGCTGCGGACCGCATGGCCATGCAGCGGCTTGCTTCCGTCCGGGGCGTGCGCAAGCTGCACCGGCCAGATTAGTGTCGGATGAACTTGCCTTGACAGCACTGGTCGCTCATCTTGACCCCCATCAATGACCACGCCTGGACCTGATATGTCATAATGGGCAGAGATGTTCAGAGATTTCTTGGAATTTCAGTTCGTACCAGAAATTCTCCGTCTAATAATACCTACCGTGAGGTTTCACTATGGCGGACTCTAAACCCTCAAACCCGGGGATAATATACTTGCTGGAAAACGAAGCGTTTGAGTCTCCGGTGATAAAAATTGGTAAAACAGGCAAAACGGGAACTGACTTAGCTCGCCGAATCCAGACGCTCAACATTGGCGTTCCACTTTCTTTTACATGTTACCGAGCGTCCCTTGTAGATGACGCTGCAGAAGTCGAAAAAGTGCTCCATCAGGTCTTTCACCCAGCCAAAAGGCAATGGCGCGGTGAATTCTACGAAGTAGAACCTTGGCGTGTCGTCTTAGTGTTGCAACATTACGAAAAAAAGGATATGACTAGCTTCGCACCAGTACCTTCCAAAGAGGACCTTGAGTTAATAGGAGCAGCGGTTCAAGAGAAGGACCGGCGGGCAAAGTTCACCTTTGCCATGCTTGAAATTCCGGAAGGCTCGAAACTGAAATTGGTGGGTGAGCAAGAGACTGAGTGCGAGGTTGCCGATGATCAAACAGGAGTTCTATACAAAGGCGAGCGATATGCTTTGTCTACGCTGGCGACTAAGCTAAAGGGCGCAGAATATGTGTTGCAAGGTCTGAGGTATTGGCTCTACGAGGACCAGACACTGCTGAAGCGGCGTGATGAGATTTTAGCGCGGCAAGAACTTCTTGAACGCAATTAAGGGAAGGGCTGAATAAGCACCCTGCCCCTCTTATATCCCTTTACCGCGCCGTCCTCCGTGTTCACTACTGCCAAGCACCTCGGATTGTTGACATGGTTTTGGGGTGACGGTAGACTTTGCCCAGCACTAGCCACAGGTGAATTATATGTCTACCACCACGCCAATACTTACCGAGGAGATGCGGCAGCAGGCCGTCGGCTTGGAAGGCCCACCGGTGACGCTAGAGGTGGAAAAGGGGGCGATAATCAAGTTCGCCCAGGCCATCGGGGACGACAACCCGGTGTACAACGACGAGGCGGCGGCCCGCAAGAGCAGGTATGGCGGCCTGATTGCTCCGCCTACCTTCCTGCGGACTGTGGTCTCGGTCCGTCCTCCTCTACCCTTTAAGCTGCCCTTCGAACGGCACTTGGACGGGGGCAGCGCGTGGGAGTATTTCGAGCCCGTCCGAGCGGGAGACAGGATTACCGCCACCGCCAAGATCACAGACATCAAGGAACGAACCGGCAGCAGGGGCGTAATGGTGATCCTCACCTCGACCACCACCTACCGGAACCAGTTCGGCCAGGTGGCGGCCACCCAGACCACCACGTCGATACAATACTAGGGGCAGGCGCCTGCCCTGAGGAAGACGAAGGGGACTATGGAGCAGATTTACTGGGAAGACGTTGAAGAGGGCATGGGCTTGCCGACTTTGGTCAAGAACCCGACGACGCAGCAACTAGTCAAATACGCCGGAGCCTCGGGCGACTACTACCAGATTCACTACGACAAGGACTTCGCCCAGAGCACAGGCCTGGACGACGTGATTATCCACGGGGCCCTCAAGAATGCGTTTCTAGCCCAGATGGTGACACAGTGGATGGGGCCGGAAGGCAACCTGAAGCGGCTGGCCTGCCAGTACCGCAGCATGGATTTCCCCGGTCAGCCGGCGACCATCAAGGGCACAGTAACCCGCAAATACCAACAGGACGGCGAAAAGCTGGTGGACTGCGACGTCTGGCTGGAAAACCCGGAGGCCCAAAGGACAACCCCCGGGTCTGCCACGGTGTCCCTGCCGTCCCGTGCGGCTGCCGGCAGTCCATAGCCGTTGCCCGCCAGGGCGTACCGAAGTCCACTGCCGGTGTACCGAATACAGCCACCCCCAAGAGGGCCCTAAAAAGCGGACTAACGGCTTCGCCCGGGGGCCAGCGCCATGGCAAGGTTTTCATGATGCAAAGAAGCGACCTACTTCGAAAAGACTTGCGTTTGTATGCGACGCCGTATCAGGTCGCTGCGGCAGGCAATATCGTCTAAGGAGACGGCATGACAGACTCTCTGCAAGGCAAAGTAGCCATTGTTACCGGAGCCGGCCGGGGGATTGGCCGCGGGGTGGCCATCATGATGGCCGAGGAAGGGGCCAAGGTAGTGGTTGTCGACCCCGGCGTCAACGTGGACGGCAGCGGGGAAGACCAGTCCGTGGCCCAACTGGTGGCGTCGGAAATAAACGACGCAGGCGGGACTGCGGTGGTCTGCGCCGAGTCGGTGACTTCCATGGAAGGCGGCGAAAAGATCATCCAGACGGCCATAGACAACTTCGGCAAGCTGGATATCGTAGTGACCTGCCACGGAATTCTCCGGGACAGGATGATATTCAACATGTCGGAGCAGGAGTGGGACGACGTAATCGCCGTACACCTTAAGGGCACGTTCACCGTGGTGAAGCATGCCTGCATCCTGTTCCGGCAGCAACGTTCCGGGAGGATCATCACTTTCAGTTCGGAGTCCGGCTTGATGGGCAACTCGGGCCAAGCCAACTACGGGGCTGCCAAGTCGGGCATCGCCGGGTTCACCAAGGTCGTTGCCCGGGACATGGGGCGCTACGGCGTGACCGCCAACTCAATCGCCCCCAGGGCCAATACCCGCATGATTGGCACCATACCGTCCGAGTCCTCCCAAATCAGGTCCCAGGCGGGCCAGCCTCCCACGATAGAAGGGGTGCCTTCCAGCCGGGAGATGGGCCCCGATGACGTGGCCCCCTTTGTCTGCTACCTGGCCAGCGACTATGCCGCGAGCATCAACGCCCAGACATTCATGGTGTGCGGCAGCCAGGTATCGTTGATGTCCCAGCCGCGGCCCGAGAGGACCATCTACGAACCGGCGGGCCGCTGGTCGTTGGATGACCTGGCGCCGTTGGCCGAGAATTTCCTGACCAAGGACATTTTTAATCCCGCTCCGGCGGCCGCGCCCCGGGAGTGACCCATTGATGGGAACGTTCCATTGGCCGCTGACGGTGCTGAGCGCCGACGGAGACAGAGAGGAAACGGTGGAAGACCTGGTGGACACCGGGGCAACCTACACCTCGCTGCCGGCCTCGCTGTTGGCCCGGTTAGGCGTGGCGCCTCAACGTCACCTGGAGTTCGAGCTGGCCAACGGAGAGGTTATCGAGCAGGAAATCGGGTTCGCCACGGTGCGCATTGAGGGTGTTACGGCTCCGACCATCGTTGTGTTCGCTGATGACAACGCACTCCCCTTAATGGGCGCTCACGCCCTGGAAGGGGTCACCATGGCGGTAGACCCTGTGCGCATGAGGCTGGCCCCCACCAGGGCCCTGTTGATGCGGGAGCAGGGCGCCAATTCGCCGGGACAGGCCCGTTAAACGGGTCAAATTAATCTGCCGTGAGGTAGCGTATAAATGGGCAACCGTTTACAGGACAAAGTAGCCATTGTGACCGGGTCCGGCCGGGGTATCGGCCGGGGAGTAGCCATCCTCATGGCCCAAGAGGGGGCCAAGGTAGTGGTGGTAGACCCAGGAGTGAACGTGGACGGCTCGGGCGCAGACAATTCTATCGCCCAGCAAGTGGCGTCGGAAATCGAGGCGGCAGGCGGCACGGCCGTCGCCTGCACCGAGTCGGTAGCATCCATGGAAGGCGGCGAGAAGATCGTCCAGACTGCAATCGACAACTACGGCAAGCTGGACATAGTGGTAACAGTAGCGGGCATCCTGCGGGACCGCATGATATTCAACATGACCGAACAGGAGTGGGACGACGTAATCGCCGTCCACCTGAAGGGCACGTTCAGCGTGGTTAAGCACGCCTGCATCGTGTTCCGGCAGCAACGCTCCGGGCGGATCATCACATTTAGTTCCACGTCGGGATTGTACGGCAACTCGGGCCAGTCCAACTATGGCGCAGCCAAGGACGGCATTGCCGGGCTCACCCGGGTGGTCGCCCGGGACATGGGCCGCTACGGAGTTACGGCCAACGCCATATCGCCCACCGCTGCCACCCGCATGACGGGGAGCATCCCGGAGGAAGCGGCCAGCCTGCGGGCCGCCCGGGGCATTACCCGCGCCTCACCCACAATCAGGGGAGGACCCGACGACATCGCGCCGATGGTGACGTGGCTCGCCTCCGACGCGGCGGCCCACGTCAACGGCCACGTCTTCCACGTAACTGAGGGCATAGTGACGCTGCTCAACGAACCGGAACCGGTAAAGACAATTAACAAAGAGGGCAAATGGACGGTGGAGGAACTGGCCAGGGTGGTGCCCGTCACCTTGGGGTTCGAGTTGCACAATCCGGCCCCGGACCAGACACCCACCTCCTGAAAGAACCACAGCCATGATCCATAACTTTTCCGCATCCTACGCCGGCTGTATCGTCGAAGACAACGTTGGGTTCCAGGGAACGCTGGCCAATGACCGTTGGTACCCAAACGAGGCATTGGTCCAGACATTCGACTGGGCCCTGGACATCGCCCAGCACATGGACCGGCTGGGATACAAAGAGTTCTGGATGGCCGAGCACCACTTTCAGCACGAGGGCTATGAAGGCATCCCCAACCTGCTGATGCTGGGCCTGTACCTGGCAACCCAGACCCAAAGCCTTCGCTTTGGCTGCGGCTTCAACATAGTCCCCATGTGGCATCCGCTGCGTCTGGCCGAGGACTTTGCCGTTGCAGATATTTTGACCAAGGGCAGGGTGATATTCGGGGTAGGCCGCGGCTACCACACCAGGGAGGTAGAAACCTTCGGTGCGCCCATGCTGGACGCGGACGCCAACCGCAGCCTGTTCGAAGAGCAGGTGGAACTAATCCTTAAGGCGTTTCGGGAGGAATCGTTCTCCCACCAGGGCGAGCACTACCAGATCCCGCCGCCGGTGCCGTACCGGGGCTACACCCTGGAGAAGCTTAGCCTGGTTCCCCGGCCCATCAGTCAACCGGTGGAGGTATGGCAACCCTTCGTCAGCCCCAACCCCAGGGGCGTAAACTTTATGGCCAGGAACGGGATCAAACCCCTGATTGCCACCGTTCCCGACAAAGTGCTCAGGGAACGCATGGAGATGTTCCAGCAGGCGGCAGCGGACCATGGCCGGGAATTGCAGCTTGGAGAAGACGTGGCTGTAGGCTATCGTTTCTTTATCGCCGAAACCCAGGAAAAGGCCATCGAGCAAGCCCGGCCCTACTTCGAGGAGGGGATGAAGTTCGGCGCTCCCCTGGGGATAATGAATATGCCGCCCGAGCAGATTAAAGCCATAGAAAACCGCGGCAGCACCCGCGGCGTTGTTTTACCGACCTTGGAGGACGCCGCCGCCGGGCACGCTTGGCTGTGCGGCCCGCCGGAACTAATCGTGGAACACCTCAAGCAGGTGGAACGGGACTATCCGGGCATCGAACGGGTGAACCTCGGCTCGGCGATGGGCATGCCCAGGGAGATAATCAAGGAGCAACTGTCCATCTTCGCCGAAGAGGTTATGCCGGCCTTTTCGGGGAACTAGGCGCCGCCTCCGCAGGCGCCCCGCAGCCACAGCACGCGGAGGCCGTCAGTCCAGCAGAGGGATGCGCCCCCACTTGATAGATTCAGGGTCTTGGGAAACGGCCTGTTCTTTGGCCATGCCCCGGATTTGCAGCAACGTCGCGTTTACCTCGGAGGTTAGGAACACCCAATCGGGCTCCTCGGGTATCCAGTAGGGCGAGTTAATCCGCACCACCAGGTTGTCTTTGGGGTTCAGGTAGATTCCAAACTTGGAAGCCTGCTGCATTGGTTGCTCCTTGCTCAACTCGATTGCGTGTCAATCTATTACAGTGGCCCGCGGCATTGTAGATTAAGCCCCTCCTAATCGGGCGCGGGGCCGCTTGTCGTTGACGCGGAACTTGCGGCAGTAGCCGCCGGCCCGGATGCGTCAGCGGGCAGGGTGACTGCATTAGCGTAAACTCCCCGGTACCCAGCAGGCAACAGGGCGGCGATACGAGCCATAATCATATCGAGGATGCTGTGCATCACTTCCCTGCTGGGCCGTCCTTCTATCACCGGAGGGGTAAACGGCTGGCCGATGTTGGCGCTGAGGCGGCATAGAGGCGCGGGCATGCGCCACGCGCGGAGCTTCTCGGTGCCGGTCAGCCCCACCGGCAATATGGGCGCCTGGGACTTCATGGCAACGTAGACCACGCCCAGCATCCCCTCTTGCAAGGTATGATCCGGGCTACGATGACCCTCGGGGAAAACCACCACGGCTTGGTCCCGGCCCAGAAGGCCCAATATTGTCCGCACTGCGTCGACCCTGCTGCTGGACCGGTCAAAGGGCGATACGTGCAGCCTGCTCATGGCGTACCTGGCCACGGGGCCGGAGAACCAGGGCCGCTTGGATATGAAGTGCAACGGACGGGGAAGGCTGGCCACCAGCAAGGGCGGATCGGTGAACGACAGATGATTGGATACAACGATCAAGGGCCCGTAGGGCGGGACCGATTCCTGGCCGGTTACGTCCATCCGGCCCAGCGTGCTGAAACATAGCCGGGCAGTCTGACGTCCCAGGCTGTAGAGCATAGTCATTACGGGCGTTCTCCGGATATGTCCAAGATGCGCTGCATGATCCTGTCCACGACCTGCTCGACGTCCAGGCCGTCGGTGTCCAGGAGAAAGGCGTCGTGGGCCTGCATAAGGGGCGAGTCCTCGCGGCCCGTGTCTATTTCGTCGCGAGCCTGGGTCTCCCGCAACACCTGCTGGAACGAAACAGTCTCGTCCTGCTCTCGCATCTCCAGCCAGCGCCGCCTAGCCCGGCCTTCCGCCGACGCCTGCAGGTAGACCTTTAAATCGGCATCCGGCAAGACCACCGTGCCGATGTCCCGGCCGATCATCACAATGTTCCCTTGGCTGCCTAGCTGGCGCTGTTGCCGGACCAGGGCGCGGCGCACCGCCGAGACCTTGGCCACCAGAGAGACCTGGCGGTTGACCTCGGGAGCCCGCAGATGGGGACCCAGCCGGTGGCTGCCGATGGCTACGTGGTCAACGTCCTGACCGTCCAGCCCAATGGGATTGTCTTCAGCCAGCTTTCCCAGAGCTTCCTCGTCGCTGACCGAGACTTTCCGGCGCAGGGCCATCCACGTAATGGCCCGGTACATATTGCCGGTGTCCAGGTACTGGAACCCCAGCCTCTGGGCCAACCTGCGGCCCACCACGGTCTTTCCAGCGGCCACGGGCCCGTCGATGGCGACGACCTGGACCGTGTTTCCCTTTTCGCCTGTCATGCCAAGTCTTGTCTGCGCATTATAGCAACGGCTCGCTGGGGTTGCGCCGGGATCGGCGCCATTATTGGTTAGACTCCGTAGCCTGGAACTGCCCGTATCATACTGTATATTGTGGGCCCATGATAACCAGGGGTTCGGCTAAGTGGTGGTGGCTGGCCGCCGGGATTGCGGTCACGGCGGCGTTGTTCGTCTTGGCCGGGGTCTACTCGACGTTTCCGGGGGACCGCTGGGCGATGGAGGGGTTGCTGGATGGGCGGGCCCAGCGGGCCGGCTGGCTGGATACCACTGCCCTGGCGGTCACCAGCCTCGGTGGCTGGATAGCCGCCTTAGTCCTGATGGCGGGGCTGTTCCTATTCCTGCTGGCAAGGGGCCGTCGGGTTGACGCTGTCGTCGTGCTGCTCAGCGCCGTTCCCCTGCTGGCCGGGCTGGTGCTGAAGGAGCTTGTGGGGCGGGCCCGCCCCGATCTGTGGCTTACAGGACCAGAACCCAGCGGCCTGAGCTTCCCCAGCGGGCATTCAACTTTCGCCATGGTCTTTGGGGGCATGTTGATACTGCTAATAGAGGAGGCAGTATCTCCTGCATCGGCCCGAAGAGCCATTCAACTGGGCCTGATTCTCTTGATATTGGCCATAGGAGCATCTAGAGTTTATCTAGGAGTCCATTGGCCCAGCGACGTAATAGGCGGGTACCTGTTCGGCGGAGCGGCGTTACTGGGGTTGGTCTACCTGAGAAACAAGATGTCGGCGCAAAGAGCGGCAGTCAGGTCCGGCTGACGGCTCCCGGATAGACTAACGTGAGCATTAGCCGGGCAGGCGGTCCTACGGGCAGGCTGGGGACGCCCCAGACCGCGTGAGGTGAGGTAGTGAACTGGATTGACGTTGCGGTGGTGGTTGTGTGGTGCCTGACAGCCGTGTGGGGGCTGTCGGCAGGGCTGGTCCGGACGGCAATCTCCCTGTTGGTTGTCCTAGCTGGCCTGGCCCTCTCCAGCCGCATCGCAGACGACGTAGGGTCCCTCTTCGCAACATTCACCGACGACGAAGGCGCTCGGGCGGTGGCCGCGTTCATCGTCATCTTCCTGGCCCTCATTGTCCTAGGAGCCGTACTCAGCATCTGGATTGGTGCTATGTTGAGGGCTCTTCCCGTACTGGGGGCGGCCAACCGCTTGGGAGGCCTTGCCTTGGGGATTGCCATAGGGTTCGTGCTGCTGTCCGGGACATTGACCGGCGTGCAAAAATTCACCGACGCCGTGGACGAGGACATTCATGAATCGGTGCTGGGGGCTTTTCTAGCGGACAATTTCGACGTGGTGATCCGCGGCGCCAGGCTGATTCCTGGAGATTGGGACGACGAACTGAGCAGGCTGCAATAACAACGCCCCGACGCGGCTTTCCAATGCATCGGGGCGAATGGGACGTGTGCGGGCGGTTGGCCGCCCGCATTAATTCCTAGGGGATTGGGGGACTAATCAGCCGGTGCGGCGGCGACTTTCTCCTGGGCCTTAAACGCCGGCATGACGTCTTTGGCTATCCACTCCAACTGCTCCAGGATGAGGCTCTCCGGCATGGTGGCAGCGGGAGCGCTGACCATGATCTCTTCCACACCGGGATAGGCCTCCTGGACTTCCATGAGCCGTTCTTTGACGAACTCAGGGGGGCCGCAGATGAAGCTGCCCCGATCTATGGCCGATTCAACGGTGGGAAGCCCTACCAGCCGGGCCCTCTTGGGGTCGGCCAACCCGGCGATCTGGTCCGGGCTGAGCTGAGGCATAAAGCCCAGCGGGGCGAACATCTTCATGAACTCTTCCCAGTAGGGACGGGCCAGGTTAACGGCCTTCTCTACGGTATCGTCCACGAAAACCGTAAACCCGAACATGAGGTCGCCGCCAAGTTCGGTCTCTTTTCCGTTCCTGGCCAGGGTCTCCCTCCAGCGGACCGCGGTGTCATAGCTGGGGCCCATGTGGCTGGCCGCGCCGCCTCCCATCATTCCCTTGATGCCGAATTTCACCATGAAGTCCATGGCCCTCTGGCTGGCGGTCACCATGGGCTGCCAAGTGTCGACTGGAAGGGTGAGAGGCCTGGGGACCAAGGTAATCTCCTCAACCGTGTAGCCGCGATAGGGCACCTTGGCCGGCACGGTGAAGTACTTGCCCTGGTGGGAGAATGACTGCTGGTTGAATGCTTTGTAGATTATCTCCACCTGCTCTTCGAACATCTCCCGGTTGGCGTCGCTGTCGGACTGCGTGCTGGGGACGCCAAAGGTGTCCACTTCCCTGTTGTGGTAGCCCCTGCCCAAACCGAACACGATCCGGCCCCCGGTCAAGCGGTCCACGGTGGCGAAGTCTTCGGCCAACCGCAGGGGATGCCACATGGGGTTAATGTTGAACCCGCATCCGATTTTGATCTGCTGGGTGACGTGGGTCAGATGTAGGCCGTAGAGGAGAATGTTGGGGATTACCTCGTAGCCCTCCCTCTGGAAGTGGTGCTCCGCAATCCAAAAGGTGTCGTAGCCTACCCGGTCCATTAGCTGTGCTATCCGCTGTCCTTTGTAAAAGCCTTCGAAAAGCTCATCGTCGGAATACAAGCGGTCGTTGACCGGCGTTCCGTCGAGGCCGATGTTATCCATGTCAATGTTGCCAGCGTAAAGGCTGCCGAACTTCTTGATCATCCCTGGGCTGCTCCTTTTACGTCGCTTGGCGTGCGGCCAGGCGACCTGGTTTGTTTGGTCTGGAACAATAAAGCGGCGGCAGGAGACCTGCCGTTGGAGAGATGCTCAGCTACGCCAGTTGTCCAGTACCGACCGTTGCACTCTCGAGCAACGGGGATACCCTGGACTGAGCAAGGGGGCATTCAAGCGCAATTTTATCCTCTAGCGTAGGGCTGTCGGCTAGCCGGCGAAGGAAGGTAATAGGACCTTGCCACTGGCCTGGGCTCTCTTAGCCCGCCCCGCCCTGTTCAAGGGCGTTACTGATTCACCGCACGCAGTAGTATGTAATGCACGGGGTAGGCTTGTCAACTGAATACTGGGCAGGAAAGATCCCGGTAGGGATGATGCAATCGGGCAGCGAGTCCGCGGCTTAGTCCGAGGACGGCAGCTGGCGGGGTTCCTGTAGCTCCATCTCCACGTCGCAGCAGGTGATAACGCCTTCACCGCTCTTGGTGCAAAGGACGTTGCTGCCGCAGACTGAACAGAGGTAGCGTTTACCTAGCTGGTTGGCCATGTGCCGGTCACTCTTCCAACAGGCCCCCGGATTGTAGCGGCTCGCCGGCTATCGCTTGATCAGCATTGGCTCGCCGCAGCAAGCAATGGAGCCGTTCCCGCCCTTGGTGACAATAAACTCGGCGCCGCACTTCCCGCAGGCGTACCGCTTACCGGTCTCGTTAGGCAAAGAGTCTAATCTCCGAGGGCACAGGTTCTGAGTTTGGACTTGCCAATTATACGCATGGGCCTGGATGGATTCAACTTGCACCTGCCGGGGTTACGCCTGGGGTTTGAAGCGCATCAGGAAGCTGGCTTCGCCCAAGGGGTAGCCGTCCAGCAGAATGGCGGCGGTGTGGCGGCCCGGCGCCTGGACAGGGATGCGGAAAACCTTGATCCAGCGCTGGAACAGGATCCCTTCCCGCCAGTCGATGCGCTGTGGGGGAGGCGGGTCCAAAGGGGATCCCGGGGCCTTGATGGCCACCAGAAGGTGATGGGGTCCAGGCTCGGCGCCGGCGATGCAAAAGACCAGGTGCAGGTCCACCTCGCCCAGCACCGGGCCTCCCGCTTTCCGCTCCCCTTCCGGGAACGGAAATTCTATAAGGTCGACCACGCCCTTCAGCACCAGTTCGTCACCGGGGCCTTCCTCGGTGCCCTGGCAGAAAAGAGCGTATTTCAGGTACGGCCCTGAATCAGAGTCAGCCAATACGTAGCGCCCCTCGGTCCATGCCCATGAATCCAATCCATTCTAGCACGGGCCCTGGGGAGCATGAACCGCGTAGCGGGCCGCGTCTTGTCAGGGCATGCTGGCACTGTCAAACTACCGGCGGGGCGCCTGACAGCCAGTGACGCCCTACGTATGCCGAATGGGGAGGCAACAAATGGCCGAAGGCGTTATTGACATGCAGGACATGGAGGTCATTTTCTCGGTTACCGATTCCCTGGGCATACACCGGGAGTCGGTGCGAGTGGAGTTGGTAAAGGAAGATCCCGGGGCCATAGGGCTGGGAGCCGGGGGATTGGTCGAAATCACCGTGCCGGAAAGCGGCACCGTCGAAGAATTTGCCGGGCGGCTGCGGGCTGAACTGGAGGGGCTTGGTTATACGGCTCAAGAGCCGTCGGACGGGGAGGAAGACGACTGGCTATGAACGGCAATGCGGATTGACGCAGGAACGAACTGAGTCGTTTAGAGGCCCGCCACCTTGATGCCGGCGTGGACTTTGTAGATACGGTTGATATTAACCAGCAGGGGGGTGATTTGTTCAACGTACTTGGCGTTGGCCAGGATGCCGCCATCCACCGGCCGCAGGTTGGGTATCTTGGGCGTCAGGCCCATCACCAGGTCCTTGGCGTCCTGGTGGTCGGAGCAGACAATCACGTCGCCCTCCAGGGTCTTGCCGGGGTACTGCAGGTCTTCCGCGCTGACCGTCTGGAATGCGCCGACGACCAGGGAGTCCGGTAGAAGCTCCTGGGCCTCCTGGGCGGCTGAACCGGCTTCGACCTCGACGGCGCTGGCGCCCCGGCCCCGCTGGAAGGTCATGGGGGCAATGACGTTGACGACGGTCTTGCCCGCCAGTTCCGTCCCCAACTTCTCCAGCGTCGGCCGCTGGCCTTCGTAGGGAAAGGTCAAGAAGACCACGTCGGCAGACCTCGCTGCATCGGCATTGGCGGCGCCCTCAATTGTCGCCTGGGGCGCCAGAGAGCGCAGTTCCTCAGCAGCGGTGGCGGCACGCGCCGCGTCGCGGGAACCGATGACGACCGACTCCCCCGCCATAGCCAACCTCAGGGCCAACCCTCTGCCTTCGGGCCCGGTGCCTCCCAGGAACGCCAGCATAACATCTCCTAGATTCAGAACACGGTGTATTAGAGCCAGGCCCACTATACACCTCGCCTCGTGAAGGGGGAAGGGCGGTTATCCCTTTGAGCGGTCTTGGAGCAACCGCCAGCCACACCAGCCCTTCCCCGCAAGGCCACTGTGCCGTTGGAATAGGATATAATCCACGGGCCTCTCACGGGGGGGATTATGGAAAGGAGCCGGGATAACTGATGGTTGACCTCAGGCGCGGCGCGGCCATTGTGGGCATTCACGAGCACGTCACCCGCTACGCGCCGGACAAGAGCGAGCTGCAAATCCAGGGCGAGAGCGTGGTGAAGGCACTGGAGGACGCCGGGCTGACCAAGAAGGACGTGGACGGGCTGCTGACGGCATCGTCCAGCGCAAGCGACAGTGCGCTCAACCTGGCCGACTACCTGGACATGTATCCCGACTACCTGGACAACACCAACGTGGGCGGCGCCTCTTTCGAGTTCCACCTGGGCCACGCCCTTAACGCCATCGCCACGGGCCGCATCAATTGCGCCGTCATCACGTACAGCGCCATGACGCGGTCGGGCGGGCTGTCTATGGGCACCGGCGCAGCCGAGTGGACGCAAGCCGGCCTGGTGCCGTCTCCGGACAGCTTCGAGTACCTGTACGGCATCACCACCGTTGGCCTCTACGCCTTGATCGCCCAGCGGCACATGCACCAGTACGGCACAAAGCCGGAGCACCTGGCTGAGATCGCCGTGGCGGTGCGGAAGCACGCATCCATGAACCCCCAGGCATTGTTCCGGAACCCCATCACCGTGGAGGAGGTAGTACGGTCCAGGATAATATCGTCGCCGCTGCACCTGCTGGACTGCTGCGTGATAACCGACGGCGGCGGCGCAGTGGTGGTGGCATCACCGGAAGTGGCCCGCAACTGCCGCCAACGGCCCGTGTGGGTGCTGGGCACCGGAGAAGCCGCGGCCCACCAAGGCGCCGGCAAGCGGGACCTGATCTATACCGCGGCAAAGCAGAGCCACGGGCCAGCGTTCGCCATGGCCGGGGTTACCCACGACGACATCGACATGGCCATGATTTACGACTCCTTCACCATCACGGTGCTGGAAGCCCTGGAAGACCTGGGCTTCTGCGAGAAGGGAGAGGGCGGCGACTTCGTGTCCGGGGGTCGATTGCAGATCGGCGGCGGGCTGCCCATCAACACCGACGGAGGGGGCTTGTCGTCCAACCACCCCGGCATGCGGGGGATCTTCCTGCTGCTGGAGGCGACCCGGCAGCTCCGCCACCAGTTCGAGGGCACCCCGCGGCAGGTGCCGGACTGCAAGATCGCCCTGTGCCACGGCACCGGGGGCAGCCTGGGCGCCCGCCACAGCGGCGGCACGGTGATACTGGGGAGGGACTAGGCCATGACGACCTGGAAGAAGCCGCTGCCGACGATTGCCGGCGAGACCCTGCCCTTCTGGGACGCCTGCCGGCGGGGAAAGCTGCTGCTGCAGAGGTGCGGCCGCTGCCAGGAGTACCAGTTCTATCCCCGGGGCATCTGCTCCGCCTGCTGGAGCACCGACGTTAACTGGGTCGAGGCCAGCGGCAAGGGGACGGTGTGGACTTTTACCGTCACCCGCCTGAACCGGGACCCGGGCTTTATCGAGGACGTGCCCTACGTCCTGGCCCTGGTCGAGTTGGACGAGGGCGTGAAGATGTTCACCAATGTCGTCGAGTGCAACCCCGACGACGTGAGCATCGGCATGCCCGTCGAAGTGACTTTTGTCCGGGCGACGGACCGGGTCACGGTGCCCTACTTCAAGCCCGTCGCCTGAACAACGGCGCCCCGTCGGCTAAAGGCCTACTGCTCGGCCTTCTTTTTTTCTTCGAGGGCCTCTAAGATGCTGCCGGGGGTCATGGGAAGTTTTCTCAGGCGCACGCCCACGGCGTCGTAGATGGCATTGGACAATGCCGCCAGCGGGGGGATGATGGGCGCCTCGCCCACTCCCCTAAGCCCGTAGGGGTGCTGCGGGTTGGGGACCTCGGTTATCACCGCTTCTATCATGGGCAGGTCCAGGCTGGTGGGCATGCGGTAGTCCAGGAAGCTGGAGTTGAGCATCGTCCCGTCGGCGTTGTAGAAATATTCTTCGTTCAAGGCCCAGCCGATGCCCTGCACCGTGCCGCCCTGAATCTGTCCTTCCACGTA
Organism: Dehalococcoidia bacterium; assembly: GCA_963668505.2. Taxonomy (GTDB): domain Bacteria; phylum Chloroflexota; class Dehalococcoidia; order Lucifugimonadales; family UBA3495. Next base: position 5,481 of record CAXXWY010000016.1, on the reverse strand, counting down.
GCTGGGATGCACTGCGGTCCCGGCGTCCATGAAGGCGGTGAAGCGCAGGATGTCGACTTTTCCGGTCTCCTCGTCCACCTCCACGTCAACTATGTTTCCGGCGATGACGGGCCCCAACGGAGTGCCGTTGGGGCAGGATGCGGAGCAGGTGACGGGGCCGCCGGTGCCCAGCAGCCGCCCAGACAGCTCTTTGAAGGTCAAGCGGTCTGCGGGGTTCTTGGCGCAGACAAAGACGCCTTCCTGTAATTCCACGTCCTCGGGCTGCACCTCCCATATCAAGGCCGCGCGGGCGCACATTTGTTGCTTTACGTCCTCCGCCGCGGAGATGGCCGCAAGGCCGGTGTCGAAGGCGATGCGGCTGCCGCCGGTGCCGGCGGTGTAGCCGATGGCGTCGGTGTCCACCACGGTGGGGTAAATGTCCTCGGGCCGCAGGCCCAACACCTCGGCGGCCTGCATGGCCACCGCGGTCCGGGTGCCGCCGATGTCCACTGACCCAGTAATCAGGTTGATGGTCCCGTTGCTGTTGACGTTGATGGTGGCGGACGAAGGCTGCCCTGACTGCATGCGGAACCCCACGGCCACTCCCCGGCCCTGGTTGGGCTTGTCCAGCGGCGCGCTGTAGTGGGGATGGGCCTTCATGGCCTCTTCCATCTCTTTAATGCCAATCTTGGCCAGGGGCACTCCCGTGGGCATCCGGTCGCCTTCTTCGGCCACGTTCATCAACCGGAATTCCATGGAGTCGATGCCCAGCTTCTCGGCCACCTCGTCGATGACCGGCTCCACGGCAAAGGTGCCCTGGGGCTGGCCCGGGGCCCGGTAGGCCTGTACCTTCTGCTTGTTGCAGACAATGTCGTAGCCGTTTATCAACTGGTTTTCGACGTTGTACTGGCCGGTGGCGGCCATTGCGCCGCCGCCGACGGGAGAGCCGGGGAAGGCCCCGGCCTCGAAGGCCATGTACAGCTCGATGGCGGTAATCTTTCCGGCCTTGGTTGCGCCAATCTTGCAGCGCTGGAAGGTCGCCGAGGTGGGGGCCGGTGCCCTCGAAGACTTCTTTGCGGTCCATGACGATTTTCACCGGCCGGCCGCTCTTGCGGGGACAGGACCGCGGCCACCGGCTCCAGGTAGCAGGTGAGCTTGGCGCCGAACCCGCCGCCTATCTCCGTTGGTATGACCTTGACCACCGATTCCGGCAGGTCCAGGATGGCGGCTGTGCCGGCGCGGCACCCGAAGGAACTCTGGGTGCAGGTCCAGATGGTCAGCCGGCCCTCGGGCGACCAGATCCGCCGTGGAGGCGTGGGGCTCGATGTAGCCCTGGTGGACCGTCTCGGTCTCGAACTCCCGCTCGACGATGACGTCGGCCTCGGCGAACCCCTTCTCGACATCACCCAGCTTGTGCTGAATGTGGCCGGCGATGTTGCCCTTGACGCCGGTGTCCTCGCCCCTGGCGAAGCGGGCCACCCGGAAGTGGGTGGTCATCTTGTCGTGGATGATGGGTGCGTTGTCGTCCAGGGCGTCGTGCAGGGTCAGCACCGTGGGCAGCACTTCGTAGTCCACTTCAATGAGCTGGGCCGCCTGATCGGCGACGTGGGCGTTGACGGCAGCCACTGCGGCGACGGCGTGGCCCTTGTAACAGGGCCTTTTCCCTGGCCATAACGTGCTCGGCCATCAGGCGGGAATTACCCATAAGTTCGGCGAAATCGATGGGCCGGGCATCGATCAAGGGGAAGTCCAAGGAGGTGGTCACCGCGGCCACTCCCGGCAGGGCCTCGGCCTTACTGGTGTCGATGGAGCGGATGCGGGCGTGGGCGTGGGGGCTGCGGACGATCTTGCCGTACAGCATGCCCGCCAACTGGGTGTCGGCGCCGTACTTGGCGGCGCCGGTCACTTTATCGACGCCGTCGTGGCGTATGGGCCGGGTGCCCACCACTCTATACTTGCCCTCGGGCGCGTCCTGTCGTTCAACCGTAGTAGTCATGGGCCTTACCTCACGCAGTAGTTACGCCGAGCCGCGGGCCCGGCCGTGGAAGAAATTGCCGACCAATGGGAATCTATGCCCTGCGCCCACCGGTGTCAAGTCCCGCATGATGCGGCTGCAGATGCCGGGCAATTCGTCTACGCAACCGAACGACTGAAAGACCCCTGCAATGTCCATGGGGCAGCCCGCCGCGTTGGACGTTCTATGTCTCTGCGCGGAGGGACATGGACATGGGCGGTGGGTCGGCGGAAGGAACGACAAGGCCGCGGGCCACGGCCCAGGGGAGCAGGGCGGCCATGAGATGCTGGACGCCGGGGACGATGTTGTCCTTGATGCACTTCTCCAGGTATTTGTGGGCGGCCACGCGGGTGGGGAGCCGATATCCGGCTTGACCTACTTTTCGGATGAAGGAGTGCCAATGCGGGGCAGGCTTGCCTTCGGCGCGGGCGCGGTCCCATTGGTAGCAGAATTCGTCGGCCACGGGCTCGAGGCGGGCGACGGAGATTTCCACGGCGAACTTACGACGGAGGGCGTTGATGCGAGACCTTATCTGGCTTAGTCCGTACATTGGTTTATTTCTCCTTTAGGTGAAATAGGTGAAAATTTTAGATTCCCTACCATTTGCTCCCATTTCCTCCCATTCTTGCCGGGACACTGGCGCCCGTCCCGGATGGGGAGTTGGAGCACTTCTGACATATTCCATGGTACGGGTTAGGTGGCGGGTGGGGAAGGGGCAAACTGTCAGTAATTTGGGGGGGAGGGTAGGCACGAGGCCTACCCCTACAGTTGGCGGTTGGCGCCCTTCGACAAGCTCAAGGTGAACGGGGAGCGAGATTCCCGCCTGCGGAGACCTTTGCGTAACTCCCTCTCCCTTGATGGGAGAGGGTTGGGGTGAGGGAGATGACTCAAACATCCAGAGCAAGAGAGCTAAGAAACCAGTGCACCGGTGCGGAGCGACTTCTCTGGTCGAGACTTCGCGATCGGAGGCTGTTGGGCCTTAAGTTCAGGAGGCAATCCCCTATCGGAAGATACATCGTCGATTTCGTTTGTCCAGAGAGGAGACTCGTCATAGAGATCGATGGGGGCCACCGCCAGGAACAACGAACGTCCGACGCATCCAGGACGGCATGGCTAAGCTCCCGTGGATTCAGAGTGATTCGGTATTGGAACAATGAAGTACTGGAGGATATCGACTCAGTACTGGAGTCGATTCGGATGACGTTGGACGGCGAAACGGCGCCCTCACCCCAGCCCTCTCCCATCAAGGGAGAGGGAGTTTTGCAAAGGTCTCCCTGCGCGGGAATGACAGGTCGGTAAGTTGGAGGCGCGAGCGTGGGTTGGATGCATGGACTCTAGATTCCTCGGCTACGCTCGGAATGACAGGGGCGGCGGGTTGGTTCGACAGGCCCCTTCGACGAGCTCAGGACAGGCTCACCACGAACGGGCGGGCGGGCCCCAGGCTCACCCTGAGCTTGTCGAAGGGGTGTTGCGCGTCCAAGCCGTCGCCCGGTCGGGTTGGTTCGACAGGCCCCTTCGACGAGCTCAGGACAGGCTCACCACGAACGGGATGGCGGGCTGGGCTTGTCTTCCCAGTCTCGTCACGCTTATTTAACTTATATAATCTATAATACAGTTTCAAATATCAGCGAGACGTTATATAATCTTGCATAAGCTGCGGCTTGGGTTGGATATGTGTAGGGTCAGGAGGCTGACGTGGGTCTACGGCATACGCTTTCAATTGCAATAACTCGACCGGCCTGGCTGCTCGCCCCGCTCCTGGCATTGGCCCTGCTCATTGCGGGCGCGATATTCTGGGCCTCGTCGGCCGCGGCCCAGTCCTCGCCGCCCGGCGCTCCCGGCTCCGTGACCGTAAGCCGCGGCGACGGCACCCTCAGCGTCTCCTGGGGCCGCCGTGGACGGGGCCACCAGCTACAACGTCAACATCACCGACAACGGCAAGGCGAGTTGGTCGCGCGCCAAGTCCGGCGTGAGCGGGACCGGCGCAACTCTCACCGGCGTGACCAATAGCTCCACCTACTTCGTGTCTGTGCAGGCCGTGAACGGCAATGGCGGCGGCTCCTGGCGCGACTCCGCGTCCGCAGGCCCGTACACCCCGCCAGCTACGACGCCGCCCAGCACGCCCGCTTCCGTCACAGTAACCCGCGGCGACGGGACCCTCGCCGCGTCATGGCCCGCCGTCTCCGGCGCCGACAGTTACCACGTCACCTATAGCTCCGACGGCGGCGCAAGCTGGAGCCTGGCCGCCTACGGCCACACAACCAGCAGCATCACCATCAGCGTTTCCAACGGCGACGCGTACGTCGTCGGCGTGCGCGCCCTGAACGACGCGGGCGGCAGCGGCTGGCGCAACTCCCCGTCCTCCGCGCCCTACACCCCGCCGGCGCCCCCGCCTGCAACGCCTTCCTCGGTGTCGGTGACCCGCGCCGATGGCTCGCTCACCGCATCCTGGCCCGCCGTCTCCGGCGCGGACAGCTACCACGTCACCTACTCCGACAACGGCGGCGGAAGCTGGAGCCTCGCCGCCTACGGCCACACCGACGCCACTATCACCATCGACGACGCCGACAACGACTCGACCTACATCGTGGGGGTGCGGGCGAAGAACGCGGCGGGCGGCAGCGGGTGGCGCAACTCGGCGCCCGCCGGGCCGTACACGCCGCCGCCCACGCTCACGGCGACCAACGAGACGATCGACGGCGCGACGCTGACGCTCGCCAACTACAGCGGCGCGTGGTACTACAGCGCCGAGGGCGGCTCGGGCAGCCGGACGGAGGGTGCGGGCGCCATGTCGCAGCAGCAGGTCGCCTGCAACGGCCCGGTCAACGGCGGCGAGACGACCATCGGCGGCCTCGAGCGCGACACGGAGTACACGGTGACCGCGTACGTCGAGTGCGGCGGCGCGGCCATCGCCAGCAGCGAGCTGGTTACCGCGCAGAACGCCTCGCTGGCGCACTCCAACGTGGGCCTCACCACGGCCACCATCACCCGCTCCGGCTTCTCCGGCAACTGGTGGTTCGATGGCAGCGCGCCGTACAACAACTGCACCGCCGCGGGGAGCGGCGACAGCGTGAACCTCGAGAACCTGAGCAGCGGCGCGTCCCAACACCTTCACCGCCTACACAAGCCAATACTGCAGCAACAATTTCGCGAGCGGCAGCACCACGTTCACCACCACCGGCGAGCCGCTCCAACTGATTGAAAACAACGCGACCAACGTTACCATCGGCCCCTACGCCTCGTGGACGGGCGCCTGGTACCGCAAAACGGCCGTAGGCATACCCGTCACTCTTTCCGCCTGCACGGGACCGAACACCGGAACGCATGCGTTCACAGGCTTGCGGGCTGAGGCCACGATAGTCCTCCTGATGTACAGCGACTCGACCTGCGGGAACCTGGTCGGGGCCATCGCGCTTTGAAACGCCCAGAGCGGGCCTCGCAGTCAGTTTTCGACTCCACCACCGCAAATCTCACCATCGAGCGCTGGA
>CAXXWY010000015.1:0-22209 GCA_963668505.2 Dehalococcoidia bacterium | reverse complement strand
CGGCGAATTGGACTCGCAGCTGGTGGATGCCTTTGACCTCCTAGGCGTAAACCATTTCTACAACCTGTTCGACCTATACTTTGACGACTTGTTCCCAGATGACGAGGATGTTGTTGTTCGGAAGCAAAAGCGGCAGGCGATTCTCGATAACGCCAAGCGTATCAAAAACCTTAGGGATCCCGTAATCGGGCACTCAGCCGAACATGACATTGATGTTAACGACGCCTACACTATGCTTGAAGCGGAGAGGAAAATCCTACGTTGGATTGACCAGAGTTCGGAAAAGCAGATCGAGCAATTGAGGGATGCTCTAATGTCAGATGAAGCGCCGATCAGTATAGATTCCACCGACAATCATAGACTTCAAGCCAGTGGCCTTCCAAATAGAGAGTCTATAGCGCCTCGATTCGTCGGTCGGGAAGCCGAACTCAATGAGTTGAGCGGCTGGTTAAGAGATTCGGATTCCCGAGTATGGTTACTAGCTGGGGACGGCGGAAAGGGAAAGACAGCAATCGCCTATGAGTTCGCGGTCTATAACCGGGATAACCCCCCACCCGATCTTGAAGTCGTCATTTGGTTGAGCGCTAAGGCTCGTAGATTCGTGTCGGGCCAAACCGTAGATGTCGAAACACCAGACTTTTGGGACTTAGACTCGGCACTCTACAGAGTCCTGGATGCGTACGGTGCCATCGAATCTGTAGACGAGGATCTGAGTATCAAGGCTTCAGCTAGTCTAGAGTATATGACATTACTTCCAGCTTTAGTTGTATTGGACGATGTGGACACACTAGAGGGGGAAAACGAAGAAGTTATACAATTTTTTCTGCAGCGTATCCATAACACGCGGTCAAAGTTCCTACTGACCTCACGGCGAGTGCCTTTCGGGATGGGAGCGATGAACACCCAAGTCGACGGCTTCGCTACCGAAGAAGGAATCAAATTCATCGACAGCAGGATAAAATTGTACAGACTCGATCCAGCCCAATTCACACCGGCCACTAAACAACGCATTTTGGAGGTCTGCGACGGTAGCCCTCTGTTTGTTGAAGATCTGCTACGCCTTTGCATAGTTGGCGAACCGCCAAATGGAGCGATAAATGTCTGGAGGGGTTCTCAAGGTGAGACTGCCCGACGATACGCACTTGGCAGGGAACTTGAGATGTTGTCCGACACCGCAAGGAAAGTTCTCGTAAGTTGCTCTTTGTTTAGAGGCCCGGTTTCCCTTCCTGAAATCGAGGTTGCGGCGGAGATATCTGAGCAAGATTGCAGGGGAGCAATTGACGAGCTACAGCGGTTGTTCCTGTTACCCCGACCAGAGCTAGTCGGCGATGTTCCAAGATTCGGCTTGAATGGAAACACTCGTAGATTAGTGACGGAAATTGAGGGTGAATCTGACTTAGCTCGCAGAATAACCAGGTCCATAGATGCAATCACAGGCCAGGCATCAGCGACGTTCGTTCAGCGCCAAAACATTGGCCAGTTCATCCGCCAGGCCGTGAGCTTTGTGAGACTTAGCAGGCACACTGACGCTGAATCCACATTAATCAACGGATTGGAGCGTTATCCGGAAAACCCAGATTTACATGGAACCCTGGGATTTGTATACAAGACGTGGAAGCCACCTCGGTACACCGACGCTCGCATGAAGTTTGAAAGGGCGGCTCAATTGATGTCGTCTAGTGAAGAGATGTATCGGCATTGGTGGGAATTGGAGATGGCCAGATCGGAATGGACTGCCGCGGCTTTGGCAGCTGAAACCGGCCTGTCAGCAATAGGCACAACACAACATCTGTCATTCTGGGCGGGTTATGCTAGGAGTCAGCTGGCTAGGGACTTGCACCAACAGACCCAGTATAGTAGGGCAGAGCAAGAGGCGCGCGAGGCGGAAAAACATTTGAGGAGTGCTCTACTTGACTTGGACGACGTAGAGCAGGGGGAATACAGATTCCAAGGCCGGGTACATCGCGCAATTGTCATCAATTATGAACGGTTAGTTCGCATCAGCCAATCCCAGCAGAACATAGGCGTGAGGGATCACTTCCTTAGGCTACTAAGCCGAGCTTTAACCCGCTGGTCGAACGAACATCCCGACGATGCGTTCGCATCGTCGGAACGCGCTCGCCTAGTTATCTCATTTCCAGAGATTACAGAGGGACACCAAGTCGGGTGACGATCCATTAGTGAACACTCGACTAGCCGCGCTTACTCAGCTTGACGGCAGCCGATTGTCAGCCGGAAAACTTAGAGAGTAGTTGGATTAGAGGCCGATGGAGTACCGGAGGTTCGGGCCGACGGGGTTGCCGGTGTGCGGTCTTGGGTTCCTGGAATGGGTGCTGTCGGCGGTGGAAATGAGACAGATAGATGAGACGTTTGAAAGGCACGGCGTCGACGCCTATCCCAACCAGGGGATGAATCCGTAGGTGGATTTGGAACGGTGGTCTGTGTGGTCCGGGGAGGTTTCTTGGAGAGGACTTGAGATTCCTGCCTGCGCAGGAGTGACAGGTGGGGTTTGTGGGGGCGTGGTTGGGTGCGGGTTCGCCCTTCAAGAGCCTCAGGACAGGCCCTTCGGGAGGCTCAGGGTCGGGGATTGGCTCCGGACAGGGGCGAGATTCCTGCCTGCGCAGGAATGACAGGTTGGGGGCGCGGGTGGCCGGCTATTGGCGATGGAGTTGTTGGGTGTTGAGGATTTAAGATTCCTCGGCTTCGCTCGGAATGACAGGGTGAGGGGAGCGGGGATGCCGGTGGTGGGCGGGGTATGGAGGAGGGCAGGCACAAGGCCTACCCCTACAGTTGGTTGTTGGCACCCTTCGACAGGCTCAGGGTGAACGGGGATGGGGTATGTATCCGGACAGGGGGAGAGATTCCTGCCTGCGCAGGAATGACAGGTTGGGGCGCGGGTGGCTGAGGTGGTTACTGCGCGGTGAGGCCGCCGTCGACTGCCATGGCCAGTCCGGTTACGAATGATGCAGCATCGGAGCAGAGCCAGGTCACCGATTCGGCAATTTCTTCGGGGGTTCCCAGCCTGCCAATGGGTTGGCGGGACGGAATATCAGCCTCTGAATCCTGATCGCGGTCGGTGAGGAGGCGGCCCATCAAGGGCGTGTCGGTCATGCCGGGGCAGACAGCGTTGACCCGGATGCCGTCGAGGGCGTATTCCAGAGCGGCGGTCTTGGTGATTCCCACCACGGCGTGCTTGCTGGCGACATAGGCCGCCATCCGCCTGGCGCCGATGAACGCCGCTGCCGACCCGGTGTTGACGATGGCGCCGCCGCCCTGGAGCAGCATTTGAGGAATTTCGTGCTTCATGCAGAGCCACACGCCCTTGAGGTTGATGTCAATGAGCCGGTCCCACTGGTCTTCCGGGTACTCGTGAACACGCCCGGTCATGTGGCCCTCTACGCCGGCGTTGTTGAAGGCACAGTCCAGCCGCCCGTAAGCCGACACGACTTTCTCGACCAGCGCGGCCACATCGTCTGAACGCGATACATCGGCGCGGACGAACATTCCGTCGCCGCCACCGGCCTTGATTGCGCCCAGAGTTTCCTCGGCGCCGCCGGCGTTGATGTCCGACACCACCACAGTGGCGCCCTCCCGGGACATGACCAGCGACGCAGCCCGTCCAATGCCCGACGCCCCGCCGGTGACCAGCGAAATCTTGCCTTCCAACAAACCTGCCATCGCACTTACTCCCTGATTAGCTGTCCGTCTTCTGTTAGATGGGCGAAGCCGAACCGCCCGCTAACTTACCACGCGGCGGCGGTAACGTCTCCCCCGGCGACCACTGCCAAACCGGTGGCCGGCGAAGCTGCGCTGGAACAGGACTTCAAGCTACCTGACCGGTCCCGTCCTGGACTTTGTACCACCTGCGATGATTGCCCCGCAAGTGCAGAAACAGTATCAGCAAGCATGGGGGTCCGGACTCCGGCCGCGTCTTTTGTATGAGGTCGATTGACGATATACTGCGGCGAGTCCAGGGAGCTAGTGCGGGACGGGGTTTCGCCCAGAATTCCCGGCGGCTGATGGGAGGAATAGACCAATGGAATATCGCAAGCTGGGCTGGGAGCGGCTGGTTGGGTGCGCGGGATTCGGGCTTTCGAAGGCGTTTGCGGGCCCACGACCGGCTGCGAGTTCGCCCCTTCGAGAGCCTCAGGGTGAACGGGCGGTGGATATAGCGTGACCCTTCGAGAGCCTCAGGGTGAACGGAGTTGGGGGATAGATCCGACAGCGGCGAGATTCCTGCCTGCGCAGGAATGACAGGTTGGGGGTGCGGGTGGCTGGCGAGGGGCGATGGAGCTGTTGGGTGCTGAGGGCTTCAGATTCCTCGGCTGCGCTCGGAATGACAGTCTGGGGGCGATGGAGCTGTTGGGTGCTGAGGGCTTCAGATTCCTCGGCTGCGCTCGGAATGACAGTCTGGGGGCGACGGGGTTGTTGGGTGCTGAGGGCTTCAGATTCCTCGGCTGCGCTGGAATGACAGTCTCGGGGCGACGGGGTTGTTGGGTGCTGAGGATTTGAGATTCGTCGGCTGCGCAGGAATGACAGTCTGGGGGGAGAATAGATGGCTGCTGGAACTATGAACGAGCACGTCAGGTACGAGCCGGATGAGGTTCCGCCGCCGCTGATTGCGCTGGGAGCAGGCGCGCAGGCGGCGATGCTGATCGTTGCGCCGGTGGTCCTTACCGTGGTGATAGTAGTCCGCATTGCGGATGCGTCGGACGGGTACCTGGCGTGGGCCGTGTTTGCGGCGATGGTGGTGTGCGGCCTGACCACGGTGCTTCAAGCGGCGAGATGGGGTCGTTTCGGGTCGGGCCACGTGCTGATCATGGGCACGTCGGGGGCGTTCATAGCGGTCTGCGTGGCGGCCCTGGAATTGGGCGGCCCGGCGACGCTGGCCAGCCTGGTGGTCATTTCATCGCTGTTCCAGTTTATGCTGGCGGCCAGGCTCTCGCTGCTGCGGCGCATCTTCACGCCTACCGTGACGGGCACGGTGATAATGCTCATTACGGCCACGGTGGCGCCGGTGGTCTACGACACGTTGAATTCCGTGCCGGAGGATACGAGCAACATCGCCGCTCCGCTGTCCGCCGGGGTAACGCTGGCTGTGGTGGCGGCAATGGTGCTGCGGGCGCCGCCGTCGCTGCGGCTGTGGTCTCCGGTGGCGGGCATCGTCGCGGGGTGTGCGGTCGGGGCCCCATTTGGACTGTACGACGTCGGGGCCGTGGCGGACGCCGCCTGGTTTGGCGTGCCGTTCGGCGGCTGGCCCGGTTTCGACGTGACGCCAGGCGCCGATTTTTGGGCATTGTTGCCCGCCTTCATCGTGGTGACGTTAGTGGGGGCCATCGAGACCATAGGCGACGGGGTGGCCATACAGCGCATATCGCGGCGGCGGCCGCGCGCCACCGACTTTCGGGTGGTGCAGGGAGCGCTCAACGCCGACGGCACGGGCAACCTGCTATCGGGGCTGGGCGGCACGCTGCCGAACACCACATATTCCACCAGCATCTCGCTGGCCGAAGTCACCGGAATCGGCGCGCGGCGGGTGGGCGTCATCATCGGCGTCATCATATTTGTATTCGCCTTCTTTCCCAAGTTTGCCGCGTTGCTCATCGCAATCCCGGCGCCGGTGGCCGCCGCCTACCTGCTGGTGCTCATCTCGCTGCTGTTCGTGCAGGGAATGAAGATAGTCATCCAGGACGGAGTAGACCATCGCAAAGCCACGGTGGCGGGGGTGGCTTTTTGGCTTGGGGTGGGATTCCAGAACGGGTGGATTTTCTCGGACCAACTGGGCGGCTTCCTTGGGATTCTGCTGGGGAACGGCATGACCTCCGGGGCGATAGCAGCCGTCATCATGATGGTGTTCATGGAGTTGACCGGCCCCCGACGCAAGCGGCTGCGCATCAAGATGGACGAAGATACGCTTCCCAAGCTTGGGGGCTTTCTCCGGGGCTTCGCGAAGGACGCAGGATGGAGAGACGCTTCAGTGGAGCGGCTGGTATTGGTGGGGGAGGAGACGCTACACAGCATGGCGGCGGAGGACGACGCGCCGGAGTTGGCGGTCGGACGACGCCTGGTGGTCACCGCGCGTTCGGTCGACGGCGGGGCGGAGTTGGAGTTTGTCTCGGCAACGGACGAGGAGAACCTGGAGGACCGGCTGGCCTATATGGGTGAAAGCCCGGAGATTTCAGACGGACGGGACATCTCATTTCACCTGTTGCGGCATCTGTCTTCGTCGGTCAAGCACCAGAAATACCATGGTGTGGACATCGTTTCGGTCAACGTGGCGAATACGTGAACCTGCGGGGGTTCGCCCTTCGACAAGCTCAGCAACTGTCTTGAAAGTCAAGAATTGTGAAGAGCAGGGTTCCAATGGCGGTTATGCTTGACCATGACGTTGAGGATGGTGAGCAGCTTGCGCATGCAGGCGGTAAGGGCCACTTTCTTGGGTTTGCCAGCCTCGCACAGGCGTTGGTAGAAGCTTCGCAGCACCGGATTGTATCGGGTGGCCACCAAGGTCGCCATGTACAGGGCAGCTCTCACCCGGCTGCGTCCTCCCCACACCTGGCGTTTCCCCCGCAGGGCGCCGCTGTCTCGATTAAATGGCGCCACACCCACCAGGGCGGCGATCTCACCCCGGTTCAAGGCCCCCAGTTCCGGCAGGTCGGACAAGAGGGTCATGGAGAGAACAGGCCCCACTCCCGGAGCGCTTCGGAGCAATTGGACTTTGTCCTTCCACATAGGCGAGGAGCGGATGAATTCTCCCAACTCCCGGTCCAGGCCCTCCAGACTCTCTTCCAACCAAGAGACGTGCTCCTCAACTTTGGGGCGTATACGGTTGGGGGCGCTTCTCACCCTGTTTTTCTCTGCGGTGATCATCTCCACCAGTTGGCGCCGTCGGGCCACCAGGGCCTTGAGTTCCTGCGAGGCGCTGTCGGGCAAGGGTCTGGAGGGCGGGCGCATTGCTTCGGCAAAGTGGGCCAGGGCATGGGCGTCCAAGGCGTCGGTCTTGGCCAGTTTTCCGGCAGCGCGGGCGAAGTCCCGCACCTGCCTGGGGTTGACTACCGCTATGGCCAATTGAGATGCCGCCAGTTCTCCCGCCAGGGTCATTTCCATCCCACCTGTGGCTTCCAGGACCACCAGTTGGGGCGCCAGTTCCCCCAGACGGTGCACCAACTCGCCGATGCCCCGGGGGTTATACGAAGCCTGCCATGCCTCACCGGTAGGCCGCACCGCCACGTCCAGGCGGTCCTTGGAGACATCGATGCCAACGAACAACAGAGCTTCCTTCATTCATCTACCTCCTTTCAAGATATTCTCCCTGCCTCTGGCCCATCCTTGCTTAATTCGGGCTTCATTGCCCAGTCAACTGTTCGGGCTCCGAGGGGCGCTGGACGTGACGACCCTGCTGAGCTACGGTCTTAAAGACCTGGGGCGAAGCGGTCTGTCACGTCCCTGTTTAAGATACAAGGGCGAACGGGGGTTAGGTGGGGTCAAGGCGAATGGCTAAAGGCAAGGCGCAAGGTATTGGGGGCGAGAGGTTTTGCCTCTACGTCCTTTTGAGGCAAGGGCTGGGGATACTATAGGGTTATGACGATGGATGGCGGTTTTGGGACTGTAGGTTTGGTATGACCGTGAGTATGGTTGGAGTGGGCAGGATTGTGTGCCTGCTGCTGATCTTGTCGGGACTGGCGGGGCCGCCATTGGGCCGGGTGTTGGCGCAAGACGAGGACCCCGGGGTGGTGGTGATCAAGGTGGATGGGACGATCAACGGGGTGAAGGATCGGTACATCAACCGGGCCATAGGCCGGGCCAAGGACGATGGCGCGGCGCTGCTGGTTGTGGAGTTGGACACGCCAGGGGGCCTGCTGGACTCGACGCGGAAGATAGTGGAGCGGTTGCTGCAATCGCCGGTTCCGGTGGCGGTTTACGTGTCGCCGCGGGGAGCGCAGGCAGGGTCGGCGGGGACGTTCATCACGGCGGCGGGGCATTTTGCGGTGATGGCGCCGGGGACGAACATAGGGGCGGCGACGCCGGTTTCGGGAACCGGAGAGGACCTGGAGGATACGCTGGCGAGCAAGGTGGAGAACGATACGGCGGCGTTCATCCGCAGCATTGCACAAGAGCGAGGAAGGAACGAGGACGCTCTGGAGAAAACGGTGCGGGAGGCGGCGTCGTTCACCGCCAGGGAGGCGGTGGAACTGAACATGGTGGACTTTATCGCCGATGACCTGGATGACCTGCTGAAGCAGTTGGACGGCCGGGTTGTAGAGACGGCCTCGGGGATGCACACGCTGGAGACGGAGGGCTTGGCGGAGCGGAGGCTGGGCAAGAACCTACTGGAGAATTTCCTGGAATTTATCTCGGACCCCAACGTGTCGTTCATCCTGTTGTCCATAGGGGGGCTGGGAATAGTCATCGAACTCTTTAATCCGGGACTGATTGCGCCAGGAGTAGTAGGGGCGATTGCGTTGTTGCTGGCGTTCCTGGCGTTCGGGAACCTGCCGGTTAGCTGGGCGGGGGTGGCGTTCATGCTGCTGGCGTTCGTGTTGGTGGCGCTGGAGATAGCGGTGGCGGGATTCGGCGTGCTGGGTATAGGGGCCATGGTTAGCTTCATAGTGGGAGCGGTGATACTGTTTGGGGGCGATGCGCCGACGATGCCGGAGACCCAGGTGAACCGGTGGCTGCTGGGAGGCGTATCGGGGGCTTTGGGCGTGACGCTGGGATTCACGATGTGGATGATCTACCAGTCCAAACGGGAGGGCAGGAAATCGCTGAGGCCGCCGTTGGAGGGAATGACTGGGATAGTGACGACGGCGTTGACGCCGCGGGGAACGGTGAGAGCGAGCAACGAAATATGGACAGCGATTAGCCATGATGGTAACGTGATAGAAGCGGGGGAAAGGGTCCAAGTGCGCAAGGTAGACGGGCTTATCTTGACCGTTGCGCGTGCGGAGCAAGGGGAGGATTCTAGAGAACCGGGAAGCAAATGAGGAGGCGCAAATGTCTGCTGGAATAGTAATCGTGCAACAGTACCAGAGGATGGTGGTGCAGCGGTTCGGGACGTACGTGGGGCTGAGAAGGCCGGGGTTCCATTTCCTGATACCCGTCGTCTATAACGGCACCAAGGTTGACCTGCGGGAGCGGGTGGCCCGAGTTCCAACCCAGAAGTACATCACCTCGGACAACGTGGTGGTGGACATGGACTTCGTCATCTATTACCGGGTGATGGAGGAAATGGCCGAGAGGGCGGTGCTGGAGGTGCAGAATTTCGAGTTGGCCGTGGTGAACCTGGCTTTCGCCACTTTGCGCGCGGTGGTCGGCGCCACCACGCTCTCGGAGGCGCTGGCAGAACGGGAAAGGATCAGGGACCAACTGCAAGTGAGGATGGACGACGTGACGGAGCGATGGGGGGTGAAGGTCTCACAGGTTGAAATCAACGAGATCGACCCACCGCCAGGAGTGAAGCAGGCCATGGAGCGGGAGAAGTCTGCCGAGGCGATAAAGACCGCCGAAATCACCGAATCCGAGGGACAGAGGCAGGCGCAGATCAACAGAGCGGAAGGCGAAAAGCAATCGGCGATTCTCCAGGCCGAGGGGAAGCGCCAGTCGGAGATTCTCCAAGCGGAGGGAGACCAGCAGGCGGCGATTCTGCGGGCCGAGGGGTTCAGCGGCGCTTTGGACCGAATCTACAAGGTGGCCAACACGGTGGACTCCAAGACCATGAGCCTACAGTATTTCGACACTCTGAAGTCGCTGGGGGAGAGTCCATCGACGAAGTGGATATTCCCGATGGAGTTCACGTCGATGCTGTCGCCGTTCCTGGGAATGGGCGGCAACCAGGGGCAAGGCGACGGGGACAACGGCAAGGGTCAGGGCGGGTGAGAGAGGGCTTGGCTGAACGCCGGGATCCAGGATATGAAATGAGAGGCCAGGCGGTCTTCCCGTGACGGGGAGACCGCCCGGCCTTTTTGTTTGGGCGGGGGTCTCGGCGTGCGGGTCCTTCGATTTCCCTCAGGACGAGCGGGCGGGATATGACGGGGAGCGCGGGGTGTTGTATGACGGCCGGTTAGGATTTCGGTTGGATTAGGCCGAGGTCGCCGTCGCGGCGCTGGTAGAGGACGTTGTAGGCGCCGGTCTCGTCGTTTAGGAACATGAAGAATTGGTGGCCCAGGAGCTGCATCTGGACGGCAGCTTCTTCGACGGTCATTGCGGGCATGTCGAAGCGCTTGACGCGGACGAGGTCGCCCTGGGGCAGCAGGTCGGATTCCCCGTCGGCGGAGTCGGCGGACTGGGCATAGGGAGAAGCGGCGATGTCTATGGGTTCTGTGTCCGGGGTGTCGGGAAGCTGGGACTGGGCCCGACGCCCCCTCTCGCTACGGTAAGTACGACTCTTGTAGCGTTCGATGAGGCGGGAGAGGACATCTGCGGCGGCGTTGATGGCGGAACGGGTGTTGGCGGCGCGCTGTTCGGAGCGCAGGATGGAGCCATCGACGTCAAGTGTCACTTGGGCGACGACGCGGTCTTTCTGGGAGCGGGTGGGTTCGGAGGTAAGCTCGACGATGGCGTTGGTGATGCTGGGAAGCTGGCGGACGAGCTGGCCCAGCTTCTGGGAAGCGTGGTTGCGGACTTGTTCGTTAAGTTCCAGGTTTTTTGCCTGAATCTGGAGTTCCAATGCCGTGGGCCTCCTGTGAATCTTTTGGTTGTTATGAACAGCTTTCAGGCGGAAGCGCAGCCGCGGCGGTCTGGGGAAGCGGCGACCGGGGGGCGGCGAGGCCTTGGAGCGAGGATCAGTGGGGCAACTTGGGCAGGACGAGGGTCCCCTCTTCGGAAGATCCCAGGACGTCGGTGGCGTCCTGGTAATGGAGCAGGCCGGTGTAGGCGTTGAGGACGGCGTCGCAACCGTTGCGGTCGAGATGATCGAGGTGGGGGCTGAGGCCGTCGATAAGGGGGGTCAGGCGACTTTTGATGAAGGAAACGCTGGCAGCACTGTTCTTGGGCGGTACTTTGTCGCCGAACAGGATGACCTTGGTTGCATGAGGGTAGGTTTCATGAACCTTGAAGCCGGCATCGCGGAGGCGTTGGCTGAGGGTGATGCCCCGGTAGACGAGGCTGCGAATGATGGAGCCTTTGTTGGTGAAGAAGCAGCTAATGCCCATGCGGGAAAGTTCGAGTTCCAGAAGCCGGCCCTTGCGCCTGGGAGTGCCGTTGCAGCAGGAGCAGGAGGTTTCCAGGCACTTGATGCCTGTGGGGAGTCCCAAGGGCGCGCCGATGGTTATCATCTTGGGCTGGTGGGCTTGGGCAATTTCGAGTAGTTCGTCGTCGTGCCTGAAGGATGTCATAAAGACAACTGACGACTGTCGGTCCAAAGCTACAGCGGTACTGAGGTGCTTGGGAGTAGCCCTGAGATCAACGCCTAGAATAACCATATCGTTTCTCCAGCCAACAAACGGGCGGTGTATGGGGTTACGGATGAGTCTGGCCGTCTGGAGTTCGTGGGTAAGCGGAGGCACTCACCGTGGAGATCTGGGGCGCTAATCGGGCCCGGCGGAGAGGGGGATGAGCCAGTCTGCCTGAGAACGGCGGGAGTCCAGCAACCGGAGGGCGGCGGAATAAGGTTCGGCTTTCCCCTCAGCCACCTCGGTCAATGTAGTCACAATTTCGGGGTCGCGCTTTGCTAGTTCCCTAAAGCGGCGAGCCATTTCATCCTCCACAGTCTCAAGAAATTCCCTTTGCCGCCGCTGGGAGCGACGCCTGGTAAGGAGGGATTCCGAGGTCAGATATTCCCGGTGCTCCCGAATTTTGTCCCAGAGGTCCAGGATACCCTGGCCGGAGTTGGCGGTAGTGAGCAGGACCGGCGGGGTCCAGTCCGGCCGGTCGGATACCAATTGCAGGGCACCGGTGACAACGGCCGCCATCTGGGAGGCGCCGTCCCGGTCTGCCTTGTTGACCAGGAAGATGTCAGCGATTTCCATGACGCCGGCTTTGAGGGCCTGAACGGCGTCTCCGGATTCCGGCATGAGGGCAACCAAGACGGTGTCAGCGACGTCGTGGACTGCCAACTCGGACTGGCCGACGCCGACAGTCTCGACGAAGATGACGTCGGAACCGGAGGCGTCAAGGAGCCGAACAACGGCGTTGACAACCCTGGGTAGTCCGCCTGAATGTCCACGGGAAGCAACACTGCGAATGAAGACCCCCGAATCCAAAGAATGGCGCTGCATCCGAATGCGGTCGCCGAGGAATGCGCCGCCGCTGAAAGGGCTGCTGGGGTCAACGCCGACAACGGCGGCTGTGAGACCCTGGGAGCGCACCAACTCGGTGAGCCGGTCCACGATGGTGCTCTTTCCGGCTCCGGGGGGGCCTGTGACGCCGATGACGTAGGCCTTGCCGGTATTAGGGTCGATGGACTTCAGAACATCTATTGCGTGGATGTTTCCCTGTTCTAGGAGGGTAATGAGCCTGGAAAGGGTCCGGCGGTCGCCGGACAAAAGCCTCTGGGCAGATTCCTCCATGAAGCAAGGACTCCAAGTCCTGATGGTGCGGAAAAGGGCACTTAATGCGACTGTCGGAATTTACCATTCCGGCATATGCGAGTCAAGAGAATTTGAGAGCAAAACACGTTATGTTAATTAGGCAAATTATAGAGTATGGAACGGTGGAATTCATCGCAATTTAGGATAGTTCATTGGGGATTATTCATAATATGGCAGAGGATATAGTGATGTCGGAATAATGGCGTGGGAATTGATTTTGGGGAATTTGGCGAGGATGGCGATTTGTTGAGGGTAGGGGGATGAGATTCCTCGCTGCGCTTCGGAATGACAGATGGTTAGGCGAGGGCTGCTCGCGAGGAAATTACTGGTTGGAGGGATTGCGGGGAGGGGGGATAATTGAGTGGCGGCGGGTTAGTGGTGGGAGGGGTCTTTGTCGACGCCGCGGTCGGTGGAAGCCAGGAGGAGGTCGGGGCGGCTGCCCCAACGCTTCAGGAAGCGGCCGAAGTTCTTGCGGCTAAGCTCGTCGCGCTGATTTTCTTCCAACTCGACCCACTGGCGGTGCTCGTGGCGGACAAGAGGCAGGGTGTCGTCGGCGACGATGCGGAACCCCTGGTCCTTGAACTGGAAACTGTAATCGATGTCGAGGTTACGGTAGAAGCGGAACGCCTCACGCATGAGGCCGACTGAGTGGATGCTCGACCGACGGAAGGCCATGAAGTACCCCTGCATCGCGTCGGCATCGCCTGCGGCGACCTCCTCGTGGAAGTGGCGCAAGTTTTCGGTTGTGAGACCATACGGTCCGAATACACCTATCGTGGGGTCGGAGAGTTGGCGGTCGACGGCCTCGAGGACGTGATCGACGATCTCAGTGGAGGGGTCAATTATGACGACGCGTTCGCCTAGGCTTTGCTTTATGCCGATGTTCTTGCCGGCGGCGTCTCCGAGGTTGTGGTCGCAGTGAATGACGCGAACCAACGGGTTAGCCAGGCGGAAGTTTTCAATCCACTGGCCAGCGCCGGCGGAATCGCCATTGTCAACGACGATGATTTCCACCGAATAGTCCTGGGAGTGATTGATGATGCTGCGTAGGCACCGGTCCAAGTCGTCGACGTAGCCGTAGGCGTTGAGAACGAAGGTGAAGTCATGTTGTGAGGGGGAGTAGAGGAGGGACTGGACCTCCCGGGATGAGGAAACGGTGGGCCAGGCCTGGGCATTGCGTTCCAATGCGGTCTTAGGCCGGACCTGGACGTCGGAAGGGGTGTCTTGGAGGACGTAACCCTGGGAGTCAAGGTCGGAGCGGATGCGGTCGGCGTCCGGATATTGGGCCTGACAACGGAGGCCGGAGCGGCGCTGGACTGCAGAGAGAACGGTCTGGGGGATGTCGTAGTCATCGGAGACAGATGCGAGGTCCAATCCAAAGGCGCGATCGAAGTCGAGCAGAAGGGAAAGCTTGGCCTGGTCGGGCAATGATGATGCGCAGAGGCCCCAGGTGAGGGCGAGGGCACGCGGGAGGTTAAGGTCGTCGTGGACGGCGGACCAGAAGGCGTCGCACCACTCCTGGGCTTCGGTGGGGAGTTGGTCGATTGCGGGGAGGCGGTTCCACAGCCGGACGCGCCGGCGTAGGCCGGTGAGGGCCTTTTCGGCGGAGCGTAGGGCGTTGAAGGTGAAGTTCATGCGACGGCGGTAACGGACGGTGAGGCAGAGGTATCGAAAGGCGATGGGGTCGAAGCCGCGGGAAATGAGGTCTCCGAGCAGGAATACGTTGCCGGAGGACTTGGCCATCTTGGCGCCGTCGACGAGGAGGTGCTGGGCGTGGACCCAATAATTGACGTGGGAACAGCCAAAGGCGGCCTCGCTCTGGGCGATTTCGTCTTCATGATGGGGAAAGATGTTGTCGACGCCGCCGGTGTGGATGTCGAACCGAGGGCCGAGGTATTTCTCGGCCATGGCGGAGCACTCGATGTGCCAGCCGGGGAAGCCGGGGCCCCAGGGGCTGTCCCACTTGAGGTCGCGGCCGGGCTCGGCGGCCTTCCAGAGGGTGAAGTCGCGAGGGTCGCGCTTGAGGGGATCGGCTTCGGCGCGGACGCCTTGGAGGAGATCTGCGCCGGTATTGCGGGACAGCTTTCCGTAGTCTGGGCAGGAGCTAACGTCGAAGTAGACATTGCCGCCGACCTCGTAGGCGCGGCCGTTGTCCATCAACTTGGAGACCATGTCCAACATTTCCGGGACGTGCTGGGTCGCCCAGGGGAATTGATGGGCTGGGAGGATGTTGAGGCGGGCTTCGTCGTCGTGGAAGCGTTGGGCGTAGAAACTGGCAAGTTCTTGGACGGAGCGGCCCTCCTGCAATGCGGCGAGGACCACTTTGTCGCCGCCAGCCTCGACTCGGTCTTGGCGCATGTGGCCGACGTCGGTAATGTTCTTGACGTGGCGGACATCCAGGCCATCGGCGCTGAGAACGCGGCGTAGCCAGTCTGCCAGGAGGTAGGTGCGGAGGTTACCGATGTGGGCGTCGCGGTATACGGTAGGCCCGCAGGTGTACATGCGGACGAGGCCAGGCTCAATGGGTTGGACCTGTTCGGTGCGCTTGGTAAGAGTGTTGTAGATGCGTAGCAACCCGGTATCCACAGCAGCGGCTATAGGGGAGTTTAACACGGACTTGGCTAGTGTGCATATGGTCAGTCCTTCGACAAGCTCAGGATAACGGGAAGGGAGGGAGACTCAGCAGAACCGCGGTTGTCCGTTCAGCCTTCGATTCCCCCCAGGCCGAACGGGCAGCCTAGTCCCAAGGTATGTGACGGTTTTCATGCGGGGGAGGGGCTCTTGGACAGGCTCAGTGCGAGGGATTTGAGATTCCTCGGCTTCGCTCGGAATTGTAGATGACAGGGTGGGGGCGGGAATGACAGGTTGGGGCGAGGGAATGGGCGGGGCTGGGAGTTTCGGGGGGTAGGAGGGTTGGCGGCAAGGGAGGAGCAGGGGTAAAATCAATTGGGAATTAGGACTGACGCGGACGCAGAGGAACCGGCAAAGATGCCAATCAACACACAAGTCATCGAGGGGTAGCTATGCCAGTGTACGAATATTACTGCGGGAGTTGCGAGGACGAGTACGAACTTATGCGGCCGATATCGAACATGGATGACCCGGCACCGTGTCCAATCTGTAAGAGGCCGGGGGAGAGGCTGCTGTCGTATTTTGCTTTCAAGACCAACACCTACGGGGACCCCAAGTTGAAGCCGCCGAAGCACAGTCCGTTCAGGGCGCATAACAAGGAACAGAAGTAAGGCCACGGGCCGGGCCCTGTCCAGCCTTGAACTGCCGTGCAAGCGGGGGCAGGCAGCAGCGTATGGTCGGCACCGGAACTGTGCCAGCGCGGGGGAGCGACGCTGCCGGACGACCGACGGGCGGAGTTACCCGGAGCCGGTGAAACGGATTATCAACGGCACCAGGACGGCGGTGACCGCCAAAGTTCCAACCACGCCAGCAAAGAGAATATAGCGGACGCCGTAGTTGGACATCAGGGAGGGGTCGTAGTATTTGTCGGCCTGGTTGTCGCGGTACATGGCGACCAGGCCGTCGAGAAGCGTACGGCGGGTGCGCCTGCCCAGGACCAACGCGGTGACGGCGACGACGTTCAGCAGAACCGTGACAACGCCCAATACGGTCAATACCAGGTCGTAGGTCGTGGAGGGGTCCTCCGAGATGGCTGCCGCGGCTACTGCGGAGTTGGTCCCAAGCACCACCAGGTTGAAGACAATGGCGGTCAGCACGAAGATGGTGTCGGTGCGGCTGCTTTCGCCGAGTTCCTTGACGATGTGTTCGTGGACTTGCTGAAGCATTCTTAGTCCTCGTTTATACCCAGTAAGATAGACAACCGGCAGGCGGATGATTGCCCGGGAGGCCGTTGGCGCTCTCCGGCGCTCTGCGCGTGGGCGATTGCTGTGTTAATCGAACGACCTCCCCGGCTTCGGCAGAGCCGGCGTTACAGGTAAGTCAGGTGCGGAATGAGCGCAAAAAGTCGTAGGTGTAGATGCCGGTATAGTGGGCGTCGCTCCAGAGAAACTGCAGGCCGTAGTTGCCGACTTGCATATAGTCGACGGCCTTGACGTCCGGGGGGACGGTTTCAGGGTCGAGGGTGGGGCGTCCGGTGATTTCATTGATGCAGCTAGCGCACTGGCACCTAAGGCGGAGATAACGGTGGGGGTATACGCCGGTGTATCCGTCGTCCCATAGGACGCGAATCGCCAGATCGTCGATGCGGACTTCGGATGGAAAGACGGGCTGCTGCATGTTTCTCCCAGGAGGGCGCCTTGTTGTTGGACAAGCTTACCACGGACTGGGGGTTGTGCGCGATGGGCGAGTGTGCGGTTTTGACGGGTAATGGAACGGGATTTTCGGCTTGGGATGCCTCTGCATGGCCACGGCTGTCCATTCGTCCTTCGATTTCCCATTCGAGTCGCTCAGGACAGGCCCAGGACGAACAGACAGCCTGGACCCAGGCTAAGCGATGGTGCCCGTGCGATGGAATGACAGGTGGTGTCGCAGGGGGAGACCGGGCATGGGTGCGGAGTACGGTCAGGCCGGGATGCTGGGAGGTACGGTTAGGTAGGGATGGGTCCGACCTACGGTCAGGAGGAGATAGTACCTTTGGTGCTGGGGACTTGGCTGGGGGCATGGGGATCGAGTTCGACGGCGTGGCGCAGGGCTTTCGCCAGGGCCTTGCAGAGGGCCTCGGCCTTGTGGTGGGGGCTGACGCCGGCCAGGACCCTGGCGTGAAGGTTGATCTTGGCCTCCATGGCAAATGACTCGAGGAAGTGGCCGATAAGGTCGCCGGAGAGGCTTTCGACGGTTGCGCCCTCAAGCGCGGTGTCCAACTCTGCGTAGGAACGGCCACTGCAGTCGACGGCGACGAGGGCCAGGGACTCGTCCAGGGGAACTATGGCGTGGCCCATGCGCCGGATGCCCCGGGCGTCGCCGAGAGCTTGCCGAAATGCTCTTCCCAGGGAGATACCCACGTCTTCCACCAAGTGGTGCCAGCCGGTCTGGACGTCACCCCGGGCGTGGAGCGTTATGTCAATGAGGCCGTGGCGGGCCAACTGGCTCACCATGTGGTCGAGGAAGCCGTTGCCGGTGTCGACGTCGTGGGAGCCCTGGCCGTCAAGGTCGATGGTGACGTTGACGGAGGTCTCGCTGGTCTTGCGTTCCACGGAGGCGGAACGGGGCGCCTGTGGGTCTTGCTTGCGTTGGGTCATGGTTTCACCAGGTCGGAGTGGATTGGAAGGTTAGGGAGACTGTGGGAGTGGGCGGTGTTGCGGCGGGAAACTGAGCATAACCGGGGCTGGCCGTGCGCCCTTCGATTTCCCTCAGGACGAACGGCCAGCCCATGGTCGGGCTATGCGACGGCCTTGGCGCGAGGGAGTGGTGGGGTGGGGTGGGAGATTCCCGCCTCCGCGGGAATGACGGGTTGGGGGCCGGGAATGAATGGTTGGGGGTGGGGAATGAATGGTTTTGGAGGGAGCATAACTTGGCTGGTACAGAGGGATTTGAGATTCCTCGGCTTCGCTCGGAATGACAGGGTGGGGGCGGGAATGACTGGTTGGGGAGATGGGCGGCAGATGGCTGAGAGCGGTTGCCAGCCGGGGCAACCGAGTTCGGGTCTTGCCGGAGCCGGCGTTGGGTCATGGTTTCACCAGGTCGGAGAGTGCGGAGACTACTGCATCGGTCTCGTCGGGGAGGCCTACGGATGTGCGGAGGTGGTCCTGAAGCCGCGGGGAGTCGTAGCCACGGAGGAAGATGCCGCGGCGGCAGAGGCCGTCGTAAATCTCCTTGCCCCGTCCGGCGGGGAGTTGGATAAGGATGAAGTTGGCCTGGGAGGGCCAGGCCTTGATGCCGGGGATGTCGTTCAAAAGGGCGGACATGCGGTCGCGCTCGGTGACGATTTTTTGGACGCGCTCCAAGAGAAGGGGCCTGTCTTCCAGGGAGGCGAGGAGGGCCACTTCGGCTGCCTGGGTGACGTTATAGGGCGGTTTGATGGTGAACATGGTCTGGGCGACGTCGGGCTGCATCACGCCGAGGCCGATACGCAGGCCAGCGAGGCCGGCCCATTTGCTGAAGCTGCGGATGACGACCAAGTTGGGGTGTTCTTCGACCAAGGGGAGGAAGGTGACGCCGCAGAACTCGTAGTAGGCTTCGTCCATGACCACCAATAATCCGGTGTCGAGGAGGGAGCGGACGTGGCTCTCGGAGACAAGATTGCCGGTGGGGTTGTTGGGCGAGGGTATGAAAAACCCCTTGGTGTTGGGGGTGACGGCGCAGAGCATGGCCTCTATGTCGAGGTCAAAGTTGTCGTCCAGAGGCACGGAGACGGCCTCGCCCCCGCTGATACCGGCGGACACGGCGTACATGCCGAATGTGGGCGAGGGAATGACGACGTTCTCGCCCGGGCCCAGGAACATGCGCATGAGAAGGTCGATTATTTCGTCGCTGCCGTTGCCGACCACTATCCGGTCCGGTGGCGCGCCCACGTAGTCGGACAGGACCCGGCGGAGCCGAGTCTGGTCCTGGTCAGGGTAGTGGTTGTAGTTCTGGAAAGCACCAAGGGCCCGTACCGCCCTGGGAGAGGGGCCGTAGGGGTTTTCGTTGCCGTTGAGGCGGATGACCTTATCGGCGGGGATACCGGTCTGGGCCACCATGGAGTCCATGGAGGCGACGCCCTGGTACGGCTCGAGCCCCTGGATGTGGGGAAGCATCAGCTTCTTGAGGTCGGAGACGGTCTTCACGCCAAATCACTCGGCCGCCGGGGAGTCGAGCCGGTCCAAACGGACTTGGACCGCTCCGGCGTGGCCGCTGAGGCCTTCGGTTTCGGCGATTTGGACGGCGGCGGGGGCCAGGCTCCGAAAGTCGGAGGGGCTGAGGCCAACGACTGGCATAGTGCGGAGGAACTGGTGAACGCCCAGAGCGGAGCTGAAACGGGCGGTGCCGCCGGTGGGCATAACGTGGCTGGGGCCGGCGATGTAGTCGCCCATTACCTCCGGGGAATACATGCCGAGGAAGAGACCGCCGGCATGCTTGACCCGCCGGGCCCAGGGCCAGGGGTCCTGGAGCATGAGGCAGAGGTGCTCGGGAGCTATGCGGTCTGCCAGGTCTACGGCCTCGCCGATGTCGTCGACGATGACCACACGCCCCTGGCGCTGCAGGGCCTCGCGGGCGACGGCACTGAGGGTCTGGCTTGCCAGTTCGGCCTCGATCTTTTGGACCAAAGAATGGGAGTCGGTAATCAGGATGGCGGTGGCCAGGGGGTCGTGCTCAGCCTGGCCGATGAGGTCGGCGGCGCAAAAGGCGGGGTCGGCGCTGTCGTCTGCTACGACGATTGTCTCGGTGGGCCCGAAGACGCCATCGGTGCCGACAACGGCCTGGACAAGCTGCTTGGCATAGGCGACGAAGACGTTCCCGGGGCCGCAAATCTTGTCGACCTTGGGAACGGACTCGGTGCCGTAGGCCATGGCGGCGATGGCGGGGACTCCGCCGACCTGGTAGACGGCATCTACGCCGGCGATTTGAGCGGCGGCCATGACGGCAGGATTCAGGGGCTGGCCCGCTTTGCCGGGAGTGGAGAGGATGACTTCACCGACGCCGGCGACGCGGGCCGGGATGGCGGTCATCAGCACTGTTGAGGGGTAGGCGGCAGCCCCGCCTGGGGCGTAGAGACCCACGCGGTCGAGGGGGCGTATAAGCTGACCGAGGCCCTGGCCCGCGTCCATGAAATCACGGGGCATGACGGCCTGGTGGAAGTCCTCGACGCGCCGGGCGGCGAGTTCCAGTGCTTGGCGAACGTCCGGCGAGACCTCGCCCGCGGCGTCAGCTACCTGTGCGTGATCCACCAAGGTGGTCTCCAGGTCAATGCCGTCAAGGGCTCTGACGTAGCGGCGGACGGCGGCGTCGCCCTCGCGGCGGATGTCTTGGAGCATAGTGACCACGGACTGGGCGGGGGTGACGCCGGGGCCGAAGACCTGGCGGGTGCGTTCCAAGACAGACTCTGGAAGAGAAGACAGGTCCAGGGGATCGACCCGGTCCAGAATTTTCCCGACGTCCCGGCTGCCTTGAATTTGCTTAAGTATCAATTTGGACAGTCCTTATGGGGATGGTCCTCATAGGACAACACTATATCCCATGACCGGAACGATTATAGTCCTGCGGGCAACGAGTTGGCGAGGGGCTAGAGGGGGTCGTTGGCTCAGGTTTGGGTATCACCCCAACGTTCGCGAACCTGAAGCAGGGTCTCCTTCAGGGCGCCCCGGAAGTAGGACTCAATCTTGACCTGGGGGATCTTTAGGTAGACGCGGTCGAGGCTGGCGGGGATATCTTCGATGAAGGCGGCGACGGTTTCCTGGACTGCCTGGTCGTCGCGGTACATGCGGTTGAGGGCGCGCTTCAGACGGTCCCAACTGAATTCCCAGGTGAGGAAACGGGACACCCATTCGGACCAGGTTGACAGTGTGTCGCGGTCCAAGAATTCGACTTCGACGCCGACGGGGGCCTGGTCCCAGGTCTGACCGTCGCGGAGCAGGCCGTCAAGGGCGGGGAGCACGGTGCGGTCCATGTCGAGCTGGAGGGTACGGTCCCAGATGTGGCCTTCCAACTCGGAACCTACCGCGGCGGCGCTGCCGGGCGACGGGTCGAAATTGGGACGGAATACGTCGGTAATCCAGGCCTCGTCGGCGACCAGGTGGCTGACGTATCCGACGAGGAAGGCGCGGGTGGCCGGGGACACGCCGTTGGAGCCGGCAAGGCCGGGATGGAATTTAAACATGGCGGCGGGTCCGGCGCCTACCTCATCAAATGAGAGGGGGGTGAAATGGGTGCGTTCCCGGGGCCACTTGGTCATGGCGCGCACGTCGGGGGCCGTGGATCCCAGGTAGAGACTGGGGGCGTGGTCGTTGAGCCAATCCCAGTCCAGCCGTTCAGCGACACAGCGGGCCAGGTATATGTGCATGGGCAGATTAGGCATGGGGCGCGAGACAAGAAGAGAGACGGTTCACGATCCGGAGTCGCCCTCGAAAAGGTTGTGGTACGCCTGGGAGTGGCCGTCGAAAAGATAGCTGACGCGGTAGGCGGCGATGTCGACGGCTCCGCAGTCGCGCAGGTGGTCTACGGCCTCCAGGAGTCTTTCTTTCCTGACCAAGAGGCTGATGCTGTGCCAGTCCTGTTCCTGGGTGTTGTAGACCCTGGCGACCGTGGGGCCGCGCAGGCCGGAGACGTCGGGGCGGGCCAGGATGGCTGAGCTGACCTCGGCGGCGGAAGCGCCGCGGACGTTGGCGGTAAGGCGGTAGAAGGGACCGGCCTGTAGGTGGGCTTCCATGAGATCGAGCATGGAGCGGGCGACGGGGAGAACGCCCGGTGTGTCGGCGAGGTTCAGGGTGTTGCCGATGAGACAGGCCTGGGAGACGAGGATGGTGCCTTCTTCAAGGGTCTTGAGACGGTTTTCCCGCAGGGTCGCTCCTGTAGACGTGATGTCGGCGATGAGGTCGGCGTAACCGGCGGCGGGAGCGGCTTCCAGCGAGCCGGACGCTGGGACGAGGGTAAAGTAGTTGATACCCATATCGAAGAGGTAGTTGCGGAGGAGGCGAGGGTACTTGTTGGCAATGCGCAGTTGCTTGCCGGCCTGGCGGAACTCCAAGGCGAGGTCGGCAAGGTCGGCGACGGAAGTCACGTCGAGCCAGGATGA
>CAXXWY010000014.1:0-21235 GCA_963668505.2 Dehalococcoidia bacterium | reverse complement strand
GGGACGTCCCCATATTAGTCGTCGACGACGACCCCCAAACCTTGATGTACGTCCGCCGGACCCTCGCAGGCAGGGGCTACGACCCGATAGTCACCGCCGACCCCGAAGAAGCCCTCCGCCTTGTGGAACAGAGCCGCCCCCGCCTGGCATTGCTCGACATGATGCTCCCAGGCTCCAACGACGGCATCGGCCTCATGGGCTCCATCCAGCGCATTTCCGACGCCCCGGTGATTTTCCTCTCCGCGTATGGCCAGGACGAAGTAATAGCCAGGGCCTTCGACGCCGGGGCCGCCGACTATATCGTCAAGCCCTTCTCCAGCACCGAACTCGTGGTCAGGATCAGGGCCGCCCTCCGCCGGTGGGAAGACCCCCATCGCATCGGCGCCGCCGAGCCCTACGCCCACGCCGGCCTCGTCATCAACTACGACGAAAGGCTCGTCACCCTGCACGGGCAGCCCTTGCGGCTCACCGCCACCGAATACGGCCTGGTCTCCGAATTGTCCACCAACGCCGGGCGGGTCTTGACCCACAACCAACTCCTCCGCCGGATCTGGCGTCCCAGCAAGCCCGGCGACATCCGTACCCTCCGCACCCACATCAGGAGACTCCGCCAGAAACTAGACGAAAACGCCGACGCCCCAACCTACATCTTCGCCGAATCCCGAGTAGGCTACCGCATGCCCAAACCCACCCCCCCACCCCCCTAACCCCCGCATCACCCATCACCCACCCCCCTAACCCCCGCATCACCCACCCCTCACCCCCTAACCTTTCCGCCACCCCCAGACACCCTCCATCGACGTCACCCCCGCGCAGGCGGGGGCCTAAAAACCCGAACCCCCAACCCAGCCCGCACACCCCAACCTACTTCCGCATCACCCCCCCCAGCCCCCCGTTCAGCCTGAGCCTGTCGAAGGCCCGCCCACGCCCCTAACCCGCACCCAAGGAACACCCCCGCCGCCGCCCCTGTCATTCCGAAGCGCAGCGAGGAATCTCACCCCACGCCCCAACCCAGCCAGCGCCCCCCGTTCAGCCTGAGCCTGCCGAAGGCCCGCCCTCTGGCAACACCATCAGCCAACGATAATCGTGAGCCAATTCGCCACGTTGACAGTAACAGCGCCAGCGTTGTACAGTACATTCTTGATATAAAGTCTCAAATAGAACTTCGTTTATGTGGCTATGACGCCGCTATCTCAGGAACTAAAGGAGGGTTCTATTATGACCACGCAGAACAGAGTGCCAGTCACCATCCTCACCGGCTTCCTCGGCTCCGGCAAAACGACCCTGCTCAACCGGATATTGACTGAAGAGCACGGCAAGCGCATAGCCGTGATTGAGAACGAGTATGGGGAGGTCGGCATCGATCAGGCCCTCGTCATCGACGCAGACGAAGAGGTCTTCGAGATGTCGAACGGCTGCATCTGCTGCACGGTGCGCGGAGACCTGATTCGGGTGCTCAACAATCTGAACAAGCGCCGCGACAAGTTCGACTATGTGTTGGTTGAGACCACGGGCCTCGCCGACCCCGGTCCGGTCGCTCAGACCTTCTTCATGGACGACGAGTTGCGCTCGGAGTATTCCCTTGACGGGATAGTCACGCTAGTCGATGCAGCCCACATCGAGCAGCAACTCGGCCGAAGTGACGAAAGCACGGAGCAAATCGCGTTCGCAGACGTCCTCGTGCTCAACAAGACCGACCTCGTCAAGGACGAGGCTCTTGACAGCCTGGAATCCAGGCTCAAGGGCATGAACCGGATGGCCCGAGTAGTGCGCAGCGAGCGGGCGAACGTACCGGTCGACACTGTACTCGACCTCGGGGCCTTCGACCTCGACCAGGTGCTGGAGCGCCGCCCTACTTTCCTCGAGCCGGAGTATCCATTTGAATGGACGGGAGTCTATTCGCTGGATGCCGGCCGCTACGAAGTCAGCCTCGCCGATGGGCCTGATCCGGCGATGTCGCTGGTCGTAGCGCCCGACCAGGGCACGGATGACGCCGCCCTCCAGGAGAGCGCGGAGTGGTGCGTGCGGCAGTACGCCGAGCCTGCGGAGACCATTCATCCAGGGGGTGATTTCCCGGTCGGAAAGCACGTTAACCTCCAGCTTGATTCCCCAGGGCGCAAGTCGTTCTTCTTCGAGGTCGATACGCCGGGGCGGTTTGGCCTCTACGCCCAGCACCTCGCGGAGGAGTTCGATCTCCAACTGAAGAACGCCGATGGAGAGGCTTTCAGCCTGGGGGGCAACTTTTGCTCCGAGCCTGCCTGCGCAGAGGAAGACAAACGCATCAAGGGAGCGGTGGTCCCCGCCGTAGTCGACCGGACCTGGGTCGCCCAGCACGAGCACGACGACGAGGTGGGATCGGTCTCCATCGAGATAGAAGGCGACGCCGACCCCCAAAAGCTCAACGAATGGATTGGCCAACTGCTTCGGGATCGCGGGGTGGACATCTTCCGGATGAAGGGCTTCATCAGCGTCGCGGGGGAGTCGCGTCGCTTCGTCTTCCAGGGCGTTCACATGCTCTTTGACGGTCAGCCGGACCGCGAATGGGGGGACGATCCCCGCCGCAATCAACTCGTCTTCATCGGCCGCAACCTCAATGGGGAGAGCATGCGGGAGGGTTTCGTGTCATGCCTGATCTAGATGGCGGCGGCCCTATGGGCGTCTTTGGCCGGGGCTGGTCTGCCATGGTCGGCGATTACGCTATCGCCGGGGGGTGGGTCCGGCGCGGTGAGGCGCTGGTGGTCGGCGATACCGGGGGCGGCATTTACGCCTTCGACGGCGAGTCCGGCGCAACCGCCTGGGAGCGGCCCGAGGTCCATGACGGCGGCGTGCTCTCGATGGCGGTCCACCCAAGCGGAGACGCCTTCGCCACGGCCGGACAGGACGGTCGAGCCTTGATCTGGAACGCCGCCGAAGGTCAGATAAGCCGGGCTATCGACTTCGGAAGCGGCTGGGTGGAAAACGTCGCGTGGTCTCCCGACGGCCAGCGGTTGGCCGCCTCCTGCTCCAGGCAGGTTCGTGTGTATGACGCGGACGGTTCTGAGGTTTGGCGCTCTGACGATCATCCCAGCACCGTCAGTGCCATCGCCTGGTCGGGCGCAGGGGAGCTGGCTACGGCCTGCTATGGCCGAGCGAACTTCTTCCACATAGCCTCCGGCGAGCTTCGCCAGAAGCTGGAGTGGCAGGGATCCCTGGTGTCGATGGTGCTTAGCCCGGACGGGGGAATCGTGGCCTGCGGCAGCCAGGACAACTCGGTGCACTTCTGGCGTCGCATCACGGGGCAGGACTCCATGATGTCCGGTTATCCTGCCAAGCCGTCGGCCCTGGCTTTCGATGCTAGCGGCACCCTTTTGGCCACCGGCGGAGGGGAGACGGTAACGGTTTGGAGCTTCCGGGGGAGGGGGCCAGAAGGCACTAAGCCCGGCGTTCTGAAGTTTCACGTGCAACCCATATCGACGCTTGCCTTCGCTCCCGGAGATATGCGCCTGGCGTCGGGGGGCCGAGACGGGGCCGTGGTCGTGTGGTCGCTGAAGAGAAATGGCAAAGGCGGCCCGATAGGGGCTGAGGATTTGGGGGCCCCGGTGGCCGAAATATACTGGCGGCCTGACGGGGGCGGGCTTGCCGCCCTAGACGCGCGGGGCGGCGTGACAGTCTGGCCGATTGGACAAGCTAACGGCCGAATTGCTCCCGCAAGCGCAGCGCCGGGCCGTCGTGCGGGCAGGGACTGATGCCGGTGGCAGGTCGGGCCGCGCCGTAAGTGCCCGGGAAAGCCACGCCTACGGCTCCAACGCGGGCCTGGTCGGGAAAGTTCTTGATTTCTTCGAACTTGGTGGGGAAGGGGAGACTCGAACTCCCACGCCTTGCGGCACATGATCCTAAGTCATGCTCGTCTACCAGTTTCGACACTTCCCCCTTAGCCATTATATCCAAAGGGCCGTCCGGGCAACATAGCCGGCCGTTCCCGGAACGGCACGTTCCTGCCGACGCCCCGACGGGCGTAGCCCTTCCCCTCCTGCCCGGTCTTCGAATTGCCAACTGCGGTGATGGATGCAGTCGTTAACATAATCCGATGCCCCAGGTCGGACAACTATCCACCAGCAAGGCCGCTCAGTCCCCGTTATAATCCAGGGTATAGGCCGGTACGACCATTACTTTTCGGCCAACGGGGGCAAGCGCAGATGACTGAGAGATTGATAGGAGTCGCCGTAGACGGGGACAATACCGACCAGGTCCTGGCGAGGATTCTACGCTGCGAGGCGGCGGGCATCCCCGCCGTTTGGATGACTACAGGCGGGGCGCAGTTGGACAGCATTACCGTTATGGCCGCCGCCGCCGGACGCACCAAGACCATCAAGTTCGGCACGTCGATTGTGCCCATCTTTCCCCGCCATCCCCTGGTGATGGCGCAGCAGGCCCAAGTGGTGGCCCAACTGGCCCCCGGCCGGTTTCGCCTGGGAATAGGGCCCAGCCACCGGCCCAGCATGCGGTCCATGGGCATCGGCATGCGGGACCCCCTGGGGCATCTGCGGGAATATTTGAGGGTGCTGAAGGCCCTTCTGCAGACCGGCGCGGTTGACTTCGACGGGGAGTTCTACCAGGCCCACGAGACGATTCCCGAGCCCCTGGACGTGCCGGTGATGGCCTCGGCCCTGCAGCGGCGTTCCTTCGAACTCTGTGGGGCCGAATCCGACGGCGCAATCAGTTGGATATGCCCGGGAACGTACCTCAGGGACGTGGCCCTGCCGGCCATGCAGCGGGGCGCCAAGCAGGCGGGGCGCCGGACGCCTCCCTTGATAGCCCACGCTCCGGCTTGCGTCCACGAGGACTTTGCCCAGGTGCGCGCCGCGGTGCAGCGGGAAATGGGACACCCAAGGCTGCCTTTCTACCAGCGGATGCTGGCCGACGCAGGCTTCCCCGAGGCCGCCGACGGCCGGTGGAGCGACGCGATGGTGGACTCTATCGTCCTGTGGGGAGACGAGGCCAAGGTGGCCGCGCGAATCAATGAGTTGTTCGAGTGGGGCGCGAGCGAGTCCCTGCTCTCACCAGTCGGCGCGGGTAGAGACGAGGCGGAGTCGGTGCACCGCACGACTCGCCTGATTGCCGAGTTGTCCAAGAGTCCTTATTCGTAGCTTAGGAGCTTCCGGGGGGGAGGGCGCCGGCCCAGCCGGTGCCGCGGCAGAAGTTGCAGCGAAATGCCGACTTTCTGCCCCTGCCCATGCAGTGGGCGCAAGCCCTGGGCGGTTGCGGTACCAATACCGATCCTTTGCCGCCGCAGGCCCTGCACGCTTCAGCGTTGACCTGGCCGGTCCCTTCGCAATAAGCGCATTTGGCCGGGGCATGAGTCTGAGTCGTCATCTTTATCTACCCCCTTTGGCGAGTTAGTGGGTCATTATAACACTAACTCAAAGTTGTAGGCCATAATCCTGAAAGGTTACCGCCGCGCTCGCTCCGTCCCGGAGTTTGGCTTAAACAGTGACCACGTCGGGAATGTCTTCCTTGATGCCAATCAGGAAATCGCGGACGATGCGGTTGAAGGTCTCGGGCTTCTCCGACATGGGCAGATGTCCGGCGCCGTCGATTACGTGCAGGCTGGAATTTGGGATTACCCGGCGCAGCAACTCCCCATGTGCGGGCGGAACGATGCCGTCCAGCCGGCCCCAGATTAGCAGGGTGTCGGCCGTGATATTCGCCGCATCTCCCGCCAATGCCGGGTCATAGTGCTTGCCTCCGGTTAAAGCGACCATCAGGTTTCGGCCCCGCCATTGGCGCTGGAACTCCGGGCCGCTGCGAACATTCTCCCAAGTGGCCCCAAACCCCGAAACCTGGGGCCTAGCCACCATGCCGACCTTGGCGAACACCGCCGCGACAAACTCGTCCTCATCCAGCGACTCCAGTCCGGCGGCCGTAACGCCCATAACATCCGGCGCGTCGACTCCCATCGCGTCCACTAGGGCCAGCCGGGCAATTCGCACCGGGTCCCTGACGGCCAGCTCCAGGGCGACCCAACCGCCTATGGAGTGGCCCATGAGAATCACCTTGTCCAGTCCCTCGGCATCCATGAAAGCCGTCACCAGGTCGGCGTAGTCCCTGACCGAGGTTATTCCCTCTGGCGGCTCGCCGTCCTGAAACCCGGGCAGATGCAGGGCATAGGTCAACGTGGCCGTGCCCAGTGCCATGTGGAACGACTCCCATTTGCCGCCGCCCCCAAGGCCGTGGAGATACACCAAGGGTTCCATTTCCCCTTCTCGGCCGCCCTTTAAGTAATAGACCTGGTGGCTTCCCACCGTCAGGCTGCCGCGGGAGAATATCGAGCCGTCCGCTGCTCCCATCCGTCGTCCTCCAAGAGGTTGTCCGCCGGGCCCCGTGTCTAGCCGCTCTCACTCCACCAGAGCTTGACGCAGCCCAGTTCGAAGTAGGTCTCGTCGGCAAACAGGTCAGGCTGCGGGCCGTCTGCCGGCGCCGTGACCGTCAGCCGGATAACGTAGTCTGATCCCGCTTCGGCGCGTTTCTGGGCCGCGATGGCGGCGTCGGGGTCCTGCTGGTCGGGGATTTGGGAGAACTGTCCGTAGGTCCCCTGGAACATCACCGTTCGCTCCGAGCCGGTGGCGTAATAGGTCTCCAGCACGACTTCGGCGTCATCCGGAATTGCCCCGCCATCTTTGGTCGCCACGTTCAGCCGGATGGGCGTGCCCCGGTGCTCGGAAGTCGGCCCAACGAAGATGATTTGAAACGGCGCGCCGTCAGGCCCCACCTCGGGCACACGCATCTCCCATCCCACCTTCAGTCCGTCTGCGACGGCCTCATGTATCTCCAACTCCATTTCCGGCGACTCTCTGGTCAGGGTGTAATTGCACCCGTCGAACAGGGGAAGACTCATCCTGGTCCCTCTAGTTGAGAATTGGTTCAGACGGCCCGGGCAGGCCGCGGCCCGTCTTATGCTGCTGCCCCGGCCGGCTCGTTTAGGTGACGGATCTTGGGCATCACGTGCTCGGCGAACAGCTTCTTGGACTTGATCACGTTCTGGTGCTGGTTCTTGCCCACCCGGAACATGGCCATGAAGTGCCCGTATCCGGCCTCCTCCATGTCCTGCACCAGGTAGTCCGCCACGTAGTCCGGGTCGCCGCAGACGATGAAGCCGTCGTTGCGCAGCTTCTCGAATGGCGTTCCAGGCGCCGGCAGTTCCAGGCCCCGGAATTTCTCGCGGTAGTCGTAGGACCGGTCCGTCTGCAGTCCAGGCACCGGCGCCGAAACCTGCACCGGACGGCTGAAGGTGCCCAACCGCCGCACGTACATTACCGCGTCCCGGCATTCCTCGATGGCCTGCTCGTTGGTCTCCGCCACGTGAATGTACCGCGCCGCCACGTACTGGTCCGACGTGGGCTTCCAGCCGAACTTTTCCTGCGCCACCTCGTCATAGCGGTCGTATGCGACTTTGAATACTCCCACCGGGCTCCAGATTTTGCAGATGGGAATGTGACGCTCAGCCGCAAACTCGATGCTCTCGACCGACGCCGCGGGCATCCAGATGGGCAACGGGTTTTGCAGGGGCCTTGGCCAGACGGAAACCGACTTCAACTGGTAGAACTGCCCGTCGTAATCGAATATCTCCTCAGTCAGGCACTTCTGCAGGATGTCGTAGGACTCGGCGAAGCGGGCCCTGCCGGTGAAGGGGTCGACGTTATAGGAGACGTACTCCTGGGGTGATCCCCGCACGATGCCGCCGATGAACCGGCCGCCGGTGAGCACGTCTAGCTGGGCGAACTCCTCGGCTGTCTGCACCGGGTGCCGCAGCGGCAGCACGTGGCCGATGACCCCGACTTTCATCCGCTTGGTCCTGGCGGCAAGGGCCGAGGCCAGCACCGTGGACGACGGGTTCAGATTGAAGTAGGTGAAGTGGTGTTCGTTGACGAATGCCCCGTCGAAGCCCAATTCCTCGCCCATGACCCATTCGTCTAAGTGCTCGGCGTAGGTCTGGGCGGCCAGTTCCGGATCGCAAAATCGGTTGGTCTGTCGCGTCTCCGGGCCTATCTCGTCGGGTATGCCGGGATATGTGGTCTCGTCGAAGGTGTAAATCTTCATCTGAGATGCGCTCCACAGGTGTTCACTGGTTACGAAGCTCGCTGCCGGAATTGCCCTCCACCGCATTAAGTGATGGGAGTCTCGTCGATCCGCTCGATGCGAGCGAGGTCTTGCGGTATGCATGCCTTGAGACGGGGCAGGTTTGGGGAGTCCCAGGCAAGTTCTGCGCCTGCGGGCGTCGAGTCTTGGCTTGGCCCGGAGTATATCTACCGGGTTATGCCCTGTCAATTTACGCCGGGAGCGCTCCATCCTCCCGTCTCCGCTTTCTGCCATAGTGCTTGTTAGTCCTAGTCAGACCGCCGCCGCCTCCACCGGTATCTCCACGCCGTATATGTCCTGCAACAACCTCAGGAGCGACGCCACCGTGGACCCGTGCTGCTGCCCCCGCCGGAGCAGCAGGTAGGTTGGCAGAAGCACCGGCTGTACCTCCCGCAACCCGATGCGGGTCAACGACCCAGCTTCCAATTCCCGCCGCACGCCGCTGCGTGGTAGCAGGGATATACCTAGTCCCAGTTGCACCATGTTCTTCACCGCCTCCACGCTGTCCAGGTTCATCTCTATTTTGGGCGTTACCCCGGCGTCGCGGCAGACCCGGTTGATGAATTGGAAGTAGGACGACCCCGGGTCCCCCGGGTCATACACGATAAGCGGCTCCTGGGCTACCTCGTACATCGCCGCCGCTCCAGCATCGGCAAAGGGGTGCTCCGGGTGCACCACCAGCACGGCTTCCTCATCGTAAAGGTGTAGAGCGTCCACGTCGGGATGCTGCATGAACCTGGCCAAGCCCAGCTGCACCTCCTCGTCCACCACCATCTGCAACACGTCGGTAGAGCCGCCCACTTTGATTCGCAGGTTGGTCTCAGGGTACAGCCTGTGGAAATTCTGCAATATTTCCGGCAGTACGTAGGTGCCCACCACCCGCGCCGTCGCCATGTTCAGCACTCCCACAGACGCCTGCCTGACGCTCTCCACTACTTCTCTGCCCCGGCGCAGCGTTTCGATCGACCGCTGGGCAAAGGGCAGGAATGTCTGCCCCAGGGTGGTCAGCCTCACGCCCCGTGCGGTGCGGTGAAACAATGGCGCGCCAACCTCGTCTTCCAGCGCCTGCACCCGCGCGCTCACGGAAGGTTGCGACAGGAGCAGGGCATGGGCGGCCCGCCTGAAACTTCCCCTGCCTGCCGCCTCCAGGAACGCCTCTAGCTGCGGTATCTCCATTGCTCTCCCTCGCCGCCCAGCCGGGGACCCACCCCGGCTGGGCCTGCCAATTCATCGTCCATAGTTATAATCATAGCCTATTACTATGACAGAAAAAAACCCTCTTGTTATTGAACTGCATTCCTCTATACTACGGAACACCCGTTTACACCCATTAAGGTTTTTCAATTGATAGGAGCCTAGGCTATGGCGTTAGGAGTACAGGTGCTTGGTGAAGTCCCCCGGGAATGTGCGGAGGTCTTGTCCTCCGATGCCCTGGACTTCATCGCTGCCATAGCCCGGCAATTCGAACCCACCCGGAGTTCCCTCCTGGAGGCCCGCGCCCGGCGGCAGGCCGCCATCGACGCCGGCGAGACCCCCGACTTTCTCCCTCAAACCAGGGACATCCGCGAGTCCGATTGGCGGGTGCCTCCCGCTCCCCGCGACCTGACCAACCGCCGGGTGGAAATCACTGGCCCGACTTCCAACCGCAGAATGGTCATTAACGCCCTCAACTCCGGCGCCCAGGTATACATGTCTGACTTCGAAGACTCCCATTCACCTACCTGGCGCAAGACCCTTGACGGCCAGATCAACGTCCGGGACGCCGTTCGGCGCACTATTTCCGACGAGGCCCCCGACGGGCGGAAGTACCGCCTGAACGAGCAGACCGCCACCCTGTGCGTCCGGCCACGGGGCCTGCACCTTCCCGAACGACACGTCCTGGTCGACGGACAGCCCATTTCCGGCAGCTTCTTCGACTTCGGCCTTACCCTGTTTCACAACGCCCACAACCAACTGCAACAGAACTCCGGGCCATACTTCTACCTGCCCAAGCTCCAGTCACATCGCGAAGCCCGCATGTGGAACGATGTGTTCGTCTTTGCCGAGGAGACACTGGACTTGCCCAAGAATGTTATCAGCCCCACCGTCCTTATTGAACACATCCTGGCGTCTTTCGAGATGGACGAGATTCTCCACGCGTTCCGGGACCGTCCCTGCGGCTTGAACCTGGGGCGCTGGGACTACATCTTCAGCTACATCAAGACCTTCTCCCAGAATCCCGATGCCGTTTTCCCCGACCGCGCCCAGGTCACCATGGCCACTGGCTTCCTCATGGCCGCGGCCGAACTCCTGGTCCAGACCTGCCACAAGCGTGGCGCCCACGCGCTGGGTGGTATGTCCGCCTATATCCCCCGAAGGGACGACCCGGAGGCCAACGAAATGGCCTTGGGCCAGGTGCGGACGGACAAGGAGCGGGAAGCGTCGCAGGGCTTCGACGGCGCCTGGGTGGCCCACCCCGGCTTGGTGGGGCCCGTGCTGGACGTGTTCCAGAACGCCTTCCAGGGAGACAACCAGCTTTCGCGCATACCCGAGGCAAGAATCTCGGCCCGAGACCTGCTCCAGGTCCCTCCGGGCGAGATTACCGAGGCTGGCCTGCGAAACAACATCAGCGTCACCCTCCAGTACGTGGACGCCTGGATTCAGGGCAACGGCGCCGTCGCCATCAACGGCCTGATGGAAGACGCCGCCACCGCTGAAATCTCCAGGTCCCAACTCTGGCAGTGGCTGCGCAACGGCTCCCGCCTCGCCGACGGAACGCAAATCACCGAAGGCCTCTACAACCAAATCCGTACGGAAGAGGTTGCCAACCTGCTGGCCGACTCCGGCCGGCGGGCCCCCGGCTCTTTGGACCGGGCCGTCGAACTATTGGACCACGTGGTCAAGTCACCGTCGTTTGTCGAGTTTCTCACTTTGCCAGGATACAGGTGCCTGGAATAACCATTTTGGCCTGAAATCTAGGAGAGGTTTAAAACATGACCATGCAACCTTTGGAATTCAACCAGCAGGTAGCTGACTTAGAACGCGACTGGGCCGAAAACCCCCGGTGGCAGGGCATTGAACGCGTCTACAGCGCGGCCGACGTCGTAAGGCTGCGTAGCACTTTGCAAGTCGAAAACACCCTGGCCAGGGCTGGCGCGGAACGTCTTTGGGACCTCCTCCAGGGCCCCGGCTACGTCTCGACCTTCGGCGCTCTCAACGGCTCCCAGGCCGTGCAGATGGTCAAGGCCGGCCTCCGGGCCATCTATCTCAGCGGCTGGCAGGTCGCCGCCGACGCCAACACCGCCGGGCAGGTCTACCCGGACCAGAGCCTGTACCCCGCCAACAGCGGCCCCGAGTTGGTCAAGCGGCTCAACAACGCCCTCATGCGCGCCGACCAGATCCAGAACCTCGAAGGCAAGAACGACGTCTACTGGTATGCCCCCATCATAGCCGACGCCGAGGCCGGATTCGGCGGCCCCATTCACGCCTACGAACTCATGCGCAACATGGTCGAAGCCGGCGCTTCCGGCGTCCACTTCGAGGACCAGTTGGCCGCTGAGAAGAAATGCGGCCACATGGGAGGCAAGGTACTGGTGCCCACCTCCCAGTTCATTCGCACTCTCAACGCCGCCCGGCTGGCCGCGGACGTCGCCGGTGTGCCGACCATCCTGGTTGCCCGCACCGACGCCCTCGACGCTACTCTGCTCACCAGCGACATCGACCCCGAGGACCGGGGCTTTATCACCGGCGACCGCACCGCGGAGGGCTACTTCCGGGTGACCAACGGCATGGACGCCATCATCGCCCGGGGCCTGGCCTATGCGCCGTACTCCGATCTCCTGTGGTTCGAATGTTCCCACCCGGACCTGGAGGAAGCCCAGTTCTTCGCCGACGCCATCCACCGCCACTTCCCCGGCAAGGCCTTGGCTTACAACTGCTCGCCGTCGTTCAACTGGCGTCACAAGATGGACGACGCCGAGATCGCCCGCTTCCAGAACGAGTTGGGGCGCATGAACTACAAGTTCCAGTTCATCACTCTCGCCGGCTGGCACATGGTCAACGTCAACACCTTCGAATTGGCCAAGACCTACCAGGAAGAGGGAATGCCCGCCTACGTCCGCCTGCAGGACCGGGAGTTCGCCCTCGAAACCGAGGGCTACACCGCCACCAGGCACCAACGCCAGGTCGGGGCCGAGTTCTTCGACCGGGTGATGATGACGGTCAGTGGCGGCGAGGCCGCCACCACCGCCCTCGCCGGCTCCACCGAGAGCGCCCAGTTCAACCGCTAAGCCCCTAGCAGTCGGCGGCGCAGCAGCTTCCGCCGGCGGCCAACCAAGCCTGGCATCGACGGGACTGCCCAAGGGCGGTCCCGTCGCCTTTTCTCCGCCCCACGTCATGCCCTAGTCTCCATGTCATTGTGCTTCGAGAGCCTCAGCACGAACGGGGAGGCGGGGAGTCCCGCCGCTCTTTTGTCATTCCGAGCGAAGCCGAGGAATCCAAAACCCTTCCACCTGTGCCTGACAGAACCTCACGGTGGTAAAATCTCCCTATGCCCTACAACGAGGCCGACACCAAGGCCAAGCTCATCGACCAGGCCCTCCACGACCGGGGCTGGAACGAGAGCCTGATAAGCCGGGAAGTTACTGCCGGACAGGTCTACGTCGTCGCCGGCCAACCCCGAAGGCAGCCCCAAGGCCGAGCCGATTACACCCTCAGACTGCCCGTTTCCGACGGCTCCCAGCCCATGACCGTCGCCTTGATCGAGGCCAAGGCCCAAGACCATCATCCCGCCCACGGCCTCCAGCAGGCCAAGAGCTACGCCTCCGCCAAGCGGCTCAACGTGCCCTTCGTCTATTCCTCCAACGGGCATCGGTTCGTGGAATTCGACGCGTCCACCGGCTTGACCAGCGAACCCAGGCCCATGGCCGCTTTCCCGTCCCCTGACGACCTCAGGAAACGCTACGAGCAAATCAAGGGCTTCTCCCTGGACTCCGAAGCCGCCCGGCCGCTGCTCCGGCCCTACCCCGGCGGCGAAGAGCAACGCCGGTACTACCAGGACGCCGCCATCCGCGGGACGCTGGAAAAGGTCGCCGCAGGCGGCAAGCGCGCCCTGCTGACCATGGCCACCGGCAGCGGCAAGACCTTCATCGCCGTCCACCTGCTCAAGAAGATAGCCGACGCCGGCCAGTTGCGCCGCGCCCTGTTCCTCTGCGACCGGGACGAACTGCGAACCCAGGCGCTGGCCGCGTTGGGGAATGTGTTCCACGCCGACGCCGCGGCGGCCACCACAGGCAACCCCCAATCTAACGCCAGGGTAATCGTTGCAACCTACCAGACCTTGGGCGTGGACACCGACGACGGCGACGCATCGTTCCTCACCACCCACTACCCGGTAGACCACTTCAGCCACATCATCATCGATGAAGCCCACCGCTCCGCCTGGGGCAAGTGGTCCCAGGTCCTGCTGCGCAATCCCAACGCCGTTCAAATCGGTCTCACCGCGACCCCTCGCGAGTTCGACTACCCCGAGGACTCACCGGAAGCCAAACAGGACAAGCAGGTCACCGCCGACAACGTCAAGTACTTCGGCGAGCCCGTATACCAGTACTCCATCGGCTAGGGCATTGAGGACGGCTACCTTGCCGCTATGGAAGTGCAAAAGAATGACATCTTTCTCAACGGCTACCGCGAGTCCGAGGCTGTCACCGGCCTCCAACAGGCCGACCTGGAAGGCAAGGACCTGCAGGACGCCCTGACCGGCGAACTGGTCGGCATCTCCGAGACCCAACCCAAGTACGATGCCAACCTCCTTCGAGGCCTACCTGATGATCCCCGACCGCGTCAAGGCGATGTGCCAAGACCTCTTCAAGAGCCTGTGCGACACCGGCGGGCCGGAACAGAAGACCATCATCTTCTGCGCCCGGGACGCCCACGCCGACAACGTGGCCATTGAGATGAACAACCTATACGCCGAGTGGTGCGCGTCCCAGGGAATCACCGGGGTCAACGACTACGCTTTCAAGTGCACCGCCGGCCGGCAGCGGCTCCGACTATTTGCCCGACTTCCGGGGCAGCAGCGCGCGCTATTTCGTCGCCGCCACCGTGGACCTCCTCACCACCCGGCGTCGACGTTCCCGGCGTCCGCAACGTCGTCTTCTTCCGCTACCTCAACTCCCCCATCGCCTTCCACCAGATGGTGGGCCGGGGCAACGCGGCTCGACACCCAGACCAACAAGCTCATGTTCCGCGTCTACGACTACACCGACGCCACCCGTCTGTTCGGCCAGGACTCCAGGACCGCCTTCACGCCGGAGAAGCCCCAGGGGGAAATTGAGGACGACCCCAAGCCGCCCAAAGACGGCCCCCGCAGCATCGTCGTCACGCGGCGTGGATGTGCAAATCACCGACGCCGGCTCATCCATCATGACCACCGACGAGGAAGGGCGCGCCGTCCTGCTCTCCCTGGAGGAATACAAGCAGCGGCTGGCCGCCAAGCTGGTCGAGAACATTCCAGCCCTGGCCGCCTTCCGCACCGCCTGGATAGACCCGGACTGAACGCAGAGGGATGATGGGCCGCCTGCCCGACAGCGGGCGCGCTCCGTTGATCGTCCGCAACCTGGCAGGAATGGACGATTTCGGACCTCTACGACGTGCTGGCCGAGGTCGCTTACGGGCAGGCGCCCAAGACCAGGCTGGACCGCGCCGACGCTTTCGAGTACAAGAACCGCGGCTGGCTGGGCGCCATGCCCCAAGCCGCCGCCAACGCCGTCCGCGCCATCGCCTCCCAGTTCGCCAGGGGCGGCACCGACAACCTGGAAAACCCCCAGATTTTCAGCACCCCCCGAGGTCGCCGCCGCCGGAGGACTCACCGCCCTGCAAGAGTACGGGCGACCCGCCCAAAACCGTAACCGAGACCAAGCGTCGCATGTTCTCGGCGTGATAGTTAGTAACCACTGTGGTATAGTATCCATTCAGGCAAGATAAATGGCATTGGAACAACGAGTAAGCAAGCTGGAAGGGGCCTACGAGCAAGTCGACGGACGACTCAGCGACCTGAGTTCGGCCGTGGGCGGGGTGCGCAGCGAAATAAACGGACTCCGCAGCGATATGAACAGAGGCTTCAACAACCTCTACCTGCTCATGGTGGGAGGCTGGGTGACTGTCATGGCTACCTTGGTCGCCTCTTTCCTCGCTGGTTGACTCACCACATCCCTGTCATTTAACCAATGCCGCCCCATCACCATTACCCTGATAGCCTGGCCCCGCCCCCAACCCCGTCATTCCTGCGAAGGCAGGAATCCAGAAATCCTGGAGTGTAGATTCCCGTCTTCACAGGAATGACTGGTGAGCAAAGGCTGGAGTTCGCTGCCGTGACTAGACCGAAGTACGCCCACCGGCAAATGATACTGCCCGGCACAACCGTTGGAGGTGAAGTGGGGACCTTTCACGTCGACTTTGTAATTCGCAACCGCACCGACCCCACTCGCCAAGTCTCCTTGAACGGCTTGGTCGATACCGGCGCGTCATACACCGTAGTTCCCCGGGCAGACGCTGGACGATTTGGGCGTCACGCGGGACGAGACGTTGACCTTTGTCATCGCCGACGGCTCCAAGCTGACCCTCGACGTCGGCATAGTGGAAATAGGACTGCAGGGCCGCACCAAGGAAGTTTACGTCGTGTTCGGGAATGAAGATGCTCCCATTCTCCTGGGAGCAATGGCCCTGGAGGCCTTTGCCCTGGCCGCCGACGCCAAGAACCGCACCCTGATTCCAGGCCAACTGACCCTGTGACTCCCGCAGTTAACGCACCTCCCCGTGCTATACTCTTACCCAAGGCAAGATAAATGGCGTTGCAGGAAAGAGTAAGCAAGCTGGAAGGAGCCTACGAGCAGGTCGACGGACGACTCAGCGACCTGCGGTCGGACATGGGCGAGGTGCG
Organism: Dehalococcoidia bacterium; assembly: GCA_963668505.2. Classification (GTDB taxonomy): domain Bacteria; phylum Chloroflexota; class Dehalococcoidia; order Lucifugimonadales; family UBA3495. The sequence goes on along the minus strand of CAXXWY010000014.1, from coordinate 5,202 downwards.
GCCGCGAAATGAACAACCTCCGCGGCGAGATGAACACCACCGGTTTGACCAGATGGACCGCAGATTCAACAACCTCTACCTGCTCATTGGCGGCATGTGGGCAACCAGCATCGGCGCAATAGTAGGGTTCGCCCTAACGTTATAGTTTCCCGCTCTACCCGGAACGCTCTCCAGAAACGTCCCCGCTCCGTCGGCTGACCTCGGGCTACTCCCCCAACCCGTCACCTATATCGAGCGGCGCATGTTCACCGTCTAAATTACCAGAGGCTTCGGTGCAATGCTTCAAAGACAACGACGTGTGAGGTACCCGAAGAGCTCCAGGCAAGATAGTCGGAGTAACTATAAGGACATGGGCAAGGCCATGTTCGAGGCACGCAATGGGCCTTGCCTAATTCCATCGTTACCCGATGACGGATTCGTTGAAACCGATAAAGTTTCCGACTGCTACGTAATTGGCGCCCAATTCCTTAAGCTTATAGCCAATAGTCGTACAGAAGTATGTACGTGGAACATGAACGCCCACCAAATGGGGAAGAACGCTATTCATTCTTCTTGGGACGTTTCCGAAAGTCCCCTAGTGCCTCATTTCGGACCGTTCGAGCCGGACCAAAAACCCATAAGCTTCTATCATACCAAGGCCAAGTTCGCTTGCCAGCGGCATCGTAGCAAAGTGTTCAATGACATAGACAACCTTCGGACCTTTGCCCCGACAAACCCGGAGCATCAATTCAGGCTTGGGCTCAGGGTTATTGCTGCGACAGTAGCCAACGCCCAAGGGGTTTTAGCCTATTGTGGTGCTGAGAGGACCAAGTATCTGAATCCGAAGCACGCTCGTCAAATGGCAAGACAGATAAAATTGCCGCTGCGTGCCTACGAGATTCTCCTGCAATCCTTCCTCGACAAGACTGGTGGGTCCATTCAAGAGATTGAAGCGACTGCCCGAGTGCTGAGGTCTGAGCTTCGGGAATGGCAGCGAATCTATAAGTCTCCCGGCGAGCGTCAAATTACCTCGTGCCACATGGTTGCTAGACCAAGGATTAGGGTGGCGATAAGCGCTGTCGGATACCAAAATAATCACCCCTTTTCCATGTGCACTGTGCTTCCAAGAACCGCCGCAGAACCGGACGATTACCTCTGCGACATTATTCTGACTAGAAGGCAGCCAAAGTCCGATGCGTTGAGCGTGATGTCACGACAAGACAGATATCTGGAAGATCAGGTGCTAAAGGTAAAAGCCCTGCTAGAAGACGACCCGGCCACAGGCTTGTCCGGCCTGCTTAGAGCTTTATCCATGAACCCAACGACCTTCTTTTTTGTTTCACCGGACGACTACTATAATAACCACATAATTGACGACGCTGGTCGGGCCAACATAGAGCAAGACATAGCGTCAATTGCCAACGATCAGTTTCTTGCTTGGACATGACTACCCAACAATCTCGCCAACAGGACCTCCCCCCCGACTGGAAGTGGGCCAAGCTGGGGGATGTTTGCGAGCTAAAGTACGGTTCCAGCCTGCCTGCTCGACTAAGGGTAGAAGGCCCTTTTGTCGTCTATGGTTCCAATGGTCCGGTTGGCTCGCATACGCAGGCACTCATCGACGGCCCAGCAATTATAGTGGGCAGAAAGGGCTCGGTTGGAGCAGTCCATATCTCAGAGCAACCATGCTGGCCTATAGACACTACTTACTACGTCGATGAACATTCAGCCAATATCGACCTCGCTTGGCTTAAACTCACTCTAGATTCTCTGCATCTAGGGAGTCTAGATAAGTCTAGCGCTATCCCGGGCCTTAACCGTAGCGACGTATACAGGCAATCCATCCCCCTCCCGCCCCTCCCCGAGCAGCGGCGCATCGTCGCCGTCCCTGAACCAGCAGTTGGCCGCCGTGGAGCGGGCCAAGAAAAGGCCGCCACAGAGCGCTTGGAGGCGGCCCAGGCGCTGCGGGAGGCTTTTGTAGGGCAATTGCTTGAAAATCACGGCAGTAGAGATTGGTCAAAAGTCAGACTCTTGGACTTGTGCGAGACAAAGGGGCAATATGGGACGTCGCGGAAATCCAACAACGTAGGAACAGGGGTGCCTGTTCTTGGCATGGGCAACATCCGCGATGGCAGAATTGTTTGGGACAACCTGAAACATGCAGACCTTGATTTAACCGAGTTGAACAAGTTCCGACTACAGCCCGGTGACTTGCTCTTCAACCGTACTAACAGTGCCGAGTTAGTGGGAAAGACTGCGGTCTACAACGACGCCGTAGAAGCCGCTTTTGCCTCCTATTTGATTCGGTTTAGGCTCATACCGGAGCGTGCAGCCCCTCGGTTCGTAAGCACATACATCAACTCGTCGTTAGGGAAATCTTTCATCCAGCAGAAACTGAATCGGGCCATAGGGCAAGCCAATATCAGTGCTTCTGTAATGCACGACATGCTAATCCCTACACCGTCTTTGCAGGAACAATTGGGCATTTGCAAACTTCTGGACGGTCTAGAGGATGAAGCGTCTCGACTCCTATCCGCAACTGCCGAGGACCTGCGCAATCTGGACAGTATTACATCAGCCCTGCTCCGCCGCGCCTTCTCCGGGGAGGTGTGATGACCACTCTCGTTTCCCAGTCCGCGGTGGACGCCAGGATATACGCCGTCTGCAACATCATGCGCCGGTCCAACTGCGCCTCCGCCCTCCAGTACATCCCGGAGCTTACCTGGCTGCTTTTCCTGCGGGCGCTGGACGAGCGGGAGGAACAGGACGCCGCCCAGGCCGAGGCCGTCGGCTCTGATTTCCAGCCCTCGTTGGAATCACCCTATCGCTGGCGGGACTGGGCCGCTCCCGGCGGCGCCAAGCGCCAGGAACTCCAGTCCGGCGCCCTGGGCGCAACCTTCTCCTTCGTCAACGATGACCTGCTGCCCAAGCTCCACGGCCTTGCCGAGGCCGCCGGCGCAACGCCCCGCCAGAGGGTCGTGGCCCAGATAATGCAGGCCGTCGAGTCGGTGCGCATCGACAGCGAGAAGAACTTCCTGGACGTCCTGGACGAGGTGCACAAGATCACCGTCCAGGACACCGACCCCACCCACGTGTTCCTGCTGTCCCAGGCCTACGAGGGGCTGCTGCTGCGCATGGGCGAGAAGAACAACGACGGCGGCCAGTTCTTCACCCCGCGACAGGTGATTAAGGCCATGGTCGAGACCGTGGCCCCCAAGCTGGGCGAGACGGTCTACGACCCCGGCTGCGGCACCGGCGGCTTCCTGGCCCAGGCCCACGACTTTATGCGAAAGCGGCTGGGGCCATCCGCCACCGGCGAGCAGATAGACCAACTGGCGACGGCAACCCTCTACGGGCGGGAAAAGGAGAACCTGATTTACCCCATCGCCCTGGCCAACCTGGTGTTGCACGGTATAGACCAACCCAACATCTGGCACGGCAACACCCTGACCCGCAGCGAGTCCTACGGCGGCCTGTTCCGGGGCGCGCCGGCCCTGTTCGACGTGGTCCTGATGAATCCTCCATTCGGCGGCAGGGAGGGTCCCGAGGCCCAGGTGCGCTTCCCCTACAAGACCGGCGCCACCCAGGTGCTGTTCCTGCAAGAAGTCATCGACAGCCTGAAACCCAACGGCCGGGCCGGCATCGTCGTGGACGAGGGCCTGTTGTTCCGCACCAACGAGAACGCATTCGTCCAGACCAAGCGCAAGCTGCTGGAGGAGTGCGACCTGTGGTGCGTGGTCAGTTTGCCCAGTGGTGTCTTCACCCAGGCCGGGGCCGGCGTCAAGACCAACCTCCTCTTCTTCACCAAGGGCCGCCCCACCGAAAAGACCTGGTACTACGACCTGTCCGACGTGAAGGTCACCAAGAAGAAGCCCCTGGTCATCTCCCAGTTCGACGAATTCTTCCAACTGCTCCCCGACCGCGCCGACAGCGAGCATAGCTGGACCGTCTCCCGCAGCGACCTTGAAGCCAAGAACTACGACCTCAAAGCCGTCAACCCCCACCGCACCGCCCAAGTCGACACCCGCACCCCCGAAGAACTCATCGCCACCATAGAAGCCAAAGGCCAAGAAATAAACGAAGCCCTCTCCAACCTAAAAAACCTGCTATAACCCGTCCGCCAACCCCCTACCCCGCCAGCCCCTCCCCCGTTCGCCCTTGTATCTTAAACAGGGACGTGACAGACCGCTTCGCCCCAGGTCTTTAAGACCGTAGCTCAGCAGGGTCGTCACGTCCAGCGCCCCTCGGAGCCCGAACAGTTGACTGGGCAATGAAGCCCGAATTAAGCAAGGATGGGCCAGAGGCAGGGAGAATATCTTGAAAGGAGGTAGATGAATGAAGGAAGCTCTGTTGTTCGTTGGCATCGATGTCTCCAAGGACCGCCTGGACGTGGCGGTGCGGCCTACCGGTGAGGCATGGCAGGCTTCGTATAACCCCCGGGGCATCGGCGAGTTGGTGCACCGTCTGGGGGAACTGGCGCCCCAACTGGTGGTCCTGGAAGCCACAGGTGGGATGGAAATGACCCTGGCGGGAGAACTGGCGGCATCTCAATTGGCCATAGCGGTAGTCAACCCCAGGCAGGTGCGGGACTTCGCCCGCGCTGCCGGAAAACTGGCCAAGACCGACGCCTTGGACGCCCATGCCCTAGCCCACTTTGCCGAAGCAATGCGCCCGCCCTCCAGACCCTTGCCCGACAGCGCCTCGCAGGAACTCAAGGCCCTGGTGGCCCGACGGCGCCAACTGGTGGAGATGATCACCGCAGAGAAAAACAGGGTGAGAAGCGCCCCCAACCGTATACGCCCCAAAGTTGAGGAGCACGTCTCTTGGTTGGAAGAGAGTCTGGAGGGCCTGGACCGGGAGTTGGGAGAATTCATCCGCTCCTCGCCTATGTGGAAGGACAAAGTCCAATTGCTCCGAAGCGCTCCGGGAGTGGGGCCTGTTCTCTCCATGACCCTCTTGTCCGACCTGCCGGAACTGGGGGCCTTGAACCGGGGTGAGATCGCCGCCCTGGTGGGTGTGGCGCCATTTAATCGAGACAGCGGCGCCCTGCGGGGGAAACGCCAGGTGTGGGGAGGACGCAGCCGGGTGAGAGCTGCCCTGTACATGGCGACCTTGGTGGCCACCCGATACAATCCGGTGCTGCGAAGCTTCTACCAACGCCTGTGCGAGGCTGGCAAACCCAAGAAAGTGGCCCTTACCGCCTGCATGCGCAAGCTGCTCACC
>CAXXWY010000013.1:0-47081 GCA_963668505.2 Dehalococcoidia bacterium | reverse complement strand
GTCGTGCCGCCGGTGTCCCGGATAATACGGAGCATCAGGTAGTCGGCGAAGGGGGCGGGAACGCGCAGGCCGTCGGCGACAGTGGCGGCGTCGGGCCAGGGCTCGGCGGTATCGGCGCCTTCGCGGAACGCCTTGACGATGGGCTGGCAGCCTTCGGCCTGGACGGCGATGAACCTGGGCAGGCCGCCCTCGACCCAGCCAAGCTCCAGCAGTTCGAGGAACCCCTTGTGCATCCCGATGATGCCGGTGCCGCCCCCGGCGGGGTAAATGATTGCCTCGGGCATGCGCCAACCCAACTGCATAGCCACCTCCAGCCCCATGGACTTCTTGCCCTCGGCCCTGTAAGGCTCCTTGAGGGTGGAGAGGTCAAACAGGCCCTGCTCCCGGGCGACGGCCGCGGCGATGCGGCCCGCCGTCTCCGATCAGGCCGTCCACCAGGTCCAGGTCTGCGCCGGCGACTAAACATTCCTTCTTGTTGGAGTCGGGAGCGTCCCGGGGCATGAACACCCTGGCAGGGATGCCGGCGCGGGCGCAGTAGGCGGCGGCGGCCCCGGCGGCGTTGCCCGCGGACGGGATGGTGAAGCCGGCGGCGCCCAGCTCCAGCCCCCTGGAAATGGCGGCGGCCATGCCCCTGGCCTTGAAGGTGCCGGTGGGGTTCAGTCCTTCATCCTTCAGGTAAAGGTTGGAGACGCCCAGCTTGGTTTGCAGGTTCTCGAGTTGTAGAAGCGGGGTGTCTCCCTCGCCAAGGGTGACGACGTTGTCGGGGTCTTCCACGGGCAGCAGTTCGGCGAACCGCCACATGTTGGACGGGCGTTCCGCCAGCCGGTCGCGGTCGACTTCCCTGCGGATTCGGGCAAGGTTATAGCGGGCGTACAACACCTTGCCGCAGCAGGGGCTGACGCCGGACAAGCGGTCCGCCGGATACCGGGCCCCGCAGACGGTACATTCCAGGTGGGAAAGATAGCTTGTCATGTCACGCGCTTTCTGCGCGTTGGGACATGGACATGGGAGGTGGGTCGGCGGATGGAACGACAAGGCCGCGGACCACCGCCCAGGGGAGCAGGATGCCCAGAAGAGTCTGCACGCCGGGAACGATTTTGTCCTTGATGCACTTCTCCAGGTACTTGTGGGCGGCCACGAAGGTGGGGAGCGAATATCCCGCATCTCCTCGTTGCCAACCCCAGGCCAGCGTAAGGAAGAGTGGTGGCAGTCACTGGCCTGGGGTGGCGGGGTTCGGGCGGATGAAGGAATGCCAATGCGGGGCGGGCCGGCCTTCGGCCCGGGCGCGGTCCCATTGGTAGCAGAATTCGTCGGCCACGGGTTCGAGGCGGACAACGGATATTTCGAGGGCCATCTTGCGGCGGAGGGCGTTGATGCGAGACCTTATCTGGCTTAGTCCGTACATTGGTTTATTTCTCCTTCATAGGTGAAAATTTTAGATTCCCTACCATTCTCTCCCATTTCCTCCCGTTTTGGGGGGCCTTCGATTTCCCTCAGGGCGAACGTGTAAAGCCAAGGTACAAGGGCGAACGGGGGGTGGATTCCTGCCTGCGCAGGAATGACGCGTGGGGGCGCAGGGATGACGGGTTGGGGGTGCGTGACTGATTGGGGGCCGGGGTTTGAAATTCCTCGGCTGGCGCTCGGAATGGCATGGTTGGGGTACGGGAAGACGTGGTTGGGGTGGGGGGATGATGGTGCAGGGGCTGTGGCTGTGGACAGGGCGGGCTGTTGGCGGCGGGAGGGGCTGGAGAAATTTTAGATTCGCTCCCATTTTCTCCCATTTCCTCCCGTTTGGGGGGTGCTTCGAGATCCCCTTCGACAGGCTCAGCACGAACGGAGGTGAGGTATTCCGTCTTCGCGGGTGACCGATTGGGGGAGTTGGCAGGATGGGCGGCGGGCTTGGAGGGGTTTGGGGTCACAACATGTCACGGGCCTCAGTGGCTGGTCTTGATTTGGTCTCGTCCCGAATAATTGGGGCGCGGACCTGACCTGTATTTATGATAGGGGGAGGTTGTGGGGGTGGGCAAGGGGGGGAAATGTCAGTAATTTGGGGCGGCCCTTCGACAAGCTCAGGGAGAGCGGAGGGGCCTGCCAGCCCGTTCGTCCCCGTATCAGGTACGGGGCAAGCTCTGAGGCTCTCGAAGGACACGAACGGGCGGCGGGGTGGCGGCGCTGGCGGCCCCACCAACTACTGACAACTTGCCCCTTCCCAAACCCCCTCCCGCTGCCCTACCATAACAGCAGGCAACCGCGGCCCAGCCGCCGCGCCCAAAACCCAGTCCGGCCACTGAGGCCCCAGGCATACCATGTCAGAGCACGGCCCAACCCCGGCAGTTCCGCCCAAATGGGGCAAAATGGGAGGAAATGGGAGTGAATCTAAAATTTCCCCCTCCGTCCGTTTGATTCGAGGGCCCCTTCGACAAGCTCAGGGTGAGCGGGGGGAGTGGTAGCCCGTTCGTGGTGAGCCTGTCGAACCAAACCGACCGGGCGGCGGCTTGGACACGCAACAGCCCTTCGACTTGGCTCAGGACGAGCGAGTATTCATTGCCACCCGTCACCCCCGCGCAGGGCCACCCGTCACCCCCGCGCAGGCGGGGGTCTAAGCAGGTGACGGCCCCAAGGCGCGAGATTCCCGCCTGCGCGGTAACGACGGTTAGAGAGAAGCCTCCCAGCAGGGAAAACGCTTGGAATTAGAAATCCACGAAGCCCTGTTCGAGGTTGGTCTGCTCATCGTAGCAGCCAAGCTGATGGAGGGCGTCTTCAAACGGTTCGGCCTCAATTCGATCATCTCCTATGCCACCGCCGGAATTATCCTCGGCCCCATAACCGGACTGGTCTATTCAAGCCCCGAGGTCAACCTGATCTTCGGCATGGGCATATTCATGTTCTTCTTCCTCATCGGACTGGAGGAACTGGACCTGAGGGGCTTTTTGGCGGCCATTCGCGGCCGTATCTTCCTTGCCTCGGTATTGTCCGTGACCATCTCGCTAATGGTGTCCCTGGCCGTGACCGCCGAGTTCGTATACGACTTGGGGTTGAACCTGGACTTTACCGACGCCCTGGGGCTGGCCGGGGTGCTTTCGCTGTCCAGCCTGGGCATCGTGGCCAAGGTGTTGATCGACGAAGGGCGCATCAATGAGCCGGTGGGCATTCAAATATTCACCGCCGTGGTCATCGCCGAGTTGATAGCCATGTTCGTAGTAGGCTTCTCGATAAGCGAGCACTTCTACGCAGGGCCCCACGGCCGCACGCTGGACTGGGTCAGCGTATCCACGGTGACGGGGCAAATCATCGGTTTTGCGGCGGTAACCTGGTTCTTTTCCACCAAGCTGCTTCCCAAAATAATAGTCGGGCTGCACAAAGTCCTGAAAGTGCCTCAACTCTCCTTTGGGCTGCTGTTGGGCGGCCTCTTCCTGGTGATTTTCGGAGCCGAAAACGTGGGGCTGCACGGGACCCTTGGGGCGTTGCTCTTCGGCGCTGCTCTTTCCACGCTGCCTTACCAAGTGCGGCACGAGATTATGCCCGGTATGAGAGCCGTAGCAGAGGGGTTTTTCGTTCCGATGTTCTTCGCGTCGGCGGGGTTGTACCTGAGCCTGGACTTCTTGAATCTCTCGCTGGAGACCATTGCGGCGTTGACCCTTGTGCCCTTGGTCGGCAAGCTGGCCGCATCATTTATCGGCGCTTACGTCGCCAGGCTGGATGCTCCCATGCCTACCGCCGTGAGCCTGATGGCCAAGGGCGTGGCGGAAATTGCGCTGCTGCTCCTGCTGTTGCACGCAGAAGCTATCGACGAGGGAGTGTTTTCCTTGTTGGTGATGGTCATGCTCGTCTACATCATGGTGACGCCAATGGGCATCAGTTTCGGCTCTCCGGAAGGTCAAACACTCCGAAATCGTCGCCAGCCATGAGCAAACGCCGCCGTCGCTGGACCACTTCGTCCTGGACGGAGTCAAAGTAGAAGACATCATCGACCGATCTCGAAGACACCCGGGGACCGGACTAACGGTCAAGGACTTTGCCGAGAATTGGCTGCTCCCGGAACAGCGCGACTATGTGATCGTCGATAGCGGCAAATTGGCCGGGATGGTGTCCATAGCCATGCTGCGGTACCTCCCTCGCGGCGATTGGGACAACACCCGCCTTGGCAGGGTGATGCGCCAAAACACGGCTTCCGTCCACCCGGACGAACTGGTGGAGGACGCTTTACAGCGAATGATAGAAGATTCGCTGACCGCGCTCCCGGTGGTCGAGAGGGAAAACCGGCGAATTCATAGGCTCCATTTCCAGCAGTGAAATCCTGGACATGGTGGTCCTGGCGGCGAAGGGGCGGGAATTCTGACTCCCGCCGCCTCAACCCCGCCGCCGGCGCCCCGTCATTTCCGCCCCGCGCACAAACCCGTCATCCACAGGAATGACATAGGGGGCGGCGCGGGAATGCCAGGGGAACGCGCCCGGCAGATTGGAGATAACCGGTGTGGGCCGCTACCTACCTGGCCGAGCGCACTTCCTGGCGGAAATACTCCACAGTCCGCTGCAACCCATCTTCCAAGTCCACTTGAGCCTGCCAACCCAGTTCTCTTTCCGCGGTGTCGTTGCGCAGACTTATCTGGTAGACGTCGCCAAGCCTAGCGGGGCCGTGCAACGGTTCCCATCGGTACCCTATGATCCCCTTCAACAACTCGAACAACCGGTTAACGCTGGTCCTTATCCCGGTGCCGACGTTCATAGCAAGCCCGTTGCCGTTATCAATGGCGAGAATATTGGCCTCGACCACGTCGTCTACGCAAATGAAGTCCCTCTCCTGATCCCCGCTTCCGAATATCTCCGGCTGTTTTCCTTCCAGCATGGCTTGGCTGAAGATGGCGACCACCCCTGCCTCGCCGCTGGGGTCCTGGCGCGGCCCGTAGACGTTGCCGTAACGCAGCGAGGTGTAGTTCACCCGGTACAGCCGCCGGTAAAAGTCCAAGTAGACCTCGCCAAGGTACTTGGACATTCCGTAGGGCGACAAGGGCATCACCGGATGGTCGTCGGGGCAGGGGTGCACCTGGGGTTCACCGTACAACGCCCCCCCTGTGGACGAGTAGATGAATTTCTCGACCCCCCCACTGCCGGGCTGCTTCCAGCATACGCAGCGTGCCGGTCACGTTGGACTCGCTATCTTTTACTGGATCCCTGATGGACGAGCTAACGCTGGTCTGGGCCGCCAGATGAAACACCAGTTCCGGCTGTTCCCACTGGAACACATCCGCGGCCGATGGCTGGTTTATGTCGAGGTGGTGGAAGGATGCGGCGGGATTCAGGTTTCTCAATTTGCCTGCGCTTAGGTCGTCGATGACAACCACCCGATACCCTAGTTCCAAGAGCCGGTCTACCAGGTGAGACCCAATGAACCCAGCGCCTCCGGTCACCAGCGCCCTCTTGCCTTTGACCATCACGTTACCCGCCAAAGGAGATGCCTAATTGGTCTCTGATGACTCTGATATCTCTACCGTCTCGATGCGCAGGACCTCGGTGGGCACGGACAATTCGCCCCTTGGAGACCGGCTAACCGGAGTGTTGGCCAGAACATCTACGGTGTCTATGCCTTCGACGACCTGGCCAAATATGGTGTAGTTCGGGTCCAAGTCAACGTTGGCGCCGTGGACTATGAAGAATTGACTGCCGTTGGTGTCGGGGCCAGCGTTGGCCATGGCGACAATTCCGCGAGAATAGCTCCGCGTAACCGGTTCGTCCTCAAACGAATAACCCGGCCCTCCGGCTCCGGTCCCCGTGGGGTCTCCCGTCTGAATCATGAAGTCTTTAATCACCCGATGAAAGACCACGCCATCGTAGAAGCGTTCCCTGGCCAAGAAAATGAAGTTGTTCACCGTTACAGGAGCCTCTGAAGCAAACAGTTCTATTGTGATGTTGCCCTTGTTGGTCCGGATATTGGCGGTGAATGTCGAGTTGGAATCAATGGTCATCAGGGGCGGCTGGGAATATTGCTTTACAACGCGGCCGTCCTCGACCGACACCTGAGACGTGGACGCTTCCTGCATCCCGACGGCGGAAGTACCAGTAGGCGGCAACTCCGGTATAGCCGTGGGGCTTGGCGTCGACGCCGGTTCTTGTGTAGCCGTGGGACTCGCCGTCGGGAGATCGACTATGCACGATATTAGCGCCACTGGCGCAGCCAGCAGCAGTAAAAATATGGGTAGTTTCATTTCTCTCGGAATGATCGGAACGAAAGGTTAATCATCTACCAACAACCAGAGATTAGGGCTCGCTGCTTCAGAAGAATCGGGTACGGGAACCACACGGGTTATAGTATATTGCATAATTCCCGGAATTGGACAACCCAACGGGCGTCAGCGTTCAGGCGATTTTGGGTTACCTATCCTCACTCGTCGCCGTCCAATGGATTGGGGCCTGCTTATGGATAACCCGAGAAGAGCCTTTATGAGTTTCAGTCGCCGTCTCGGGGGAAATTGCATCCCTGAGAATACCAGAAATGGGTGTCATCGCCCGTCGTAATCGTCGAGAAGGTCAGGGTCCTCCCAGGGTTGAAGGCCGTCTTCGGGGTTGTCAGCCGGTCGGAGCCTCCGGGCAACATACCGCAACGCGACGGCTGTCAATACGGTTACGGCCAAAGCGCCCAGGACAAGACTGCTGAAATTCACCCAGGGCCAGCCTGCCCCGCGGCGACTGGGTTCAGGAGAGGACTGCCCTCCGCCGTCGGAGGCCCAACGGGAGTCCAGTTCAGATATCCCGAACCCGTACACCTTCACCATAGCCTCTTCCACCGGCCGCCCCCGGGATAGCTCTCGCAAGAGGCGTTGAAACCGTTCGACGCCGAGGCCGTCTATCATGAAAGCTACGACGCTCTCGGCTTTGCGGTAAAAAGCGGGAATCTCATCCGGCGTCCCGGATACGTTGTTCATAGCCGACAACGGCAAGCTCCCGGAACTCAAGCTCTTTCCGCTGTATGGAGCGCTGCCCGGCTCCACGTAACTGGCGAATCCCTCATTCAGCCACGCTGGCAGGGGCAGCGCATACCGGCCCAAGGCCTGGTCCAACAACAGGTGGGCCGTCTCGTGGACGATGATCCTGGGGCTGAGGCCTATTGCCACAAATACGCCGCTGGATGGAAAGGCGTACCCGCCGAACACCCGAGCTTCGGTCAGCGTGTCACTGGGGTTGGGAAACCCTGGTTCGGCGTCTTCAAAGCTATTGTAGACGACTCCTTTGACCTGTCTGAAAGAGTCCATATCGAGCAACTCCAAGATGCGGGAAACACGGCCTTCAACCGTACTAGAGATTGCATCGACTCGCGAAGGGGACAAGCCGTAGTAGAATAACCGAAGTCCGCCGATTTGAGCCCCTTCCCACTGGTACCTGTGGTCTGAGTACTCGACCACCCTAAGCTCGGTTTGAGTGGCGTTGCCTAGCGCATCGCCAAGGACATAGTAGTACTCCAGCTCCGCGCCGGGGGGCAAATAGTCCGGGCCTCCAGCGCTGAGTTCGAAATTGGCGGACACCCATGGTCCCGGGGTGAAATCGGGGTAGGCATAGGCCCACACTCTGCTACCCAAGAGCCGGTAGAAGAACTGAAGCTCGACGATGTCCGAATTCCCTTGGGCCGTCAGCGAGAAGCTTAGACCATGGGGAAATTCAACCCTCCTGCTTTCCGACAATACTTCTATGTCGCTGTCGGCGGCCTGGGCCGACGCGTTTACAGGCAATAACGTTGACGCAACGGTTAACGCGGCCAGCGCCACCCCAAAGCAGCGGAACAGCCGGACCATGAGCTTGCTGCATTGAATCTGCGCAGGTCTGAGGCCGGTGAACAGCCTTTGGGGCGCTTGAGGCAACGTCGTTTCACCTGCCATGATACGTGCTCTTGGCCTCGGGAACAGGCCTGCAAGCTCTGGATTGTTCAACTAGTAGAAGGCAGATTGAATTATAGCAACGCCGACGAAGACCCGTCGGGCCTAATGAGCTATTGTCAATTATGGGAATTGCGCCCATAATGGGCCGGGCCGTCTCCTCAGCCGGGGCCGGTTCAATCGGGCTAAAGCTCACCCTCGCCGCAGGATGAGGGATTTCGAGACAAGAACCAGAAGAGGACCTTTTATGCACCTGGGAATGATCATGGAGTGTGACTACCGGCCAGGGGGGAGCCAGGAAGATGCCTTTGAGCAAGCGTTCTCTTTGGTTGACCTGGCCGAAGACGCGGGAATGAGCGGAGTATGGCTGGCGGAACGGCATTTCGCCCCTCCCAAGGGGCATCTGGATTCCTCTGGCACCACGAACCCCTCCATCGCGTCTGTGCCCCTAGTGCTGGCCAGCGCCATAGCCGCCCGTACCGAACGGCTGCGCATAGGAATTGCAGTGGCGGTGTTACCCCTCTGCCATCCCGTTCGCATGGCGGAAGAGACCGCCACCGTGGACCATATCAGCCAAGGGCGGCTAGACTTCGGGGTTGGCCGCAGTTCCTTCACCAGGGCTTACGAAGGGTACGGCATCCCCTACGGTGAAAGCCGGGAGCGGTTCCAGGAATCCTTGGACGTGATAATCAAGGCCTGGACACAAGAGCGGTTCTCCCACGAAGGCAAATTCTTTACCATCGACGACCTTTCCGTCTTGCCCAAGCCCTATCAGAAACCGCACCCGCCTATCCGCATGGCAGCCAACAGCCCTGAGACCTTCGCTAGTGTGGGGAGCCAGGGGCTCCCGCTCTTCGTCGGTCTGCGGAGTTACTCACTTCCAGAGGTTGCCAAGCACATGGAAATCTACCGGGAGGCGCTGCGGGAAGCGGGATATCCGGAGGAACCAGACGTATTGCTGCGGATACCGGTGTACGTTGCCGAGACCGAGGAGCAGGCCAAATCGGAACCACAAGACAGCACCATGAGGGCCTACCGGCGCATGGCCGACTCGTTTACCAGGACCGCGACCGCCACCGGGGCCGATGCCTCTGCGGTGCGGGCGCAGCGAGGTCAGGAGCTATCCAGCGTAACTTACCAAGACTTGCTGCGGGACCGGTTGGCATACGGAACGCCGGAAATGGTGGCGGAGCAGTTGATCAGGTTCAGGGAAGCCTTGGGGCTTTCAGGGGTGGTAATAGAGCCCAACATCGGCGGGGCCATACCATCGCAGCAAGTGTTCAACTCGGTCCGCCTGTTTGCCGAAGAAGTAGCGCCTTTGCTGCGGGAATAGCCCGGACCCTCGGAGCCTGAGGCCTGGGCCGGGAGGGAGAGCAGCCCTCCTCGTTGACCGCGGCCGATCCTGAGGGCAGCGCCGGGCCAGGTGATTCCAAAGCCTCAAAGCGGGACCGGCTCAACCGCCGGACCCCGCGATTCCGGCCCCTATTCCGCGTCTTTTCCTACGCTTGGAACGAATAAGGTCACACTTGGAATAACAGGCCCCGACGCATGCCTGGGATATGTTGACAGTAGCAAGAGGGCTGTGATAAATTTCGTGCCGTTAGTGAAAATATGCACATAGTAACCCCAACCGCTCAACAGGTCTTTCAGGGGGTATGAAGATGGGGTTGGCGCCCTTTAAGCGGGCAGGCGACCCAAGGGCGGCGGAGCCACTCGGATCCCCCATAGACCCTCCCACGGAAAGTTCGCCAGGCACGACCGGGCGCTGGCGCTGGTGCAGACGCCCCGCCATGCTTGGGGCGTTGTTCTCGCTGTTGTTCCTGGCGGCGTGCTCCTCGGGCAAGCAGTCCACCTGGGACCCAGTAGGTCCCATAGCAGAGAAGCAACTGGACCTATTCAACGTCCTGTTGTGGGTTATGGTGGCGGTCTTTGTACTGGTGGAAGGGGTGTTGGTCTACGCCCTGATCCGCTACCGCAGCCGGCCAGGCCAGGTACCCAGCAGGACCCACGGGCATTTGCCGCTGGAAATAACCTGGACCGTAGTCCCCACCATAATTATCCTGGCGCTGGGGATTTGGTCGGTAATCACGTTGTTCGAGATCGATGACACGCCCGCCTCAGCTACCGACGTGCTGGAGATAGACGTTACCGGCCACCAGTGGTGGTGGGAGTTCGAGTACCCCGATGCAGGCGGCGGCAAGCGGATAACCACGGCCAACGAGTTGCGGATTCCAGTGGACAGGTGGGTCAGGTTGAACCTGGCCAGCGACGATGTGCTCCACAGCTTCTGGGTGCCCAAGCTGGCCGGTAAACAGGACGTGATTCCCACCAGAACCAACTCCTTGCCCATCAGGGCCGACTCCAGCAAGATAGACACCTTGCCGGCGACCTTTTACGGCCAGTGCGCCGAGCTATGCGGAATCGCCCACGCCCAGATGAAAATGCGGGTGACGGTCTTGAGCCAAGACGACTACGACGCCTGGGTGCGCAATTTCGGGCCGCCCGAAGCTCTAACCGACCGCGCCCAGGTGGCGCAGACTTCGACATTCCCGGTCAATTGCGCGCTTTGCCACACTATCAGCCCCGACGACCCTGCCTTTGACGAGGGAGCCGTCCAGCAAAGCCGGATGGACTCTTTCTTGCAGGGAGTGCTCGCCGGGACAGCGGTTATTCCGGTGCCGGCGCCGAACCTGACCGACCTGCGGACCCGTGAGAGCCTGGGAGCAGGGCTGGTGGACCTGAACGTGGAGAACCTGCGCCGCTGGCTGAACAACCCTGAGGACGTCAAACCCGGCAACTATATGGCCAAACACGCGCTTATTTACCAGGGCGGAGATATAAACCTGAGCGACGAAGAGGTCGAGGGCCTGATTGAGTACCTGTTGCAACTCCAGTAGACTATACTTTGAGATTACTGGACTGTTTATGTCTTTGCTATCGTTGAGATCTGAAAACCGGCTGAACGAAATGGCGGTTCTCGCTGAATGTCCTACGGGAGGCGAACCATGGCGGCCATAACCGGCGTACTAGCCCGTCCAACCTCGTACTCAGGAGTATGGGGCTGGATTACAACCATCGACCACAAGCGGATAGGCATCCTATACGGCGTCACGTCTTTGTTCCTGATGCTGGTGGCCGGCGTGGAAGCGGGCATCATGCGGATGCAGTTGGCCCAGCCGGACAGCGACCTGATCGGCGGAGACCTGTTCAACCAGATGTTCACCATGCACGCCACCGTAATGATATTCATGGTGGTGATGCCCCTGAGCGCGGCTTTCTTTAATTTCGTCGTTCCCCTGGCTATCGGCACCCGTGATGTCGCGTTCCCACGGCTGAACGCGTTCAGCTACTGGGTATTCCTTTTCGGAGCCCTGCTGTTCCACTCCAGCATGTTCGTAGGGCAGATGCCCGACGCCGGATGGTTTTCCTACGCCAACCTTACGGAAAAGCCTTTCAGCGTAAACCAGGGGCTGGACTTCTGGGCCGTAGGGCTGTTGGTGTTGGGTGTCTCGTCGGTTGCCGCGGCGCTGAACTTCATCGTGACGATCATAAACCTGCGGGCTCCGGGAATGAGCCTGATGCGGATGCCGGTGTTCGTCTGGATGACGCTGCTCACGTCGATCCTGCTGGTGCTGGCGTTTCCAGTGATTACAGTAGGCCTGATCGAACTGACCATGGATCGCAACTTCGGGACTCACTTCTTCTCACCGTCGGCCGGCGGAGACCCGGTCCTCTGGCAGCACCTGTTCTGGGTATTCGGCCACCCAGAGGTTTACATCCTCACCTTGCCAGCGATGGGCATAATCTCCGAGATTTTGCCGACGTTCTCTAAGAAGCCGTTGTTCGGATACCCATTCATCATATTCTCGGGCATCGTTATCGCCATCATGAGCTGGGCGGTGTGGAGCCACCACATGTTCACCGTAGGCCTGGGCCCGGTGGCCAACTCGGCTTTCACCATCACCACCATGCTCATAGCGGTGCCTACAGGCGTAAAAATATTCAACTGGATAGGGACCTTGTGGGGAGGCTCCATAGTATTCAAGACCCCGATGCTGTTCGCGCTGGGGTTCATTTCCATGTTCATCATCGGCGGCCTGAGCGGCGTATCCCATGCGGTGTCGCCTTCGGACTTCCAGCAACAGGACACCTACTACGTCGTAGCCCACATTCACTACGTGCTATTCGGCGGATCCCTCCTGGGACTGCTTGCCGGAATCTACTACTGGTTCCCGAAATTGACCGGCAAGATGTGCAGCGAGTACTGGGGCAAGATAACCTTCTGGCTGTTGTTTATCGGCTTGAACTTGACCTTCTTCCCCATGCACTTTTTAGGCCTCAACGGCATGCCCCGACGCATCTACACCTATGCCGAAGAATTCGGATGGGGCGACCTGAACCTGCTGGCGACAGTAGGGTACTTCATCATATTCCTCGGGTTTATCGCCTTCGTCATCGACATAGTCAAAGCGCTGCGCAACGGGCGGCGAGCCGGGCACGACCCTTGGGACGCTCCAGGTATAGAGTGGTCGATCTCGTCCCCGCCACCAACTTATAACTTCGCCGAGATTCCACAGGTGGAGGGCCGTGACCAATACTGGATCACGAAAGAACGGGCCAATGAGAACGGGCAGGAGCGTGTGCCCGCAGAGGCCCACGTTGACCCCAGCACGGTCCACATGCCCAGCCCGTCGTATTGGCCCATCATCATCGCCGCCGGTGTGGCGTTGATAGGCGGAGGTATTCTAGCACACTTCGCGATTAGCTTTATCGGGGGCGCTATATGCTTCCTGGGAGTCATCGGTTGGGCCAATGAACCCACCGTCGCTCCCGACGCCCACGCCTCAGAGCCGGGCGCCGGACATTAGGAGTCCCAAGCAATGGCCCATAACGTAGAGCCGGCCCACAGCGCCGAGCACGAATACACCACTACCGGCCTGAACCACCGGAAGCTCTTGATGTGGGTGTTCCTAAGTTCCGACTGCTTGTTCTTTGGGGCCTTGATAGCGACGTACATGGTCTACCGGGGCCAGAGCCTGGTCGGTCCTTATCCGAACCAAATCATCGACGTCCCGATTACAACCATCAGTACCTTTGTGTTGCTGTGCAGCAGCTTCTCAATGGTGCAGGCATTGGCCGCCACCAACCGCAACGACCAGAGGGGAATCCAGCTTTGGCTTCTGGCCACCGCAATTCTGGGGGCAATCTTCATCGGCTTCCAGGTGTACGAGTTCAACCTGTTCAAGAACGAAGGACTGACCCTGGGCACCAACCTGTTCGGAGCAACCTTCTTCACCCTGACCGGGTTCCACGGTGCCCACGTAACGTTGGGGATAATATGGCTGTTGGGCCTGTTCTTCGTCGCCCGTAAGGGCAGGTTGGGGCCAAAGACCAGCTTGGACGTGGAGATAGCGGGGCTCTATTGGCACTTCGTGGACATAGTCTGGATCGTCATATTCACGCTACTTTACCTGGTGGCCGGCTTCGATACCGGGCCGGTCTCGTCTTCGGCGGGTTGACGCCGTGACCGTGGGCCTATTTCCCAGGAGTTTCATGCATGGCCGCTAGCCACGACGAGCAGCACGCGATTCGCCACCCCTCGTTCGCGCAATACGTCCTGATCGCGTTCATCCTCTTCGTCATCACCATCGTCGAGTTCCTGCTGATTTGGGAAAGGCTTGGGATTGATTGGGAATCTTCCCAGGCCCTGGCCCATTCCAAGGTGCCGCTACTGATCGTGCTGTCCGCGCTCAAGTTCGCCATAGTGATCATGTTCTATATGCATCTGAAGTTCGAGTCGCGGCTGTTTACCTGGATATTCCTGGCCGGACTGGCGCTGGCTTTTGCCGCCGGCATCGCCGTACTGGGAATATTTGCCAGCATCGGCGGAGACCCCCGGACCTACGCCCAAGACAACGCAGTGCCTTATGAAGGGCATGGATCAGAACACGCCGAAGCGGCTGAGCCGGAGGCCGAGCATGCCGACGAGCGGGAAAATCCTCTGGTTGCGGGCCCGACCAGCCTGGAGATAGGCTCGATAGCCGACAGCCTGGAGTTCAACGCCGGCAGCTTGACCGCGGCGGCCAACGATGAAGTGACTTTGACCTTCCACAACACTTCCACCGTGTACCAGCACAACTGGGTATTGGTGCGTTCCGGTGATAGGGAGTCCGTTGTGGAAGACGGTCTTGCGGCCGGAGAGGAAAACGGGTGGGTCCTACCGGACGACGAACGAGTCCTGGCCCAGATACGGCTTCTGGGCCCCGGTCAAACGGAAGAAGTCCGGTTTAACCTGGAACCGGGCGCGTATGAGTTTGTCTGCACCTTCCCGGCCCACAACTTAACTATGTACGGGGATCTCGAAGCGACCGGCGACGAATAGCCTCTTAAGGTCGCTTGGTCAGGGTCGCCGCGGGGCGCGAGGCTCAGCGGGAATGATACGCCCCGGATTCTTGGCCTCCTCCTGCTGGAACCACATAGCCATCACCACACCCGCCACTACCACGCTCATCATGTCCCCGGCAATCCAGAGGATGGCGCCGCCGACCTCCTGATCCGTCTTTAGGGGCATGCTGAACGGCTGCTCCACTTCTCCGTAAGCGCTGTATATGATGTCGCCCGAGAAAGTAATTCCCGCGCCGAGCAGCGTGTTGGGAATAACTATGAGCCCCAAGTACAGGATTCGCAGGCCGTAATGCAAGCGCGACCGGTGGGGCTTGGGGTCCACGACCAACCACCAGAACAGAAAGCCGGAAGCCAGCATGGTGAAATGCATGAACTCGTGCAAAGCAGAGTTCTTGAGCGCCGCATTGTGCGCCGCAGGCACCTGCCACAGGTAAAGAACGCTCAGGAACAGGACCGTCGTAAGAACCGGGTTGGTTATGATTTCGTAGGCCCGGCGGGCGCCGGGATTGCCGACAATGGGCCGCACCACCCGCCGGAGGACCCACGGAGGCAGCCCACGCAGCATCGGGGTTAACGGAGCGCCCAGGAGTATGAGTACCGGCCCAATCATGCGAAGCAGCAGGTGCTGCAACTGGTGGAACGAAAACATGTGCTCCGCCAGCGCATCGATGGGCGATTGCAGGGCAAGGAACAAGCAGAACAGCCCGGCAAAGAAAGAGACCCTTTGCCACATCTTCACCGGGTGGCTGGGCCGCTCCCACCGGGACAGTCCGGTCAGGTAAAGATTTGCCACGAGGAGCAGCAACAGGGTAGGTGTGGGATTCAGGTTCCACGCGGTGATAGGGTTCTGACCCGCGTTTATCCCGGCGTGGGCATAGACCGGGGCAGCGGTCAGAAGTAGCAGCGCCCCAAGTACCGCCAGGAACGCCGGCAGCCAGAGCCTGACCTTCATAGTTGGGCCTGTTGCGGTGAATGCCGGATGCCCGGGAACTTTGGGCATATGCCCCGTAGTTGCGGACGCCCCATATCCACACCTATCACTAGGAGCCTGGTCCCGGAGGAGGTTCTCCGTCCGCACCTACATCGTCGGCGGGCTTGCCTGCAGCACTGAGGAGTCGCCTCCGCCGCTGTGTGCTCCACCATAGATAGGCCGCGCCTGCGATGATCACTAGCAATACGGCGATGAAGACCCACCTTCCTCCCATGTCCTGCCTAGCCTCCTCCACCGTCAGAGTCGGAGCTACCAAGGCCGCATCTCCCAAATCGCTGGAGATGTCAATTGTCACCTGCCAGTCCCCTGGAGCATCCAAGGTCATTTGGGCGTGGTACCGCTCCGGCTCCGACTCCTCCCGAATATTATTGGCGGTGGCTTTTTTCTGCTCGTCCGCCTCTCCATGTCTGGTCCAAAGTGTGATGGTGGCGTCGGTTACGGGCTGGCATGTGGATGCCTCCCAAACATAAATACCAACAACCGTAGTTCCGATCCGCAACCTTGACGGGTATAAGTCAACTCTGACATCGTAAGGCTCTGCAATCTGTTGGAATCGGTAGCGTCCAGTTGGTTCGGGTTGGACAGGTAGACTGATCGGCTCTCCGCACAAATGCTCTTCGCTTTCCTGGGCTTGCACTAAGCCGGCGATCCAGACCCAGCCAGCAAGCAATAGTCCCAGCACACACCCAACTACCGCTGTGGTCTTTAGAAATCGCAAGATTGCCCGCCCCGAGGAGCCTGATTGTCGTTTTCCATACTTAGGAAGGAATCCAGCCGCTTGCTGCCCATTCTGCAACGCGGTCCGATTCCTCTATCTCTATATGTTAACATTAACCGGCTGTCCCCTATCTCGCCGGGCTTAAGGTTGGTCTGGAATTCCCTTTGTGGGGCCGCGGCGACATTCACCGACGCATTATGGCAGAATCGGTCACATTCCCGAGAATTGTCTTGACATGATAAGGGCGCAGAACCCTAGAGTAGGGGCTAATCTATCCGTTGGCGTCCGATGGGTGACGGACAGATGAGAACCCAACCCCGTGACCTCAGAAGGCAGCGGCTGGTAGAACACGCCAAGGCGGAGTTTGCCCAGAAGGGTTTTCACGAGACCAACATATCCGAGATCGTGCGGCAGGCGGGGGTTGCGAGGAGCACTTTCTACCAATACTTTGACTCCAAGTTGCACCTCTTCCAGAGCATCTTCGACACTTTTCTACAAGACCTGCACGACGCTGTACAGCCTATATCCTTGGCCCCCGGCTCTCCGGCGCCGTTAGTCCAGATACAGGACAACCTGACCAGGGTATTGGACCTGGTTTTAAACGAGAGGGACCTGACCCACATATTCTTGAACCATTCAGGCGCATTGGACCAGAAGGTTGCAGGGCGAGTAAGCGAATTTTATGCGCAGGCGGCGGGGATGATACAGCGTTCACTCAACATGGGCATCGCAATGAACCTGGTGCGGCCCTGCGACACCCGCCTGACGTCATTCTCGATTATTGGCGCAGTCAAAGAGGTGGTCTTTCAACTTACAACCTCCCAGGATCCCCGTCCCAGCACCGACGTGTTGGTGAGACAGCTTTTGGAGTTTGGGATGGACGGCGTGCTCGTGCAGTCCCAAAACTCTTTGTTGGGAGCGGTGCGGCAAGCGGGGAATCCGGGACTCTCTCCCCAGGTCGCCCGGCCTGTTGGATGAGCCGAGAGCAAGACGGTCTTGCAGGTAACATCAGTCAGCGGTAGAGGTACGGCGCCTTGAACACGAACACTGACAACGTTAACGGCAAATCTCCGGCCCATACGGTGCCGGAAAGCATCTTGGTGGGCTTGGACGTGGGGTCTACGACTGTCAAAGCGGTGGTAATGGACCCGTACACCGACGAGATCCTCTGGAAGGACTACCAACGCCACAATACCAAGCAACCGGAGATGGTCAACGAGTTCATCCTGAGAATCCGGGAGGCTTTCCCGCTGCCCCAAGACAAGATGCGCATTTTCATCACCGGCAGCGGCGGCGGAACACTCAAGGACTTCATAGGGGCTAAGTTCGTCCAGGAAGTGAACGCCGTCTCACTGGCGGTGGAGCATCTATTCCCCGACGCCGGCTCGGTCATAGAACTTGGAGGACAGGACGCCAAGATAATCATCTGGTTCACCGACAAAGAGACGGGGGCCAAGCGCAAGGTCCCCAGCATGAACGACAAGTGCGCCGGAGGCACCGGTGCGGTCATCGACAAGATCAACGCCAAGCTACGGTTGTCCGGCGAAGAACTGCGGGCCTTGGAATACTACGACGTCAAGCTGCACCCCGTCGCGGGTAAGTGCGGCGTATTCGCCGAAACCGACATCAACGGACTCCAGAAGCAGGGAGTGCCGTCGGAACAGCTCATGGCCTCTTTGTTCGAGGCCATAGTCCAGCAGAACTTGAGTGTGCTGACCAGGGGCAACACCCTGCGGCCCACCGTGCTCCTCCTGGGCGGACCCAACACCTATATCCCGGCCATACGCGACTGCTGGAAGCACAACATCCCAAAGGTCTGGGCCGAGCGTCATACCGAACTTCCCGAGGGCGTTCCGCCCGAAGACCTGATCGTAGTCCCGGACAACGCCCAGTATTACGCAGCCATCGGCTCGGTGCTCTACGGCAAGACCGAGGAAGACCACATCGGCGTCTTCATAGGCACCGAAGAGCTGGAGGAGTTCATTGAGGTAGGCCGGACCAAAATGCGGGAACAATCGGGGGACGTGGGGCTGGCTAAGACAACGGATGAACTGGAGGAGTTCAAGAAACTCTTCGAGAAGCCGCCCTGGGAGCCGGCCGCCTTCTCTCCCGGCCAAGAAGTCGAAGCATTCGTAGGAATAGACGGCGGATCCACGTCCACAAAGGGCGTCCTGTTGGACAGGAACGGCGTCCTGCTGGCCAAGGCCTACCAGCTATCCAAGGGGAACCCCCTCTCGGACAGCCAGGACATCCTCACGGAGTTACGAGAGTACGTAGAAGGACAGGGAGCCACTCTCAATGTGGTGGGCCTGGCCACCACCGGCTATGCCAAAGACCTGCTCAAGGACACCCTGGGGGCCGACGTAGCCATCGTCGAGACGGTGGCCCACACAAAGTCCGCCATGCACTACTACGATGACGTGGACGTGATAGTGGACGTGGGCGGACAGGACATCAAAGTCATCGTAATCAACGACGGCAAGGTCAAGGACTTCAAGCTGAACACCCAGTGTTCAGCGGGCAACGGCTACTTCCTCCAAAGCACCGCCGCCAAGTTTGGGTATTCGGTAGCCGAGTTTGCCGACGCTGCCTTCGACGCAGAACGGTTGCCGGTCTTCGGCTACGGCTGCGCCGTGTTCATGGAAACCGACATAGTGAACTTCCAGCAGCTTGGTTGGGAGAAACACGAGATAATGGCCGGGCTGGCCAAGGTGCTGCCCAAGAACATCTGGCTGTACGTGGTGGCCGAACCCAACTTGAGGAAATTCGGCACCAACTTCGTCCTGCAGGGGGGCACGCAGCACAACTTGGCCGCCGTCAAGTCTCAATACGACTTTATCCTCTCCAAGATACCCGAGGCCAAGATCAGGGTGCACGAGTTCACCGGAGAGAGCGGGGCCATCGGGGCCGCTCTGGAGGCGATCCGGGTGGCGGCGGAGCGGGACTCTTCGTTCATCGGGCTGAAGGCCGCCGAGAACCTGGAGTTCACCACCACCAGGGACGAGTCGACCAGATGCAGCTTCTGCAAGAACAAGTGCCTGCGGACCTATATCGACACCGAGACTCCCCAAGGGGACAACCGCCGCTTCATCATCGCCACCTGCGAAAAAGGCACGGTGGAAAGCATCGACGACATGAAGGAGATAAAGGCGCGGCTGGCCGAAATCATGGACGCCAATCCCAACTTCGTGGAGAAGGCGTCGGTGAGGGCCTTTAGAACCACCGACCCACCCAAGGTCAGTTCCCTGCGCAAAGCCGAGGACGAGCCTGCGGAGCAGAAAAAGGGGTTCTTTGCCAGGTTCACCTTGAGCGGGGGACGAAAGGCGAAGCAAGAGGACCTGCCCATGCCGGTCATATCCCAGGACGTGCGGGTGCTGCGGCGGGACATCAAGATCGGCATGCCACGGGTGCTCAACATGTACACCCTGGCGCCCTTCTTCCAGGCGTACTTCGAGTCCCTGGGAGTCGGCTCCCAGAACATCGTCTACTCCGACTACACCGACCCGGCCATGTGGTACAAAGGGTCGCGCCGAGGATCCATAGACCAGTGCTTCCCCAGCAAGGTGGCCCTGGCCCACATCCATAACCTCATTTTCGACAAGAAGGGGAAGCAGAAGCCCGACGTCATCTTCTTCCCCATCATCAACAAGTTGAAGACGGAGTTGGTCAACGCAGAGGACAGTGCCGCCTGCCCCACGGTCTCCATCACTCCCGAGGTGGTAAAGGCGGCTTACACCAAGGAAGGAAATATCTTCGCCGAGAACGACATGCGCTATCTGAACCCTTCCTTGGACTTCACCGAATGGCCAATGCTCGAGTACGAGATGTGGAACTGCTTCCAAGACGTGCTCCAAGTCACCTGGGAAGAAAACCGGGAGGCTTTGGACATCGCCTTCAAGGCTTGGCGCGGCTATTTCGGCACCCTGCGATCCGAGGCGAGGCAGGTGCTGGACAAGCTGGAAGCGGAAGGGAAGCTGGGCGTGGTCATGCTGGCCAGGCCGTACCACAACGACCCTGGCCTGAACCATGAAATCATGCAGGAAATCCAGAAGAAGGGTTATCCCATCTTCAGCATCGACTCCCTGCCCCAGGACGAAGACATCTTGGAGAGGCTGTTCGGCAAGGAGGTCGAATCCGGCGTCATCACCCACGCCATGGACATCACCGACGCTTGGAAAAACGCCTACAGCGAGAACTCCAACAAGAAGATCTGGGGCGCCAAGTACGTGGCGCGGCACCCGAACCTGGTCGCCATCGACCTGTCCAGCTTCAAGTGCGGCCACGACGCACCCACATACAACACTATCGAAAACATTATCGAAGCGTCTAACACACCCTACTTCACGTTCTTCGACATCGACGAGAACAAGCCCTCTGGCTCCATCAAGATAAGGGTGGAGACCATTGACTACTTCCTGCAGCGGTACCAGGAGCACCTGCAGCGGAAGCTCACCTCGAAGAACGAGCTACAGTACATGGTCGACACCTACCGCAAGGGGCTGCTTCGGGCCAACGCAAAGGCAACGGTCGACCTGGAGGCAGCCGGGCACATCACTATCAGCGGCAACGACTCCAGGCCGAACGGCCACAAGGGGATGGAGCACGACGGGCTAACATTCGAACGGCCACGGTCGCGATGAATGGGGTCCCGGTCACACTGGAACTGGGCAGCAAGGGCGCCGGTAATGGCAACGGCAACGGGCACAAAGCCGCTGCGAAGGAGAGTCTAGCTGCCGCACCCAATGGTAACGTGATGGACGTTACGCCCCGCGGTAGGCGACGGACAGCGCAGTGAGGTCCAGATAGATTCCACCGCTTATGACCGCATGCGGAAGGAGAACACCGCCGGAGACCCAGCGGAGGAAGAGTTCGGCAGCGGTTCCGCCGGTTGCAGTGTGCCCATCAGGGACTACCCGGTGAAGGCTTATGCGCAAGACGGCGAAGCAATCGTCGGACTTCCCAATGAAGGCGCGGATGAGACCGACTCAGAGACACAATTTGTTAAATTGGGCAACTTCAAGCTGCCCAAGAAAGATCGATCCGAAGAACCGGCGTCGGTAGAGGCCGATTAAAGACCCGATACTCAAGCTGCGG
The DNA here is from genome assembly GCA_963668505.2 of Dehalococcoidia bacterium. GTDB lineage: Bacteria > Chloroflexota > Dehalococcoidia > Lucifugimonadales > UBA3495. Next base: position 26,008 of record CAXXWY010000013.1, on the reverse strand, counting down.
AGGAAATCAAATGGCCAAGGTATTGGACGAGCAAGACATCGAAACCCAGGTAGCGGAGTACGAAGCCAAGCTCCGTAAGGAAATGGGCCTGGAAGAGCAGGAAATTAACCACTTCCACAAGCCCTACGAGTTCAACTGGCCCAAGGAACAGAAAGAATCTACGACTATCCTGTGGGGCGGGCTGACCGCGGCTCACGAGGAGTTGGTGACCGAGGCCATGAAGGGCCTGGGTTACAACGTGCGGATAATCCCGACGCCGGACAACGACTCGCTGGCCACTGGGAAGGAATACGGCAACAGGGGCCAGTGCAACCCGACCTACTACACCGTCGGGAACCTGGTCAAGTACCTGAAGGGGCTCGAGGAAGCGGGGGAACAGGACATTGAGGACCGCTACGTCTTCGTGACCGCGGGGGCTTGCGGGCCATGCCGGTTCGGCATGTACGAGTCGGAGTACCGCAAGGCGCTGCGGGACTCGGGATTCGACAAGTTCCGGGTCTTGCTGTTCAAGCAATCGGGCGGCCTGAACCAGGACAACGGCGACTCCGCCCTGGAGTTGAACCCCAAGTTCGGGATGGCCCTGATAAAGGGTGTAATGGTCGGCGACATGATCAACGACCTGGGCTACAAGATCCGCCCCTACGAAATCAACGAGGGGGATACGGACCGGGTCACCAAAGAAGCCCTTGCATTGGTGGGCGACTCGCTACGGGAAGGAAAATCCGTGTGGAGGGCCTTGCGCCGGGTGCGCAAGATGTACAAGGACATCAAGGTCGACTATACCCGGGTGAAGCCCAAGGTGAAAATCACCGGCGAGTTCTGGGCCCAGACAACTGAGGGTGACGGCAACTATCACATGTTCCGCTGGCTGGAGTCCGAAGGGGCCGAGGTCCTGGTGGAACCCATCGGCACCTGGATCGAGTACCTCATATGGGCAGCCAGGGAGAACGCGCAGCAGCACCTGGTGATCGACGAGACGAGGAAGAGCTTCATTCGCAAGGTCAAACTGGTGCAGGTGGCGTTCCGGCTGTACTACAACTTCTACCGGTGGGGACTGGGGTTCAAGACCGACTCGTTGCCCAACCAGAAGAAGCTGGCCGAATATGCCAGGGCCTACTACGACACCCACCTGAAGGGCGGAGAGGGTCACCTGGAAATAGCGAAGAACATCATGGCCACCAAGGACAAGCATGCCCAGATGGTGATTTCCCTAAAGCCATTCGGCTGCATGCCCAGCACCATGAGCGACGGCGTGCAAAGCAGGGTGGTGGCCGATTACAAGGACGCGATCTTCCTGCCGGTCGAGACATCGGGCGACGGGGAAGTCAACGTCAAGAGCCGAACCCAGATGAAGCTGTACGAAGCCAAGGTCAAGGCCCGGCAGGAGATGGCCGAGGTCCTGGACAAGTACGACGTAACCATCGAACAGGTGCGGGACTACGTGGCCAAGCATCCCAAGTTCAACGACCCCATGCGCCAGGTCCCGCATCACCACGGCATAAGCACTGCAGCCAACTTCGTCGCCATGGTGGCGCCCCACGTCAAGTAGGCGCCACGGCCGGATTCGAGATGCCCTGGAGAATCCCCCTGCCTAAGGGGGATTTTCCTTTTGGCGGCTCCGCAGGCTGGCCGGAGGAGGCCAGGGTCCCTACGGCAAGTCCCGCCGCGTTGACAGGGTGATGCATGCCAATTAATCTATCGGTGCTTTGGGCGAGACGATGAAACTGCTAGGGAAGACAGCTTTGGTCACCGGCGCCAGCCCCAACATCATGGGCGGCATCGCCGAGGGACTGGCCGCGGCCGGCGCAAAGGCGGTGTGCGTGGACATTAACGCCGCCTACGCCCACGGCTGCGCCCGGTCGATAGCCCGGCAAGGTGGACAAGCCCTAGGCCTGGTGTGCGACGTCACCGACGAAGCGCAGGTTATGGAGACCATGGCGCAGGCGGAGCGAGTGTTCGGGGCCGTCGACATCCTGGTCAACGGGGCGACGATTTTCAATTCCAAGGGCGTCCTGGACATGCCGGTGGAGGAGTGGAGAAGGCAGACCGACGTGCTGCTGACCGGCGCATTCCTGTTCACCAAGCATGCGGCCCAACGCATGGTCGCTCAGGGAATCAAGGGCAACGTTATCAACATCATCTCGACTGCGGGACACCAGGGCGAGCCTGGAAACGTGGGATACAGCACCGGCAAGGGCGGGCTGCTGAACTTCACCCGGTCGGCGGCCATGGAACTGGGCAGGTATGGGATTCGAGTCAATAGCCTGACTCCCACCGCCACCGATACTTCGGAAGGCGCAGAGCGGGCCGCCCGCTGGGCGGTGCCGTGGCCAGCGCCCCGGCAAGGTGAACGGGACAAGGGCCTGCTGCCCGACCCCAGCACAGGTGTGCCGCTACGACAGTTGCCCAGCCCACGGCACTATGCCGCGGCGGCGGTGTTCCTGGCATCGGACGACGCCGAGATGATCACCGCTTTCGACCTGCGGGTGGATGCAGGGGCCATTTCCCGGTACTGGCCTTGGGACCCATCGAGGTCCGAGTCCTAGATCAGCCGCCGAACCGCCCTTGCGGCCCAGCCTACAAGGAACAACGAGCAGCCCCATTGCCGCTGGGCGCGGGGAGAATGCCTGGACCCTTAGCTGGAGGAATGGCCATGAGCACAGCAGAGAACGAGGGAGTTTCCCCTGAGGTCTTCCGGCAGATGGCCGAGCGGGCCGGACTGGGCTTGACTGAAGAAGAGTTGGAACGCCTCAGGCCCCTGTACGGCCTGTATCTGGAGTTCGCCAACCAGCTTCACGCCGTCGACTTGCAAGCCGAGGAGATTGCCCTGGCCTTTCAGCCTGACTGGCAGTCTTGACGGGCAACGCAGACCCCTTCCAAGCAGCGACACCTGCCGGACACCTTTCGCAAGCTTGTTTAAGGGCGGAGGCAGCCATGCCGGACATCGTAGACGAACTACACTACCTAACCGCTCAAGAGGCGGGAGACAGGATCCGCAGGGGGGAGCTATCACCTGTGGAGTTGGTGCAGGCTTCGCTGGACCGCATCGAGGCGACTGAGGACCGGCTGCACTCGTTCATCACGCTGCTGAAAGGCGAGGCCTTGGAACAGGCCAGGATGGCCGAGGCCGAGATCTCGAAAGGGGACTACCGGGGCCCGATGCACGGGATACCCTACGGGCTCAAGGACCTGTACGACACCGCCGGCATCCGGACCACCGCGGCCTCCAAGGTGGACTTCGACCGGGTGCCGGAAGAGGATGCTACGGTGGTAACCAGGCTTCGTGAGGCGGGAGCCGTGCTGGTGGGCAAGCTGGTGATGCACGAGTACGCGACGGGGGCTCCCGACTTCACGTCGCCGTTTCAGCCCGCCCGCAACCCCTGGAACCTGGAGCATGCCACAGGAGGCTCCAGCAGTGGGTCGGGATCTGCCGTGTCGGCGGGACAAGTGATGGGGGCGTTGGGGTCGTGCACCGGCGGCTCTATACGAGGGCCGGCGTCGCTGTGCGGCATCGTGGGGCTGAAGCCGACCTACGGACGGGTCAGCCGCCACGGCGTAGTCACTCTCAGTTGGTCCCAAGACCACTGCGGACCGATGACCCGGACTGTGTGGGATGCGGCGGTGATGCTTCTAGCCATCGCTGGCAGGGACCCCAAGGACCCGACAACCTCTGCCGCACCGGTTCCGGACTACACCAGCTCCCTGGGAGAAGACATCAAGGGCCTCAGGATAGGAGTGCCCCGGCATTACTTCTTCGAGCCCAATCCCGACATCAATCCAGAGGTGGTTGCGGTGGTCGAGAAGGGGCTGGGGGCGCTGCAGGAGCTGGGGGCCATCCTGGAAGAGGTGACGGTGCCCAATCTGGAGTACGCGCGGGCGGTGAACGCCATCATCATGGCCGGGGAGTCCTACGCCTTCCATGAGAGGAACCTGAAGACCAGACCGAACGACTTCGGGGAGGCGGTGCGGTCGCGGTTTCGGATTGGAGCGTTGCTCAGCGCCGGCGATTACGTTCAGGCCCAGCGGTGCCGGCAGTTGGTGAAGAGGGGGTTCGCCGAGGCGATGGCGAAAGTTGACCTGCTGGTGACCCCGACCACGGCCTATCCGGCCCCGCGGTTCGAGGACTACGATACGGCGTTTACGCTGCGGGGGCCCAGCTTCACCGCTCCGTTCAACGTCACAGGACTGCCGGCGATCTCGATTCCCTGCGGCTTCACCGAGGCGGGGCTGCCGGTGGGCATGCAGCTTGTGGGGAAGCCTTTCGACGAGCCGACGGCGCTGCGGGCGGCGTACGCCTACGAACAGCACGCCGGATGGTCCCAGCTACGCCCGCCGATCTAGGCCTGTCCACCGCAACTCGGGACTGTCGCCGACTCGCTGACCCCCCCTCACCCTAACCCTCTCCCGCGTTGGGGAGAGGGGAGTCGACAGCTAGGTCCTTGATCGTGTCCAGATAGAGCCGGTAGGCCCTGTCGCTGAAGCAGACCAAGGTCACGGTGTCGAGGGACGTGTTCCTGTCCAGGAAGTCCACGGTCTCGGCGACGGCGATGGCGGCGGCCCGGTCAAGGGGATAGCCGTAGGCCCCGGCGCTGATAGCGGGGAAGGCTATTGACCGGACGCCGTGTTCCTCGGCTATGGCAAAGCAGTTGCGGTAGCAGTTGGCCAGTAGAGCGTCTTCGTCATGGCTACCGCCCCTCCAGACCGGCCCAACGGTGTGAATCACGTGTCCGGCGGGCAGGTCGTAGCCGGCGGTGAGCCTGGCTTCCCCGGTAGGGCAGCCTCCCAGGGTACGGCATTCTTCCAACAGCCTGGGGCCGGCGGCCCGGTGGATGGCGCCGTCGACTCCGGCCCCGCCCAGCAGGGACTCGTTGGCGGCGTTTACGATGGCGTCCACCTGCAAGGTGGTGATGTCGCCCAGGAAAACCTGTATTCGTTCCTTAACTGGCACCAGGGTCCTTCCTATGTCTCGATGGCGGATCAGTGATTGCATCAAACGGCCAAATTTTTAATTCCCCTCTCATTTCCTCTCAAAACCTCCCATTTTGGAGGGAGGAGGGCCGGGGATGACACCCGCTCAGGTTTTTACCTGGGCCATTGCGGGCATTCTCTGTTCGATTGGTTCGAGAGACCCTTCGGCAAGCTCAGAACAGGCTCACCACGAACGGGGCGGCGGCGGGTCTGCGCCTCGTTCATCGACATGCCGGGCAGAAACGTCAGGGGGCTGCGCGTCCTGTAAATGTTCCTGAGCAACAATTTTAGATTCCTCGGCTTCGCTCGGAATGACAGGGGGCATTTGCAGGAATGCCTAGTACTTGAGTTTATGGATTGGCGTTCGGGGATGTCAACGGGGAAGTGTCAGTGGTAGGGACCTTATCTTGGGCTGCTGGCGTCGAGGCGATGAGAGCGAGTGTTGCGGGCAGAGAGACTAGGAGGGGAACCTTCGCCTAAGAACTTTGGAGAGGTGTGTTGGATTTACGCCGAGTTGCTGTGCGCACGCTGCTATCGTGGCCGGGTGTGAGTGGTACTGAATTTGTGAAAGGGCTCAAGCGATATCATCATCGGACAATTTCCATCGATGGGTTTCATTCGGAGGGAGGGGGTGTGTAGATTGGGTCAAAGTAGATTTCGTTGCGAATGATATTCGAGACCGTTGGCCTTGACACACCTTTTTCAAGCGCCAGAGCACTATGTGTTACTCCCTCGTTTTGGAATCTCCGTCGTATATCGTTGGCATCAGCCATTGATAATTTTCTCCTAACGCTCTCCTGCGGATTGTTCGGCGTGTAATGCGGATCACGGAAAGTCTTGTTGCTGATTATGCAATAGATTGCGCCCTCGGTGACGTCGTGCTTGTCACCCAATTGTTTATACGTAGTTTTGCCCGGTTTGTACTCGACTCGGATGGCCCGCACTTGCGCCCAGGTAAGTTTCCGATTGGCGTGGGCATGGTAGCCGTCTCTGGCCACATCGCGCATGTTCTCAAACTGGTCACCCACGTACAGATGCTCTACGTTAATGCAACGGGGATTATTGCAATGATGGTTTATCTGTTTCCCTTCGGGGATGGGTCCATGGGCCATTTCCCAAGCCACACGATAAGCCAGTTTCCTATTGCCACCCTCTACTGTTATAGAGCCCCTCGCCGTTGTGCCCCATCGCCAGTTGTGACAACCGGATTTGGGGTCCAACACCCCGTCGGTTTCGGTAATTAATGGGTCTCCAGGCTTGCGTCGAGGTCGTCTGATATTCCTGGTTCGGGACTCAGTTTGGCGGCGTCGCTGCTCGTACAAACTTGTGGGAGCCGGCCCTTTGATTAACCGCAGAGGTGCGCGTGATATCGTTTTTTCTTGCGGCTTTGGGGAGCGTCGTCTAGCTTTGCCTTTATGAATCTTACCGGCAATGATTTGGCTTATCAGTCCCTGGCCAACCCTGTACTCCCTAGATAACTGTCCCTGCGAGACGCCTGAGGCCACTTTCTCTCTGATGACATCGGCCTGCTCTTCGCTAATCTTCTGGTTGTACGCCCTGCGGGTTAGCGGAGTGTAGTCCGGGTCGAAATAACGTTTGTTGTGCAGTACATCAGAGATGATGGCCTGATTGAGTTGGAACTGCTCAGCTAAAGAGCGGTGTGATACTCCACCGGCAAGGTATAAACGACGGATTTCTTTCGCTGAGTCTTCATTAAGCGCCCTGAGAAGCGAACCTCTCGGCCGTCTCATCGGTGTTGGCGGAGGGGTGTAGGTCTCGTCGGTAAAGGTCTTATTGCTAATAATCTGCCTGACAGCGCCCGGGCTGACACCGTACAGCCTTGCAAGCCGTTTTTGCGTGATGCCACCGGCGGCGAATGCTCGCCGGATTTCGAAAGCTTCATCCGGCATGAGCTTTTGGTAGTGGTGATTGCCTGCCTTGACCATGTCGCGTGAATTGTCGGTTTGGGTTCCAATTCGAAGATGTTCGGGATTGACACAAGACGGGTTGTGACACATGTGGCGAATAATCTGCCCATCAGGAATCGGGCGGTAGGCCAATTCGTAGGCGACCCGATGGGCCCTGCGGTTACGCCCATCGACTCTCACAGTGGCATATCCTTTCCAATCTGTCGCCCAATTCCACACCCAACAACCATCATCGTCGATGGTGTAGTCGATGGGCCGGAGCAGTGGTTCGCCAGACCTTCGAGGAGGTTTGATAGGCATAGACTGTCACTCTTACTCGATTGTACAGCCCAGAGATAACTTGGTAAATGAAGAAGTGTCATCCTCAGGAGGATCGCGGTAGTTTGGTGAACTGGGAGAGACTGTTGAGCGGTTGCGGGTTCGTGGTTCGAGAGCCTCACCACGAACGGAGGGTGGCATCTAATCGTTCGCGGTCATGGCCAGGTTCGTCCTGATTAGCGCCTCTCTGCGCTGGTCTTCGGTAGGTTCGGTTATTGGGCTACAACGTCCTGGCCGTAGACTTCGGTGTTGGGGTAGAAGCCGTACCAGCCGAACCAGTAGGCGTTGCGGCTGGGCAACCGGGGCAGGCGTTGAGAGTCGTCGGCGGTGTGGACCAAGGCATCTTCTTCCAGGCGCCAACGTCCGCCGGACTCGTCCAGCAAAAGGTCCGTCCCGGCTTCTCGCACTATTTCAGAGAAGACGTTTTCTCCACGGTGAAAGACGCGGGGGCCGCCGGCCTGACCGGGAGTGACAATCACCAAGTCGATTCCTCCCAGTTCATCGTTGACAACCGGTTCGTCAACCAGGAGACCAAAGGGATAGGCCCTTTCGCGGCCGTTGAGGGTGAGGCCCAGGACTTGCGTTTTGGTGGCGAGCGCCGGGCTGCGGGTGGCCACCGGGAACATGGTGCCGGGCTGGGTCCGGTATTCGAAATAGAAAGAGCCGGGGTCCGACTCGGGCAAATAACGATGGGCGGGATAGACTCCCGTTTCCACGTCCAGGACGGTGGTGTCGGGATGGGAGGCGAGCCATTCCCCCCAAGTCGTCAGCGTTACGGGAATTATGTCGAGGACGATGCCGCTGTCCGCCAGTTCGCCCGTCACCGGCTCTCCCCGGAATTGGTGCCAGAGGGACTTGGTCTTACGGTCGTACATGAGCTTGTTGCTCTGGTAGAGGAAGCCGGAAGTCCCGAAGGAAATGACCTCGCCGTCGACTGTTGTGGAATACACGATTCCAGCTCCGCAGAGCGTTCAATAGGATAAGGCGAAAGGCACCCCTCCCAGCACGTCGTTGGCCATCTCGTGAGGATTGAGTATGCGCAGGGGATAGGCCCGGTGCTCTCCGTTGATGGACAGCCCGAAGACCCGGTCGGAGTCGAGGATATAGTCGGCCTGGTCCGCCGGTATGTGGGGCGGGTCTTGCAGGTCGGGGATGCCGTCCTTGCGGACGCCTCCCCAGGCGACCTCCTCCAACCGGATGCGGGTCTTTACCCCGTCGTAGAAGAATTCCCTGAAGTTGGGGTCTATGGTGGAATATATCTCGCCCTTCCAACCGGCGAAGCCGTCGGGGGGCTGAACTTCGGGATGGTTGCCCAACCACTCCATCCACCATCCCCAGTGCCTTAGTTCCGGATCAATATCCTCGTCGGCTCCCCCGGCAAGCTCGTCTATGGCGCAGGGCAGGCAGAGTCCAGAGGTATACGGAAGCCTGAATCGCATCAACTCCATCAGCACGGGAATGAAAGCCTGATTGCCGGTGGCGACCATCTCATCGACGATGGCCTTGACGTCCCCTCCCCCAAGAGTCGCCCGCATGAGCCGCCGTGGCTTCGTCCTGGGGATCAGAAGAGCCCTGCGTTGGCGTCGGGGAAACCGGGGTGGGTGAGGCGCCATCGCCTGCATCGTGGTCAACGGCGGGCGTTGCCGGGGCGCCGGCGGTTGCGTCCGGCGCGCCAGGAGCCGTTGTGGGTACGGTTGCCGCTATATCGGGTGTCTCGGCGGGCGTTGCCGTTTCAGTGGCGGGAGAGCCGCCGCAAGCAGCCAACACCAAGACCAGCACAACAAGCGCAGGCCACCAGAGGGCTTTGGGTATGGGGACGGCTTTGAAGTCAGGGCAAGTTTGATGGCTTGATTACTTTGTCGGAGCAGGCTGGGTTGGCCATGCTTAAAATAATACGCAGTTGCCGGGTTTGCGGATGTGTTTGGTGGGGGAAACACCAATGCTTACCTCAGCCCGCCTCCAGGGTCAGAGCGTGACCTCGACGGGCTCGCCGATGTCGGCGTTCAGGAGTTGGGCGGCGCTGCCGTCCCGCCACTGCGGCTTCCAGGTATCCGTGGCTGCCTACCAAGGCCACTAAGCCATCCGGTGGGGACTCAGGGCCTCCGTGGAAGGTGTGGCTGAGGCCGTGGATGACGCGGTTGCGAATTCTCAAGTCAACCCTCGACGGACCTTCCAGCATGGCGGCGGGTATATTGGTGACGAGGTTGCCGAAATGGTCCACATTGACGACCTGGCCTTGGATGACGTTGCCGCGGCGGACGGGGCGGGGCGAGGGCAGCCAGGACAGCCGTTTTAGCGGCTCGCCTAGGTCGTCGGGATGGACTCCCTGGGACAGGTGGGCGGCGGCGGGGGGCGAAGACGTCCCGGCCGTGGAAGGTCCGGCTGACGGGGTGAAGCCAGTACCGGGGATTGGTCAGGCGGTAGGCGGCAAGAGCGGCTGGGACGTCTATCCCGTCGGCTTGCTCCGGCGGATCGTCCAGGTAGTCGCGGAGGACGTGGCTGAGGACGCCGTTGTCCGGGGCCAAGAAACGCCCATGGGGGGTGAGCAGCAGCAAGGCGTTGCGGTCGGTGCCCACGCCTGGGTCGACAACCACTACGTGAATTGCGCCGGGGGGAAAGAAACGATAGCTGGCGCCCAGAACAAATGCCGCCTGGGCGACGTTCTGGGGGCGAATCTGGTGGGTGAGGTCGATAATCCGGACAAGGGGGTTGATGCCCAGGGCGACGCCCTTCATAACGCCGACATAGGGGTCCTGCAGCCCGAAGTCGGTGGTCAACACCAAGGGTTGAGATTGGGACTCGCGGTCGTTGGGGTCTATGGGGTCCTCCAGTTGTCACCGCCGGGGCTTGGAGGGTTTTGCTAAGTCACCCTCACCTTAATCCTCTCCCGTCAAGGGAGAGGAAAGCCCCAAGGCAACGGCTTCGATATCGCCTACTTGGAGGGGGAGAAGAGCCAGTTCAGGTTACCCGCACGCTGATGATGGAAACTACCAGGAAGACGGCGGCCAGCGCGATGGTCAACTGGAACATGGTCTTTTCCAGTCCCCGGCGAGTGCGGCCGGTGGACTGGGCGGCGCCGAAAAGGCCGCTGCCGCCCTCTCTGACCTGGGACAGGATGATAACGACGATGGATACGGAAATCAGGATTTGTATTATGTTTAGCACGGTCTAACTTCTATGTATGTGTCTGTACGAGGCAGCGGCGTCTTCAGATCCCGAGGGCCTCTCCGCCGTTCCCAGACTGCTTGCGCTCTTCCAACTGGGCCAAGACAAAGCGGTTGACGACTTCGGGGTTGGCCTGGCCCCTGGTAATCTTCATCACCTGCCCTATGAGATAACGGACGGCCTCATCTCTGCCCCCCAAATAGTCTGCCACCGCCTTGGGGTTGGCGGCAAGGGCCTGGGCCACCACTCCTTGGACTTCTGAGGAATCGCTTATCTGAGTATAGCCCTTTTTCTCGACTATTTGACCCGGCGCATCGCCGGAATAAAAGGCTTCTTCCAACACCGTCTTGGCGGTGGAGGCGCTGATGGAGCCGGCGTCCACCAAGCCGACGAGTTCGGCCAGATGAGCAGGGGACACCTTGAGCTGGGCGACATCCAGGCTTTCCAGGTTCATCAGCCTGCTCAGGTCTCCCAGAAGCCAGTTGGCCAGGGACTTGGCCAGCTTGCCTGAGGGTTGACCGTCCGGCGCCGCCCGGGCCGCGGCCTCTTCGAAATAGTCGGCCATGGCCTTGGAGCCAGTGAGCAGCCTGGCATCATACTCCGACAGGCCGTACCGGCTGACAAAGCGGTCCCGGCGCTGGGAGGCCAGCTCCGGCAGGCGGGAGCGAATCTCTTCAATCCAGGCGCCGTCGATGGCCAGGGGGGGCAGGTCGGGGTCGGGGAAATACCGGTAGTCGTGGGCGTACTCCTTGCTCCGCTGGGACACGGTGACTTCCTGCTCTTCCACCCAGCCGCGGGTCTCCTGGACGACGTTGCCGCCGTCTTCCACGATGCTGCGCTGGCGGCGGGCTTCGAATTCCAGAGCCAAGTAGACGGAGCGGAAACTGTTCATGTTCTTGATTTCGGTGCGGGTCCCGAACTCGACGGAACCCCTGGGCCGGATGCTGATGTTGGCATCGCAACGGAAGCTGCCGTCCTGCATGTTGCCGGTGGAGACGCCCAGGTATTGCAGTATGGAATGGAGGGTCATGAGGTAGGTGCGAGCCTCTTCGGCGGAGCGCAGGTCGGGGGCGCTGACCACCTCCATAAGGGGGACGCCGGAGCGGTTGACGTCGACCAAGCTGTAGGCCTCGCCGCCGTTGGCGGGGAAGTGCTGCAGCTTGGCCACGTCCTCCTCCAGGTGCACACGATGGACACCGATGCGGCGGGGGCCGTGGTCAACTTCGACGTCCAGGTAGCCGTCCACGGCCAGAGGAAGGTCGTACTGGGAAATCTGGTACCCCTTCATGAGGTCGGGATAGGGGTAGTTCTTGCGGTCGAACTTGGACTGGCCGGGGATGCGGCAGTTGAGGGCCAAGCCGGTCATTATGGTGTATTCGACGGCTTTGCGGTTAATGACGGGCAGGGCCCCGGGCAGGCCCAAGCAGACGGGGCACACCCGGCTGTTGGCGGCGGCGGTCTGGTAGTCGGCCCGGCAGCCGCAGAACATCTTGCTGCGGGTCTGGAGTTGAACGTGGACCTCCAGGCCTATTACGGTCTCGTATTCGACGGCGGTCTGCGCCAAATTTGGCAAGCTCCTGAGCGGGTTGGAGATCGGCTTCCAGTATAACAGGGAGGAAGGGGGACGGCATTGGGGGGTGTTGTGACTTGGTGCGGGTATGGGCGGGGGGCCCTTCGACAAGCTCAGCAACTGTCTTGAAAGTCAAGAATTGTGAAGAGCAGGGTTCCAATGGCGGTTATGCTTGACCATGACGTTGAGGATGGTGAGCAGCTTGCGCATGCAGGCGGTAAGGGCCACTTTCTTGGGTTTGCCAGCCTCGCACAGGCGTTGGTAGAAGCTTCGCAGCACCGGATTGTATCGGGTGGCCACCAAGGGTCGCCATGTACAGGGCAGCTCTCACCCGGCTGCGTCCTCCCCACACCTGGCGTTTCCCCCGCAGGGCGCCGCTGTCTCGATTAAATGGCGCCACACCCACCAGGGCGGCGATCTCACCCCGGTTCAAGGCCCCCAGTTCCGGCAGGTCGGACAAGAGGGTCATGGAGAGAACAGGCCCCACTCCCGGAGCGCTTCGGAGCAATTGGACTTTGTCCTTCCACATAGGCGAGGAGCGGATGAATTCTCCCAACTCCCGGTCCAGGCCCTCCAGACTCTCTTCCAACCAAGAGACGTGCTCCTCAACTTTGGGGCGTATACGGTTGGGGGCGCTTCTCACCCTGTTTTTCTCTGCGGTGATCATCTCCACCAGTTGGCGCCGTCGGGCCACCAGGGCCTTGAGTTCCTGCGAGGCGCTGTCGGGCAAGGGTCTGGAGGGCGGGCGCATTGCTTCGGCAAAGTGGGCCAGGGCATGGGCGTCCAAGGCGTCGGTCTTGGCCAGTTTTCCGGCAGCGCGGGCGAAGTCCCGCACCTGCCTGGGGTTGACTACCGCTATGGCCAATTGAGATGCCGCCAGTTCTCCCGCCAGAGTCATTTCCATCCCACCTGTGGCTTCCAGGACCACCAGTTGGGGCGCCAGTTCCCCCAGACGGTGCACCAACTCGCCGATGCCCCGGGGGTTATACGAAGCCTGCCATGCCTCACCGGTAGGCCGCACCGCCACGTCCAGGCGGTCCTTGGAGACATCGATGCCAACGAACAACAGAGCTTCCTTCATTCATCTACCTCCTTTCAAGATATTCTCCCTGCCTCTGGCCCATCCTTGCTTAATTCGGGCTTCATTGCCCAGTCAACTGTTCGGGCTCCGAGGGGCGCCGGACGTGACGACCCTGCTGAGCTACGGTCTTAAAGACCTGGGGCGAAGCGGTCTGTCGCGTCCCTGTTTAAGATACAAGGGTGAACGGACAGGCCGGGGTTGGGCTATGGGATGACGAGTTGGGGGCGACAGTTGTGGTATTCCGGGCCTTGGCTATGGCTGGGGCATCGTGTACACGCCGAACTGCTTGTGGTAGAATGCCCACACTTTGATGTCCCAAGACGCGACTCCGGCCTCTACTGGTCCACTCCCCCCGAATCACTTTCGCCCCAGCCGAGCGGGCAAGCTGTGTCCCCATTGATCAAAGCCATCTCCTTCGACTTCTACAAGACCTTGGCGCTGTTTTGGCCCCCTCTGAACGAGATACAGCAGGCAGCCTGCCAAGAGTTGGGGCTGCAAGTATCCAAAAAGGCCATTGACCGCGGCTATTCGGTAGCCGACGTTTATTTCAACCAGGAGAACGCCGCCCGCTCACTGGTATCCAGGAGCGACGAGGAACGGCTGGCCTTCTTCTCCCGCTACGAGCAGATTATCCTGGAGAATGCAGGGACAACCGGTGTCCCTGGACCTGGCCAGGCAAATCTGGCAAATGGCCATAGCCGTGCCCAAAGACTTCATCGCCTACGACGACGTGATACCAACTTTGGCGACGCTACGGGCTGCAGGATACCGGTTGGGCGTGCTTACCAATATGCCCCTGGAAATGGGTCCCTTGTGCGAGCGTCTGGGCCTGACGGACTACCTGGACTTTGTGGTCGGCTCGAATGAAACCGGGTCAGAGAAGCCCCACGCCCCGGTATTCCTGACCGCGCTGGAACGGATGGGCGCGGACCCGTGTGAAGCGGTGCACGTGGGAGACCAGTACCGTTCAGACGTGCTTGGAGCGAGGGCGGTGGGCATGCACTCGGTGCTTATCGACCGGGGCGGGTGGAACGGCGAGGTCAACGACTGCCCGAAGATCGGCAGCCTGGCCGAACTGCAGCCGCTGCTGGCGGACGCGCCCCGCTCCCTGGAAACCGACAGCCATTAGCTCCTGACGCGGCCTCCCAAAGGCCGCAGTTCCCAGGCACCTTGCTCAAATTAAACCCCTCAACGGCTGCGCGTTTGACGCTGTTCGAAGTCCGCTGCTAGACTCGATTTCAATCCAGTAGAGCTACATCCAACAGGGGAGCACCCCCAAGGAAGGTCTGACAATGGCCAAACCGTTACAGAGGTGGGAAAAGGGTTCGGGCCAGATGCGGGTGGCGATCTGGTACGACTACGTTTGACCCTGGTGCTACATCGGCCTGGAGCGGGTCGACAGGTTGGCAGAGGAGTACGACATAGCGGTTGAGGGCAGGGCTTACCTGCTGAGACCGGACACGCCCAAGGAAGGTACGCTGCGGCAGCCAAAGCCGGGGCAAAACGGCAACGAGCTTGATGAGCCCCTGAAGAGTCACGCCGAGGAGGCGGGCCTGGTTATGCGGCGGCCTCGGTTGTATCCAAACACCATGTATTCGCTGGAAGCGACGGAGTACGCCCAGCAGCAGGGGAAATTCATGGAGTTCCACAAGGCGGCTTACAAGGCTTTGTGGGAGGACGGCAAAGACCTAGGGGACCTTTCAGTGATCGGGTCGGTGGCCGAGAGCGCGGGCCTGGACCCATGCGACCTACGGCGCGGCTGGAGAGGAACGAGTACACGTCGACTGTAATGGAGCAATACCAGGAAGCGCTGGGTTACGGCATCAGGGGCATTCCCACGTTCGTGATAGGGAACCTGATGTTTTCGGGGGCCCAGCCGTACCAGGTGTTTAAATCGGCGATGGAGCGGGCACTGGCGGACTAGAGGGTGTTCCAGAATCCGGGTTGCCGGCCCTTCGACAAGCTCAGGGTGAGCGGGAGGGGAGATTCTTCACGTTGCTGGCATGCCCTTCGGCAGGCTCAGGGTGAGCGGGCCGAGCCACCTTTGCAATGACTCCTAATCGCCGGCAGGGGAGGGCGCCGTAACGTCGCCGCCGGACGTATCCCAGGACCCATTGTGCAGGCCGTAATTGACGGTATAGAGCCTGGCATACACTCCTTTGCGCTGCAACAACTCCTGGTGATTGCCGGTCTCCACCAGCCGGCCGTGGTCTAGGACCAGAATCTTGTCGGCGTTGCGGACGGTGGACAGGCGGTGGGCGATTACTATCGACGTGCGGCCCTGGAGGATGCGCTTCAGGGCGTCTTGAATCAATAGCTCGGTCTGGGTGTCGATGTTGGCGGTGGCCTCGTCGAGGATGATGACGCGAGGATTGCCGACGATGGCCCGGGCAAAGCTCAGCAACTGGCGCTGGCCCACGCTGAGGTTCACGCCGCGCTCGGCCAGCACGTTGTCGTATCCGCCTTCCAGGCCCATGATGAAGGCGTGGGCGCCCACGCCTTTGGCCGCGGCCACCACGTCTTCGTCGCTGGCCTCTTCATGGCTGTACCGGATGTTGTCCCTGATGGTCCCGGAAAAGAGGTAAGGCTCCTGGAGCACCATGCTCATCTGGGAAACGAGGGATTGGCGCCGCACCTCCCGGATGTCGTAGCCGTCGACGGTAATCCGGCCCTCGGTGACGTCGGCGAACCGGTGGATGAGGGTGACCATGGTGGACTTGCCGGCGCCGGTGGAGCCAACCAGCGCCACGTTCTCTCCGGGCTTGATGTCGACGTTGATATCGTCGAGGACCTTCACGCCGGGCACGTAGTGGAAGCCGACGCCTTCGAACCTGATGTGGCCCAGGAGCGGCGGCATGGCCGGGGCGCCGGGGCGGTCGGTGACCTCGGACCTGAGGTCCAGTATCTCGAATATCCTGACCCCGGCAGCCATGGCCCGTTGCAACTGGCTGTATTGCATAGTCAGGTGGCGTATGGGCTCGAAGAATCGCTGAATGTACATGGCGAAGGACACCAATACGGCCCATTCGACGAGGCCGTCGGCAGCGAAGAGACCGCCGACAAGGACGACGCCGAAGCCCATGCCGAGGCCAACCAACGTGCCGACCACCGGCATGAGGCCGCCGGAGAACTTGCTGGCCTCCAGGTTGGCGTTCAGATGTTCTCGATTGAGGGAGTCGAAGTGCCTAAGATTCGCGTCTTGCCGGTTGAAGCTCTCCACCACCCGAACGCCGGTTATGTTCTGGTTGTATTCGCCGTTCACCATGGCGACGGCCCGCCGGATGCGCATGAAGGAATGGCGAGCGAACTTCTGCCAGTAAACCAGAAGCAGCAACAGCACGGGCACTATGCTCAGGCAGACCAAGGCCAACTGCCAGTCGATGAACAGCATGACGGCTATGATGCCGAAGAGACTCAGCAAGTCGGCGAAGCTCTCGACCATCAGATCGAAGGTCTCCTGGAGTTGCAGCACGTCGCTCTGGCTGCGGGACATGATCCGGCCCACTTCAGTGCGGTGGAAGAAGGCGGGGGAAAGGGACTGGAGATGGTTGAACATCTGGGTGCGCAGCAGGTAGAGCACTCCCTGGCCGACTTTGGGCATGAAGACCATCTGGAGGTAGTTGGAGCCAAAGTGGGCCAACACCACGGCCAGGAAGATGATGCCTACGGTGTGAATCAGCCGGACGTCGCTTTCGCTGACGGCCTCGATGCCCTCCTTGGCCAGAAAGGGAATGAACACGTTGCCCAGGGTGTACAGGAGGACGGCGCATATGGTGACGAAGGCCTGTTTCTTGAAGGACTTCACGTAGGTCAGCAGACGGGTGACCACCCGGTTGTCGTAGACCTTGCCGACGATGTTTTCGTCGGTGAGGTTGTCCAAATTGGCGGCGTAAAGACCTGCGGTCTGTAAGCCCCGCACACCGCCCATCGGGCCGCTGAACCCGCCGCCGCCGCCGATTCCTCCGCCGCCGAGCATCTAGGCGTCCCCTCCCCTGTCTGAGGCCAGGGCCGCGTCCAATAGCAACTCTTCCTGGGGCCTGAGCTGCAATTCGTAGATGTTCCAATAGATGCCCCGGTGAGCCATTAGCTCAGCGTGGGTGCCCTGTTCGACCACCTCGCCGTCGTTCAGCACCACGATCTGGTCGGCTTCCCGGACGGTGCTAAGGCGATGGGCGATGACGAAAGTAGTGCGGCCTTTCATCGCGCTGGTCATGGCATCGTGAATGAGGCGTTCCGTTTCCACGTCGACGCTGGAGGTGGAGTCGTCCAGGATCAGGATGGGCGGGTTGAGGAGGATGGTGCGGGCGATGGACATGCGCTGCCGCTGTCCGCCGGACAAGGTGGCGCCCCGCTCGCCGACGAAGGTGTCGTAGCCGCCGGGCAGGCTTATGATATGGTCATGAAGCTGGGCCACCTTGGCTGCCGCCACGACGTCGTCGTAGGAGGCGTCGGTTGATCCATAGGCGATATTGTCGCGAATGGTGGCGCCAAAGAGGAACACGTCCTGCTGGACCATACCAATGTTGTGGCGAAGAGATTCCAGGGTGAAATCGCGTATGTCACGGCCATCCACCGTAATACGGCCCTGGGTGGGGTCGTAAAACCTGGGCAGCAGATTGATTATGGTGCTCTTGCCGCTGCCCGGCGCGCCCAGGATGGCGGTTACCTGGCCGGGTTCGGCGGCGATGTTCACGTTCTTCAACGCTGTGGTCTGGGGGTCGTAGGAGAAGGAAAGGCCCTCGAAACGGACGAGGCCCCGGGCCCGGCCCATGTCCTCGGCTTCTTCTTTCTCCTGCACAGGCGAGGGCATGTCCAGGATTTCGAAGAGCCGCTGTCCCGAGGTGACGGCCCGGGAGAAGCTGTTGATGATAAAGGACAACATGCGAACGGGGAAGGCCAACTGGCTCAGAAATAGGACAAAGGTCGTTAGTTCTCCCGGACTCAGGTCGCCCCGTACAACCTCCCAGCCGCCGTACCAAATGATGAGGCCCAGGGCCAGGTTGAAATAGAAGGTCATCCAGGCGCTGTTGGTGCCTTGCAGGCGCTCGGACCTGTAATATTCGTTGCGCAGTTCCTGGGCCTTGGCTTCGAACTTCCTTTTCTCGTACTCCTCAGAGGCGAAGGCCTTGACCACGTGGATTCCCACCAGATTCTCTTGAAGGACGGTGACGCTCTGTCCCATGACCTGTTGGACCCGCAGCCACATGTAACGCAGCCTGGTCGTCACCAGGGTAGCCCGGAAAACGAGGAACGGCACGCAACCGAGGCTGATCAGGGTTAGCTCCCAATTCAGAAAGAACAGGTAAGAAGTGAAAGCCACCAGCCGCACGGCGACTTCCAGGGAACGGACCAAACCCATGGCGACGAAACGGCGAACCGCTTCGATGTCCGAAGTGGCCTTGGACATCAGGTCGCCAGTGTGCTCTTTATCGTGGTAGGCAAAGCTCAGGTGCTGGAGCTTGTCGTAGAGTGCGTTGCGAAAATCATAGGAGACGATTTGCGACAAGGAGTCGGTTGAGTAGGTGCGGAGGAAATCGAAAATGCCCTGGCCCACGGCCAAGCCAAGGATGGCAAGGGCCAGCCAGACCAGGGTAGTAAACGCTACGTCGTTGCCGATTACACCGCCGTCGGGGGTATAGTCGACCAGTTGGTCAATGGAAAAGCCGAAGACTATGGGTATCAGTAGGGAGAACCCGATTGCGCAACAGAAGCTTACGTAGGCGACAATCAGGCGGGTGCGGTACCGCCAGGCCATCTTGGTGATTCGGTAAAGAATCAGCATGTACTAGTTTGCGTTTTGGTCTCCTACCACTAGACTAACGGCTGACGCCGTCACTGCGGAACGGGGGGCCCGGCGACCCGGGGCCTGGCCTGTGCGGTCCCTGGAGGCGGGAACACGGTCATGACTTCAGGTGAGAGGCGACCCGGAGACGATTCAATTCAGCTAAAGGCCATCATATACCCAACGCCTGGTAAGTTCAAGGTCAACCGGTTCCGGAATGCGGGCATTATGTTGCGTCGCCGACGGCGTCAGGTAAGCAGCCTTCCGTTACCCAGGTGCGGAGAGGTGAGGCCCCGCCTGTGTCCACCCCTGCGATTACGGGGGCCGCACCGGGCGCCGCCAAGTCATTCCGCGGCGAAGCCAAGGAATCTTGAGTGATGGGGAAGTCATAACGTGTGGGGACCTGGGTGAGGAGGGCGTTGCTGGCAGGGCGAGTTGTGGGCAAGTGCGGCTTGGTGACGCCGGGCTTCCGTTGACAAGTTGGTATACGGACGGGTTGATGGGCGCCAGGGTTACGCCGGAGGTCCAGTCATCAATTCGTAGGCAGCATAGTCGTCAGTGACATCTGTCGCGAAGAAGATCTCCTCTTCGGGGTCGTCGACGCCGCGAAAGAGATGGCGTTCGAATTCCTGCCAGGCGCCGGGCCGGAGGGCGATGACCACGTCGGGGTCCTGGGCGCTGCGAACAACCATGCTCTCGTAGGCTTGCCACCCTCTGGGGTAAGGTTCCCCGCCAACCAATCTCACGTACACTTCAAGCACCTCCAAGATAGTCTAGGGATGCCTGTCGAAGGTTATTTATTATCTTGGTCAACGTCGGGGGCTACGAGGATGTCTTGCAGAGACCAGGGGTCGGCATCCTCGGCAGGGGAAGGGGACGGGCAGTAGCCGTAGTACCGCACCCCGGCGCAGGGAACGCGGTAGAGCCATTGCATGGTTTCCGAGTAGCTGTTCGTTTGTTGGGGTTCTAATTCCTGGACTTGGTCAGTAGACACTGTCGTTACCATTTCACACCTCACGGCCGCTAGGCCGAAATCGCTAAAAAATGGTCCAGTGCTCTCTCGGATGAGTGTGCCCCATGCACCGTCAGCTAACGGCGTCCAGTTCCTTTTCCCGGTCCAGGGTCACCTCTTTCTCGGCCCGGGCCACGCAGTCCTCACACAGCCACACCCGGGTGGTCGTATCGATCATGTAGAACCGGATGCCTTCGTTGGAGCAAGCGTAAACTCCGCATTTCTTCATGTTCCACCTCACTGGTTGTCCGAGTCTCCATTCCGGTTGGCGCCAAGAAGACCAAGATAATGGGGCGAAGAATGGAGCCTGCCAAGGAAACCGTGGTGATTACATAATATAGGCAATCAAACAACAACCTGTCAATAGATTTCGTATTTGTGAAATAAATCTCGTAGGGTTATCGTCTACAGGAGGGCTTACGCCAACAACATTCGCTATGTCTTTTGTGAAATGATTAACAATTGCGGTTATGCTATAATCTCGAGTAGACCCGGAAGCAACGACTGCAAACTCAAACCAGAGCCAAGTTTCGGCTCGTGAAACCTCTTCTGTGGAACATTGGCTCCGGGGGCCAAGGGAGGGAAAATGGTTACGGCGACGAAAAGCAGGGCAAAGAAGAGAGTCGATACGCCGAATCCCGCAGCGGAGCGGCTGTCGCAGACGACCGAGAACTACCTGTTGTGCTTGTACAAGATGCGGGAGGACCAGGAATTCCCGACGATTACCCAATTGACCGACTACCTGCGGCAGCTTCCGGCTACGGAGAGCCTAGGCACGTCGGTGCCATCGGTGGCGGGGATGATCCGGCGGATGCAGAAGCAGGGGTTGGTGAGAATCGACGGGGACAAGCGGGTGCAGCTTACGGAGTTTGGGCTGCAGATAGGGGAAGACATGGCCAGGCGGCACCGGTTGGCGGAGTGGCTGGTGGTGCGGCTGATAGGGATGGATCTATACCGGGCCCACATGGAGGCGCACCGGCTGGAGCATGGGATGTCTCCGGAGTTTCAGGAACGGCTGATAGAACGGCTGGGGCGGCCCAAGAGGTCACCCTTTGGGCGGCCGATTCCCGGCATGGGGCAGGACAACACGCCGGGAGGCCGGATGGCGTTGGAACTGGCGAATGAGAGAGAGACCTATGTCGTAGACCGGGTGCCGGAGGACGATATAGCGTTGCTGCAATTCCTGGTGGAGTCGCAGATCATCCCAGACCGGGAGATAACAGTGACGCAGGCGGCGCCCCACCTGGGGGTGTTCAAGATCGCCACGGCAACGGAAGAGGTTTCGATTGGATACAACGTGGCGAAGAAGATACTGGTGCGGCCGTCGATACGGACCGACGGTCAGAAATCCTCTCTGGAGGCCGCGGCGATAGCGGGCTAGGCGGCCTCTTCTTCCCCGTCTTCTTCTCCTCCAATCTGGTCGGCCAGGTAGTTATCGAGACCTATGTCGCTAATGATGTGGAGTTGTGACTCCAGCCATTCGACATGTTGTTCGGTCTCCAAGAGGATGTGCTCCAAGACCTCTCTGCTGCCGGCGTCACCGACTTTCAGGCAGGTGGCAATGCCCTGGTTGTAGGCTTCTACCCCCTTCATTTCAAGTTCAAGGTTGGTCTGGAACATGACCTGGACGTCGGCCCCTAAAGTTACCTGTTCGGTGCGGGCAATGGGCGTCCCTTCCAGGAACAGTATCCGCTTGATTTCGGTTTCGGCGTGGCGCATCTCTTCGATGGCCTCGCTATATTGCTTAGCCCCGAGCTTGCGATAGCCCCATTTGTCGAACATTTTTGCCTGTACGAAATACAGGTTGATAGCAGTAAGCTCAAGGTGCAAGGCCGCATTTAGAGCGTCGATGACCTCTTGATTTCCCTTCATTACTCACCTCTTCCTCAAATGACCAATTTTCAATATCAATTGCCCGGACCGGTCGCGACCCTAAATACATACACAGGTTACGGTATTTGTGACGCCGTGTATAGGCCTGATTTTGTTGCGGAGGATCGCGGTGGCATCTTCTTGCGTATCAGTCTCCAGGTCTACAATGGCGTCGAATGGCCCAAGCACCTCGTGGACCACAGCGCCTGGTATGGACTGGAGTTGATCGAGAACCGACCGGGTCATGGACGGTTCGACGTTAATGAGTATATAAGAGTTAACGGCCATGGTCTCAACTCTCAATCAGGTGGCAGAGTAGGCTCTGCCACTGGATGTTGGATACACCGGAGCCGGGAGGGTGGTGAGTTCCTCGAACACCCTGATGGTGGTGGGCTTTCTGAGGAAGGCGCTGATCCTTAGCTCGACCTGTTTGCGATACTCGTCGTTGGACCAGGCTTCCCAATATTCCCGGCTGCCCCAGGTGCTGGACACCATGAAGACCCTGGGGTTATCCAGCGACCGCCAGGTCTCGCCGTAGAGGTAGCCCTGCTGTCTGACGGTCTGGCTGCGCAAATCGCGGAGCATGTTCCATACCAAGACCTCGTAGCCGGCTTTGACCTTGCGCTCGATGAGGACTTTGATGGCCATGGTAGTCTCCTTGTTGCCGCCGGCCTGGATTGCGCTGGACTTTCGGGAACTGGGTCGGAAGACTGTGTTGGGCCTGCTTTTAGCCTATGGACTGGAGTTCGTCCTGTCAAGAATGGCAGGGGCGTGGAAGTGCCGGGGTGCTTGTGAAGGGTTGTCTGAACTATGGTTGCGTCATTCCCGCGGAGGCGTGAATGACGAGTTGGGGCGGGACAGCCGGTAGGGTCGTGGGTGTCAGTGGGTTGGGCTGTTCCTGATGAGGTCGCGGATTCGGCTGGGGCTGAGGGGGAGTTGGGTTATGTTGATGTTAAACGGCTTCAGGGCGTTGGAGACGGCGTTGGCGAGGGCGGCGCCGGTGGCCAAGATGGAACCTTCGCCGGCTCCCTTTACGCCAAGGGGGTTGAGGGGAGACGGGGCCTCTTCGAGAATTATGCTTTCGATGTGAGGGATGTCGCGGCTGGTGGGCAGGAGGTAGTCCATGAATGTGCCGGTGAGGAGTTGACCGTCTTCGTCATATACCAACTCCTCCAGGATGGTGCCGCCGATGCCCTGGGCTGCGCCTCCTATGGACTGGCCGTGCATGGCGAGAGGGTTGACGCAGCGGCCAACGTCTTCGACTACGACGTAGCGGAGTACTTCGATTTTTCCCGTTTCCGGGTCCACGGCCACGTGGGCGCCGTGGGCCCCGTATGAGTAGGTCCGGTCGCCCATCCTGAAGTACTCGGTGACGTCCAATCTGTCGGTCCCGTTGTCGGCTTGGCCGGATTCGGCCAGGCGGACAACCTCCGCCAAGGTCAATCCAGGTCCTTCCTCGGGCTGCCCCGTGCGGTACACAGCGCCGCGGCGAAATTCGAGGTCGGAGGTCTCGGCATCGAGGTACCCGGCGGCGACATCGAGTATGCGCTCCTTGAGGGAGTTGCAGGCCAAGACTATGGCGTTGCCGGCCATTACGGTGCCCCGGCTGCCAAAGGTGCCGACGCTGCGGGGCATGTAGTCGGTGTCGCCGTGGAAGACGTGGATGCTTTCCATGGGCAGTTCCAGGGCGTCGGCGCAAATCTGGGCCATGACGGTCTCGTGACCCTGCCCCAGGGAGGTTATTCCCAGGTACAGGTCGACGCTATCTGCGGCGCGTAAGACGACGCGGGCGCCTTCGTAGGGGCCGTAGCCGGTGGGCTCGACGTAGCAGGCGATGCCGACCCCTTGGTATTTTCCGTCCCGGACTTGGCCCTGAAGGGGGGCCAGGTTGTCGTAGTCCAGTTCTTGCAGCATACGGTCCAGGGCCGAGGGATAGTTGCCGCTGTCGTAGGTGGTGATGATGCCGTCGACGCGGGTGGGGCCGACGGTAAAGGGCATCTCGGAGGGTTGAATGAGGTTCCGTCGGCGGATTTCCAGGGGGTCCAGGCCCAGGTCTCCGGCTACTATGTCCATCAACCGTTCGCGGATGAAGCACCCTTCGTAGAGGCCGGGGCCGCGATAGGTGCCGGCGCCTACTTTGTTGGTGACCAGGCAGTTTACGGAGGCCTGGAAGGCTGCGACACGATATGGGCCTATCAACAGGCCGGCGGCCAGGGCGGGCACCACGGCGCCGTGGGTGCGCACGTAGGCGCCCATGTCGCCGTACAGTGTCGCTCGCAGGCCGAGTAACGTGCCGTCGTTGCTGGCGGCGATTTCGACCTCGCAGAGAAGCTCGCGGGAGTGGTTGGCGGCGATGAGGTGTTCCAGGCGGTCTTCGACCCACTTCACTGGCCTGCCCAGGCGCGTGGCGGCGAAGGGAATGAGGAAGTCCTCTGGATAGAATTCGCCGCGGATGCCGAATCCTCCCCCAACGTCGGGCTCTACTAGGTGGACGCGGTCCGCAGACAGTCCGAGTTGGTCGACTAGAACTTTTTTTACGGTGTGGGGTACCTTGGTGGGGCCCCAGACGGTCAGGTCGCCGGTCCGGGCGTTAAAGTCTGCCACGAGGCCGCGGGTTTCAAGGGGGTTGCCGGTGTGGCGGTGGGTCCGGAACTCCTCTTTGCGGGTGTAGTCGGCGTTGAGGAAGACTGCGTCGATGTCCCCAAAGCCCACGACGGCGTTTCCGGCGAGGTTGGAGCCGTTCTGCTCGTGGAGCAGCACGCTGTCTTCCAAGGACTGTCGGACATCGGTGACCGGGGGCAAGGGATCGTAGTCCACCTGAATGGCCTCGAGGGCGTCCTCGGCCAGATACCGGCTTTCGGCCACCACGACCGCCACCGGTTCGCCCACGTAGCGCACCTTGTCGCCGGCCAGGTGATACTGTAGAAAGTCTTCCAGGCCGGGGAGATGGAATACCCTGACGGGGATGGGTTTTGCCAGGGGAGCAATGTCGTCGAAGGTGTAGATGCCGTGGACGCCGGGGAGTACAAGGGCTTCGGATGCGTCGATGGCGGTGACCCTGCCGTGGGCATGGGGACTGCGCAGGATGGCGGCGTGCAGCATGCCGGGGAGCTTGACGTCGGCGACGTATTGGGCCGAGCCGGTGAGGAAGCGTACATCTTCCTGCCGCTTGACGGGGGAACCTATGTAGCTTTGATGATTCCGGGCCACCATTTACCCACCCCCTTGCCCTTGGTCATACCGGCTTGCCTCCAAGACGGCCTGGACGATGGCGACGTAGCCGGTGCAGCGGCAGATGTTGCCGGATATGGCGTCGCGCACTTGGGCCTCGGTGGGATTTTTAGTTTCCCGTAGGAAGGCAGTGGCGGTCATCAGGAACCCGGGTGTGCAAAACCCGCACTGGAGGGCGCCGTTGTCTTGAAAGGCCTTTTGAAGGGCGGTGAGACGGCCATCGGAGGACAGGCCCTCGACTGTGGTGAGTTCCGCTCCGTCGGCCTGGACGGCCAGCATGAGGCAGGAGCGTACGGCTTCGCCGTCAAGCAGCACGGTGCAAGCGCCGCAGATGCCGTGCTCGCAGCCAAGGTGTGTGCCGGTCAGTCCCAGGTCCTCCCGGAGGAAGTCGGCGAGGGTCAACCTGGGCTCCACGGTACTTTGATGCTCCTGCCCGTTGACGGTGACGGTGATTTGGAGCGATTCGCTCACGTCAGGGCCGTTTCCTGCGCCCGGGCCAGGGCTGCGTGCAGAGTCCTACGGGCCAAAACTCCAGCGACCTCTTTGCGATATTGGGAGGAGGCGTGGACATCGGACTGGGGCGTCAAGTCTTCGGACACCAGGCGGGAGGCGGCGGCCACGGCTTCATCCCAGTATTGACTGCCAACGCGGAAACCTGTCAGGGCCTGCTCTGCTCGTTCCATGCGCAGGGGCACACCTCCCACGCCAAACATGGTGATGCGGGCGTCCAGGCAGCGGCCATCGTCATCGACCTGGACTAAGGCGGCGGCGCCGGCCAAGGCGAAATCGCCTTCGCGGCGGCACACTTCCTGGATTCCCCATCCCCAACGGCCTTGGAGGGAGGGCCACCGGACTTCGGTCAGCAGCTCGTCGGGATCCAGGGCGGTGGTGAGGTAATCCAGGAAGAAGTCGGCCGCTGGCACCATCCGCTGGCCTTGTGTGCGGGCAAGGACGAACTTGGCGCCGAGGGCGACGCTGACTGCAGGCAACTCGGCTGCAGGGTCTGCGTGGACCATGCTGCCGCCGACGGTGCCGCGGTTGCGGGTAGGAAGGTGGCCGATGAAGGGCAATGCTGCGGCGA
>CAXXWY010000012.1:0-22977 GCA_963668505.2 Dehalococcoidia bacterium | reverse complement strand
CGACCCAGACCTGTGGCGATAGACGGAATCCAGGACCTCCCAAAATCTGGGAGTATCCACTGCGCATTTGCCATGGAGCCGGAGGAGTTCGAGGCGGCCTTTCTCGTTGTATAGCTTTTTTGCGGAATGGTAGAATTACGGGTGTAAGCCAGGATTCAGAAAGGGGGGCGCATGACAGACGCAGACACCCCGACGCAGCCAACAGGAACTGCCGCGCCCCCATCTCGCTCTAAAGCTGAGATAGCCCGCCTGGGCAAGGAAGTCTACGAGCGCAGCATCCGGCGACAGGTGGAGGCCGACCATGTTGGAGAGGTCGTAGCCATAGACGTGGACAGCAGTAACTACTCCATCGGCGAAAATGCCATTGCCGCGTCTGAGGCGCTGCGAGACCAACACCCGGACGCCCAAGTCTGGCTGATGCGCGTCGGGCATCGGACCCTCTATCACTTTGGTGGCAGTTCCCTGCGGGGAGTTAAGTGATAGAGGGCTTCGTGAACGCTAATCTAGAGGCTGTCGTAACCCTTCCTCTGCTAGGCCAGGCAGGTCAGACGCGAGAAGTCGACGCCGTGATCGATACCGGTTTCAACGGCTACCTGACTTTGCCACCGACGCTGGCGGCGACTTGGGGCTGTCTGTCGTAGGCGATGGCGAGGCGGTTTTGGCCGACGGCAGCGAGGCTGCCTTTGACATTTTACGGCGTCACAGTATCGTGGGACGACCAGTCGAGACATATCGAGGCCGGGGCTGTGGGCATAAACCCCCCTGGTGGGCATGGCTCTACTCCATAGCCACAACCTGAACATTGACGTCGAGGACGGCGGGCGGGTCGTCATCCAAGCCAAAGAATAGGCGGTCTCCCGCTTCTTTGTTTGACCCCTCACTCATCGCATCCCTGACTAACCATGTGCTTCAGACCGGGGCCATGGAGTGTCCCAGGTCCTGAGAATCCACTACACCTTTGCCATGGAACTGAGGGCAGTTAGAGGTAGCCTTTTCGGCGAGGGTTAGGGAGTCGGGAATCGCCTACGGAGAGAGCCCGTTCGCCCGCAACAATATGCGGATAACCATGGGGGATCGCGGCCAAGGAAAAGCGGTCTACTTCGACGACCCCGATGCTCACCTGTTGGAAATCAAGCACTACTGGCCGTCCACAGCCGTCGTTGGGATGTGCGGTAGAGAAGTTGGCTAGGGTCCTGCTCAGGTTCCGGTGCTCTCAGGTTTGCGTGGGAGCCGAAAGCGGCCACGGCTTACCCTTATCAACTCACCTTTCTTGACCATCTGGATGTGCAGGCTCGTTGCCGGTGACGCGGTTGTTGTATAATCAAGCCTATGAGGATAGCCGGCCGCTTTTTAGGAGGAACGTGAGGCAAAGATGACTGTCTGGGTAGTTCACGCTGGAAAATTGGGAGAATATGAGGAAATGTTTATGTCCCAGGGTCCTTGTGGGCATAGACTTCGATTTGGGACAGACCGGAGCTGGATTCTCAAGCCGGGATTCCCCTTCGGGGACATATGGGCACTAGAAATGCAGCTGACCAAGTGTGGACTTTTATCAACGAGATTCTTATCGGCGACATGGTTGTGCTACCCCGAAAGCGCCCGAAGGTAATTAACGTAGGCAGGGTGTCCGGCGATTACCAGTATCGCGAAGACTTGGAAGCCCCCCATGTTCGCCCGGTAGACTGGAAGGTTCAGGATATTCCGCGCTCGAACTTTGACCAAGACCTGCTAAATTCCATAGGTGGACAGTTGACAGTGTTTCGTGTGCGGGCCAGCAACGCTAAGTCACGTATTGATGGTATTTGTTTCTAAGCATTTAGGAAAGAACGTGGACGCGGCTCCCACCCCATTCGTAGATGACGAACTCAGAATTGACTTGGAAGAGCAAATCAATGATCGGATTGTAGAACGCATCCGTCAGAAATTTTCCGGCTCCCGGCTGGAGTACTTCGTCGCTGAAGTTCTGCGGGCGTCGGGCTATCGAGCACTGGAAACCAGGAAAGGTCCAGATGGCGGGATAGATGTTGTTGCCGGTCAGGGGGACATGGGCTTTGGCTCTCCTCGGCTGTGTGTTCAAGTGAAGTCCGGCCGGAACCCAGTAGACTTGCCCGACTACAATAGGCTACAAGGCAATATAGGGGTCATTCGGCGCCGACCACGGCTTGCTGGTTAGCCTTGGAGGTTTCACAAAGCCGGTACGCAACGAGAACGAACGCTCCTTCTTCCAGATTCGTTTATGGGGGCCTGATGACCTAGCGGACAAGTTGGTGGAAACTTATGAGGGCTTGCCGGAAGATATTCGGAGCGAAATACCACTGAGAAACCGCAGAGTCTTAATTGAAACTGAACAATAAACGACAGCCAAATTGGAAACACATCCACCGTAATCTGGGTACAGAACACCCCTGGAATAAGTCTCAGTTGTAGCATTGCCCCAGTAACTTACTATCTCCAAAGCAGATCTCAGGGCCAACGTCCCTCAGCCGCAATCCAGCCGCACGAATAAGCGACCATCGCTGACGGTCACCGGGAAGGAGAACATGCGGGCGTTTGGACCGTTGACACATTCGCCTTGGGTATGCTCGAACCGCCAGCCGTGGTCGGGACACATAAACGCCGATCCCTCGTTTGACACCGTGCCGCCCGCGTGTGGGCACACCGTGGACAGCAGTAGATAGCCCTTGCGACCCCGCACGAGGTAGAACTTGTCATAGTCCACCGTAACGAGGGCGGGCAATTTGCTGAACGACGACTCGGGGCCCAGGTCTATCTCGGTTCGTTCCAAAACGATCCCTTACCGCGGCCGGCGGCAGTTTAGCCACGTGCTTGGATTGACGCCTGCGGTTTAACCTTGACGCGGCTTACGCATTGGTGGAGTATAGGGCCGCGGAGACGGCAATGAAAGACCGGAGGCTGTGATGGCGGACCTTACCAGGGATGAAATCCGGGCTATGGGTCATGCCGTCGGCTTGGAGATACAAGAGCCCGACTTGACCGAGGTCATGCACAGCCTTAACGCCTTGTTGGAATCCCTTGACCGGATAAACCCGCCCGGCTTGGAAAGCGTCGAGCCGTTGCCAATCCTGCTTCCCCCGGCCAGACCGGCTGACCTGCCTATTTCCGCTTCGCCCCAACGTCCGCGCCAGGGGCTTGAAGTCAGGTCTGGGTCAGTTCCCGCACCGCTTCCTGGAATGCTGGCACGACCTGCTGCCAGTCTCCCACCACCCCGTAGCGGGCCTCTTTGAAGATATTGGCCTCAGCGTCCTTGTTGATGGCGACTATCACCTTGGCTCCTGAGCATCCGGCCATGTGCTGGCTTTGCCCCGGAAATCGCCACGGTGATGTACAGGTCAGGGGTGATTGACTTTCCCGTCAACCCCACCTGATAGGCAATGGGAATCCACCCGGAGTCCACTGCCGCCCGGGACGCCCCCAGGGCGCCGCCCAGCAGCTTGGCCAGTTCCTCCAGCCCCTCGAAGGGTTCGGGCCCGCCCAGGCCGCCGGCCGCCGGAGACCACCACCCTGGCGTCCTCCAGCTTCACCCCCGTGGACTCTTCCTCCACCCGCTCTAGGATGCGGTTCTTAGCCTGGGAGGATTCCAGTTCCACCGGGAACGAGACCACCTCTCCCTGCCGGGACGGGTCCGGCTCCCTGGGTTCATATACCTTGGGCCGCACCGCCGCAATCTGCGGGTGTATTCGCAACTGACTACAGCCACCGCGTTGCCGCCGTACACCGGCCGGTTGGCCAGCAACCGCTTTGAGTCGGGGTCTACCGAGACCTCCAGGCAGTCCTGGGCCAGCCCTACTCCCAGGCGAAAGGCCAGACGGGGGGCTAGTTCTCTCCCCTCTTCAGTGCGTCCTATAAGCACGACGTTGGCGAGGTTTTCCTTGCACAAGCTTTCGATGCCGCCACGTACAGGTCCGCCTGGTAGTCGGCCAGCAACGGGTTGGTCACGGCGTACACGCGGTCGGCGCCGCTTGAATCGCCTGCTGGGCCGCCCGCTCCACGCTCTCCCCCAACACCCCCACCCACGGACAGTTCCTCTCCCAGGGCATCGGCCACCCCTCGCCCCGCCTCCAGCAATTCCTGGCCGTGACGCTCAGGTCTTCCCCCGCGGTTTGGGCCACTATCAGTACGCCCTTAGCATCCGCCATCTGCTTTCCTCCGGAGAGTTGGGGTTGCGGCGCCGTCGGCCCGCAGTCTCCCCTGCTTGCTCATTAAATGAGTTTGGCTTCCCTTAGCTTGAACGCCAGTTGACGGCCGGCGTCGGCCGCGTCGTCGCCCTCGATGATTTCGCATTCCTGGTTCTCTGCGGTATGAACAACTCCCGCAGCGACACCCGCGGCTGCAGTTCCTCCAAGTCCAAGCCCAGGTCTGCCGCGGTCCACGTCGTAGCGTTCTTCCTGGTGGCCGCCATGATGCCCCGCAGCGTCGGGTACCGGGGTTGCCCCAGTTCGTTGCTCACGGTGACCAGCGCGGGCAGCGGGGCCTCGTTCACCGTGTATCCGGCGGGTGTAGTGCACTCGGCGACGACGGTCCCGTCCTTGACCTCAACCTTGCGGCACAGGGCGATGCACGATACTCCCAGGATTTCGGCCACTCCCAGGGGCACCTGGGCGTTGTCCCAGTCCGAAGCTTGCCGCCCGCAGATAACCAGGTCGAAACCCTCCAGCTTGCGGATGGCTGCGGCCAGCACCTGGGCCGTGAAGAAGCTGTCAATAGTGTTTTGAAAGGCGTCGTCCTGCAGCAAGACCAGCTCGTCGGCGCCCATGGACAGGGGCTTCTTCATCACGTCCATGGCGAACGACGTTCCGCTGGAAATAACGGTAATCGCTGCTTCCTGGGAGTCCTTGATCAAGAGGGCGGCCTCTACGGCGTTTTCGTCGAAGCCGTTCACCACGGGGGCTATGCTGGGAGGCGTTACTACCTGTTTAGCGCCGGAATCAACCTGGAAAGCGGTGGCGGGCATCTCGGGGTCGATAACCTGTTTAGCCAAGACTGCAATTTTCAATGGCATCGCCGATTCTCCTCGCCCGCTCTCAGTGTGTGAAACATATCACTAAGCCCGGCGCAGTGTCAATTGAACGGGCTGCTTCTCTCCATGCCGCAATGACGCTGGGCGGCCCCGGAATGACTCCGCCCGCTTCCGCCATGTCGTCCCCAGGGTCCTGTGCCGCCTCGCCCGTGCGCGGTTGGGCAATGGAAAGCCTGCTGCGTGATATAATGGATTGTACAATAAATCGGCCTGAAGCGGCCCCCGTAAACGACGGGGCGCGGAGCGAAACCCAGGCGTGGAGTCTCGGAAAACATGAACACCGTTAAGACCTTTTTCCTGTTGATCCTTCTGAGCGGCATTTTGCTGGCCGTCGGGGGGGCCGTCGGGGGCACCACCGGCATCATAATCGCCCTGGTGTTCGCTCTGGCTCTCAACTTCTTCGCCTACTGGTCCAGCGATAAAATAGCTTTGAAAATGGCCCATGCCCATCCCGTGACCGAGCAGGAAGACCCCGAGCTGTACAGCATCGTCTCCGAGCAGGCTTCGAAGGCCGGCCTCCCTATGCCCAATGTGTACGAAATCCAGTCCGACTCTCCCAACGCCTTTGCCACCGGCCGCAACCCCCAGCACGCCACCGTGGCCGTCACCACCGGCATCCGGCGTATTCTCAACCGCCGGGAGTTGGGCGGCGTGGTGGCTCACGAGATGGCCCACGTAGGCAACCGGGACACCTTGATAATGGCCGTCGTCGCCACCATCGCCGGCGCCATATCCATGCTGGCATTCATGGCCCAGATATCAGCCATATTCGGAGGCTTTGGCGGCGGCCGCGACCGCGGCGGCAACATTATTGGCCTGCTGGTCATCGCCATAGTCATGCCCCTGGCCGCCGCCCTGGTCCGGGCCGCCATATCCCGTACCCGCGAATTTCAAGCCGATGCGACTGGCGCCCAAACCTCCGGGGACCCCCTGGCCTTGGCCTCAGCCCTTGAGAAGCTAGAAATGGGGAACCAGGCCCGCCCCATGCAGGTGTCCGAGGGCGCATCCCACCTCTTCATCGTCAACCCGCTCAGGGGCCATTCCATGTCCAACCTCTTCTCCACGCATCCTCCCATCCAGGAGCGGGTGCGCCGGCTGCGGGATACTCGGCCCAACTTCTAGCCCCTGTCCCCCTCGCCTTTCTACTAGTCAACGATAGGGCGCCCTCTGGCCCGCTCCGTCACGACTCCAGCCTTACTTACCATTCCCATACTTACGCTATAATTGCCCGGCGACGATATGGGCGGCTTTCTCTTGATACTGCTGAGACCCGTGCTAACCCTCGTCCTTGGGGTCCTGTTCTTCGTCGCGTTCTTTTGGTGGGTTTTGCAGGGAAACGTCACCGATAAGCTCCTGACCGCCGAGTTCTATACCGACACCATCTCCCAGGAGGACGCCTACAACCGCATATACGACGAGGTCCTGCTGGACGAGGAGTTGGAGGACACCACCCAGGACTTGTTGGGCGGCGTCCAGGTCGTGAGCCAAGAGGAGTCCGTGGCCTTACTGCGGGACATACTCCCTCCTGAGTATCTCCAATCTCAGACCGAGGATGCCATCCAACGCACCGTCGAATACTTCAGGGGCGACCGGGATACGTTGGACCTCTACGTCGCTCTGGGACCTCCCCTGGACAACGTCGAGCCGGTCGTCCTGGAATACATCGACCGGCGCATAGACGGCTTGGAAGAGCAGGACTTGGGCCGGTTGGAGTGCACCGAGCAACAGGCCAGCGAAGTGGCCGATATTTACCGCGACCGCTGGCGGCGGCTTTCGAAAGGAGAAGCGCCTTCTAGCATACCGTCGTTGGCGTCGTTCGACGAACAGTGCCGCGGCGCCATATTCGACCTGGCTTTTGATGAACCGCTCGCCGAGACCGGCCTGGATAATCGAGCGAAGCAGGGACTACGCGCTCAGCGGGGCGAACTGGAAGAACACTTCAGGAACGGAGAGGCGAAAGAAGTCTTGAAGCTGGCCGCCCGCCCCTTGGCCGACCCGCTAATCGACGACGCTATCCAAGATGTCCGGGACCGCCTCGACTCTCGAGACAGGTTCGACCTAGTCCACAATGTCGCGGACCAGAACGACACCAGCGAGCAGGAGCTTCGGGCTGACTTGGACTCGGCCCGTGACGTAGTTTCCGGCGGCAGGCAGTCCGCCAAGTGGGTCGCCATAGTAGTGTTGGCTCTCAGCGCCGTGTTTATGCTGGCGCTCCACTATTCCAACTTCAAGAACGGTCTGCGTTTCCTGGGGTCCACCCTGTTCGCCACCGGCCTGGTCTTCTTTGTCGTCGCCAAGGTTGCGGCGGACCAACTGCCCGGACGGGTGCAGGACCTGCTGGACTCGAGCTCGGACCAGTTGACCGACGTGCCGCCGTCGGTTATTGGACTTGCGGAAGACCTACTGGTCTCGTTCGGGAAGCAACTGGTTGCAGGTGTCGATATCCCGGCCCTGGTCGCGCTGATCGTCGGCGTCGTCGTGTTTGGGGCATCATTCTTCGTTGACCGTCTCTTGGCCTCCCTCCGCTCAATCTGGGAAGACCCCGACAGCGAAGACCGGCGACCGCCCGGGTCCGATCCGTGGGTTGCCGACGAAGAGTAGCGCCACAGCATCGGCAAACGCTCCAAGCAGCCCGATCTTCTTCCCCTGCCGCGCTAGAGTTGCGCTCCTATAAACTGCGGGTATCCCCTCAGGAATTCCGCCGCAGGCAAGGCCCTGCGCCCCTCCAGTTGCAGCGACTTCAACCCCAATATCCCATCGCCTGTGCCCACCCCCAAGGGCGTCTCGTTCGCTTCCAGCCGCACCACTGCTCCCGGCGGTGCCGCCCCCCCTGTTGCCTGCAACGGAGTGACGTCGAGCAGCTTCAATGCTTTGCCTTCCCATCTGGTGTAAAGCCCCGGCCACGGGTCGAAAGCCCGGCGCCTCCTCTCCAACTCCCGGGCCGGCGCCTTCCAATCAGCCTCACCATCCCTCCGCTCCAACCGGCGAGTCGTCGTGGCCAGCGTGTCGTCCTGGGCCGTTGCTGTAACTTCTCCGGTCGCCCACTGGCCCAAGGTGTCCAAGAGCAACTGCGTCCCTGCTTGGAACAGTTCCAGCGTCAGGCCCCCTGCCGTCTCCTTGCCTGACAGTGGGCGCTCTAGTTGGGCGACAATAGGCCCTGTGTCCATGCCCTCGTCGACCAGCATCACCGTCACTCCCGTAACCGCTTCGTCTTCGATAATTGCCGTGGCCACGGGAGAAGGTCCCCGGTATTTGGGCAGCAACGAGGGATGGAGGTTTAGGCATCCCAGGGCCGGAGCCTTTAGCGCCGCTGGAGGCAGCAGTTGGCCATAAGCGGCTACGACGATCACGTCGGCTCCAAGTCCTGCCAACTCTTCCTGCGCCGCCTCCGTCCTCAGGCTGGCCGGCTGGAACACCGGCAGGCCCAATTCGAGAGCGCAGACCTTCACCGGCGGCATCTCCAACGCCCGTCCCCTTCCCTTGGGGCGGTCCGGCCGCGTATACACCGCAATGACCTCAGCCTCTTCAGACTCGGTCAGGGCCCGTAATACCGGCGCCGCGAACGCCGGCGTTCCCATGAAGGCAATGCGCATTTTGTCCTTGAGCATACAGGCTTCTCGACTGCTCCTCGCCTACCTATTTTACCTTGACAGTCATGCTTGGTCGTTGCTAGAATAAGGCAACCGTCCACCAGAGTTTGAACTCCCGAGATTCGCGTCGAGGGAGCTTGGCCTCCACGGAAATGAGACGGAATTTGTGAAGGAGGTGATAGCGAATGGACGTTAGTTTAGCACCCAGGGGCGATGGTAGGCATCTGTCTGGACACGACGAGGTGATCGTCTCCTAATTGTCCTATACATACGAGAACCCGTTCGTCGGGCCCAGACCAATGCCTACCATCGCCCCTAGACCCGAGTGTCAAAGGGCGCTCCCACTGGCAGAGTGGCTGGGCCCGATGTCTATTGTTAGGCCCTACTATCAATTGACATCCCTTATCCGCCCGGCTTAAAATC
Organism: Dehalococcoidia bacterium; assembly: GCA_963668505.2. Lineage (GTDB taxonomy): Bacteria > Chloroflexota > Dehalococcoidia > Lucifugimonadales > UBA3495. Next base: position 13,926 of record CAXXWY010000012.1, on the reverse strand, counting down.
CCTCATACTTACACTGCGTGTGGTGCGCGCCGGAGAATAGATGCTGCGAATTCGACTCAGAAGAGTCGGCAAGAAGAAGAGGCCTTCCTATAGGATCGTAGTCGCCGAGGCCCGTTCCCCGCGGGACGGCGCCTATCTCGAATGGATTGGCAACTACGACCCAATGACCAACCCCCCCTCCATGTCCCTCAAGGTTGACAGAGCTGTCCAGTGGCTGAGCAAAGGCGCCCAACCCTCCGAAGCCGTATGGCGTATCCTCTACAAGAACGGCATCGGCCAAGGCGGCTCCGTCGTGGAGGTCCCAGCAGCAACGGCCGTTGAAGACCCGCCGGTTGCCGAAGGGTCCGACGCGACACCTGCGCAGGCTGAAGCCGCGGCCGCTGAGCCGGCTTCCGACTTCCCAGCCTCCGATGATGAAGACCCCGCCGATGGGTCTTCCGATGAGAGTCCCGCCGTATGAAAGAACTTATTGAATACGTTGCCCGCTCACTGGTCAGCAACCCCGACGCCGTGCAGGTCACGGAAGTCGAAGAGGACGGACGCATCATCCTCCGCCTGGAAGTGGACCCCGAGGACAAGGGCAAAGTGATTGGCCGCCAGGGGCGGGTAGCCCAAGCTATGAGAGTCCTCCTCCGGGTCGCCGCGGTAAAGCACGGCGCCCACGCTGTCTTGGAGATCGTGTAACTCCCCTGCGCTGCGGCCCGTTCTACGCAATCCCCGCAACGGTAACTCCAGGTGGCTGAGCCCCAAGAGGACATCCCTGAGGACGTCACCGTCGGCCGCATTGTCTCCGCCCACGGTATCTCCGGTGGGGTCAGGGTTCAAGTGATGAGCGACGTTCCCCACCGCTTCGACCCGGGACAGTCCCTGTGCATCGGCGGCCGCTCTTACCAAATTTCCTCCTCCGCTCCCGCATCCAGATCCCAAGTGATTCTTAGGCTGCAGGATATCGACACCATAGGCGCTGCCAGGGGACTGGTGAGCCAGTCCGTAACCGTCCCCCGCTCATCAGTTCCTCAGTTGCGGGAAGGAGAATATTACCACTTCCAACTCTTGGGCATGAGGGTGCTTACAGAGGAAGGCGAATGTCTTGGCAGGGTGCAAGAGATACTGGAGACGGGCAGCAACGACGTTTACGTCGTCTCCGGTGAATCGGGAGAGGTGCTCATTCCCGCTTTGACCGAAGTAATCCGGGAGGTGCGATTGAACGAGGGCCTCATCGTCGTAAAGTTGCTGGAAGGTCTCCGCTAACGGCCTTTGACCGGGCATAGGCCCGGTGCTAAAATTCCCAGTAAGCGGCTTCTCTGCGGGAGTGGGCCTGGAGCTAGGCTGAAGCCCTTCTCCTTCTTGTCCGGCCCCAAAATCTTCACCTTGCCGGACTGATAGATTGGGGCATAGGTGGGCTGGTCAGTCCAGCACCCCAAATGCCCGCAGGTGGCGCTCGGCTATATTGCCTAGAACTTTTGCACGGAGGCCACCATGTCCGGTCACTCAAAGTGGTCAACCATAAAGCACCAGAAAGGCGCAGCCGACGCCAAGCGCGGCGTCTTGTTCACCAAGTTGAGCCGCGACATCGCTTTGGCCGTACGCGACGGCGGCGGTTCAGACCCTGACATGAACTTCCGCCTCCGCTTGGCCATCGAGAAAGCCAAGAGCAACAACATGCCCCAGGACAACATCCTGCGGAGCATCAAGCGCGCCAGCGGCGAGGGCGGCGCTGAGGAAAACCTGGAAGAGGTAATCTATGAAGGGTACGGGCCCGGTGGCGGGGCTATCCTGCTTCAGGCCCTCACCACCAACCGCAACCGCACAGCCGCCGACGTTCGCTCTACCTTCACCAGGGGCGGCGGCAACCTGGGGAAAGCGGCTGCGTCGCCTGGAACTTCGATACCCGGGGCCTCATTACCGTAGAAGTCGCGGACCCGGACAAGGGCGAGGAGATGAGCCTGCTGGCTATCGACGTCGGCGCCGAGGACGTGAACTTCGAGGACGGCATGTTGGAGATATTCACCGCCCCCGAACAACTCTTCGAAGTGCGTCGGGGGTTGGAATCCGCCGATGCCAAGCCCGAGACCGTGGAGATATCCATGGTCCCTAAGTCTACCGTTCCCTTGGGCGAGCGCGAGGCTGAACAGACCCTCAAGCTGCTGGACAACCTGGAAGACCTGGCCGGACGTACAAAAGGCCTACACCAACGCAGACTTTCCTGCAGAAGTGCTGCAACGATACCAGGAGGGAGTCCTAGCCGGTGAGTGGAGGGGCGGAAGTCAATGCTGGTGCTCGGGATTGACCCTGGCACCCTGCGCATGGGGTACGGCGTGGTGTCCGAGGACCAACGGCTTCAGGCCGAAGACTATGGAGTCGTCTCCCTCCCCGGCAAAATGCCCTTGGAACAGCGTCTCTACCAGCTATACACCCACGTTCAGAACCTGATCAACGTGTTCGGTCCCGACGCCGTAGCTGTCGAGGAGCCTTTCGTAGGCAAGGGTGAGCGCCGCTTTGCCGGGTCGGCCATCGCCGTCGGCCAAGCCCAGGCCTTGGTGCTCATCGGCGCGGCCGGAGCCGCCGTTCCCGTGTTCAAGTACCCTCCTGCCCAGGTCAAGCTGGCGGTGACCGACTTTGGCGCCGCCACCAAGGAACAAATGCGGACGACTATTTCGGCGACCCTGGGACTGACCGACGCTCCCGCCTCCGATGCCGCCGACGCCCTTTCCGTGGCCCTGTGTCACTTGGTGCAAGTGGGGACGGCAGAGGCCCTGGGCCGGGAAATACCCCGCGGTATGGAGAGGTAGTGGGTGATTGTCGGGGTGCAAGGCGTCCTTGACGCCGTAGGTTCCGACTGGGTCCGTCTCCGCGTCGGCGGTGTGACCCTGCAGGTATTTGTCCCCGAGGCCGCCATCGGTGAGTTGGGCCCCGTGGGAGAGCAGGTAAGCCTGCACACCCACCTGCGCCTGCGAGACGAGCAGCCGGTGCTCTATGGCTTCACCACCCAGTCGTCCCTGGAGTTGTTCCTGCTGCTCAACGGCGTGTCCGGCGTCGGGCCGCGGCTGGCCCTGGCCCTGCTATCCAAGTTGGGCGCAGCTACCTTGAACCAGTCCATCGTCTCTGGCGACATCGCTTCTTTGGCCTCCGCCACCGGTGTGGGCCGCCGCACCGCCAGCCGCATCGTCCTGGACCTCAAGGGTAAGGTAGAGTCCGCCGAATCCGACTTGCTGCCCGGTCCGGCATCGGACGACGCTGAAGTCGTCGCGGCCCTCACCGCCCTCGGCTACTCTAACAACGAGGCCCGCCGCGCTGTGGCCAACCTGGACCGGAGCGAGGAACTGACCCTCGAAGACCGGATTCGCCTCGTGCTGCAGCAGATCGGCGGCGGCTGATTCCAGCATCGCTCCGCCTCCGCATGTGCCTGCTGGCGTGACCAACACCGTTCAAGGTATGATTTACGTGGATACAGGAGCAATCTCTTAGGGCCAAGTATGGTCGCTAGAACCCAAAAAACAGCCAACCCCAGGCCGAGAGTAACGGCGGCAACGGAGCAGTTTCGCCGGAAGCCCGTCCCTTTGAGTTGGTCTCCGACTTCCAGATGACCGGCGATCAGCCCCAGGCCGTGGACCGGTTGGTCGACGGCGTTTTCCAGGGCATCGACCAGCAGGCCCTCATGGGCGTTACCGGCAGCGGCAAGACATTCACCATGGCCAACGTCATCCAGAAGGTGCAGCGCCCCACATTGGTCATGGCCCACAACAAGACCCTTGCCGCCCAGCTTGCCACCGAGTTCAAAGAGTTCTTTCCCCACAACGCCGTCGAATTCTTCGTGTCCTACTACGACTACTACCAGCCTGAGGCCTACGTCCCCCAATCCGATACCTACATCGAGAAGGACGCCAGCATCAACGATGAATTGGACAAGCTGCGCCTCTCCGCCACCACGTCCCTGCTCACCCGCCGCGACGTATTGATCGTCGCCTCCGTGTCCTGCATCTACGGCTTGGGCGACCCCGCGGACTACTTCCACTTCGTAGCCCGGCTGCGGGTGGGCGACATCCGCAATCGCAGCCAATTCGTCCGCCAGCTGGTCGATATGCAGTACGAGCGCAACGACATGGACCTCTCTCGCGGCAGGTTCCGCATACGGGGGGACACCCTGGAATTGGTCCCTGCATACGAAGAGGCCGCGGTCCGCATCCAGTTCTTCGGCGACGAGGTCGAGCGCATCGTCCAGGTGGACCCCCTTACCGGCGAGTTCCTGGGCGAGAAGCAGGACATCTACATCTTCCCCGCCAACCACTTTGTCACCCCCAGGGAAAAGCTGGAGATGGCCGTCAACGACATCAAGGTGGAGTTAGAAGAGCAGCTCAAGACCCTGCGCGACCGCGGCAAGGTGCTTGAGGCGGCTCGGCTCGAAAGCCGCACCAACTACGACCTGGAAATGCTACAGGAGACCGGCTTTTGTTCCGGCGTTGAAAACTACTCCCGCCACCTAGCCCAGCGCGCCGCCGGGAGCACGCCATGGACCCTGCTGGACTATTTCCCCGACGACTACCTGCTCTTCGTCGACGAGTCCCACATGATGCTGCCCCAGATTCGCGGCATGTTCCACGGGGACATGTCCCGCAAGAAGACCTTGGTGGAATACGGTTTCCGCCTGCCGTCGGCCCTGGACAACCGGCCGCTCAACTTTGAGGAATACGAGGGCCGCACCAACCAGGTCGTCTACGTGTCGGCTACTCCCGGCCCCTACGAGTTGAAGCACAGTTCCGCCGTTGTCGAGCAGGTGATCCGGCCCACCGGATTGCTCGACCCCACTGTCGAGGTCAAGCCGACGACCGGCCAGATCGACGACCTGCTGCAGCAGATTAAGCTCAGGGTCGACCGGTCCGAACGCTGCCTGGTCACTACCCTGGACCAAGCGCATGGCCGAGGAACTGGCCGATTACTTATCCGAGATGGGTATCCGCAACCACTACCTGCATTCAGATGTCCAGACACTTGACCGGGTGGAGATTCTTCGCGACCTGCGCTTGGGCGTCTACGACGTCATCGTGGGCATCAACCTGCTGCGGGAGGGCCTGGACCTGCCCGAAGTCAGCCTCGTGACTATCCTGGACGCCGACAAAGAGGGTTACCTGCGGTCCGACACGTCGATGATCCAGACCATCGGCCGGGCGGCCCGCCACTCCAACGGCCACGTCATCATGTACGCCGACCGCGTCACCGACTCCATGAAGCGGGCTATCGACGAGACCAACCGGCGCAGGACGATACAGGATGACTTCAAACCGGGAGCAGGGCATCCAGCCCCAGAGCATCCAGAAGGAAGTCCACGACATCACCGAGAGCATCAAGGGCATCGCCGAGAACCGCGCCCGCTACCAACGTCGCCCCGCCAGGAAATGTCCCGGTCAGACATGTTCAAGGTGGTTAAGGACCTGGAGACCCAGATGAAAGAAGCGGCCAGGAACCTGCAATTCGAGAAGGCAGCCCAGTTCCGCGACGAGGTCTTCGAGTTGCGCCGCCTGCTGGCCCTGGAAGAAAAGACCCTCACCCCGGCGGCCATGGATACCAGCGGCGAATGAGGAGCTTGAACGAGGAGCTTATAGGATGGCGTCATCCGGTCAACGACTGGTGAAGCAGGCGGAAAGCCTGTACGAACAATATGGGAAACCCCTGGAAAAGACGCATCGGGGCAAATATGTTGCCATCTTTCCAGACGGAAGATTGGTTCTGGGGCTGAGCCGACTGGAGACTTTGGAGCAGGCGCTGGCGAAGTTTGGCCCGGGCAGCTTTGTATTCAAGGTGGGAGATAGAGTCGTAGGCAAGTGGCGGCGCGCTGAGGTATGACTAGCTCTCGATTTCCTTAATCTGCCGTTTACCGTACAAGTGGGCCAAATGTCTTATGACGGTGAAGCCCTTATCGACACAGGTTTCGACGGCGGTTTCGCAGTGCCGCCGTCTATTTTGCAGAATGTTGGGCCTCCCGACGGTCATGAATTGTGGCAGCCGGTGGTCGGCCCTCCAGTACTCGCTCCCGCATATCGTGCCGGTTTCCAGATAGGTGACTTGGGGACGTTCCCTGTCACCGTTATCGCTTTGGGCGATGAAACGCTAGTCGGGCTGGAAGTCATCAGCAGATTTGCCGTTACTCTTGACCACGGTCAACGAGTGGTTGTCAGCCCTTAACTCAAGAATGTTGTTGGCGCCGGGTGGTTTGGAGTTACAAGCATTTACCCAGCGGCCCGGCGCAGCTGCTCTAACACCGCGCCGTTCTCGTCGGCGGTGAAGCCGTCCACGGCGGAGACGGCCTCGCCGGTGGTGCCGTCTACGATGCCCATGGCCACCATGCTGCCCAGCAATTCGGTCTCGTGTTCAACGGTGGGCAGCAGGTCCTTGCCCGTCAACTGGGATAACGCCGCAACGAGGCCGTAGCCGCCCCAGTTGGAGACGCTGGCGATAATCAGCCTGTCGACCGTGACTATTGACGGGTTGTTGGGCAGGCGTTCGACTGAGGGAATAACCTCCGCCAGGTTTCCCATGCCGATCTCGTTGCCGCCGTCGCCGATGGCCACCGACGGTATGTCAGACTCGAACAAATAGTCCAGCCTGGCCGTGTTGGGGGTGATGTCCACGTCCCTCATGTTCAGGTAGGTATCGTCCCCGGTACGGCCGCTGCGCTCGATGGACAGCAGCAGGTCGGGCTGCAATCGCTCCAAAAGTTCGGCAGCTTGCCGCCGGCTGGTCTCTACGTCGGCGATGGGAAACTCCACCACTTCGGCGCCGTCGCCGGCCAGCTCCCGCATCGCAGGGCCGGTGAACGAGTCGGTAACGTAGGTAACGCGATGGCCCAGGGTTTGCAGCGCCTGGCCGATGGCGATGGCCCCGGCGGGGCCGTCGGTTTCCGGCCCGCCGGACATGGTGATGTAGTAGCCCGTGACGATGACCGTGTGGCCCGGATGTTCCAGCACGTAGGTTGCCGCTTGCCGGCAGAAGTCCGGGGGCAGATGCGGGCGCAACTCGGCCACGCCCCGCTTGTCCTGCTGCAAAATAATGTCTTCTATGGACTGGCTCATGGCCTCTCTGTCGTCCTCTGTGGAATACTCTGAAACCGGGCTCCAGGGCCGACCCTTGGACGCCTACAAGACAGCGTAGTCCACGTCCCGCTGGTCGGTGATGAACATCTTGCCCGGCCCGTGGGTCAGCATCAACGGAGGCTTGCAGCTCAGCGCCACCGCTTGCGGCGTCACGCCGCAGGCCCAGAACACCGGCTCCTCGCCCGTCAGCACTTCAACCGGGTCTCCGAAGTCCGGCCGTCCCAGGTCCTTTATCCCGATTGCCGAGGGGTCGCCGATGTGCACCGGCGCACCGTGGGTCGCCGGGAACCGGGACGTGACCTGCACCGCCCGGACTATCTGTTCACGTTTCACCGGCCTCATGCTCACCACCATTGGGCCTGAGAACACGCCTGCTGGAGCCGTCTCGATGTTGGTGATGTACATGGAAACGTTGCACTGCTTGTCCTGGTGCCGCAGGGGAATCCCCGCCTCGGTCATGGCGGTCTCGAAAGAGAAGCTGCAACCCAGGAGGAAGGACACCAAGTCGTCCCGCCAGTAGTCCGCCAGAGACTCCACCTGTGCGGTGAATTCGCCGTTTTCGTAGACCCGATATGCCGGCAGGTCGGTGCGAATGTCCGCTCCGGGGGCGGTCAACTTTGGCTCGGTCTGCCCAGGCTCCAGCACCTCCAGCAACGGGCACGGCTTGGGGTTCCGCTGGCAAAACAGGAGGAAGTCGAAAGCCAGGTCCTTGGGCAGGATGGCTAGGTTGGCCTGCACGTGCCCCGGGGCCACGCCGGAAGTCACACCACGCCACTGGCCACAGCGTATCAATTCCCGCACTTCCCGCGCTGTTTCCGGTAAAACCTGGGTAGTCATGAACTTCCCTCTTTGTCGTCGCTCAGCCCCGCGTCCTGCGATGAGACGCTAGGCGTCCGGTTGTACCGCACGCTCCGCTAGCCGGGAGCTACGATAGGTGTGTTCGTTAGATGCCATCATAATAGCAGAGCCTGGGCCGAAAATTTTAGATCCCCTATCATTTCCTCCCGATTCCTCCCATTTTGGCTTGCCGGGGGTGGGGGGGTGACGCTCTGGGTCAAAATTTTGGTTTCCCCTCCATTTCCGCTCATTTTCGCCCATTCCGGCCTGTCGGCGAGTTCGGCATCATGGCCGTCGGATTCTTACTCGGTTGAAACGAATGAGGAACGGATAGGACATGTACAGCGCCGTCAACGCATGGGTCATCACGTTTAAGTTTGCGGGCGGGTTTAGGGGGCTGTCAAGCGAGATTTGTCAGCAGAAACGAGCGCTCAGGCCAAGACCGGGTTGTCAAGAGTAATCACCGCGCCGCCGTGTTCAGTCGCTGCCAGCGTGTTGGCGAAACGGGTGTCAGCCGTCACCAGCGTTGCCCTCATCCGATGCGCCAGTGCCAGATACAAGCAGTCATACACCGGGCGGTCCAGGGCCAGCGCCAGTAGGACCGCCTCCGGGCAGTGCTCGTCGTCCTCCGCCCAACGAACGGGCGCGTCTGAAATTGCAGCCGCCAGCGTTCCCGCTCGGCTGCGCTCCAGCGTCCCCATCCGGGCCTTGCGCCACAGGGCGTTGCCGACCTCCAACGCCAAGAGACGAGGAGCGTGGAGTTCATGACCGCCTTCGAGCAGCCGGCCGGCCTCGGCGGAGTATTCCTCCTCCACGAACCACTTGACCGCTACGCTGGCGTCCACAACCAGCCGCATCAATAATCCCTATGGCCACTTTCGCGGTCTTCTCTGATCAGCAAGTATGAGGGTGTCTGAGGCAGTCCGGCAGTTTCCTTGCGCAATCTTTCGGACAGGGACTGGAACGCCTCGGCCTTGCCATCTATGTTGTACTCTGCGGCCTGCTCCAAGATGTGGCGGGCCTCGCCCTCCAGAGAACGGTTGTTGGCGGCGGCGCGGAGCTTCAGCCGGTTGACTACGTCATCGTCTAGGCGCCGCACGTGTACGGTTCCCATAACTTGCCTCCTAGCAATGTGCTAACAATATGGTAGCATATTTTCGCAGTGATGCAATGGCCTGCTGAATGGGGCGAGTGACTGGTTCATGGACCGGAGTTGTGGCAGCCTGTTCGCCCTTCGACTCGGCTCAGGACAGGCCCTTCGATTTCCCTCAGGGTGAACGGGTATGGATGGTATGTCGGGCGACGGGGTTTATGGGCTGGCGACATACGCCGTCACCCCGGCGCCACCTCTGTCACCCCGAACGGAGTGAGGGGTCTAAAGTCTATGGTGGCAGCTTGGCGCGGTCTTGATGAAGGGGTAACGGCGGCTGCGGTGAGGGATTTTAGATTTCTCGCTGCGCTCGAAATGACAGGTTGCGCAGGGGGGTGGGGAATGGCCAGAGGTTGGGAGTCCGTTCGCGCACTCCTAGATTCCGGCTCGGGGGCCGGAATGACGCGTTTGGGGGCAGACATGGCCGGAATGATGCGTTTGGGGGAGACATGGCCGGAATGATGGTTACGCAAAGGTGTCCCTGCGCGGGGGAATGACGAGTTTAAGACGCTGAGCCTTGCTGTCGGCTATGCGGGAGTGTCCATCCCCTGCATGGGCGTCTGCTCCACCTGGGAGCGGCGGACGGGCCTTGTAACCATCGCTATCCGATAGCCCACCTACGATCATTTATTGTAGAAATTCGGCGTGTAGTGCTACACTCGCACTGCTTGAGAATAGGAACGGAGAAACCCAATGGACGTAAAAGAAGCGTCGCAGACGGCTAAGGACTATGTTGCACAGCTTTTCGCTGGGGAACAAATTACGAACCTTGGCCTCGAAGAAGCTGAGTTCGAAAGCTTAACCAACACGTGGAAAATTACCATTGGGTTTTCCAGGCCGTGGGACCAAAAAAATGTCCTGAGCCCTGCGCTCGGAGAAGGACGCTCGGCGCGCTCGTACAAAGTGATGCGCATCAATAACGAAAGCGGCGACGTTGAATCCCTCAAGGACCGTATTCTGAGAGAGAATACAGCGTAATCCCGTGTATCAAACCGGGATATTCATTGACGCGAGCCTTTTCGTGTTGCTTGTGGTAGGCAGTGAAGGGCGGGAACTGATAGTCAAACACCGTCGCTTGGATGGCTATACGGCGGATGACTACGACATTCTACTAGACATGATTCACCAGGTTGGACGTGTGTTGGTAATGCCCAACACGCTTACGGAGACTTCCAACCTGCTCGCGCAGCATGGAGAGCCGGAGCGGTCCCGAATACTGAGGAGGCTCAGGTACATTGTTCACGAAAGCGAGGAGGTAGTGGTCGCCAGCGAGGTTGCTACCGACAACAGTCAATTCGAACAGCTTGGGCTAACCGACGCCGCGCTACAGGAAGTGATTACTCCCCGGACACCCCTGATCACAGTAGACTTTGATTTGTACTTGGCGGCCTTGGAGAAGGGCGAGGATACCGTAGTGAACTTTGCCCAACTCCGTGACCTATAGCTCACGTCAACACGGAATCCTCGCGGCGTTAGCCGCTTTCATCCAAACTCGCCTGCCGCCCCTGGGAGCGGCGGACCCGCTGGGCGGGCTGGTAGGACGCCACCGGCTGCGGCGGCAGGTCGAAGCCTTTGCCCGCCAGCATTTCCGACACCGTGCGCAACTGAATCCTGGGGAAGTCCTTCTGCCATAGGTCAGAGTGGAAGAAGCCACCGGCGACGGCCTCCCGATGCATCGGCCCGGTGGGTTCGTCCAGGGATATGAACAGGCCCATGGCAGCCTCCTCCCGCTCCACCACTCCCTTCAGGTCCCTCACCTGGGACACGGTAACGTGCCCGCCCTTCACCTGAATCACTACCTTGTGCGGAGTCCGCTTAGGCCCGTCGATGATATAAATCAGGCCGTCGATGCCCCCGTCGGCGCCCTTCTTCTGCGCCTCCTGGGGCTGGGCTTCCAGCAGAGAGACGGCCCAATACTGGAATTGGTAGGGGTCCTGCTCCCACAGGGCCCGGGCGCTGCCCTCGTCCTGGGGCTCGCCGGTCACGTCGTAGTCCTTCGCCGGGTCCAGATCGAAGGCGGTCTTGAGGCGGTTCTTCATCAACGCCACCGCCAGGTGGGTTACGTCGATGCCGACCCATTTCCGGTTGAGCTTCTGGGCGGCGGCGACGGCGGTGCCGCAGCCGCAGAAGGGGTCCAGCACCACGTCGCCGGGGTTGGACGAGGCATTGATGATGCGTTCCAGCAGGGCCTCGGGTTTTTGGGTCTTGTATCCAAGATATTCCGAACGTGAGGTCGGACGTATGTCGGTCCAGTCGTTCTGTAGGGGTACTCCTGGCATTTCATCCAAATAGCGTTTGTAGTTGGGCATCCCACTTTTTGTGTAGACTAAGCGTCCCTCTTGGGACATCGCCGCCATGCCTTCTCTTGAATACGCCCAATACCGCCCACGATAAGGCAATACGCCTTTGTATTCCCAACCGTCAAGCGGGTTAACATATTCGTCCGTTAAATCAGCCAGCCAATCCCCGCTCGCTGGACGTTTGACGCGCCATTCATAGCTGGTGTCGCCCCCCTGGCTTTGCGGCTGTCAGGTCACCCATGCGGTACCGGCGACCGGTATTATGTTCCGTATATTTGTAGAATGAATCTATGTATTGGTAATCGTATCCCGTGTATAACCAATTCCAGGTCCACTTGTTCCCCTTGGTATAGAACAAGATGGTGTCGCGGACATTGCCGTATTGCATACGTCCCTGTTTGGCGTCGTTATGCGCGTTGGTTCTACGCCAAGCGATTTCATTTCTGTAGTTTTCTGAACCAAACACCGTATCCAAGAGCAATTTCAAATAGTGGCTGGCGGTGGGGTCGCAGTGGAGATAAAGGCTGCCGGTGGGTTTCAGCACCCGGCGCAACTCCACCAGGCGGGGCGCCATCATCACCAAGTAGGCCATCATGGCGTTGCGACCGATGAACTGGCGGAATGCGGTTATCATGTCCTTGACCGCCGACGGGACGCTGGGGTTGCGGATGATGTCGTCCTCGTAGGCGCGCTCCGTTTCCTGGGTCCACTCCCAGGTGTCGGTGAAGGCCCTGATTTGCGCCGGGGACTCCTCGCCGGTGCGCTCCTTGAACAGCACGTTGTAGGAGGCGTTGGAGTTGAAGGGCGGGTCCAGGTAGACCAGGTCCACCGACTCGTCGGGGATGTGGTCACGGAGGACCTGGAGGTTGTCGCCGTAGTAGAGGGCGTTTCGCATGATGGCCGCCTGGATTTGCCAGAAAATGGATTGCAAGAGCAATTATACTTTAGGTTAGGTCAAGGTAGTGACGATAAGGGGGCCTCGCCCAATGAGATTCTCGCAACGGCACGGCTACACTCCAATCAGGGATACAGTCCAACTTGAATCCATGGACCGGGATTTGCGCACAGCGTTATGGAATGCGACATATCAGAGATTTGGAAATCCGCGTGTGCCAGGACCACGCCTGGTAGAGACATACACCGACTTATGGGCGAACTTGTTCAAGTTACCGCTCGACGACTTTGATCCGGAATTTCTGAGTCCTCTTGTAGATCGACTGAAGCAACGGTTTTTGAATAGCCCATGGCACGAGGTATACGACGCCATTGAGTTCATTGCCAATCAGGGCATTTATAGCTCCGAGATTATGCAAGCATTCCGAAGTGAAATTAACTTCTGCCTGGAAAAAGAGTTATCTGGCTACCGATTTGTAGGCAAGTTAATAACACCTATGACGGATCCAGTAGAGTTGGCTGAAATTGATGCTGCCTTGACTGTGACCACCGGGGCCGTGTCGGATCAATTGGATCGGGCTGTCCAACTCTTAGCAGACCGCCAAAATCCTGATTACCGTAATTCGATCAAGGAGTCCATCTCAGCCGTCGAAGGCCAAGTCAAGATTACGCTCGAAACGGACAAGGGAACATTGGGGGACCTACTGAAGCATCTAGATCAGAAAGCGCCGCTGCATCCGGCCCTGAGAGACGCATTTAGCCGCTTATATGGATACACCTCGGACGAAGGCGGCATCCGGCACGCTCTGATGGACGACAGCCGAACAGTGACTTTTGAGGAAGCCAAGTTCATGCTGGTTGCTTGCAGTGCCTTCATCAACTATGTCCGCGGCGTAACCAAGTCTTAGCACTTTTCATGTTGAGCAACGGTACCCGCGGTGCGAGATTCCCGCCTGCGGAGGCCTTTGCGTAACTCGCGGCATGGTATTTTGCGGGTTTCCCCGACAGAAAAGTGGGGTCAATAGGCCCTATGCCCAGGCCGGTGGGCCGCACCTTTGCGTTGTCAAGTGAGTGGCCCACGCTTCCACCGGTCATAGGGTGGTCTCAGGCGGCGCAGCCAGCCAATTTGGTTGCCTTCCTCAGGTTGTACGCCATCAGCTTGAACCACATCTCCACGGCGTTTCGTCCCAGGCTCCTGTAGCGCACACGGCTGTAGCCGTAGCTGCGCTTCAGGGCGCCGAATATCTTCTCGACGAGGGCCCGCCTGGGACTTATCAACTCGTTGCGCCACTGCTGCCAGTGCGGTAACTGCCGTTGATGCTTATGCGAACGATGCATGATCCGGTCGTTAATCCCCTGGGACTTCAGCCACCGGCGCCGACGCTTGGACTCATAGGCCCGGTCACCGTACACCGCCCGCTCATCGCCGCTCACCAGGCCATCGGCCACCTCGCTCTCATAGACCTTGGCAGGCGTCAGCGCCGCCTTGCGCACCAATCCCGTGCCGGCATCCACTCCCAGGTGCACCTTGTAGCCAAAGTGCGTCCGGGACCCCCGGCCGGTGTAGCTCCAGTCGGCATCGGGGTCCGTAGAACTCTTGGCCCCCCGCCCTTCAGATACCGGAGGACGACGCACTTGGGCATCCACCAGTGTGGCG
>CAXXWY010000011.1:0-39075 GCA_963668505.2 Dehalococcoidia bacterium | reverse complement strand
GGTGAAAGGCGTACAGCCCGACCATGACTATCGCCGCCAGGCCCATCGAAACGTATACCTCGCTCTGCCTCACTCCCAGCACTTGCCCCAGCAGCAGGTCTTCGATGTTTACGTTGATAGTAGTGGCCTTGGACAGCATCACCAACCCAAGGGCGAACATTGCGGCAAAAACGATGCCGATTGACGTATCCTCGCTGACTCCGGTGCGGCGCGCCACCACGCCCATCAGCAACGCCAATACAATCCCTGCGGGCACGGCCGCGATAAACGGGCTGACCCCCAGCAGGAAAGCGACCACCATGCCCGGCAACACCGAGTGGGCCAGCGCATCGCCCATGAATGCCCGTCCCCTGATAACAACATAGGCCCCAAGCACCGGGCACATCACGCCCACAACCACCGATACGGCGAGGGCCCGCACCATGAAGCCGTATTCGAATGGCCCGATTATGTAGTCAATCACGACATGCGTCCGGAGGCATGAAAGTGATGGGGGTCGAATTCGATTTGGGGGGAGCCGTACAACTCTTCCAGCACCTCGGACGTGAAGGCCTCTTTAGGAGGACCGCACGCGCACACGTGTTGGTTGATACAGAGGATCTGGTCGAAGCGCTCGGCAAGGTTCGTAAGGTCGTGGGTAGCCAGAAGCACCACCTTGCCTTCATCGCACAAAGACTGGAGAACCTGTACGATTTCCTCTTGACCGCTCACGTCGACGCCGCTGAACGCCTCGTCCAGCAGAATGACGCTGGCTTGCTGGGCCAACGCTCGGGCTATAAATACTCTCTGACGCTGACCTCCCGAAAGCTCGGTCATGAGTCTTGACCGTTGCTCCCACAACCCGACGCGCCCCAAGCAGACCTTTACGAGTTCCCTTTCCCGCTTGCCCGGCCGCCGGAATATCCCAGTGTTGCAGCACCCCATGGTCACTACGTCCTGAACGCTGGCCGGAAATAGCCAATTAATGCTGTTACGCTGGGGAACGTAAGCCAGGGCGCCCCTCCGAGTAGCTTCACCAAGTAGCGTCACAGTGCCTTGGCTTACCGGCAACACTCCTGCTATGGCGTCGAACAGGGTGCTCTTGCCTGCGCCGTTCGGCCCCAACACACCCATGAGGGTTCCCGGGCCCACCTCGAAAGTTACGTCGGCGATGGCTCTATGTCCTCCCCGCACCACACTAACTTCTTCGACGGCTATACCTGGCTCGTAGGTCATCATCGTCCCAAACTCATCACCCCGCGTCGGTCCCTCACTGCAGGGCTTCTACGACACGCTCTACGTTGGTTCCCACGATGCCTATGCAGGTCGCCGCGGCGGCGCCTTCTGCGTCCAGAGATCCTGAATAGAGCCTGACCGGCTCCGCTCCCGATTCAGTTGCGACAACGCTGGCCAAATGTTCACCGACCGTCGTCTCGCCGAACACCGCCGGGAACCGGCGCACTGTTTCTAATACTTGGTATCACTTTATGCCCATACATCCTGATATCAATCTTTCCTTGACATTTGGGCTGGATGGGCCGCGGCCGAGCCGGAGTATATGATAACGTATCTCAATAGTCAACCTGATTCAAGTAGACTTGGTGTCCTGTGATCTTCGCTAGGCGCCCTGGTCGTTATTGCATTTTTCGCAGATAACGTAGATCTCGACGCGGTGCCCGACTATCTCGTCGGAGATATTGTTGCCCATGCCCATCACCAACCGCTCGATGGTATCAGCGCGGAACTCGCCCACATTTCCGCATTCGACGCAGACGGTGTGATGATGGTGGCCGACATTGGATAGGCTGTACCTGGGAGCGCCGTCAATGAGGTTCAGCCTGCATACCGCGCCAACTTCCATGAGGAGCTTGACGGTCCGGAAGACAGTCGCCCTGCCCACGAACGGCAGTTCGTTGCTAATTTCTTCGACTGTAAACCCCTCGCGCTTCCCTTCCAGGATGCCGATGATGGCCCGCCTGGGAGCGGTAGTGCGGTAGCCTCGGTCTTCCAGGACGGACATGATGTCCGGGTGTGAAGTTGGATGAGTCGCCACTATTCGTACCAACCCGACCCGAAAATCAGTCCGTCGTGGAGCACCGCCCAGGTGTGTTTCCGTCGTTCACCGTCCGCATCCGGGTTCTCAAACACATATTGCAACCAGCGTCCCGACTCAGAGGCGCCCAGCAATTCGTCGCCATAGAAGTACCCCGTAGAGTCAACTCGGAGGCTTGGGTCCCGACCGCGGAACATCGGATTATGGTGGCCGATTGTGTATCCGTCCTCGTCGATGATGAAGACGTACCACTGGTCGTCCACACTTTCCTTGGTGTTGTAGTACTCAACAGTAGCTTCCCGGCCGACGGCGTCGTAGAGGTTTATGGCTCTCTCAACGAAGGCCTGCGTGTAGGCCGGATTGTCGGACTTGGAAGGCCCGGGCTCATACCAGCCCGAGCCGAATACCAGGCCGTCATATTCGACAACCCAGGAGTGCTTGGCTTGGACGACGCCGGTGGCAGGGTTATCGGAGGTATAGCTGAACCACTCGCCATCCTCGTCAGCCACCGCTGACAATGCTTGCCCAGAAGGATATCCGGTGGGGTCGTAGATATCTGAGGCGAGCGAGCCAACCAGTTTGGGGGCCTTGGCATGGGCGACCATTACGTCGTCGTCCCGGCCGAAGATGAACATATACCACTGTCCGTCAACGCTCTCCGGCGTGTTGTAGTAGTCGAGGGTGTCGTCAAGGCCGACGGCTTTATAAAGGTTGACGGCCTCCTCCACGAAAGCCTTGGTATAAGCAGAATTGTCGGATTTGGAGGGCCCGGGCTCATACCAGCCCGAGCCGAATATCAGGCCGTCATGTTCGACAATCCAGGAGTGCTTGGCTTGGATGGCGCCCGAGTCGGGATTGGGGAATATGTAGCTGAACCAGGCTCCCTCCTCGCGGGCGGACGCAACTACGGCATCTCCGGCAGGGTAGTCATTGGGCCCGTCAATCTCAGAGGAGTGCAGTCCAACAACATCTAGGTCGACCGCATAAGCCAGCATAACGTCGTTCTCGTCGAAGATGAACACGTACCATTGGCCGTCAATGCTATCCGGACTGTTGTAATAGTCGAGGGCGCCCTCAAGACCCACTGCGTCATACAGGTTAATGGCCTGTTGCACGAAGGACTGGGTGTAGGCCGGATTATCGGACTTGCTTGGCCCATGCTCATACCAGCCGGACCCGAAGGTCAGGCCGTCGTATTCGACTATCCAGGAATGTTTGGTATCTGTGCCGCCGGTCGCCGGGTTAGGGAAAGTGTAGCTGAACCAGGCTCCCTCCTCCCGGGCGGACGCAACTACGGCATCTCCGGCAGGATAGTCATTGGGTCCGTCAATCTCAGCGGAGTGCAGCCCAACAACATCGGGGTCGACCGCATAAGCCAGCATAACGTCGTTCTCGTCAAAGATGAACACGTACCACTGGCCGTCGATGCTTTCTGGGGTGTTGTAGTACGCAACGGTGTCGTCCAAGCCTTCCGAGTCATACTTGTCGATGGCTTGTTCGACGACGTATTGGGTGTATTCGGCGGTCCGGCTCCTGGGAGGCGCAGAGGCGATCAAGTCGGGTTGTCCGGCCAAGCCGGGATCCGCAAAGCCTTCCAAGAGTTCGAAGAAGGAAAGCAAGGCAGTCTCATCCAGGTCGGAGGGGTCTGCTGCGGGACCCGGAGGCCCTGCCGCTCCGGGGGGCCCCGACGCTCCGGCGGCGCCCTGGGGCCCGGCGGGGCCTCGTTCCCCCGCGGGGCCTGCGTCTCCCTGGCAGGCAATCGTAGCCAGCAACAGGACCATGATTGCGGTCGCCGCCATCAGGTTGCGCACTGTCATCCCTTCCTCTCCTGCGTCAAGTTGTAACAGAGATAGCCGCCCGCCGCGGCTTGGCGCCGCACAATTGGCGACGCCGGGAAGTATATCACGGCCCGGAGAAGGCCAACGAGGCGCGCACACCGGCTTTACATAAACCGTTGCCGCCGGAGCGGCTTCGGCGACCCTGCCGGACCAAGATACTCAGGCTGTTAAAACCCGCGCCAACCAGGCAGGACCGCAGCTTGCTTGACCCACTGCGCCATCCGCTCTTCATCGAGGCCGCCCTCGTATACGTCAAACCACCGCGAGTCCTCGTCCTTACCCGCACCCGGGGGGACGGGCCGCAGCGATGCGCCCTGTAGAAACGTCACCTTCACGTAACTGGTGAACACGTGGAAACTCAGGAACCAACCCCGGCCCTCTATGCCATACCATGGGGAGTTCCATCTGACGGCCTTGCGCACGTCGGGCACGGTGCGCACGATGAGGTTATCGAGGCGGCGCCCAACATCGCTTTTCCAGCCCGGCATTGCTGCGATGTAGGCCTGCACGGGGGCGTCGCCATCGGCCTTGGGTATCTGCAGGTTGCCGCCTGAGAGAAGGACGGGCTTAGGTCCAGGCTCTTGTGCGTCCCTCGAGGACTTCTTGGAGGTCTTTGCGGCCATTCTTTTACTTTGTTCCGTACTCGGTGGTTCCCGCTGTCGGCTCAACAGGGGAAGAGTACGAATTATCAACGGTGGTGGGCAGTGCAGGACTCGAACCTGCGGCCTCCTGCGTGTAAAGCAGGCGCTCTAACCATCTGAGCTAACCGCCCACGATTGCGGCTGGGTCGGGGCTGGCGGGGCCAGCGGGTTTCAGCCGGCGCTTTGGCTTTAGAATAGCCCTCCCGGACTTGCCGAGAGGGCTAAATCATTGGTCCGGGGGGGTCCGGCGGGCCGGGCTAGTCTATGTGGTATATCCTGGCCGCGTTGCCGCCGATTATCTTGGCTTTTTCTTCCTCGGTGCACTCGGCGAGGATGTGGTCGAGAATCTCACGGCTCCTGGGGAAGGTGCCCTCGCCGTGGGGATAGTCGGCCCCCCACTGGAGGGTGTCCACGCCGATGATATGGCGGTCCCTGATGCCCAGGGCGTCTTCCTGGAATCCGAGGAACACGTTGGTGCGGAAGAAGTCGCTGGGAAGGGCGCTGCCGTCTTTCAGCCGGTAGCGCCGGGCGGCGCCGGGGCCCCTCTGGGTATAGGTGTAGTCCAGGCGGTCCAGGAAGTGGGGCGCCCAGGACAGTTCCATTTCTATCGACCCCACCTGGAGCTCGGGATAGCGCTCGAAGACGCCGTTGAAAATCAAGTCGGCCAGCGAGCAGCGGACCCAGTGGTCCATGTTGCAGATGAAGGCGGGCCTGCCGATGTCGGGATTGGCGAAGTTGTTGCCGGCGTCGGCACGGTTGGTCGCCGCGTGCATGCTGAGGGGCATTCCAAGGCTCTCAGCGGCGGCCCAGAGGGGTTCGTACCGGGGCTGGTCGTAGAGCTGTCCGGCGAGGGGGTAGACGGAAATCATGGCGCCGGAGAAGCCCATCTTGTGGGCCCGCTCCAGCTCCTTGACCCCAATGCCCACGTCGTCCACGTTGAGCATGGCGATGCCCTTGAGACGGTCGGGAATGGTGTTGAAGAACTCGGAGACCCAGTCGTTGTAAGCCCGGCAGATGTCGGTCAGCAGGTCGCTGTCCTCGGTGCCGTAGAGCATGACGCCGGTGGTTGGATAGATGATGCTGACGTCCATGCCGTCGATATCCAGGTCTTTGACATGCTCTTCAGGTATGAAGCCCCCCAGCCGGCCCTCTTCCATCCTGTGGGCGGCGCTGAGTTTGTCGGGGTCTTCGAACCTGACTCCGGCGTCGGCGCCGCCGCCGCCGCCGATGACCTTGCGGCCGTCGCAGTACCACCAGTCGCCGTCTTCCAGGTGCTCGATGTGCGGGGCCCGGTCCCTGAACTGCGGGGACATCCTGGTGGTCCAGAGGTCTATGGGCTCGTGAATGTGGTTGTCCGACGATATGACTTTGCTGGTAGACATAACCGGCCTCCCGTTTGTCCGTCTTCGTCGTGTTCTCAAGGCTGGCCGAAGCTATCGACCGCTTGTCGAATCCGGCCCGCCGTTGGCCTCAAGCCCGGCAATTCCCTGCGCGTGACCAAGGCCAAGGCGGCGTTTGCCGACGCGGGAATTGTGACACGGCAGCCCTGGAGTGTCAATGTTTTGCGCCCGGCGCGGGCCTGGATTGGCTCGGTTTTGACGCAGGCCGGAATTTTTTAATTCCCCCTCCATTTTCGCCCATTTCCGCTCACTCCGGGTTGTGGGGGGCGGGCGGTGGAGCGCCCCGGTTGTTGGGTTGTCGGCGACATGCTTTCAGCTTACGGGCCGGGGGCGGGACGCGTCAATGGGGCAAATGTCAGGACTGTGATTTTTGGGATGGTCGTGATGGGCAGGATTGGGGGATGGCGCTTCGCTTGGTTGCGGTTCCTGACTGGCAGCCTGTGGGCTATAATTCCCGGTGTCAGCAGGCCCTTGACAGGGCCTGTTGCGGCCCTCAGTGTGTGCGTAGGACGTATGCCTGCCTGACACAGGCATGGCGGGCTGGCCCGGGAAACCGTGGAACAGGGGAGGCAAAGCTGGGATGCAGGAACGCATGAGAAACGTGGAAGAGTTCACTCAATACGCTACGGACATGATCATTCTGATGGAGCAGGACCAGAGGCGAGTCGATGAATCGCTACGGAGACTGGATGAATCGTTACAGAGACTGGAAGAATCGGTCCGGCGCACGAATGAATCGGTCCAGCAACTGGGAGAGTCGGGAACGCGCCGGGACGAGACGCTGCAACGGATGCTCCAGGCGATGGCGGTGATTAAGGCGAATACAGCCCGCATCGACCAGACCGACGGCGGGACGTGAGGGGCGAGTTAGTCGCCCATAAGGCCATGACCCCACATCAAAGAGAACCAAATGTCAATAACGCCCTGGGCATACTGCTACAAGGGATGCTGTCCAGCAGCCAGGTGCGTTCCGAGAACACGCAGGTTATCACCGGGCATCCGGGTCGAACGCCCGACGTCCTGATAACCGCCCCGGACCGCGCTCCGGTGGTAATAGAAGCCGAGTACCTGCCCGCGGCAAATGCCGAGTCCGAGGCAAAGGGCCGACTTGGGCTGGAGGTGGCCGCAAGCGGACGCGTCATTGAGGCCGCCATCGCTCTGCGCTATCCGAAATACCTTGAGGATGCAGACGACCTACAGGTTGCACTCAAGGACGCTCTGCTGTCCTATTGCCTTTTCAACGATGAGGGGCGGGGAATCCAACGTTTTCCACAATCGGGCTGGCTGGACGGTTCGGTAGAAGATTTGGCCAATATGGTCCGCTTGGTGTCGGTTCCGCAAGCCTCAGTGGATAGCGCCGCCAGGGCGTTGCAGACAGGGATAGACGCGACGGCGGCCATGCTGGAAGAAGAAGACAAAAGCCGCCCCGGCGTAACGGCTCAGATAGCCCGCATCCTGGGGATGGCCAACGTGCCCCAGACCCGCAAGATGGCTTGCGCCATTATCGCCAACGCCATGGTGTTTCACGGGCGTATCGCCGGTATGCACGAAGGTATCAAGCAGCTTCACCATGTCTGTGGACAGGAAGTAGCCAACCCCCAAGAGGAGATACTGAAAGCTTGGTCCGACATCCTAAAAATAAACTATTGGCCAATCTTCGCGGTGGCTAGGAGCATCGTTGGAGAGCTTTCTCCGGCCGCAGCCGCCCAAATTATGCGGGCATTGGAAGTCCGAGTTTGGGAAATGAGCGCCAAGGGCATAGATAACTCCCACGACCTGACCGGGCGGGTGTTCCAGCGGCTGATTGCCGACCGGAAGTACCTAGCGACGTTCTACACCCTGCCAGCATCCGCGGCACTGTTGGCCCGACTGGCTGTAGCCAAAATGCAGAGGGTGGACTGGAGCGACGCCGAGGCCATCGGCAAACTCAGGGTTGGCGACTTTGCATGTGGCACCGGTGCACTGCTCTCGGCGGTGTACGAGCAGATAGCATCCCGCCACGATGGAGCCGGAGGTGACCTCGACGGATTGCACCGAGTAATGATGGAGGAAGTCCTCTACGGCTGCGATGTCATGCCTTCCGCGGTGCATATCACTGGTTCGACCCTGGCCGGGGTTCAGCCTAACGTGGGTTTCAGCCAATCCCGGCTGTACGTTCTTCCTTACGGCAGATCAACCAAGGGCACTGTCTCCGTCGGCTCTCTGGAACTGATAAGAGCATCGGCGGCCTTCACCGCATTTGATATGCACGAGCCTGCCTTACGCACCGGCAGCGATGGCGATGAATCAGCGGCCCAAGTTATCGCCGACATCCCCCACGGCGGCTTCGATCTTGTGATTATGAACCCACCGTTCCCTAGCAACACCAAGCATTATGATGCCGCCGGCGGAGTTCTGAACGCCGCCTTTGCAGCCTTCAATTCGTCGCGGGATGATCAATCCGCAATGGCGAACAGGTTGAACTACCTAGCAAAGGATACTTGTTACCACGGTCACGCCGGTGAGGGATCAGTGTTTGCGGCCCTCGCCAACAACAAACTTCGTCCTAATGGTGTTATTGCTTTGGTGCTGCCATTCACTGCAATCAATGGCGCGTCATGGGCCAAATTCCGTGAACTGATCGCCACTCAATATAACGACATCACAATCGTAAGCATTGCCGCGAATGGTGGTGACATGTCCTTTTCATCTGATACAGGTATGGCGGAATGCTTGGTAATAGGACGCAAGATAGCACTGACGGAAAAACCTGACTTCCGGGCGAAATTTATTTCCCTCTTGGGGAGGCCAAGGAGTTTCGTGCACTCACTGGAGCTTGCGAAGGGCGCATGTAGAGTTGATGCGATCCGTCGACTAGAGGACGGGCCTTATGGAGGCACACACATCTACTCAGGGGCAGAGGTTGTTGGCGAGATGCTAGATGTACCAGTCAAAAATCACCAGAAAGGATGGGGTGCAGCCCGTATTCTGGACGCATCAGTAGCACAAGTAGCTTATTCGTTGTCCGTTGGGGAGTTGTGGTTACCCACACAATCGAATTCTCAGAAATTAATGATTACACCTTTGAACCAAGTTGGACGGAGGGGACTTGACCATCAGTTGCTGGTTAGTGTTGCGCACAAAGGACCATTCAGCAAAATGGACGCTAGCGACACAGCTACCTACCCTGCCATATGGAACCACCATGCAACAGAAGAAACGCGGATGATTTGCGCACCTGATTTGCAGTTGGTAGTTCGCCCTGGAATGGAAGAGAAAGCCGGCGAGATATGGGCTACTGCGAGTCGCACACACCTGAATAGTGAGTTTACGTTTGGATCCCAAGCACTTGCCGTAGCCTTTACTGAAAGGAAGTCAATCGGGGGCAGAGTCTGGCCCAATATGGGTTTTGATGACGAGCGGTACGACTACGCCTTTTCTATCTGGTGTAACGGCACTTTGGGGTTACTTTCATATTGGTGGCACTCCAGTCGCCAGCAATCAAGTAAGGCCGGAATAACGGTTAACTTGGCTGAGTTGATGCCCGTGCTCGACTTCCGCACCCTCAGTGACAAACAGTTAGCTATCGCAGAGGCCATCTTCGAGGAGTTCCGGGACAAGGAGTTGAAGCCGGCGTATCTGGCGGACGCTGACCCCAACCGCGCTTTGCTGGACCAACGGGTGGTGTGCGACCTGCTGGGGTTTGACGAGGAGGTCTACGCAGGGGTGCGGCGGCTGGCGGCCAAGTGGTGCGCGGAGCCGTCGGTGCATGGGGGGAAGGCGAGGCCCAAGGGGGGCGGGGTTGATCATATAGTTCAAGCAGCCCCATGAAAACCCCAAACGCAAACGGAATCGGTAGTGCAAAGGCTGGGATCAGGCCAATGACGGAATCATTCGAATATCTTAAGCATGAGTCTATGCGAGATGTGGTTCGCATCTTGGACACTGCCTTTTTGAAGGGCAATGAACTAATGCCGCAATATAGGGCGATGCAGATAGCCAACCGTGCCCTGATAGCTCACCACGCTATAGAGAAAGGGCTCAAGGCTCGCTTAGAAAAAGCAGGTCTACATTACCCTAAGAGTACCCAAAAGGGGCACGATTTGTACCACTTGTATAAACTCACCAAGCAAATCAACAACGGAAAATGGGCAGATGACCTAGCAAATTCCTACCAGGATGCCGTTAGTTTCTATGAGTATGATTTGGAACTGGCACCCCACATTGAGACATTAGAAACATATCTTATGGAGGTAGGATCCGGAGATGCCTTTAAGGAAATGCGATATTGGATAGAGGACAATTCTCCTGGAGATGACTCTGTGGCCTCAATACTTCGCATTTCGCTCCATCTACATAGGGAGATACTAGAGGCATTATCGCATCTTGTTGCTTCGGACCAACAGCGCTTGGTGTCAGAACGGGTTGAACAGACGGTAAGTAAGGAATTACGAAGAGCGTTTATATATTCTCCTGGGACATCGAGCGAACAAGCAGTCAAATTGCTACTGAAATGGTTACAGACCAAACCAAACCTTCGAACCGCTCTGAAGGAGGCTGTCCAACAAGATTATCTGGTCGAAGAGATTGATGAACTTGGTCGTCAGAACCTTCGGAAGGCATTTGAGGGGCTTAACGCAACAGACAAGCAATCGTACGCTCCACCGCCGCCATCAGCAGACCCCGCGGTAAGTTTCTATATCGGGGCCTGTGGAGACATACCTCCTAGTTTGCCAGGCCAATATCCCGATGTTGAGGTACAGGTTAAGTGGCAGAATGAACAACATACTTCGGCTGCGTTGTTTTCTCCAGGCGGAGAAGTGTTGGGTTACATATCAAGGCATATTCAAAGCCGATGGTTCGTTGAGCCAATCTTCAATAACAGAGCGGCTTTCTACAAATCCTTTGAAGACGCCAAGCATTGGATGATCGCTCACAATTGCAAACGAGTGTCCGTAAACACAGCCCAGCAAGTCAGACAGTTACATATCCACTCACAAGACGATTTCTTCCCTCTTCCGATTTCGAATGTAGTTACAGACACTATCGAAAATGTAGTTACAGACACGATCGAAATGGATAAGCCTCAAGAGTTTGAATTGAACTTCTGGGATGAAAAACACGACCTGCAAACCGGACAGCAAGTAACTATCACACTAAACTTCGATGAAAGCTCGGGCGCTGGAGACCACCTTCAAGGCGTTATCTCCAGAGTGGAACACCACAAGGTATGGATAACGGGGCAGAAGTGGTTCTGATCTAGCCAGATCAGGGTCAGAGCGGTGAACTGACCCTGATGCCGCCCCGGCACCCCCCGCCCGTAGAAATCGCCGTGTTGCAATCATGCCGGACCACGTTCATCGCATGACCGGCGCGTAGGGGCGTCCCTGGTGGGCGCCCAGGGGGTCTGATGGCAGGATTAGGGCAACCACGAGGGTTGCCCCTACCGGGGGATTCCCCAGGGCCGGATGGCATGACGCGGGCAACTATAGGCCCAGGTGTTGCGACGAATCCATCTACTGACAGTTTGCCCCTTTCCAACCACCGGCCTTATCCCCTACCATGAAATACCCAGCCCCCATTCGAGACGGGAGCCAATTCTCGCCCGTCCCCAGGCCCACCGTAAAACAGGAGGAAATGGGAGGAAATGGGAGCGAATCTAAAATTTCCAGTTGGCCCCAGAATAGTGCAAACGTCTCCCTGCAAGGGAATGACCGGCTGGGCGGAGGAGGCCCTTCGACACGCTCAGGACAGGCCCTTCGAGAGCCTCAGGGCGAACGGGGGGGTGGCTAGGGGTGACACGGATGGTGGCTGGCGGCGACACGGTGGGGTGGGGATCGACTTGGGGCAAGGCGCGGCCTAAGGGGGCGGGGTTGGTGATGTAGGGGTGTGACGCCTCCCATTTTGTGAAGGCAGCACGCTAGTTTATAATGGAGGTTGCAAGGGCCCATTGAAATTCACGGACTACTTTCAGGAAGTTCTCCGCCGTCCCGACAGATCTATTGTCGAATTAGACTGGATTCAGCGGGTGATAGATTCCCCGGCAAGAGAAGTGGTCCAACAGGATGGGAGAATCCGCCGTTGGGGCCAAGTTTCGGAGATGGGCGGAAGGTGGCTTAGGGTTATCCTATTGCCGGATGGGGAGACCGTACACAATGCTTTCTTTGACAGGTCGTTCAAGCCATGAAAGTTAAATACTTCCGCGACACGGACACGCTTTACATAGAGCTTAGCGCCGCCGAAGTGAGCGAGACCAGGGACTTGGACGAGAATACCATTCTGGATTTGGACGGCGAGGGCCGCCTGTGCGCCATAACCATCGAACATGCCAGCGACCGGATGGAGACCCCTTCGTTCTCCTACGAGCAAATCCCTATCTGATTGCGCTCCCATAGACCTCATTTGCCCTACAGCCGGCACGGCACTCCGCAGCTTGGCGGTCCCCTTCGACACGCTCAGGACAGGCCCTTCGAGAGCCTCAGGGCGAACGGTGGGGTGCTGGACGGCGACACGGTGGGGTGGATCGGGGTGACACGGATGGTGGCTGGCGGCGACACGCTCAGGACAGGCGCTTCGAGAGCCTCAGGGCGAACGGTGTGGTGGATCGGGGTGACACTGGGATGGTGGCTGGCGGCGACACGGAGGGTGGGTCGGGGCGATACGGAGTGGGCTGCTGGACGCCGGGGAAGACTCCCCCTGTGCTAAAATAGGCGGCGGGGAGTGAAGCGATGACCGCTCGCGCACAGTACTACAACTCCACAGCCAGAGAATTCTTGACCAAGGCCCGGGAACACCTGGCCGAGGGCGACCTGTTGCAGGCGTCGGAGAAGGGCTGGGGCGCGGCGGCCCAGGCGGTCGAGGCTGTATGCGAGGTCAGGGGCTGGCTGCATAGCGGCCACGGACACCTTTTCACGGCTATCGATGGGATGGCGGCGGAAACCGGAGACGAGGAGATACGCACTGCGTTCGGCTTGGCGGGAACTTTGCACACCAACTTTTATGAAGGCTGGCTCTCGAGAGAAACCGTGGAAGCATACCTCTCTCGTGTCGCCGAGTTGGTGGAAAAGCTGGAGCCGCTTGCCGTATAGCGGGTCGTTGCATTAACCCATGACTACGCCAGTAACGACATACAGGGAAGCGGCGCGCCGGTTCATGGCCCAGGCCTATGCAGAGCTTGAGGCGGGGGACTTGCCCCAGGCGTCGGAGAAAGGCTGGGGGGCCGCGGCGCAGATGGTAAAAGCCGCCTGCGAGGCCCGCGGCTGGGAACACGACCACCACCGGCTGCTCTTCACGGCGGTCAGGGACCTTGCCAACGAGGCATCGGACCCTGAGATTGACATCTTGTTCGCCAGCGCCAACTACCTGCACGTCAACTTCTATGAAGACGCTCTGGACGCCGACCAAGTACTGGAACACTTGGGCCGCACGGGGCGGTTCATTGACCGGCTGGAAGGCGTTCTGGACGGGTGATGGGCGATGCTAAATTCCAGGAAAGCTGCAAATTGAGGAGAGACGAATGGAACCGGTGATTAGAAACATCCGCGACCTGCAAACCCCGGAGAATCCGACGACCTTGATGATTTCCAGGGACGACAACCCGCCCACGAATACCCTGATGTTCTCGCATATTCCGCCCGGAGAGTCCAGCCCGCACCATATTCACCACTGGGAGCACCTGGTCTACGTGGCGCAGGGCAAAGGGACGATGTATTGCGACGACAAGCCGTACACGATCAAAGAAGGCGACGCTATCCTGATTCCGCCGGAAGTGGACCATCGCTCGGTGAACGACGGCGGCGGGCCGGAGCCGCTGCAGCGCATCGAGGTGAACCCTCTGAGCGCCGGACAGCCCGAGGCGAGGCCGGGAGGGACAGAAAAAGGGACTGGCGTGGCGCCGATTATCCGGAATTACAGGGACTTGGCCAGCACTCCCGACACCCGGATTATCACCGCCGACGACGGGGCGCCGAATTACATAATGATCTACAACGGCGCGATAGACCCGGGGTACGCCTCCCACCGGGACGCCGGCGGACATACCCACTCGTGGGAGCACGTGGTCTATGTGCTCGAGGGGCATGCGAGCCTGGTGGTCGCGGGGAAGACCTACCCGGTGACCGCGGGAGACGCGGTGCTGGTGCCGCCTGACGTTCTGCACCAGTGGCGGAACGACGGGGACACGCCGATGAAGCGGATTACGTTCAATCCGCTGATCGCGGAGGGGCGGTACAAGTAGCGGCCGCGGTTGGCACGCCCGTTCATATGCTTCGAGAGCTTCAGCACGAACGGTGGGAGCCGTTCGTACTGAGCTTGTCGAAGTACCCTCAAAACCGCGCCGGGCGCCAACTGTCATTCCGAGCGCAGAGAGGAATCTCAAAATCCCCCGCGAGCAGTCAACCACTGGGAACTCTAGATTCTTCGTCGCAGGCTCCTCAGAATGACAGGAGAGGGGGCGCTTCAGAGTGATAGGGTGGTGGTGGGGTGCGGTTGGGCGGCTAGGGGTTGGCGACTTCTTTTTCCAGGCGTTCTATGTCGGACTCGCTTAGGTTGAAGTACTTGGCTTCGGGGTGGTGGACTACCAGGGCGGAGACGGT
Source organism: Dehalococcoidia bacterium (assembly GCA_963668505.2). Taxonomy (GTDB): domain Bacteria; phylum Chloroflexota; class Dehalococcoidia; order Lucifugimonadales; family UBA3495. The sequence goes on along the minus strand of CAXXWY010000011.1, from coordinate 24,591 downwards.
GGACTCGGGGTCCATCATGAAGCCTTCAGTTAACGCTACGCCGGTGTTTTGGGCAACGTCAAGCAGCCGGAATAGCTGCTCCTGGTCTTCCAGCCTGGGGCAGGCGGGATAGCCAAAGGAGTAGCGTTTGCCCCGGTACTGGGCCCGGAACAGGTCCTGGTAGGAAATGCCGGCCGGGTCGCCGAAACCCCACATCTGGCGGATTTGCTGGTGCAAAAGCTCGGCAAAGGCCTCGGCAGACTCCAGGGCCAAGGCTTGCACGGTGTGGGAGTCCAGGTACCGTCCTTCGTCTCTTAGTTTCTGGGAAAGGCCCATGACGCCCGGCCCCACCGCGGTAACGAACATGGCCACGTAGTCCACGTCGCCGCCGGACTGGCCATCCGGCCTGGGCCGTACGTAATCGGCCAGGCACAGCCCTTCCCGCTGAGACTGGCGACCGAAATAGAAGCTCTCCAACACCGTCTGCCTGTCGGGCCCGTATATGAGCAGCCGCTGGCCGTCGGACTGGGCCGGGAAGAACTTGAACACGGCCCTGGCGGTGATAGCCGGATCGGCCAGCATCATTTCCTCGACCCGGCGGACGGCGTCCCGGAGCTGCAGGGCGTCGGGGTCTTCGGCTTCCAGCGCATCCTGGAAGCGGCCCTTGAAGCCCAGGTGCCTGGTGTACAGCATAGCCGGGTTGATGTAGGGGAAGATGCTCTCCAGGTCATAGTCGTCAAGCACGTGCAACCGCAGGTCCGGAGGATTGGGGACCTGAACGTCTTTGACCGTCCGGGTCAGCGGCGGGGCTTGGGTTTCCCGCTCCGGAGCCTCGGCGGCGGCCTGGTTACGGGCCTCTACGGCCGCGGACATTTCCCGGGTTTCTGCTTCCAGTGAACGGGCCAGCGCCTCTCGCTCGTCGGCCTCCTGGATGGTGTTGGCCAGGGCGAGGCCGGACATGGCGTCGGGAGCGTAGGCCACCAGCGCCTGGTATTCGGGAGCGATGCGCAGGCGGGTGAAGCGGTTGGACAGCGCCGCGCCGCCCACCAGCATGGGGCAGTTGATTCCCTCTTGCCGGAAATCGTGGGCCGTCTCGACCATCATCTGGGCCGACTTGACCAGCAGACCGGAGAGGCCGATGATGTCGGGCCGGTGCTGCCGGCAAGCGTCTATCAAGTCCTGGGGCGGCACCTTGATGCCCAGGTTAATCACCCGGTAGCCGTTGTTGGAGAATATGATGTCGACCAGGTTCTTGCCGATGTCGTGGACGTCGCCCTTGACCGTGGCCAGCACGACAGTGCCCCTGGCGGCGCTTTCGACCTGCTCCATGTGCGGCTCCAGGCGGGACACGGCGAATTTCATTGACTCCGCAGACTGAAGCACCTCGGCCACGATCAACTGGTTGGCATTGAACTGCCGGCCAACTTCGCCCATGCCGGCCATCAGCGGGCCGTTGATGATTTCCAAAGGCTCCCTGTCCGCCAGGGCTTCATCCAGGTCCTCGGCAAGGCCCTCCTTGGTGCCCTCGACAATCGCCAGGGCCAAGCGTTCGTCCAAGGGCAAGAGCTGGCGCTCTTCGCCGGGAGCCTTGACGGGGCGCTGCCGGAAATGGGCGGCAAAGGCGGCCACCGGGTCGTCTCCCCGGTCCCACATCAGGTCTTCGGCCAGCTTGCGTTCTTCCTCGGGTATCGAGGTGTAACGCTGCATCAGCTCGGCGTTGACTATAGCCATGTCGAGGCCGGCCTGAACGCAGTGGTACAGGAACACGGAGTTCAAGACCTCGCGGCCCGCCGGGGGCAGGCCAAAGGACACGTTGGAGATGCCCAGGATAGTCTTGGCCCGGGGCATGGCCTGCTTAATCAGGCGCACGCCCTCTATGGTCTCCGCTGCAGAGCCGACGTAGTTCTGGTCGCCGGTGCCCGCCGGGAATACCAATGGGTCGAAGATGATGTCTTCGGGCTCTACGCCGTACTTCTCGGTCAATATTTGGAATGAGCGGCGGGCCACCTCAAGCTTTCTTTCCCTGGTAATGGCCTGGGCCTGCTCCTTGTCCTCGTCGATGCAGCCGACTACCAGGGCCGCGCCGTAGCGGCGGGCCAGAGGAACCACGGCCTGGAACCGCTCCTCGCCGTCCTCCAGGTTGACTGAGTTAATCACCGACTTGCCCTGCAGCCGCTTGAGGGCGGTTTCAATCACCGCGGCGTCGGTGGAGTCAATCATAACCGGGGCCTTGACCTTCTTGGTGAGAACGTCAAGCAGGGCCACCATGTCGGCGGTCTCATCCCGGTCCGGGTCCTGCAGGCAAACGTCGAGAACGTGGGCGCCGTTGCGCACCTGCCTCCGGCCCACCTCGGACGCCTCTTCGAAGCCACCGTCGGAGATGAGGCGGCGGAACCGGCGGCTGCCCAGTACGTTGGTGCGCTCGCCGACTATGGCGGGCCGGACGTCGTCGTTGACCACCAGCGACTCTATGCCGGATACCCTGGTCTCGGCAGACGCCGCGGGCCGGCGGGGAGTTTTACCCGCGGCCAGCCGGGCCAGCAAGTGTATGTGCTCCGGGACGGTGCCGCAGCAGCCGCCGATGAGGTTGACCCATCCGGCTTCGAGGAACCGGCCGATGGTTGCGGCCATCATCTCCGGGGTCTCGTTGTATTTGCCGTCCTCGTCGGGCAGGCCGGCGTTGGGAACGCAGGCCACGGGAAAGCGGGACAACGCCGCCAGGGTCCTTATGTGGTCGGTCATGAACACCGGGCCGGTGGCGCAGTTGAAACCCACCCACAGCAGGTCGCGGTGGGCGAGGGAGGTGTAGAAGGCTTCGGCGTCCTGTCCGGCCAGCAGGGTGCCCATGGGCTCGACAGTGCCCTGGACGGCCACCGGCACAGTCCGGCCCAACCGGGCGAAAGCGTGGTCGATGCCCACCAGGCCGGCCTTGATGTTGAGCATGTCCTGGCCGGTTTCCAGCAGCAGCAGGTCGACGTCGCCTTCGATTAACCCCTCGGCCTGCTCCTGGTAGGAGACGGCCAACTCGTCGAAGGTTATGCCGCCGGTAACGCTGATGGCCTTGGTCGTGGGCCCCATGTCCCCGGCAACAAAGCGGGGCCTGTCGGCGGTCGAGGCGGCGTCGCAAAGACCCCGGGCCAGCAGGGCCGCCTCCCGGTTGATTTGCCGCGCCTTGGAAGCCAGGTCGTACTCTGCCAGAACCACGGAGGTTGCGCCGAAAGTGTTGGTCTGGAGGATGTCGGCCCCGGCATCAAGGAAAGACTGGTGGATGGCGCCGATGACATCGGGCCGGGTGATGACCAGGTACTCGTTGCAGCCCTCGTACTCGGGTCCGCCGAAGTCGTCCGGGCCGAGGCCCAGGGCCTGGATGGAGGTGCCCATGGCGCCGTCCAACACCAGGACTCGTTCCTGGAGCAATTCTTTGAGGGTCTCTATTCGCTTCTGTTGGTCCATAAATCAGGTTGCCGTCCTAAAGAAAGTCACATACCAGTGTAGCACGGGCGGGGATGGGATTGAGGGGCTGTTCTCAGCACGTTCTCCCCGTTCATCCTTCGAGAGCCTCAGGACGAACGGGGGAGGGGGGCAGGACGAACGGGGGGCGGAACTGGGCGGTGGCCCTTCGACGGGCTCAGGACATACTTTTGAGATTCCTCGGCTCCGATCGGAATGACGGGTTGGTAGCGGGCGGGTGAAGGGTAGGAGCCCAGGGGCAGCCCGTCCGTTCGTCCTCAGGGAAATCGAATGGGGAACGGGCGGGCTGTGGGTTGGGGGCGGGGAGGACGTGTCGGGCCAGGGATTTTAGATTCCCGCGGAGGCGGGAATGCCGGGCTGGGAGAGATGATCGACTTACGAGGGCGAGGGGTTTCAGCTACGACGGTTCGGCAAGGAAAACCGGAATACGGCGCGTCGTGCGGGCTTGGTAATCATCGTAGGGCGGGTAGGCCGCGACGGCCAACTCCCAGAGCCGCGCTCGTTCCTCGGGATCTTCGACTTCGCGGGCCCGCATTGCGTGCACCTCTGTCTCGTCCCGAATCTCTACGCTGCCGTCGGCACGAAGGTTGTACACCCACTTAGGATTCTTCGGCGCGCCGCCCTGTGACCCGACCAGCACGTAGCTGTTCCCGTCTCTTACGCGCATCAGGGGCGTCTTGCGGATTGCCCCGGTACGGTTTCCACGGTTCGTTACGATGATTACGGGCAGGCCCGTATCCAGCAGCGTCGTTCCTGCGGTCCCTCCGCTGCCCTCGTAAAGCTCCACCTGGTCACGCACCCAAGCGGCGGGTGACGGTATGTATTCGGCCATAGTTAGCTCCTACTCCAGGTCCCAGGCTGTTCGTCCTCACATGATATGTCGCAGCGCCTCGCAAGGAAAGCCGGGGAATGCCAGGAGGCGCACACCAAGGGAGTGTATAACAGCGAATCTATTGCCGGCGTATTAGCCAGCCTGCTTGATCAAGGGTTGGCAAGGGTCCGGCGGCTGTCATTCGCCGGAATTGCCATCGATCTCCGTCAGGGCGCACAGGTACAGGGCCTTGCCGCCGCCCAGGAGCCGCAGGCCGCCCAGAGCATAGCCGACGATGGACGACGGGTCTGCCGGTAGAGGAGGCTGGTCGGGGCCACGGTCGGCTGGGATTTCCCGCACGGGAGCCCGCGGGTGCAGCCCGGCCAGGTCGCGGGCCTTGGCCAGGCCGCTCTCCAGGCCGCCCAGCTCATCGACGAGGCCTTTGCCCAGGGCCTGTCTGCCCGTCCACACCCGGCCGCCTCCCACGGCGTCGGCGTCGTCCCGTGACATGGACCGCGAGGCCGCCACCCGGTGCAGGAACACGTCGTAGACCCGCTGGATGCTGTCCAGCATAACCTTGCGTTCGTCGTCGTCAAAGGGCCTCTCAGAGGACCCAAGGTCGGAGCGCAGTCCCCTGTTGATGGACTCGCGGCCCACCAGCAGCTTGTCCAAGAGGCCGGACAGCACCATCTTGCCCGACAGGACCCCGATGGAGCCGGTGATGGAGCCGGGGCGAGCGGTTATCCACCGGGCGGCCGTGGACACGTAGTAGCCACCGGAGGCCGCCACCGGGCCCATGACCGCCACCAGGGGCTTGTTGGCGGCCAGCTTCTGCAGGGCGGCGGCCATGGCCTCGGACGCCGCCGCCGAGCCGCCGGGGGAGTTTACGTAGAGCACCGCGGCCGCGGCCCTGGGGTCGGCCAGAGCCTTGCGGGCCTGCTGCACAACGGAGAGATCTCCGGCCCGCCGGCCGAACAGTAGGGGAGCGGGCAACGGAGACTTGAAGGGCGGCTGCCGGCTGCGGCCGTCGACGATGGCTCCTTCAATGCGAATGAGCGCGACGTAGCGGCGGCTGGACGCCGGCGGCTGACGCAGCAACCTGGGCCTGGCTTCTTCCCAGGTCGCCAGCCGGGCAGGCTTGCCCTCGTTGCCCAAGTACTCGGGCAGGTCCTCATCGCTAATCAGCCGGTCGACGACGCCCGCCTCGACGGCCCGCAGGTCGGTGTACGGAGCAGCGTCCACCAGGGCTTTAGCGGCAGTCTCATCAATCCGGCGGCCGGCGGCAATCGCGGCGACAAAGTCCTCGTGGTGGGCGTCGGCCAGCCAGTTGCTCATCTCCCGGGCTTCTTCGGACATGCTGGAGCGCATGAGCGGGTCGGCGGCGGTCTTGTAGGGGCTGATCTGGATGAAGTCGGCCTGCACCCCCACCCGCTCAAGGGCGTCGCCCAGGAACGCGGCTGTGCCGTGCAGCCCCGTGGGTGAGGCCTCGCCTCCGGTCTGCAGCAGGATTTCGTCGGCGGCCGAGGCCACGTAGTAGGCTGTGTTGTCGTAGCCGGTGGCCCAGGTGACGACCCGCTTGCCTGCCGAGCGCAGGTTGACGATGAACTCCCGGAGGGTCTGGGCCTGGGCCGGGGGCATCTGCAGTTTGCCAAGGTGCAGGACGACGCCTTTGACGCGGCGGTCTTGCTGCAGGGCCCTGAACTGATCACTCAGCTCTTGCAGGCTGAGTTGAGGCGCGGGAAACAGCCGTCGGCGCATCCAGCCAGCGCGAGGCGGTCTCAGTTCGGGGAATTCCCCGTCGAGGATGAAGGCCACGTAGTCGGGCGGCCTCTTGAGGCGCTGGCGGAGGTTTCCCAAGGCCCACAGCAGGTAGCGCAGCGCGAAGGCGGGGAGCTTTAGCATGGCGTCCCTTCAGCGGGGCAGAGCTTGGGGCTGCCGGGCTGATTGAAGTTGGGGGCCGAGCTCTGGCGCGGGATTAGTGCAGTATTGCCCATGTTCCGCCTAAAACCCATACACTTTGCCAAGCGCCAACTCTGTGGATTCCGGATCAAGGCGGGAACGACAGGTTCGGGGCGGCTGATCAGGCTTGACACGTTTGGGGCTTCCCGGTCCCTGGTCGAGACCGAAGCGACAGTTAGGAAGGGAATTCTTTGCACGTCCCCCGGTTAATCCTTCAAGACCCAGGACGAAGCGGCCTGTGACGTCGGTGTTCAAGATGCAAAGGCGAAAGGGGAGGCTTAACGACAACCGGCAGCGGCGTCGGCAGGCGCCAACACTACCCGGCCCAGCGCGTCGGATAAGTTGGACCTTAGGCTTTGGCCGCTACGGCGCCGCCCACCGTCTCCATAATCAGGCGTGTGACCACGTAGGGGTCCATGTTGGCGTTGGGGCGCCTGTCTTCTATGTACCCCTGCTGCTCCCTCTCCACCTGCCAGGGTATCCTAAGGGACGCCCCTCGATCAGAGACGCCATACCGGAATTCCTTGTAAGAGCAAGTCTCGTGCAACCCGGTCAAACGCTCTTCAATGGCGAACCCGTAGTTGGCGATGTGCAGATCATGCCTCGTTCCCAGCGCCTCAGCCGCATCTACGCAGGCCTGATAGCTGGACCTCATAGTCTTGGTGGAGAAGTTAGTGTGGGCTCCAGCTCCGTTCCAGTCGCCCCGGGCGGGCTTGGGGTACAGGGTCGCGTTCACGCCGTAGTCCTCGCCCACCCGGTACAGCAGCCATCTAGCTACCCATAGCTGGTCAGAAACAGCCAAGGCCGGGGTGGGGCCTATCTGGAACTCCCACTGTCCCGGCATCACTTCGGCGTTTATGCCGCTGATGTCCAGGCCGGCCCTCAGACACCTTTCCAGATGGTCTTCCACCACCTCCCGTCCGAAGACCTCGTCGGCTCCAACACCGCAATAGTAGCCACCCTGGGGAGCGGGGAAACCGTAGTCTGGAAACCCCAAGGGTCTCGCCCCCTTGAAGAACGTGTGCTCCTGCTCGATGCCGAAGATGAACTCCTGGTCAGCATACTTCCCAGCGGCTTCCGCGCACGCGGCCCGGGTGTTCGACCGGTGGGGAGTGAAGTCCGTGTTCAGGACCTCGGTCATCACCAGGCGATTGTCTCCTCCCCTCATCGGGTCTGGACAATTAAATACCGGCCTCAGGACACAGTCGGACGCCGCTCCAAGGGCCTGGTTGGTGCTGGAACCGTCGAAACCCCATATAGGCGGATCCTCATCCGAGTTCACGATCTTGGTCTTCGACCGGAGCTTCGGGGTGGGAACACTGCCGTCTATCCAGATGTACTCAGCTCTGTACGTACTCACGTTGCCTCTGAAGAACACATAATTTTGGGTGGGTAGCCTATGCCGGACCGCATTGGCCCAGCCGAAATATAGAATAACGCATTTTCGGACTCCGGGCAATAATGGGAAAACCACTCCAAGACCGGGGGCATCAGCAATTGAACGTGACAAAAGGGTAGATGCCGCGCCCATGCTCAGGACACGTTTGTAATAGCCGGACTTGGCATACGAACGACTGTTGTGTAGAGGTACGCTATCGGTCCAGCCAGGCTGATAGCTCGGCCTCGTTGCGTTCCAGCCACTTGACGCTTAGCCGGATGCGCTCGACGCACTGGCGGATGGTACGGTCGGCGGCGGGAGCGGGATTCTCGGCGAAGAAGGTCTCGACGTCTTCCAAGCTCTCGGCGGTGGTGAAGCTGCCGCACATGGACACCAGGCGCATCAAGCCGAAGCCGCCGGTACCGTAACGCCGGTCGAACTCGGACCAGTTGGACTTGAGGAAGTCCCAGGCCAATTGGCGCCCGTGGGGATTGCCGGCCACGCTGGCCACCACGCTGATGGTGTCCTGGAGGCGCACGTCGGAGGTCAGCGACCGTTCCAACGTCTCGGTCAAAAGGCCCCGGTCCTCGAACCGCGCCAGAGCCATGAGAAGCCGCATCTTCTCCTCCTGGAGGTCGGCTTCCTTTTCCAAAGCCCACAGTTGGTCGTAGACGGCCCGGTCGCCTGCCTGGGCGGTGAGAGTGAATACCACTCCCCGCAGGTCGGGTCGCACGGCGTCCCGATCCCGGACGTGCCGGTCGAAGAGTTGCGAGGCCTGGGCCAGTACGTCCGGGTCGCCATAGCTGCCGGCCTGGCTTAGCACTATACTGCGCAGCAGTGCGTCCAGATGACCCTCCCCGCTCCGGGCTTCCCATCCGACGCGGTCGGTCGCCGGTTTGAAGATGGAGCAGGCGAAGGCCTGGTAGCGTTGGAATGCGGGCCGTCCGGTGAGTAGCACTTCCAGGTCACGCAGGTTGCTGGACAGGTCGCCCCACACCGAGGCGTCGGTCTCTCCGGTGTATGCCTGGGCCAAGGATAGGAACCGGGTTACGGGCAGGTGGCCGCTCTTGGACAGGGAGTGGGCGTCGTTTTGGATGCCCAGCCGGTCGGACGCGGAGAGTTCCTGAGACTGGATGGCGGGAATGAGCCGCTCCCAGTCATCGGGCTGGTAGTTGACCCGGAAATAGCCAGTCTGTTGGGGGTTGATTTTGAACCATTGGCCGTCGCCAGGCTTCGCCGGAGTTTCCAGCGTCAGGCTGGCCTCGCGGCCGTCCATCAACAGCACCGCCGGTTCATCGCCGCCGCCGGAGACGCGGATGGGCACTTTCCATATCTCAGGTTCGGGGCCTCGGTCTTCCAGCAGCCGGTCGTACACGAAACGCTCCTGGGACAGGGTCAACTGCCGTTGGCCTGGGGTTCCGGAGGCCTCCACCTGCAGCACGGGGTATCCCATCTGCTTGGTCCAGGTGTCCATGATGGAAGTCACCGGCTCACCCGATGCCGACTCCAGGGCGGACCACAGGTCCTGGGTGCGGGCGTTGGCGTACTGGTTGGCGGAGATGTATTCCTGGAGGCCGCGGCGGAAGGTATCGGCGCCCAGGAACTCCTCCAGCATCCTGATGATGGAGGCGCCCTTGGAGTAGCTGATAGCGTCGAAAAGCTGGCTCACCTGCGCGGGGTCCTCGACTTCCTGTTCGATTGGGTGGGAATTCTTGAGGCCGTCCAGGGAGAGGGCGCGGTTGGTGTCCATGTTGACGAATTGGGTCCACATTTCCCAGTCCGGGAAAAGCCAGTCCACCGCCTTGGTGCCCATCCACGATGCGAAGCTCTCGTTGAGCCACAGGTCATCCCACCATTGCATGGTGACCAGGTCGCCGAACCACATGTGGGCCATCTCGTGGGCCACAACCTCGGCAACCCGCTGCCGGGTGCCGGCCGAGGAGTTGGCCTCGTCCACCAGCAGGGCGGTCTCCCGGTAGGTGATAGCGCCCCAGTTTTCCATGGCGCCGGCGGCGAAGTCGGGCAGGGCTATGTGGTCCAGCTTCACCAGCGGGTATGGAATCCCGAAATAGTCGTTGAAAAAGGTCAAGAGGCTTATGGACGTATCCAGGGCGAAGCGTCCCTGCTCCTCCTTGCCCGGCGTGGTCCAGACGGATACCTGGGTCGGCCCGCCGGCCCCCTGGTACTCTCCGTGGATGCCGGTCAACTCACCGACCACGAAGGCCAGCAGGTAGGTCGACATAACCGGCGTCTCGGCAAAGCGGAGTTCAGTAACGCCGGGTCGGGGCTGGGACTCGTGCTCCACCGGCGTATTGGAGATGGCCATGAGACCGGCGGGGATGGCCAGGGCGACCTGGAACGCGGCTTTGCACTCCGGCTCGTCCCAGCAGGGAAAGGCGCGCCGGGCGTCGGTGGCCTCGAACTGGGTGGCGGCCATGTATTTCTGTTCGCCGTCTGATCCGGTGTACTGGCTGCGGTAGAAGCCGTGCAGCTTGTCGTTGAGTGTCCCGGTGAAGGTCAAAGCCAGATCGTACCGGCCCGGCGCGACTTCCTGGCCGAAGTCCAGGGTCACGGTCTCCCGGCCGGAGTCAAGGCGAATGTCTTTGGCGCCTGAACTCGCTCCATTCTTGTTCAAGACGGCTGAGTGGACCTGGAGTTCGATGGCGTTTAGAACGATCTCTGAGACCGGTTCGGCAACGTCGATGGCGACGCTTTCCTCTCCGTCGAATGTGAAGCGCTGCAGGTCCGGCTCCAGCCTGATTGCGTACCTGGCCGGGCGGACCTCCGCAGGCAGAACATACTCGTTGGTGGTTGACATAACGACTCCTTGATGGTTATGGCCCAGGGCCAATCGGCGTTTTGGGCCGCATTATTTTCCGGGCGTTCATTTCGGTGTGTCCGTGGCGAGGCCCGCGAATCGCAAGCGTGCTCATCCTTGCGCTCGTCCTTCGGAGCCTCGGGACGAACGGAAAAGGAAAGAAGTTTTGCGATGGTAGTTTACCACCGGAGAGGGCGGCGAGTCTGCCCGTGGGCGAGGGGCATCGGACTCGCTGCCATGAATCTCTAATGATTGCGTTGCTATCATGCTATAATATGATATCAATATGGTAGGAGGAGGCTTCATGGCCAGTATCACTGTGCGCAACCTCGACGACAGCCTGAAGCGGCGGCTGCGCATCAGGGCGGCGGAGAACGGCAGGTCCATGGAACAGGAGGCGAGGGACATTCTGAGAGCCGCCTTGGACGAGGAGGCAGCCCCTGCCAGAAACCTTGGAACGGCGATCCACGAGTTATTCAGGCCTTACGGAGGCGTGGAGTTGGATATCCCAAACAGGGACCCAATGCGTGAATCCCCAAGATTCGATTGAGGCTGCGTCGATGTTTGTCCTGGATACCAACGTTGTCTCAGAGCTCATGCGGGAGGCCCCTGCGCCCAGGGTTCGGGCGTGGTTGGATGCCCAGTTAACGAGCGATCTGTTCATTACCGCCATCACCGAAGCGGAGATTCGGACGGGCATCGCTCTCTTACCCGATGGGGAACGCCAGCGGGGGCTGAACGCCGCGGCAGAGCGGGCCTTTGGGGTGCTGTTCGCCGAACGCATCCTGCCCTTCGACAGCGACGCAGCCCAGGCCTACGCCGTGATAGCAGTCGCGCGCCGCGCTGCGGGGCATCCCATCAGCCAGGCCGACTGCCAGATAGCCGCCATAGCCCGCTCGCGAGGGGCGCCAGTGGTGACGAGAGACGTGGATGGCTTTCAGGGCAGCGGGGTCGAGGTGGTCAACCCATGGGGAATGGAATGAGGGTTTCCTGCCCATCTTTAGGTAAAGCGTTCAAGGTCCGGCTCCGGCCTCATTGCGAACATGGCCGGGCAGCAGGGCAGTCTGAGAGCACTGGGGGATTGGGCAGAGAGTCGCGGGCCCTTGGCCCTTGACTTGTGCCCATTGTCCCTTCTTGAAAGCGGAGCATTCTCTGTCCTGCATCCCGGTGTTCGAAATAGAGAATGCAGGACAGGTCTACCAATACGTGCTAATATTTACACGTAATGGAAACAAACCGGAGGCGGGTGCAGAGGCAACTTGAGAGAGAAGGCTGGTACTTGGACCGGGCCGGTTCAAGCCACGACATCTACAGACATCCGAATGTCAAGGGCATCATAACCTTGCCCCGCCACCGGGTACTGTCAACAGGAGTAGCCAGCACCATCGCCAAGAAGGCGGGCTGGGGAGAATAGGAGGGATCAGTGCTTAGATATCCGGCTTTGGTCGACGGCGACGAGGGCAGTTACGGGGTAGTCTTTCCGGATATCCCCGGCGTCGGAGCTATGGGAAAGACTGTGGAAGAGGCCCTTCTCAACGCTGAGGCCGCGCTTCAGGACTATGCGGTAGAGACCGAAATGGACGGCGACGAACTAGCTGTTCCGAGCCCATTCCGGGCCATCGAAACGCCAAAGGGAAACCAGTTGGTTTCAGTGCCGCTAATCCGGCCTTCAGGCAAGAGCGTCCGAGCCGGCCTGACCCTGGAGGAGGACGTCGCGGAGTTCATCAACAGCGAATCCCGACGGCGAGGCATGACCCGCAAATCGTACATCACGTGGATGGTCCGGCGCATTGCGGCGATGGGGGGTTAGGGCTGGAGGTGGTTGGTGGAATTAAGGCGGTACTACTGAGACGAACCAGCAACGCCCAAACTTACACTGTGCAGGTAAGATCTAATAAGGGAACCCTGATGCCGCAACAAAGGTGGACACGCGAGCAAGACTTGGCGGTGCTCTACGTTAAGGTGACACACAAAGGACAACTGACACCAACACATCCGGTCATCGGGAGCCTGGCTAAAGCCATGAATCGCACTGAGGCCTCTATATGGATGCGTAAAGGGAATTTCGATTCATTGGACCAGTCAGTACCTGGGGTTGGATTGAGGAAGGCTGCTCAACTGACCAAAGACATCTGGGCCGAGTACGAAAGGGAGTCGTCACGGGTTCTCAGCGAAGCCCGCCAAGCCTATTCGAAATTGGTCCAATAGTCCGGCACTCGAAGACTAAGGGGTGAGCGCCTCCGTGTCTACTGCCGGGCTTGACATCATTCCCGTTTCGGATCGGCATATATCTCCGGTTTCTGAGCGGCAGTATGACGCAGGCGAATCTCGTCATCCTTGCGCATATTGGACCTCAGCCGCGTCCAGAACGTCCTGACGAAAATAGGGGCTCAGGTCCTCAGGAGTCCGCAGATCTACCTTGCGGCCCGAGAATAGTTTAGACAACTCGAGCTCCATGCCAGCAACACCCAACAGTCCAGGAATGCTGCCCGGTTCGAACTCTACGAGGACGTCTACGTCACTATCGGGACCGAAGTCAACTCGCAGCGCAGAGCCAAAGACAGAGAGACGTTTGATTCCGTGCTCCCGGCAAAATTCTGCGAGGCGGTCTTTGGATACAAATACTTGTGCGTTCATTGTCCTTGTCCAACAGCCCCGGTTCCCTAAAGGTTCCGCTCGCAAGGATTCTAGCCGGGATGACTGCTTAAATAATCAGTCCTTCAGCCTAACATATATTAGCGACGCACCATTTGGTGTGCTGTGTTCCTTTGTCTCGAAAAGGTCGGGACAGGATTTTATGAGAGATGACAATCGCTTGTGTTCGTAGCTTCTTGGGTCGAAGGCAGGGTCCAATTGGCGCAAGTAATTTCCTACCGACCCGAGGAAGGCCCAACCGTCATCCTGCGTAGCCATCTCGATTGCGCGAGTCACCGTCTTAGTCCAGTCTGAGGAGGACGGGGCGGCTACCGTATCTTCTTCATCAGGCTGGGAGGGTACGTCCGCCACTGTAACTTCTTCCTCAGGCTCAGAGGACGGATCCGCAACCTTAACTTCTTCCCCGGTCTTGGGGGCGAGGTTTTCCGTGTAAACGAATACCTGGCAAGCTTTCACGAAGGGATCAGGAGTGTCAGATCGCCCTATCCCCATTACGAACAAGCCTTGCTCGCGTATCCTGGTAGCCAACCGGGTATAGTCGCTGTCGCTGGAAACGATGCAGAAACCGTCAACCGTTTCGCTATGCAAGAGGTCCATGGCGTCAATGATAAGGGCGCTGTCCGTAGCGTTCTTGCCAACGGTGTAGCGAAACTGCTGTATCGGTTGGATCGCGTAGGAGTGAAGGGACCCTTTCCACCCGGACATTTCCTTGGCGGTCCAATCTCCATATATACGCCGTGTCGTTACTACCCCGTATTTTGCGGTCTCGGCGAGGATGTGCTTAATCAACGACGGTTGAGCGTTGTCGCCGTCAATTAGCATCGCTATGGGGCGAGATTCAAAATACATGATTCTCCACCATCAGGATTAGCTGGCGCTGAGATTGGCGTTGCCATGGTCCAATTTAGCGGAATGAGGTTATTTTATAACACCATCCTGGCGCAGAAAGAACTTGACCGCGTTTGCTACCAATCTAAGGGCCAGGTATAACGCCCCTACCAGGGCGCCAGTTCCTATGATTAGGGGGAATATCACACCCCCTGTGAAATATCCAATATTCCTAGCCTGAATCAAGCCATCAGATTCATCGCGGCCATTAAGGCCGCCACCCGCAATGTAGTCAATGTAGTCAGGGATCATCTGGGTAATTACACCGTAGTAAGAACCAACTGAAATCAACACCAGCAACAAGATCCCGGCAAGGGCAAAGAATGGGTAATACTGTTCGACAAGAAGACTCCACGGAGACCCGCCTGTCGTCCTCCACAGTTTCCAAGCATTGAAAAGTCGAATTGCCATCCATAATGACAGGGCAACGCCGATCAATCCGGCCGCAAGTCTGCCGGCGGCCCAATTGATGGTCCGGTCGTCGGGCATATACCCGATGTCCCGGTAAAAGTTAAGGCTGTCATGCTGGTTCAGAATTACTTTTACACTGACGAACGCCAGTCCTGCGATGATGGCGCCGAAAAATGCAACAGCGATAAAGGCCTTAACTTTGGGGATAGCGGTCTCGAAAGTCCATGATGCTGGTGTAAACATGCCTATGTCCACTCAATTTGGCGTTTGGTCCGGCTTAGTATCCCGGCGGCACTCAAACCTGCCATACGCCAGTTACGGATACGATGCCCCGCCGCTGAACCTTTTCGATGACAATTGCCCCTTGCCCGCCCCGGAGGCAACACCTTACTATAACACCATGCAACTCTGCAGATGGTCGGACACACCTGTTCTGGATCTGGCCCCAACCAGCAGGCCCACCAAAATGGGATGAAATGGGACGGTATTTAAATTTTTTGGCGGCCAGGCACCGACTAGAATCGCCGTCTTTCCCGTGAAGGATCCCTTCGCATGACTGCGGTTCATAAGGTGGATGCGGCGTTCTCTTGACCGGCGATTAGACAAGTCGGCAATCCGAGGGCCGGGTGGCGGCGCAGGAGTTTGAGATTCCTCGCTGCGCTTCGGAATGACAGTGTGAGTGGGTTATGCGAGAGTCTCAACCAATAGGAGGCCATATAGATGGGCATGCACAACCCTCCCCATCCGGGGGAGATTGTAAGGTACGAGTGCCTCGAACCGCTGGGCTTGACAGTAACGCGTGCGGCGCAAGGGTTGGGAGTAACTCGTCAGGCGCTATCGGAGTTGGTGAATGAGAAAGCCGGCGTATCAGTGGAGATGTCGCTTCGCTTGTCCAAGGCGTTCGGCTCCACGCCAGAGACGTGGCTAGGGATGCAAACGGCCTATGACCTGTGGCAGGCCAGACAACGAGCCAAGGATATAGACGTTGAGACTTTCACAACAGCCCACTTGGTTTAGCGAGCAATGCTATCAGATGGACAGGACTAAGACAGGGAGCTTGAAGCAAGATGCCGCCTAAGACAATGTTCGAGAAGATTTGGGACGCCCACGTGGTGCACGCCGAGCCGGGTGAGGCCGCTATCCTCTATGTCGACCTGCACCTGGTCCACGAGGTGACGTCGGCCCAGGCGTTCGACGGCCTGCGGATGGCCGGGCGCCGGGTGCGGCGCACCGACCTCACGGTAGCCACGGCCGATCACAACACCCCCACCTGGGACCTGTCCCTTCCCGTTACCGACGAGATTTCCCAGAAGCAGCTTGACGCCCTGTCAAGAAACTGCGAGGAGTTCGGCGTCACCCTGTACGACCGTTTCAGCCCCATGCAGGGGATCGTGCACATCATCGGCCCCGACCTGGGCTATACCCAGCCGGGCCAGACGGTGGTCTGCGGCGACAGCCACACCTCCACCCACGGGGCCATGGGGGCCTATGCCGTGGGCATCGGGACCTCGGAGGTCGAGCACGTGCTGGCTACCCAGACGCTGCGCCAGTTCAAGCCCAAGGCCATGGAGGTACGGGTCAACGGCCCGCTGCCGCCGGGCGTCACCGCCAAGGACCTGATCTTAGGCATTATCGGCCGGATCGGCGTCAACGGCGGCGTGGGCCACGTCATCGAATACACCGGCGAGGCGGTACGATCCCTGTCCATGGAAGGGCGGATGACGGTCTGCAACATGAGCATCGAGGCCGGGGCGCGGGCCGGGATGATCGCTCCCGACGAGACGACGTTCGAGTACCTGCGGGGCCGGCGTTTCGCTCCCCAGGGCAAGGCTTTCGACGAGGCTGTGGAGCAGTGGCGCGAATTGCCCACAGACCCTGGGGCAACTTACGACCGGGTAGAAGAAATCGATGCCTCAGGCCTGGAGCCCTACGTGACGTGGGGGATAAATCCGGGGATGGTGGCTCCGATTACGGGCAAGGTGCCCGACCCCGGCTTAATGACGGACCCCAACGAGCGCGAGG
Source organism: Dehalococcoidia bacterium (assembly GCA_963668505.2). Taxonomy (GTDB): domain Bacteria; phylum Chloroflexota; class Dehalococcoidia; order Lucifugimonadales; family UBA3495. Next base: position 8,199 of record CAXXWY010000011.1, on the reverse strand, counting down.
TGGCGGAGCGGGCCCTAAATTACATGGACCTGGAGCCCGACACCCCGATGACGGACGTGAAGATAGACCGGGTGTTTATCGGCGCTTGCACCAACGCGAGGCTGGAAGACCTGCGGGCGGCGGCCGAGGTGGTGAAGGGCCGCCGGGTGCACAACGACGTATATGCCATGGTGGTGCCGGGGTCGGCCCTCATCAAGAAGCAGGCGGAGGAAGAGGGCCTGGACCGGATTTTCACCGACGCCGGGTTCGACTGGAGGGTGGCGGGATGCTCCATGTGCCTGGGGATGAACCCGGACATACTGGAGCCGGGGCAGCGGTGCGCTGCGACGTCCAACCGCAACTTTGAGAACCGCCAGGGCAAGGGCGGGCGCACCCACCTGGTCAGTCCGGCGATGGCTGCTGCTGCGGGAGTGGCCGGGCATTTTGTGGACATCCGGGAGTGGTGAGGTTCCAGAACCATGCGGACACACGATGCGCCGGGCGCCAATCCGGTCATCCTTCGAGAGCCTCAGGACGAACGGATTGGGGGACGGCTGGGGGGTGGGGGCCTTGGCTGGCGGACGGCCTAGTCTAATAGGGGACTGGCTAAGGGTAGAAGAGAACGGGCTGGAGTGGAATTGAATCAATTAGGGCACCACGGCGGCCGGAGGTAGACGCCAATGGAGGCGCTGATTTTTGCGGCGTTGGGGGTCCTGGCCGTGTTGGTCTTGGGCCTGATTGTCGTGGTGCTCTCTAGGGGGCGAACGGGGGACGTCGAGGATCGGGTCAGGCAGTCGTTCAAGGATGAACTGATCCAATTCCAAAGCGGAATCCGCGAGGACCTTAACACCGCCAGGACCAGCGTCGAGTCGGCCAAGGACGTCATCTCTTCCCATGCCCTGAAGACCCTCAGCGAGATTAGCTCGGTACGCGAGACGGCACAAAAGCTGGTCCAGCAGCAGGAGGAGGCGCAGGGCCTGGCCCAGTCCTTGAAAGACCTGCTCCAAGCGCCCAAGCTCCGAGGGAACTACGGAGAGGCAATCCTGGAGGAGATGTTGGACAGGGTGCTTCCCAGGGGATTCTGGGAACGCCAGTATTCCTTGGGCGGCAACGAAAGGGTTGACTGCATCGTCAAGATAAAGGACGTGGTGATTCCCATCGACGCGAAATTTCCCCGCGACGACTATCTGAGATACCTGGAAGCGGAGAGCCCGGAGGAAAAAGCCAGCCTATGGAGGTCATTCGAGACCTCCGTGATACGGCAGGCCACCAGCATTGAAGCCAAGTACGTCAAACCTGAACAGGGGACTTCAGACTTTGCCCTGATGTTCATTCCATCAGAAGCGATTTACTACGAGACTATCGCTGACAGCAATCACCTCGGGCAGCCCTCTACCATAATGGCCCATTGCCAAGGCCACCGGGTCATGCCGGTCAGCCCTAACACTTTCTACGCGTTCTTGCAGATGGTGGTCATCGGCATTCGCAACACTGAGGTAATCAAGAGCGCCAAGCAACTACAACAAGGGCTGTCAAATCTGGAAAAGTCGTTCGATCTGTTCTACAAGAAATACGAGGAGATTGGGCGGCGGGTCAACCAGGCGGCCGAGGCATATAGAGTGGGCGACGGACACATCGACCGTTTCAAACGCAAGCTAAATGAAACGCTGCAGCTTGATGGTGTTCAGGACGAATCGATGCCCCTGTTGCCGGACCCTTCTCCGGAAGAACACGTTGTCGAGCAAGACGGGAAGCCAGCGAGCCTGACATAACCTGTAGGTGAAGAGAAAATGGAACCATTTGTTACGCTAAACGGCCTAGTGGCGCCCTTGGACCGGGTCAACGTAGATACCGACCAGATCATCCCCGCGGTGTACCTGAAGAGCATCCAGAGGACGGGGTTCGGGGAACACCTTTTTTCGCCTTGGCGCTACAACCCCGACGGGAGTCCCAATCCGGATTTCGTGCTGAACAACCCGGCCTATCAGTCGGCCACGGTGCTGGCGACGGGGCGCAACTTCGGCTGCGGGTCGTCGAGGGAGCACGCGCCCTGGGCCCTGGGAGAATACGGCTTCCGGTGCATCATAGCTCCCAGCTTTGCCGACATCTTCTATAACAACTGTTTCCAGAACGGCCTGCTGCCGGTGCGCCTGCCGGAGGGCGAGGTGCGCCGGATAATTGACCTGTCGATTGCCCAGCCGGGGCTAAGGCTGAACGTGGACCTGGAGAGCCAGCGGGTGTGGACAGAGGACGGGGATGTGTCCGTGAGTTTTGAGATCGACGCCGCGCGCCGCCACGCACTGCTGAACGGCCTTGACGACATAGGGCTGACCTTGCAGCGCGAGGACAAAATAGCCGCCTACGAGAAGGCCCGGGGGCTTTAGGCTCTTAGATTCCGCCTCGGAGACCGGGATGACGACAATTAGAGCGCCGGAAGGCTACTTGATATCGAAGTGGCGCGCTATTTGTTCCTGGAAATCGGGGTCGTAGCGCTGCACCCTACCCTGGCGCACCTGTTCGTCCAAGGGGGGTTGGATGGGAGGCTGAGAGGGGGTCGTCGGAGCATAGCCGATGATGCCCTGCTCCTCCAAGGCCGCCAGTTCGTCGTCGGTGCGGCACAGCAGTTCGCCCAGAATCAGCCGGTTGTGCTCTCCCATTGTGGGGGCAGCCTTGTTGGGCACAGCCGGGGTGGCCGAGAATTTCCAGGGCTGGCCCGCGTAGGGCAACGGAGGCATCTCGGTGCTGGGATCGTGCTCGACCACCTGGTAGAAGTTCCGCTCCTTCAGGTGTTCGTTGAACAACACGTTCTTCGTGTCCAGAACCGCTCCGGCAGCCACGCCCTCGGCCTGGAGCAAGTGCATTAACTTGTGGGACTCCCAGTCCTTGGTCGCCTCACCGATTAGGCGATCCAACTCGTCCTGGTTCTCCAGCCGCCCGTCCATTGAACTGAACCGCCCGTCCTGCAGCCACTCTTGTTTGCCCAAGACCCGGCAAAGGGCCTGCCACTGCCGGTCGTCCTGTGCGGCGATGGTGATCCACCGGTCAGCGCCGCTGCAGGGATAGCAGCCGTGGGGGGCCATGGACGGATGGCCGTTGCCCATGCGGGGTGCTATGCGGCCGTTGACGGCGTAGTCCATGAGGGCTTCGGGGACGGTGGAACTGGTGGCCTGGGCCTGGGACACGTCGATGAACTGGCCCTCGCCGGTGCGCATGCGGTGCATTAAAGCGGCCATAATGGCGAAAACGGTTATCTCACCGCCGGTGTAGTCGGCGTAGGGTATTTCCGGCTGAACCGGGGGCCCGTCCTTGTAGCCGGTCATGAAAGCAAGGCCCGAAGCGCCCTCGGTGCTGGGCCCGGTGGCCCCGAAGTTGGCCCAGGGGCCGGTGAAGCCGTAGCCGGTGGAAGAGACCATGATGATATCCGGCCTTATCTGGCGCAGGTCTTCGTATTCCAACTGGAAATTCTTGATCACGCGGGGAGTGAAATTCTCGGCGAAGACGTCGCTTACCGCTATCAAGTCCCGCAAAACGGCGCGGCCGTTCTCGTCCGCCAGGTTCAGGGTGATGCCCAGCTTGTTGCGGTTGTGTTCGTAGAAGAGGCCGCCCCGGTTCCAATACTCGCCATCCACGCGGTCCCGATACATCGTAGACCGGCGGTAGACCTCGAGACGCTGGCAGGACTCCAGGCGTATAACCTGGGCGCCCATGTCGGCAAGCATCTTTATGGACCAGGGAATCGCTATGAGCTGGCCCATCTCCAGGATTCTGACACCCTCCAACGGTCCAGGTATGGCTAAATGACCTCCTCAGCCCACATTCGGGCCAGGTCTTCGCCGGAATGTCCCAGCCGTTGCCCGAGCACGTCTTCATCGTGCTGCCCGAGTGTCGGAGCAGGCCGCCGGGCCTGCCACGGGGGTCCGCTGGTCAGGTAGGGCGGTCCCGGGTACTTGAGCTTGCCGGCCACCGGATGTTCGACGTCGACGAAGTAGCCGCGGGCCTCGAGTTGTTCGTCGGCCAGCACCTCTTCAGGGGACTGGATCATGCCAAAGATAAACCGCTTCTTCTGGGCGGCGTAGAACATCTCAGCCTTTTTCTTGGTGAGAAAGACGCGATCCAGGATCTGCCCAAGTTCCTCGGTGTTGACCAGGCGGGCCGTCGGCGTGTTGAACTTGTCGTCGTCCAGTTCGGGAGCGCCGAAGAATTCAACTATATCCGGCCAGTTCAGGTTGGGGGCGAGGCTGGGCGTGGGCAGGAGATAGCCGTCGGACACCTTTCTCATCCGCCTCATGTCGCCGCTGGCCTCGGGGGCCCGGTGGCGCACGGCCCCGGTGTAGGTGTAGATGTCAACCGCGTCCCGCAAGCCGGAGGCAACGCACTCCTGTACGGATACGTCCACGTGCTGGCCCTGACCGGTGCGCCGCTGGTGGTACAGGGCCATCAGGGCGCCACCGGCTGCGTTGGTGCCGGCGCGGAACTGGGCTTGGTGGAGGGCGTGTATCAACGGCTCTCTCTTGTTTTCTCCGAAAATGTACATCAGGCCCCCCAGGGCGTATTCGACGATGTCCGTGGCCTTGTAGTCCCGGTAGGGGCCGGTCTGGCCGAAGTTGGAGATGGACACCTGGACCAGGGACGGGTTCAAGTCTTTGAGTGACTGGTAGTCGAGGCCCAGTGAGGGCATGACCCTCGGCGAAAAATTCTCAACTAGGATGTCGGACTGGCTGGCAAGCTCCCTGACCATCTCCCGGCCGCGGTCGGACTTGAGGTTCAGGGTGACTCCCAGCTTGCTGGTGTTGAGGTACAGGAAGAGCAGGCTGTTGTCCGGGCCGGGCTGGTCGTGAATCAAGGGAGGCATGCCGCGGGCCGGGTCTCCCTCGGGCCGTTCGACCTTCACGACTTCGGCGCCAAAATCGGCGAGCAATTTGGTGCAGTAGGGTCCGGAAATGTGGTGGGTGAGGTCGAGGACCTTCACCCCTTCTAAAGCTCCTTCAGGCACAGGTTGTTGCTCCAAGTATCAGGGTGGGTAGAGAGTATATCACGGGGAACGGCTGTCTTCGGCCCTAACACTGTTTAAGACAGGCGCCCGCAAACGGCGGCAAATCAGCCTAATCTTCAGCGCTTTGAGGGGATCCGAACCGCTCCCGCAGGTCCCGTTTCAAGACTTTGCCCATGACGTTCCTGGGGAGCTCGTCGACGAACACCACTGATCTGGGTCGCTTGAAACCGGCCAGGCGAGGGGTGCAGTAGTCCACCAACTCGCCTTCTTTCAAGTCCTGGGAGAGGGGCACCACCACCGCCCGGACTTCTTCTCCCCACTCGGGGTCGGGAACACCGATTACCGCGGCGTCGTCCACCTGGGGATGGGACCTGAGGACGTTCTCCACCTCTTCGGGAGAGACCATCTCTCCGCCCCGCTTTATGAAGTCCTTTACGCGGCCGGACAGGTAGATGTAGTTATCGTCGTCCCGGTAGCCCAGGTCGCCGGTATAGACCCAGCCGGAGCGTAAGATGTCGCGGGTAGCCCCTTCCTTCTGCCAGTAGCCGGCCATCATGCGCCCGCCGCGGGCGACTATCTCGCCGACTTCGCCGGCGGGAACGGGGCCACCGTTTTCGTCGACGATTTGGACTTCCACGTCGTCCAGGGGCCGGCCAATGGACGTGAGCCTGCGCAGCTTGGTCTCGATTTCTTCGGGGGCACCCTCCAGGACGTGGTCTTCAGGGGGCAGCATGGTGATGGTGGAGGCGGTCTCGGTCTGGCCCGAAGGCATTGATAAAGCGGGATCCGGGGAACTCGACGATGGCCCGCTTGATGACCTCCAGGGGCATGGAGGCCCCGCCATAGGTGATTACGTCCAGGGACGAGACATCAAAGTCATGAAAGCCGGGGTGGTCCATCAATTGCTTCAGCATGGTGGGCACGAGCATGGCCCGGTTGACCCGGTACTGCTGCACCAGAGTGAGCCATTCGACGGGGGTCGAACTGGCGCAATGACCACCATGGTGCGCCCGCCATAGACCGCGGCCAGGACCGCCTGCAGTCCGGCGACGTGGTACAGGGGAACGGTGAGCAGGTTGATCTCCTCTACGTCGGGGTCCGCAGGAGTCACCGCCGTCAGCAAGTAGGACGAGAAGCTGTCGTGGGTCAGCATCACCCCCTTGGGCGCGCCAGTGGTCCCGGCAGTGAACATAATGATGGTGGTGTCGCCGTCCTCCGCCTCGGGGAAGCGGAGTTCGTCGTCGGTCGCTTCAGCCAGCAACTCTTCATAGCCGGCTCCGGCGTCACCGGACTCACCGTCCAGGGCTACGACTTGCTTGGGAGGGATGCCCTCGGAAGCGTCGAGCAGCGGCAGGTAACGCTGCCCGACGAACATGATTCCGGGCTGGGCCTGGGACAGCATCTGCGCCAGTTCCTCGGACTTGGAGCGGAAGTTGATGGGGACGAAAACGGCGTCCAGCCGGGCGGCGGCGAAGTAGACTTCAATCGTCTGCGGGCGGTTCACGTCCATCACCGCAACCCGGTCGCCCTTGCCGATGCCCAGGCCGGCCATGGCGTTGGCCAGGCGGTTGGCCCGCTGCCGCAGGCCGGCGAAGGATAGGGGCGCGCCGTCGAAATATACGGCGGTGCGGTCGGGCACGATGGCGGCGGCTATGTCGAGAAACTCGGTAGTCCGCATCGCGACCTATAGCGACTGGACAGCCAGCCTGGACTCGGTTTGCAACGCCTCGGCCAGGGGCAGGTTGGCCCCCCGGAGCAGGGACTGCTTGGCCGGCGGCGGCGGTTCCAGGGTCTAAGGCGGCCAGCCGGCGGCACAGCTCCCAGGCCTGGCCCAATAGCTCCTCCTCGGGGGCTAGTCTGGTAAGCAGTCCCAGGGACAGGGCTTCCTCCGCTCCGATGCGTCTGCCGGTGAACAACAAGTCCAAGGCCTGGGACCAACCGGCGACCCTTGGAACCGTTTGGGTGCCTCCCGCGGCGGGTATCATGCCCAACTGGACTTCCGGCATGGCGAAGACTGAGTTTTCTGCGCCGATGCGGATGTCGCAGAACAGCGCTATTTCTATTCCTGATCCAATGCAGTAGCCGTGGACGGCGGCTATCACCGGCATGGGCACAGTCATGAGTTGGCCCCAAACGTCGCGCTCCCAACGCACGCGGCGGGCAATTGTCTGCGACGGCGCGGTACCGAACTCGGTCAGGTCGGCGCCGGCGCAGAAGGCCCGGCCCTGTCCGGTGATCAGCAAGGCGCGCACGCCAGGGTCGTCATGCACCGCCGACAGCGCCTGGGACAAGTCGTCCCGCATCTGGACATCGAATGCGTTCAAGACTTCTGGACGGTCCAAGGAAATATGGGCCACAGGGCCCTGTTTTTCGTACACGAGCGTTGTAAATGCAGACATGGGGATGCCTTAACTTGAGGCTGAAGCTGCGGTGGGGCCTTCGGCCCTACGGTACAGCTCTTCCAGTTCCACCTCCGTATAGCGCAGTCCGATGTTTTCCAGGTTGTGGGCGTCGCTGACTTCCAGGACCATCAGGTCATGGGCTTCGGCGACTTCCGATACCTGGTTCTTCCGGATGTGCCAGTTGTGTATGTAGTTGTCGATTTCAATGGCGTGGATGCCGTCTTCGATGATGATGTCGGGGGAATAGTACCCCGGATGGCAGTAGCTGCGAAACGTGCCGCCGCCGGGCAGGAACAGCTCGGCGATCTGGTATTCGGAGAAGGGGTTTTGGGCCGGCCTGACTTCGATTTCCCAACCGGGGATGATGATGACCTCGCCGGGGTATTCCCGCTCCACCAGTCCCCGGAACCGGAAAGACCACTCCTTGTTGCGATGGTCGGTAATGGCTATACCGTCTATGCCCCGTTCTTTGATTTTGGCCACCACCTGCTCGGCCATGGCAGGAGTGGGGTCCTGGAAGTTGAAGGCTTCCCAGACATGGGTATGTAAGTCCAGCTTGACCTTCATTGCTTTATCGCCAGATGCAAATTACGCCCCTGCGGCCCTGTGTGGAATTATTCGCCTTTGAATTCCGGCCGGCGTCGCTCCAAATAGGAGTCGATGCCTTCGGCCCTGTCTTTCGTTCCGTATAGTAGCATGTTCAAGTCGGCTTCCAAACGCAATCCCTGGGGCAGGGGCAGGTCCATTGCTTTTCTCACCGCTTCCTTGGCGTAGCCGGCTGCAATGGGAGCGCCGGCAACGATGCCCTCGGTCAACTGCTCCACC
>CAXXWY010000010.1:0-51095 GCA_963668505.2 Dehalococcoidia bacterium | reverse complement strand
TTGGCCGGGTGCTGGTGGCTGACCGGGAAAATGACCGCGTCCAAGTCTTCACCCAGGACGGCGAATACCTGGAAACCTGGCCCACAGAACTCATCGGACCCGCCATGTTCTTCGTCGACGACGATGACGCAGTCTACGTTCCCGAGCACAACAGCGGCATGTTCAGCATCCTCACGCTGCAAGGCGAACTCTTAGTACGTTGGGGCGGCGAGCAGCACCGCTCCTGCCACGGCGTCTGGGTTGATTCCCGCAAAGACCTATACGTCGTGATGCCCGGCGACTGGGGCCCCGGCCGCCGGGTTGTGAAGTTCGTCCGCGAGCCGTGACGCTTGCGGCTGCGTCCATAGGGATGCTATATTGAAACTTGGGCGGGAATTCCGTCCCGCTATGGGGCTGTAGCTCAGCTGGGAGAGCGCTTCAATGGCATTGAAGAGGTAGAGGGTTCGAGCCCCTCCAGCTCCACCACCCCATCCGATACCGTGAACTCAAACCGGTCCTCGCTGCCCAAAGGGTATTTCGCCGCGAGGAACAGCATCAGTGCTGCAAGGCTGGGTCAGCCTGAATAGGATGTAGCATTTACCGGGTTGCATCGCTTTTCAGTCAGATCCCTGGTCGCCGGATACGTGGGTCCAGCAGATCCCGAAGGCCGTCACCCAGCAAGTTGAACCCCAGCACTGCGACGAAGATCGCCGACCCCGGCAAAAGCAACAGGCGGGGTGCGGTCTGCAAGTGCGGACGGGCGTCGTTGAGCATGGCGCCCCACTCCGGCGTGGGAGGCTGCGCCCCAAGTCCCAAGAAGTTGAGTCCGGCGATTCCCAGGATGATCCAACCGACATCCAAGGAAGCGATCACGATGATAGGGCCGAGAATGTTCGGGGCGATGTGTAGTACGATGATGCGCAGGTTGCTGGCCCCGGCAGCCCTCGCTGCCGTCACATACTCCATCTGCCGCGCCCCCAAAGTGATCCCCCGAATGATTCGGGCGTGGCCCACCCACCACACCGCCCCGGCTGCCAGCAGCACGTTGAAAAGACCGGGGCCCAAAGCTCCTGCCACGGCCAGCGCCAGGATTAGTGAAGGAAATGCCAACAGCAGATCCACTACTCCCCATCAACGCCGCGTCGGTCCAACCGCCGTGGTATCCGGACACTATGCCCACTGCCAGCGCGATCGTGATGCTGAGGGCCAACGTAGCGGCGGCGGCCAGGAGGGTCGTACGAGCGCCGTGGACGATGCGGCTGAAGCTGTCCCGGCCCTAGGTGGTCGCGTGCCCAGAGGGTTTTCCAGGGAAGGCGGGAGCAGCCTGTCAGACAGGCTGATCCGGGCTGGGTCATCCAAAGGAAGCCAGGGGGCCACCAGTCCCGCCAGCAGCAGGGACACCACCAGAAACATCCCCAAGGGCGGTTCCCGGTTCTCGCAGCAGCCTGGTCCACTGCCAGCGTCGCAGTGAACTGGCGCGGATAAAGGTGAAAGCGGTCCGGTCCCTGGCTGTTTCGGCATCGCCGATCATTATAGCCGTTAAACCCCCGGCTCGCTCGTAACGCAGACGCGGGTCTGCGATGCGCAGGGCAATGTCAGCCGCCAAGTTCGACAGCACCAACTACCACGGCAATGTAAGTTACGAACCCCTGTATTACCGGGTAGTCCCGGGTTAGCGCCGCGCCCACCATCAACTGGCCCAAACCCGGCCAAGTGAAGATGGTCTCGATTATGACGGCGCCGCTGAGCAGGTAGCCAAGGATCACTCCAGTCGCTGCTATGGCTGGTAGCAGCGCGTTGCGCAGGGAGTGTACGATGACGACGGTCTGTTCGGACAGTCCCCTTGGCCCTCGCCGTGCGGATGTAGTCCTGCCCCCAGTGTTTCCAGCATGCTGGCCCGTATCAGCCGCGTCAACTGGGCCATCGGAGCAAGGGACAGCACGATGGCCGGAAGTACAATCTGAGCAAACCGAAACCGTAGCCGAGGGCCGGCAGCCAGGAAAGTTTCACCGCGAACAGGATGATCACTCCGAAGGCCAGTGCGTAGGGGTGGAGCTGCCGCTCCCACCAGCGCCGCCAGGCGTGCTATGGCATCCATGGCGCTGCCTCGTCGCCGAGCGGACAGGATGCCCATGGGCACGGCGATCAGCACCGCCATGCCCAAAGCAGCCGCAGTGAGCAGGGCTGTTGGGACTGTGCGGCGCGCCAGCTGGCTGGCCACGGGCTGTTCCGTCACGTAGGAGCGGCCCATGTCACCCGCCAACGCCCGGGACATCCAGCGAACGTATTGCGCCGGAAGGGGCCCGTCCAAGCCCAGCTCGGCGCGCATGGCTGACACTGCGGCCGGGCTGGGCATCTGGGCGGGGTTGCGCTGGCGCAGAGCCATCTCGGCGGGATCGCCAGGCGCCAGGTTCAGCAGCGAGAAGCTGACGGCCGAGATTCCCAGTAGTATCAGCGGTAGTGTGGCCAACCGTCGGACTAGGTATGCTCCCATGCCGAAGGGCCTCTTTCCGCACCCGCTATCCGGCTACCTCGCTTACTCGCTTAGTCCGACGCGGTGATTGAAGAAATAGTGGGAGGTTGGGTGGGCCTCAAAATCGGTGACCCGGTCACTGACGCCGTAAACCTGATTCACATGCGCCACTGGCAAAAATGCGGCTTCTTCAGTAACCAGCGACAGGGCCTCGCAGGCTATTTCCTTTCGGCCCTCCAGGTCGGTCACCGAGACGGAGGGGGCGACTATGTCCGCCAGGCGGGTAGCGTCGTAGTGCCCATAGTTGTTGGTCCCGCTGCCGCTGGCGTCGCCCTTCAACCCGGCGAACTTGCTTATGTTGAACACCGGGTCTCCACCACCTTGCACGACAGTGTTGTACCAGCCGAAGAGGTCCCATGCGGGTTCGTTGACCACCGTCCATTCTGTTATGAGCACCTCAGCCTTGATGCCCACATCGGCAAGCATCGCTTGGGCGGCCTCGGCCATGATGGGCAGCTGGAACCGCTCGGGATAACCGCCGATAATGATCTCCAACGGCTGACCCTCCTTGTCCACGATTCCGTCGCTGTCGCTGTCGGCGTAACCGGCCTGGGCCAGCAAATCGCGGGCCTCGTCAGGATCGTAGGCCAACGCGTTCACGCCGGGACAGGACGCCAGCACTTCAGGGAGCAACAGCTCTGCGAAGGTCCCGGATCCGGGAGGACTGACCAGATCGGCGATGCTCTCCCGGTCAATGGCGTGTGCCACCGCCCGACGCACCAGCGGATCGGACAGGATTCCGCGCTCGAAATTGACCCACCACAGGACCAGGGAGGTGCCAATGCCGGAGGTCTCAGTATGTGTGCCTGGGTGGGAGTTGATCGCCTGGGCGCCATTTGGAGATACGTTTACGGCAACGTCGATGTCCCCTGCCTGCAGGGCCAACTCCCGGCTGTTGGTGTCGGGGATGGCGACGTGATCGATGCCGGCCAGCGGGGGTGTTCCACCCCAGTAGTCGTCGTTGGCCACGCTGTGAAGGTATTCCTTCGGGACGTAATCGGTGGGAATGTACGGCCCCGTCAGGGCGCCAGCGGCAATGAAATTGCCCTCGCCAGCTGCATCCGCCGCCGCCGCGTCGGTGATGGCGAGGGCAGGCAAGATCAGCAGGCCCGGCAGGGTAGGTTGTGGGACCGTCGTTGTGACGGTGATGGTTAGCCCGTCTTCGACCGTTATGGTGTCAACGGACAATGTACTGGCCGCCGCTGGCGACAGCCGGATAGCCCTCTCCAGGGAAGCCTTGACCGCTTGTGCATCCATCACGTTTCCGTTGTGGAACTTGACCCCATCCCGGATTCCGATCCTCCAGGTCAGGGGGTCTATCTGGGTGGCTTCCGTCGCCAGCCACGGTTCGGGACTGAGGGTGGTTCCTGACAGTCGGAACAAGGTCTCCGAAATTCCCGATTGAGTGGACACGTAACCGCCCTCCACCGGGTCCAGTGGGCTGTCAAGCCAGATGACGCCGGCGTTCAGGGTAGGACGTTCCTTATCATCAGTCGCTGCCACCGGCGACGGCTCGCGCTCGGCGGTCGGGTCCGCTGCTTGTGTTGACGCTTCGGCCGTTGGCGAGGGTTGCTGCGGAACTGCGGTGGCCGCGGTCGGTGGGGCGGTTTCGGTAGTGGCGTCTGACGACCCGCAGGCCACCGCCAGGGCCATTAATAGGGCAAGCGCCCCGGGAATGACGTATCTGATACCTTGTGTCAATAGATTTGGCAAAACGATCCTCCGAATTTGTTTTGATGGGCAAATACCCATTCCTGGTCCCAGGGGCAACAGGTGTCACCGCTCGACGGGTGGGCGAACATCAGCCGTTGCCCGTACTGCTGGGCAGACCTGTGCGTGGGCGGGCAATTCTCCGCTGAGTGCCTCCAATGTGAAGGTGTCATGCTTTTGCTCCAAGAGCTTGGCTATCGCTTCCATGCGAGCAGTGGCTCTACAGCTTGATTCTCCTGACGCCGCCGCCATGTTTGTGTGTGGAATCACAAAGCCTCTTGTTTTGATATTTAATCTCAATTATGGCCCTGAGCATTGCCACCTGTTTTGGGCCAAGCGGAGAAGATTATCACTCTGAAATCGGCTTGTCAACCACGTTTACTCGTGGACGGATCTTTTGAAAGTGCATGTGCTGGCCCTTGGGACTGCGAATCTTTTTTATTGAGATAGAATATCAGATATGATCACCCCAATTGCCGCCTGTTCTGTGTCAAGCCCAGAGGGCTATCGCTCTGAATTTCCCACCGAGAAGTTCGCAATGCGGTGTGCTTAGGCCGACCGAACCCCAAAACCGCAAACGTAGCCCCCGCGACTATTAGCCTGGCGGCTGGGGCGCAGTGCCCAAGGGCGCCTACGAACACCGCAGGTGGGTGCGCCGGGGCAACGGCAAGCCGATGCACGACGGCAGCAACACCATAACGCTGAGTCTGGACGCTGGGGAGGCCCTACACCGTGGAGGGGCGGGAATATCCGAGAGCTTCACCCTGAGCATCGGGCCGCAGTAGCGATCAAGCGCAACAAGCCGTTACCCCCATTAACCCCCTCACCGGGCTGATAAAGGGGTTGTGAATTCCTAAGGGTTTCGAACGGAGCAAACCGTGGACGCCGAGGCGTTCACCCGCCGCGTTATTAGGATGGAACCCTCAATGGCTCCATCAGATTTTAGTTGACCGTATAGTTAGCTATACGCACCCTCCACCCACCGCATGAGGACGTCATGTCCCCGCCAATCTAGAGAGGTCCCTTGCGCGCTTGGTACCGCCGATGGCCCGGGAGGGGACCTTGGTTTGAAGGACATTTCAACCGAACTGAATTCTGTCCATGTAGGGCGCAGATACCTGGGCGGAGGCGCTACAACGGCGGAGGCCTCACAGCATCCTGGGAAACCTGTCCTCGCGGGAGTTCGCCGTACTGGCGGAAATAGCTGATCGACCGCAAAACCAGCGCTATGGCTGGTGCAGGAAATGGTGGAAGCCGCCTGATCGCGATTTTAAGTTTGGGACCTTCGAGGATATATGATCAGGTGCTTCGTTACTCCCTGACAGGGGGCGATTGGCCGACGCGTACTTGGTGGCTCCAAACTTGACCGTGCACTCTAGGAGGAGACTTCTCGCAGCGTGCACGGCGCAGACCGGTCGCCCTCTACCAAAGGAGAAATCTAATCTGTCAGGCATTCGTGAGTGTCCCATCAGCTTCCTGTTATTTGATTCTCTTCAGCATCTCCTTAAACTGACGGGTCTGTTCTTCCTTGGGGCGAAGGATGCAGTTGGAGCAGTACATATTCTCCTCTCTGGTGCGCCAGACCAGGCAACATCCAGCCCGCCTGGCAAAGAACCCGCTCTTCCCTTCATGCTTGATGACTTCCATACTGACCTGGCGGTAAATCAGAGATGACGGGTCTCCGAAGAAGGTCTCGGCATCCCTGAGCACCAGGCTTTTGTCTTCCACGTGCCTATAAAGTCGGTGCAGGGCATGGGCACACGAAGCGGCTACCGCGTTTTGAGAGACCTTGACGCTGGCGGGGACGGAGCGATACAGGGCAGCAATTACAATTTCCACATTGGACTTGAAGGCCCAGTCCTTGAGCCTCCGGTACAGGTCGGTCTCGCTGTGCAGGACTTCTGCGTCAGGGTGACCGGCCGCCGGGTCATTGGGAAGGACGGCGAACTGCGGGCGCCTCAGTCCGGTTGCATCGATACGACCATCGGTACGATGAAAGACCAAGTTTTCGAGAGTCACCTTGGGGACCCTCCTCCTCAGCACATACTGGCCGACCATCGGACCGACTAACCTTGTGAGGTAGCCCATGATGAAGGCCGAGGCAGCAACGTGATTGTTGGTAGTCCCCCAACTTGCGTAACCGTAGCTCATCACCAGTTCACGCAAACTGGTATCCTCTGCCTGGAACAGGGTGGCAGCCGGTCTCCAGCCGGTCTCGTTAAGGCCAGATACCGGCATATCGAAATAGGGGTCCAGCACTCCGGCTTCCCACAGACTGTGGATTAAAGGATGCTCAGCCATGGACATTGCTCTTCACCTCTCAACAACAAAGCGCGATTTATTTGGTCGGGATTTTGTTCAAGTTCTGCTACCTCCGACCTTCCGAGAAGCGGTTTCAAGGCACACCCGAAGGCAGGTCTACTGGCGCCTGGCCGCCGGCTCCAACTTCCCAGTCCGTAACGGACCAGTGGCTCCGCACCGTTGCGGAAAGAGCGGCTCTACTAGGTACAGTGGCGCGACCCCGCCGGATTCTCACCGGCTTCCCCCTTTGGCCCACCATAGGCGGCCATCTACCGTTATCTGGACATCACCAACCAAGACCCCAAGCCCTTTGTCTGGACCAAGACCGCCGGCCAAATCCTGGCCAACGCGGCCCACTTTTACCGGCGTACTTTGGTTACGGGCCACTAGTGGGATCCAGCACATCTCGTAGCCCATCCCCCAGAAGGTTGAAACCCAGCACTGCTAGAAAAATGGCAACGCCGGGGTATAACATCAACTGGGGATCTGTTCGAATGAAGGGACGTCCATCGTTCAACATCGCTCCCCATTCCGGGGTGGGCGGCTGGGCTCCCAGACCCAGAAAGTTCAGCCCGGAGATGCCCAAAATGATCCATCCCATGTCCAGTGTGGCTAGCACCACCACCGGCCCCAAGATGTTCCTCAAAATATGGAACCCCATTATCCGAATATCGCTAGCCCCGATGGCCCGGGCGGATTCCACAAACTCCCGCTGTCGTACCGAGAGCACCATACCCCGGATTAAGCGGGCGTAGCTGGCCCACCATACGGCGGCCATAGCGATCATCACATTCATCAGGCTAGGCCCCAGCGTCCCTGCTATGGCGACGGCCAGGATCAAGCCAGGAAAGGCCAGCAGCAGGTCCACCAGGCCCATCAAAAGGGTATCCAGCCAGCCGCCGTAGTAGCCGGAGAGGGCGCCCACAATCAATGCGATAGCCATCACTACCACCAGTATCACGCTGGCAGTCCCGAGAGTTGTTCGCGCCCCATACAGCAACCGACTCAGCTCGTCTCTTCCCAGATTGTCGGTGCCTAGAGGAAAGACGCTGTCCGGCGCAAGCAACCGATTTTCCAGCATAACTGCAGTGGGGTCATGGGGAGCAAGAACTGGGGCAGCCAGGGCTGCTATCGTCGCAACAGCAACGATAGTCAGGCCCAGCACTGTCGCTGGATCCCTCAAGAAGAGCCGAAGACGACGGGGCATCGCTAGGGGGGCGCTGTCAGTCGCCCAATTCTTGAGAGCGAATTATTCAATGCTCAACCTTTCAGGCCGCCTGCCGGCCAAAATGGAGCCGAGGGTCCAGCCAACGGTAGGACAAATCCACCGCCAGATTTACCAGCAGGAAGACGAGGCCCATGTACAGGACGAAACCCTGGATCGCAGGGAAATCCCGCAGAAAGATTGAGTCCACGGCGTACTTACCCACTCCCGGCCAGCTAAAAATGCTCTCCACAATTACCGTCCCTCCCAGGAGATGGCCCAGGCTTATCCCCAGGACCGTGACCACCGGCACCAAAGCGTTCTTCAGGGCATGCACCCAGATAACTACCCGCTCACTCAGGCCCTTGGCCCTAGCGGTGCGTATGTAGTCTTGCTGCAACACCTCCAGCATGCTGGCCCGGGTCAAGCGCATCAGTTGCGCGCTGGAGCCGGCAGCCAGCGCGATGGCCGGTAATATCAGGTGCTTAGGGCTCCCATAACCTATAGTTGGCAACCAGTTGAGTTTCACGCCAATCACTAGAATCAGCAACAGCGCCAGTACGTAGCTGGGAACCGCGGCGCCTACTAAAGCCAGCAGTCGGCTAAGGCCGTCCGTTAATGAGGCACGCCGTAGCGCCGCGGCGATGCCCAGAGGAACACCCACGACGATTGCCAGCAACAGGGCGGATCCCGTCAGCATCAACGTGGCCGGGAGGCGCTGCCACAACTCCCTCATTATTGGCTGGCCTCCGCGATATGACACTCCCAGGTCACCCTGCATCGCGCCAAGCAGCCAACGCCCATAGCGCAATACTACCGGGTCATCCAGGCGCAACTCCTTTCGCAATGCCAGTATGTCCTCTGGCGCAGGCTCCTCTCCGGGACTCCGATCCTTGAGAATGCTGTAAGCTGGGTCTCCCGGTGCTAAGTTCAGCAAGGTAAAGCTGATGATGGAAATGCCCAGCAACAGCACGGGCAGGGTGAGAAGCCGCCTCACCAGGTATGATTGCAAATCACTGTTTTCCTATTGAGCCGTCCATCAGGTAAAGGAAAAAGGGGTAAGGATTGTCAAAGCCCGTGACATCCTTGGATACGCCGTAGCTATAATTCTGATGGAGGATCGGTACCACCGGCACATCATCTACGATCACCTGTGAGGCGCTACAGGCCGCTCTCCGGCGTTCCTCACGGTCGGTAAGGGGGAACATTTGAGTCAGGAGTTCATCAAGCCGGGGATTTTGATAGTTGCTGTAATTGAGAAGGGAGCTGGGGTCGGCGAAACTGAAGAGAGTCCCATATGCGTCGCCGGTATTTACCATGTTGTTGTTGAACATGCTGGCATCCCAGTCGCCTTCCTTAAGGACTGCGTCAATCCGTTCCACGGTCCGAATCGTGACCTTCACCCCAATGTTCTTTAACATACCTTGGATTGCCTCCGCCATGGGGGGCAAAAAGCCGCCTTGCCCATAAGTAAGCAGAGTTATTTCCAGGGGCTGGCCATCTTTCTCCAGGAGTCCGTCGCCATCCCGGTCCTCATAGCCGGCTGTAGCCAATATCTCTCTGCTCTTCCCCGGCTCGAAGGAACGGCCTTGAAGCTCACCGCACCTCAGGAAATTGGGAGGGAAGGGCCCTACGGCGGGCACTGCCTGGCCCAACAATACCCCCTTGACCAGCGCCTCCCGGTCGATGGCATGAGCAATGGCCTGGCGTACCCTGACGTCGTTCATGGGTTCCCTTTGAGTGTTGAGAAACATGAAATTGAGTTGAAACTGAGCGGGCTGCCTCACCACCAGGTCAGGGTGAGCATCCAAATGCTCGATGCTGTGCGGCGGAATACCCCTGGCGATGTCGATGTCACCGCCTTCTAGAGCCAGGACCAGGCTGTTGCTATCCGGGATATGTGTGACAACCAGGCGATCCACCAATGGGCGGGGGCCCCAATAGTCTTCATGCCGTACTGCCACCAACTCCTTGCCTGACTGGAACCGCTCAACTTTGAAAGGACCGGTAAGAACGGGCTTTTCGGTAAAGGCGTCCCCCATGGCTTGGGCAGCGCCAACTTCTACTATGGCCGTCCTGCCCGCGGTAAGTAGGGACGGCAAGATGGGACTCGGCTGGTTGGTCACGAAGGTCAATGTATAAGCATCCTTTACGTCAATGCTAGCTGTATCAATCAGGCCCTTGATCGATGCCGACTCGGCGAAGGCCCGTTCCAGTGAAGCTTTAACCGCTGCGGCGTCCATATCGACTCCGTTGTGGAACTTTACGCCCTGCCGCAGGGTAATTTCCCAGGTTATTTCATCCAGGTGCCTTGCCTCGGTGGCCAGCCATGGTTCGGGTCGGTACTCATCACCCAGGCGGAATAGGGTCTCCCCGAGGCCCAGCGTTACCGCCGTGTACCTGACTGGAGGGACGATTGCGGTGAGAAAGCCGTGACCCACCCTTAGGGTAGTTTCTTCGGACGTCGAAGAACGCTCGGCTTCACTGGTAGTTGCGCCTGACGACTGTTGGGTTGTAGGTGACGGAGCAACTGTCGCGGGAGTAGATGCTGGAACTGCGGTGGCCGCGGTCGGTGGGGCGGTTTCGGTAGTGGCGTCTGACGACCCGCAGGCCACCGCCAGGGCCATTAATAGGGCAAGCGCCCCGGGAATGACGTATCTGATACCTTGTGTCAATAGATTTGGCAAAACGATCCTCCGAATTTGTTTTGATGGGCAAATACCCATTCCTGGTCCCAGGGGCAACAGGTGTCACCGCTCGACGGGTGGGCGAACATCAGCCGTTGCCCGTACTGCTGGGCAGACCTGTGCGTGGGCGGGCAATTCTCCGCTGAGTGCCTCCAATGTGAAGGTGTCATGCTTTTGCTCCAAGAGCTTGGCTATCGCTTCCATGCGAGCAGTGGCTCTACAGCTTGATTCTCCTGACGCCGCCGCCATGTTTGTGTGTGGAATCACAAAGCCTCTTGTTTTGATATTTAATCTCAATTATGGCCCTGAGCATTGCCACCTGTTTTGGGCCAAGCGGAGAAGATTATCACTCTGAAATCGGCTTGTCAACCACGTTTACTCGTGGACGGATCTTTTGAAAGTGCATGTGCTGGCCCTTGGGACTGCGAATCTTTTTTATTGAGATAGAATATCAGATATGATCACCCCAATTGCCACCTGTTCTGTGTCAAGCCCAGAGGGCTATCGCTCTGAACTTCCCACCGAGAAGTTCGCAATGCGGTGTGCTTAGGCCCACCGAACCCCAAAACCGCAAACGTAGCCCCCGCGACTTACCCTACACCTACTGCCATTCTCGGTCCCCTCGGCGTGGCACAGGATTTTTACACGACCCATGCCCAAGCCGTTGTACCACCTACGTTTCCTGTTCAGGTTACGCGACTGGTCTATTCCGTTGCCCAAGCTTGCAATTCGACATTGCGCCTATTAAAATTCGTAAAATTCGGGCGCTGGCAAGACGCCCCGACGGACAAATTCCTTTGGAGGACCAGAAGATGTTCCCATCCATAAGTAGGATTCAATCCATAGGGGCTATTCCTCTTGTGGTCGGGCTGTTTGGACTATTGGTATTCGCCGCCGCCTGCGGCGGGTCCGGCCCGACGCCCACTCCCGACCCGACGCCCGTTCCCACCGCAACGTCGGCTCCCACGCCTGAACCAACTCCCGAACCGACCCCTGATCCGACCCCTGATCCGACCCCTGATCCGACCCCGGAGCCAACCCCCGAACCGACTCCTGTAGCGACTGACGCTCCTGACCCCACAGGTTCCCTCAGGGACTTCAGCCTTACCCCGGCCACCACCGGGCAGGACTTGATGAACGTCCTCGCGGAGGACGAGGTCACGTGTATTGAAGAAACCGTGGGAAGCGGAATCTTCCAGATATTACTGGTTAGCCCCCTCATGGCGATGGGATCCGACCCGTCCCAAGCAGCGCCCTTGTTCCTGTGCCTTACTGGCGAAAACGCGGTGCTCCTCGGCATCGTGTTCCTAGATGCCCAGGCGGGCGGATGGGCCGCGGACTCCCGGGCATGCATTACCGAGGTCGGCTTGTCCCACCCCGACGCTATCTTCATAAGGCTTGGAATTCAACTGGGCGAGGAGCCTATCGACTCTTCCATGACCCTTGCCTACAACTTGGAAATCTATGAATGCGTGAACGACGACGAGAAGAAGGCGTTCACCCTCAGCCTCTGGTCTGGTATCGACGACCACGCCGCCGCCACCGGGGCCGACATCATGGCCGTGCTATCCGAGTCCGAAGCCGCTTGCGTCCAAGAGAGCCTCTCTCAAGAGGACTTCGATACTATGCTGGCCGCCAGGCCTCTGCACGCAGTATCCATCGGGGCCACCGCCGCCGGGTGCATCGACCCCGAGACCAACATAGCGATATTCGCCCACGGAATAGAATGGGCCCTGGGCGGCGTCACCGAACAGACCATCAGTTGCCTGGAAGACTTCGCCAGGAGCAACCCGGCCTTCGTAGGACTCATGGCCCTGGGCTTAGATGGCATGGCGGAAGTCCCGTCGTCCGAATTCCTGGAAATCATCGCCGACGGAAACCAGCAATACACCTGCATGACCCCCGAAGAGTTGCTCCGAGTCCAGGAAATCTCCGCCGTAGCCATGCAATAACAACCCAATCCAAGCGAGCCGTCGCCATGCAGTAACAACCCAAACAACAGCCCGCCCGGTGATACACTAGGACCAACAAATAACAAGCTGGGCAACCCCCAAAGGTTGCCCAGCCCACTCCCCAGCCCCCAACCAACCCAACAAGAAACACAAACCCATGCTCCCCAAACCGTAGGGGTAGGCCTCGTGCCTACCCTCCCCCCTGCCCCAACCAACGCCAAGCCCCCGTCACAACCCCACACCCCCATTCGTGCTAAGCTTGTAAAAGCACCCCAACCAACACCCCGCTGGACCCTCGCCCACCCGTTCGTGTTGAGCTTGTCGAAGCACCCCGCCCCACTAATAGCCAACGTACGTGATCCGCCCCCGCGCGGAGCATCCGCTACTCCCACGCGCTCCCCAGTCGTTCCGAGCGAAGCCGAAGAATCTCAAACTTCCCGGCGGGCAGCCAACCCCAGGAACCCTGGATTCTTCGTCGCAAGCTCCTCAGGATGACAAGAGCGCCCCCCAACTGACGCTTTGCCCCTTCCCAAACCCGGCCCAACCCCCTACTATGGAACTAGTAAGACCCCATCCGGCAGGGAGCCGATTCCCGCCCGCCTGCAAGGCCCACCGGAAAATGGGAGGAAATGGGAGCAAATGGGAGGGAATCTAAAATTTTCAGCTAGAGGTGAACTTTACAAGCGGGTCGGCGGTCTACCCGTCCACGTACTTGCGTTGGGCCGCTAGGTTTGTCCTGGGTCTGGATTGCACTAGCCGGGGCCGCGGTTTACGGCCTCGTTAACATCTTCGACAAGACCGTAATCTACCGCTACGCGACGTCTCCCCGCACGCTGCCTTTGATGGTAGGCCTGGGCCAGTTGGCCGTCGGCGGCGTGCTCCTGGCCGTGGTTCGGGTGCCAAACGACGCCGGCTCGGACGCGGTGCTTGGCGCTCTCGCATCCGGCGCCATCTTCGGCCTGGGCGTACAATTCTTCATGTACGTCCTCTTCCGAGAGGAGGTATCCCGCGCCGTTCCCATCATACAGAGCGCGCCCATATTTACGGCGCTGTTCGCATTCTTCTTCCTGGGCGAGGACCTTGGCCCGATAGAGTGGCTGGCAACCGTGGCCGTGGTAGTTGGGGCCGTCGCCTTGTCGGTGCGCACTGATTCCGATTCCCGCGGGTCCATACTGCGCCCTTCGTTCCTGGTACTGATGGCGGCCAGCGCGCTCCAGGGCAGCTCTTACATATTCGGCAAGGTTGCTGTCGACGAGCTTCCTGTCCTTCCCACCCATGCCCTCCGGTCCCTGGCCCTGGCCGCGGTAATGCTCCTGTTCAATCTTCGCCCGGCGCCCTGGCGCGACGTGGTCGGGTTCGTTCGAGACCGCAGCCCGGCCCTGCGCTTCGTCGCATTCAACGAACTGGTGCTAGCGACCGCCAGCCCCCTGCTGCTGCTGTGGGCGCTGTCCCTGGGCCCCGCCGCGTTGGTGACGGCACTGATCGGGACCAGGGCCTTCTTCCTGGTGGTCTACAGCACCACCTTGGCCGTCGTGTGGAAGGGCGCCTTGGGCGAGGTCACCACCCGGGGCGCCATCGCCACCAAGTTGGTGTCAACGGCGCTCATTGTAGCGGGCGCGGCCGCCATCGCTCTCAGCATCTGACGCAGCGTCCGGCCGCGAGGATTCCGTTTTCAGGGTCTGAAATCAAGTTTGCCAGGCAGGTTATCCCGCGGCTACCCAGTCGACGACGCGCTCGCCAATCATCATGACCGTGGCATAGAGGCCGCCGGACCTGGGGATACGCGGCGTCACCGAGGCATCGGCCACCCACAACTTCTGCACCCCCTTGACACGGCAGTATTGGTCCACCACTGCCATATCGTCCGAGTCTGGTCCCATTTTGCACGTGCCCGCCAAGTGCCTGGAAGTCGCCACCGTCTGGCGTATCCAAAGGTCCAGTGCGTCGTCGTCAGCCAGGACATCTCCCGTAGGACTGATGACATAATCGAACACCTCTTTGTATGAGTCCGATTCAAGAAGACTGATGCCGAATCGCACACCGTCTCTAACCCGGCGCATGTCGCTGGGATGTCGAAGGTAGCAGTAGTTGAATTCCGGTTGCGCCCCTGGGTCCGCCGACGCCAATCTGACGTAGCCTGATCCCTCAAGCAGCGTCAACATGCACTGTAGACGGGCCGCTCGGTCTGGCGGCACATCCCCGGTCTTGTACTCGGTGCGCACTCCGCCGACGCGCTCCCTTCGCTCGTCGATCACCGGGCCGGGCCGCATAGACATGTCGTTGCTCACGCTGGATCCCGGCGACGTATAGTGCAAGCTGAAATGGGGCGCGTCCAGCCCGCTGGTGATTGTCTTGCCGTCTTTCACCTTGAAAGTAACTTGGGCGGTCAAATGGTTCCACAGGCCCTGACCCACTCCGGGGATCTCTTGGAGCACAGGGATCCCAAACTGGTTCAGTTGCTCCCGCGGGCCCATGCCCGATAGCATCAGCAATTGGGGCGACCTGACGGCTCCCGCGGTCAGCACAACCCGGTCTGCTCGCAGAGTAAACAACTCGCCTCCGCTTTCGGCTTCCACCCCCACGGCGCGAGAGCCTTCGAACAGGACTTTCCGGACGTACACGTTCCCCCGGACGGTCAGGTTAACCCGGTGGCGCATCGGATTCAGGTGGGTGATGGCGGCGCTCATTCTGATTTCGTGGTCGCCGGTGTTGGTCGGCCCCACACCCACCCCGGATGGATTGGGGCCGTTGGTGTCATGGCTGGCGCCGAACCCCGCCTGAAGGCAAGCGTCGTGAAAGGCCCTTTGCAGGTCCGCCCAGGGCGCTGACTGGCGTCTCCGTACTGGCATCGGGCCGTTTGTCCCGTGGAAGTCGTCCTGTATGTCCAGGTCGGTCTCCATCTTTTTGTAAAAGGGGAGCACTTTGTCGTAAGACCACTCGTCGTTGCCCAGAGAGGCCCAGGAGTCAAAGTCCTCTGGAAATCCCCTTTGCAGCGACTGCCCATTGATCGACGACCCGCCTCCAATGACCTTGCCCTGGGCCACGTAGACCTCTCCCTGCTCCTCGGTGGCCGTTCCAAGGAGGGCCCAATTGTGCTGGGAGTCCAGGGCCTCAGCGTGCCTGGTATTGCCGTACTTTACGTCGTCCGGAAGGGTAGTGAAATCTAGATAATCGTTACCGGCTTCCAACAACAGGACAGAGATTTCAGGGTTCTCCGCCAGCCTTCCGGCCAGCACACATCCGGATGTCCCTCCGCCCACGATGATGACGTCATACACCATCCAACTCTCTCGGTGGTTGATTTTCCCAGCCTATACAGGCTAGAGCAGTTGTAGCGCTTTCCGGGCCGCTCGTCTCGCCCGTCTCGCGAGCCTAATTCCCGGCGGAAAGTCCGCAAAGGCATGTTATCATGACCGGCAGAGACCGGGGGAGGTCCTAAATGGCTTTCAGGCTCCTGATACTTCACGACGTGGAATTCGGTATCCAGGAGTCCGTGGTTACCTGGCCGGACCTGCTGAGGCGAAGAATACCCGGCATAGAGGTCCATTTTTGCACCAGTTCCGCGGAGGCCTTGGAAGTTATAGGGGAGTGCGACGCCGCT
Source organism: Dehalococcoidia bacterium (assembly GCA_963668505.2). GTDB lineage: Bacteria > Chloroflexota > Dehalococcoidia > Lucifugimonadales > UBA3495. The sequence goes on along the minus strand of CAXXWY010000010.1, from coordinate 35,128 downwards.
TTCGGAAACATAGAGCCGGAGCTTTTCGCCCGAGCAGGTAAGCTCCGCTGGATAGCCTCTCCCCACTCAGGCCCCCCAGCCGGCTATTATCACATTGCTCTCGTCGCCAGCGACGTCGTAGTCACCAATACCCGCACCATACACAACGACCACATAAGCATCCATACCATGGCAATGGTTCTGGCCTTGGCCAAGGGGTTGCACACTTATCTCCGCCGTCAAGTAGATGGACGCTGGCGGATTGGCTACGATGTGGTTCACCTGCCCGAGTCCACCGCCGTCATAGTCGGCGTCGGCGGCATTGGCGGGGAGACGGCCAGGCTCTGCTCCGAATTAGGTATGACCGTCCTCGGGGTTGACCCGCGCGTTGCCGAGCCGCCCAAGGGCGTGACTGAACTCCACCGGCCCGACGCCATCGACCAAGTTTTGCCCAAAGGGGATTTCGTGATTGTCACCGCGCCGGAGACCCCAGAAACCCTGGGCCTGTTCAACATTGACAAGTTCCGTCTCATGAAGAAGGGGGCCTTCTTCATCAACGTGAGCCGGGGCGGCACCGCCGTGCTGGCCGACTTGGTCCAGGCTCTACAGGAAGGAGAGATCCGCGGGGCCGGTCTTGACGTGTTCGACACGGAACCACTACCGGCAGGCCATCCGCTATGGGATATGGAAAACGTGATTATCACTCCCCACGTGGCCGGTATCGGCCCCTATTTGGAGGAGCGCCGAGCGGAGGTCTTCTTCGACAACTGCGTCCGTTTCAGCCAGGGCCTTCCGTTGCGTAATGTTGTTGACAAGGCCAACTGGTTCTAGCCAGCGCCTGCCGATCCCGCCGTCCGCCCACTTTTCCGCCGGTTCCCGCATCAAGCGCCGCTGTGGTTTGCGCTTACCAGCCGGGTGCAGACGGGAACACCGGCGCCCTGCGCTATGTTCCGGGAGCCCGGTAGTTAACGTTCTTTTTAACCGCCGCGTCTACCTGTTCCGGCGTGAGGCAATGCTATCGTCTGGGGAGCCAATGCTCCCGTAGCCCCGATGGTCAGGGAGATAGCCGCCGCCGTCTCGGGGGTCCGGCACGTCGATGGTAACGTACAGGTCACCGTCACCGAAGCCATACAGGAAATTTTTCCAACGTACCCCCTGCTGACTCTACCGCCGCCTGCACTGCGTCCCGCCGAGAGGTCCCGCCCTCCCGTATCAGCCCCCTTCAAGCCGTCTGCAGAGTATGAGGCTTTGATCATGAATTTGGGCATATTGCCTCCTAACCCAGTGTCGTCTGGACCCCCGCGGCTAAAGCGCCGGGCCTAGTAGGGGGCCAATTATAGCAAGCCCCGTCGAACCGGAGCAACTTCTCCCGTGCCTGCAGACTTTGATACCCCGGTTGCCTTACTGAACTCTATTCGTACTCAATGACTCGAAGTCCGGGCCGGGGCCAATTGCCGTCGGCATATGCAATATCTGAGTTTTTGAACCCATCGCCTTTTCTGGGTATCGATGGCAGCATTGGCCTTGGTTCATAAGGTACTTTTAGACTGCCCATTTGGACTTTTTCTCGTCCTTCACATCAAACAGCCATCAAGCCTAGACAGTCCGGACAACACTGGCCAGGACGTTGAAGAGGGGACATTCCTCCAAGATCAGTTTGTCCCATTGTCGCTCGCTTATTGAGTTGAGTAACATCCTGGCTATCTGTACAATTGTCGGCAACGCAATTGGATTTGACCTATGACAAGCCTCCGCAGAAGGTTCGAATACGCCCAACAACTCCCACCCATTTCCCGAGGGGTGGTTTCTTACGTCGCGAGTCGTCAAAGACCTGCGTCGAGCCAAGTCCAGGATTCTTCGGAAGGCTTGGATGGGTGTGGACGTTATCGTTTGGATTGAACGTCGACGGCCGAATTTGTGTCGCCGAGTCAACTTGCCCCCACATGGGTTCCGATCTGGGGCCTGACGCCGGCGGTCGAATCTCCCAGGGACGGCTGGTCTGCCCCTTCCATGGCTTTCAATTCGATGGGACCGGCCAATGCGTCGCTACCCCGTATGCAGATCCCGCCCGCCGCCGCCCGGCTGCGGGGTTTTTCCGGCGAGGGAGATTGCCGGCCTCATCTTCGCATGGTGGGGACTGGACGGCCGGGATGAGCCTCGCTGGGACTTGCCCTCAGAATCTCCGGACCAGACGGGGGTGGAGCAGCCTGCGGGTAAGGACCTTCCGCTTTCCCGGCCACCCTCAGGAAACGACAGAGAAACTCGGTTGATCTGGCTCACCTTCGTTTCATTCACGGATACGGCAGCGTCAATAGGTGGGAACCTTTATCTGTGGATGGCCCCCTTTTCGAGAGCCAGTTCGATTTCCTCAGCAAGAGGAAAATCGGAGGCTTGTCCTCCCTAACCTTCGACGTCTCCGCGTCGGCCCACATCTACGGCCTCGGGCTACTCCTATGTTGAAATCCATGAAAAGTCCATAGGCATGGATATGCGCATGTGGATACTCGCGGACGCCGGTCGATGGTGTCCCTCATCGACATGTCCCCTGGTCTCCCAAGTGCGGGAGATACGCCGGCCAAAGCGGTTCATTTCAGGCTTGGGCTTTTTGCCGGTAATGTTCCGGGCCCCCGTTATGAACTGGTTCATCGCCTCCAGGCAGGACCAGGACGTTCAGGACGATATCGTCGTGTGGAGCCGCAAGAAATATCTGTCCCGTCCTCGCCTCTGCCGTTCAGACGGCGAGATCATGCCCTTCAGGGCCTACTGCGCCCAGTTCTACCCGGAGCCGCCCGACTAGCCGGTTTACGCCGCCGCCCCCAGTCCCTTCACCTTCCTGAATCGGCGACCGTACATGATGCCCCCGTAGTAGTTGAACGTGCGCCTCGCCTCGTCGTCATCAAACGGGTAGTCGGCTCCAAGCTTGACGGGCTGCTGCTAGGCCTGTTACCAGGCACGTCTCCTGGCTGTTGATCAACGTGTGGGCCCCGGCATACCAGGTATGCCTCTTTCCCTGGATAAAGCGGAACAGGTTGACCAGCCACACCACGTGCCGCACGTCGTGAACCACGTGTTGGAACCACCGCCGCATTACGATCTTTTGTCCGTCTATTGGGACTGACGGGATTGTAGGTCACCAGGCATGGCTTGTCGGACCTCTTGGCCCATGGTTGCTGGTTGTGCATGATATAGGTGATTTCATAGTTGGTCGGGTCTGGCCCCGTACTGTTCTATTGTGGTTGCTTCGAGTGTCCAATGGATCGGCCTCGTTGTCTGGAAGCACCGAACGCGTCTGAGTGGACCACCGTATGGTTGTGCAGTTCGCTTTCGTACCTTACCGACGAAAGAATATACCGCTCTAGGAACGACGGCTTGTCCAGTATCATCAGCGACTGGTTGGCATTACAGGCCAGGATTAACGCGTCGAACTCCTCTTGCGCCCCCCATTCGTCCTCAACCACCACTCCCGTCTTGTTCCGGTGGACCTTACGCACCGGCCGGTTGAGGTATACCTTGTCACGGAAGTCTGCCTTCAGGTTCTCGTAGATGCGCCGCGTTCCCTGGTCCCAGGTCTTCATCGGCGTTGCCGTCTCGATGTCGAAGAACTCCAGGTACCTGGCGAAGAGCGCTGCGGGCATATCGAACACGTTGGTCGCCATCAGGAAGTTGACAAACATGGGCTTCAGAATCTTGTATCGGAATTCAGCAGAGAATCCCTTCAAATTCAGCAGTGTGCCCCATGCTCACGTAGTTGAACGGGTTTAGTAGGTTCAGGAGCTTGGACCGGGACCGGGTCAACCCGCCGAACCGCTGCAAAGTCCTCAACAGACGCTGGGAATTTTACGATTTCGCCTTGCAGGCGCTGCCGGGTGTCCGACTCCAAGTCGTGAGCGTAAACGTCCTTGCCGTACTTGACGCTGTAGCTGAATCTGGTCTCCACCAAGTCGATGCCGAACCGTTCCATCAACAACGTCACGTGGCGGTACACGGATGGGATGCAGGCGGTGACCGATATGTCGAACGGGATCGAGCTTCCGTCATCTTGGGGCATGTCCGCCGTGACCGCATTTCCCCCGACCCGATCTTGGGCTTCGAACAACCGGAAGTCGAATCGGTCGGGATGTCGAGCCAGCGCCCACGCTGCTCCCAGCCCGGCAACACCACCACCGACTATGGCGATCCGACGCACTATGTTCCTCCTGCTACTGCCGGACTTTGGCATCATTCTAAAGCCGCTGCCGCACTGTTTTCCATAGTTCTCTACCCTTGAGACGACTAGCGGTGATACACTATCGCTCGGCCTCCGCCCACAGCTCTCGCTCCCAATGCCAGAGATGGAGGAAGCCATCAGCCTGGGACTAAGTCACCAGTCCCATCTCGTGAAACCTGTATGACCTCGTCATCGGCTCCTCCCACGCCTCAGTACGAACCCCATGAGAACCCCTCCGCGCTTGGAAGCGCTGGGGACTGGGGGTCCAGTCGGCTCTGCTTGTCGCCGCTCACATGGCCATATTCCCCATCGTCCTATTCGCCGCTGTGGGCGGGTCCACTTCGGAGATCGCATGGGCGGTCTTCGCTATGCTTGCAGTCAACGGGACCGCCACCATTATGCAGTCACTCCGCGTCGGTCCGATAGGCTCAGGAATGCTGGTCATACCCTATCCTTCTCCTACGGCTATCCCGTTCTGCATTATCGCACTTCAACAGGGCGGACCCGCTACAGCTGGCGGCATTGATAGTGACCTCCGGCTTCTTTCAGATCGTTCTCTCTATGAAGCTTTCCTTCATTAGACGGCTGGTAACTCCGGCGATGAGCGGTGCCGTGCTCCTCCTTCTTGTCATTACGGTGGTGCCGGTCATATTCGCCGGCCTGACCGACGTACCGGACGATGCCCACGCCGCTGCCGCTCCGGTGTGTATCCTGGTGACATTCATGCTCATCATGGGTCTTCAGCTCCGGTGCTCCGGCGTTTGGCGAGTTTGGTCTGCCCTCATCGGCATAGTGGCGGGGTCGGTAGCGGGAGTAGCTTTCGGAATATATGTGACTTTGGTCCAGTGCGTGACGCTCCCGCAGCCGGACTGCCTCTAGACGGATGGGCGGGATTTGGATTGAGCTTTGGCGCCGCATATTGGTACTTGCTGCCAGCATTCCTGTTCTTGGGGCTTCTTTCACTTCTGCAGGGGACTTCCGTTGCCCTATCTATTCAGAGGGTCTCCTGGCGCGATCCCCGGTCCATGGACTACCGACGGGTGCAGGGCCTGTCGGTTTGCACTGCTCTCGGCAACCTAGCCGGCGGTCTCGCGGCCGTCATGCCCATTGCCACAAGTCCCAGAGGCACGATTTTTTGTGCAACTGACCGGCTGTGCCTCCCGCAATATCGGGGTCATAACCGGCGTCCTTCTGATAGTCGCAGCGTTGTTCCCTAAGTCATGGAGCCTGCTCATCGGCATACCCGCGCCAGTCACCGCCATCTTTATCGTCGCCACCCTCAGCCCCCTGATGGTGGAAGGCATGAAGATGATTGTGCAAGACGCTCCCGACAACCGGATGGGGCTGGTGATAGGGTCGGCGCTCCTTATCGGCCTGGGATTCCAGACTGGCCTTGTGCCGCTTCCCATAGGAGATATATGGGAATCCTTATCGCAGAGATCCCTTACCGCCGGGGGAGTCACCTTGGTACTGCTGTTAATTCTTGCGGAATTCAATCGGGGAAGGCGGCGGACTCTCCGGACAGAACTGAATGTGGACGCTCTGCCCCAGGTCAACCGATTTTTGGAAGATCTGTCACGCAGCCGCGGGTGGGAGTCCAGAATGACAGGCAGACTCCAAGCAGTAGCCGAGGAGACGTTGATCACCTTGTCCCACGCTCAGGATGACACGCGCGCCGGGACCGGCAGGCTCATTCTCAGCGTGGGCGGCGACGGGTCGGCGGCGGAAATGGAATTTGTGAGTGCTGCCGCCGACACCCGTAACCTGGAAGATTGCATTGCCCTATTGGCCAACCCGGGGCCGCAGGCTGAAGGGCTTGGCGTGGGAGAAAGCGAGTCCGCTATTGGGCGCGACGCTTCCCTGCGGTTATTGCGCCATTACGCTACATCGGTTACCCACCGGCAGTACCATGACATCGAGGTGATTGAGGTAAGGGTCGTGTCCCCAGCCAGTGGCTAATCACGTCAGTCTCCTGGCGGCCTTAGCGCATGGCAATGGATTCCAGGAACTCCAGCGTCGCCTCCGCGCAACGCTGCGGCTGTTCCAGTTGCAGGAAATGCGTTGCGTCGGGCAGGAAATCGTAATTCACGCTCATAATGTCCGACATGTCCAGGCTGGGCAGATATGAGAAGGGGACCGTCGGGTCTGCCCCTATGACCTTTACGGGACACTTTAAGGTCTCGAAGTCCACCGCAACGCCAAATACTCCGGCATAGTCCACTATCTGCGCCTCGTACTCCCGTGGGCACCGTAGTTCGTATCCCTCGTCTCTCGACTCCCGCAGCGTCGTCGCAGCCATCAACTCGAATACCCCCGGCACGAAACGCTGAAACGGCGGCAGGAAAGGCAAGATTTCGGAGAATTTTTCTAGGTTGGCGAAACGGTCGGTCCGGCGACGGGCGAAACCGGCGGTACGGATGGCCGCTTCCTCGAATTCTTTATAGCTACGGCCCGGCTTGCAGAGCGGGGGATCGAACAACAGCAGGCCTGAATACCGTGCTCCCTGTATCGGCGACAGCAATGATATGAGGGCCGACAGGGAGTGGAAGATGCCGGCCTGGGCTTTCTCCCCGTACACATGGTCTATAGCGGCTAGCACCGCGTCATGATCAGCAATCAGCCTGGGTACGTTGTGGTCTTCCTGGGCGGTAACCTCGTTCCAACCGTGATTCCTCAGGTCATACACGAGCAAGTCGAACTCGTCTAACAGGAGAGACCAGTATGGCAAGTAAAGGTCGATTGCCAGCCCGTTGCCGTGGCTCAGGACTAGCCGGGGGCCGGATGGGTTGCCGTGCCGCCGCAGGAATATAACCGTTTCCGGGTCCACTTGAACTTCGTGCACCGAGAGAGGGGGCGGCAATTCCCAGACCTTTGTTGGTTCGTCACCCAATCGTCAGGCCCTGCTTTGGGCTTCTGGTTCCCGGCAACCGGCGGTGGGGACATGGGAGAGTATCTCGTAGGCCAGGGCCGCGGCGAACCGCTCGTTGCTGATGTCCTGCAGCCCCCAGGCTACAGACGGCAGATGAGGAAATCTGAACGTGTGCCTCTCTGTTCCTCCACCTACGTCCGGTGAAATTTGGAACTGGACACATCGGTGGCAAATCCTGTTCCAAGGGCCTTGACTAACGCCTCTTTGCACGTCCAGATATGGTAGAACAGCCGCAGTTTGTCGGGACCATGCAGCAACGCCAGCCGCGCCTGCTCCTCGGGCCCCATGACGGCTTCTATCAGCGCTCGCAGGTTGCGTTTGGGCACGGTCTCTTCCAGGTCTACCCCCAGCCGCTGTCCACTGTCGGCAACGGCTATCATGCCGTTGTTGCCGCTATGACTGACGTTGAAACTCACATTCACCTGCACGCCCCTCAATAAGGCGAAGGGCTTTCCGTGGCTGGATACGCCAAATGAAAGGTCTTCGTTCTGGCACTCTAGCCGGTTGCAAAGAATGGCGCGAAGGGCGGACCTGCAAAGGGAAAAACGGCGGCGAGGCTCCACGAAATACTTTCTCCACTGGGCCTGTTCGTCATGGTCCAGTGAAGTCACCGCCTCGGCTTCCCGAACTGGGTCCGGCCTTAGGTCGACATGAGTAACTGTAACGCCCGCAGTGCTCTTGTACGGGGTCCACCAAGGACCGGCGAAGGCACAGGACATCTCGGCAAAGCCCTCTGTGGGCTGGGTCGACATCCTGACCCAGAAAGACCCAGCCTGACGGGGGTTGGTGGACTACCCGGAACGTGCGTCCAGAAACGCTACAAGCTCGCCGACGGTATTGACTTTGTTGCAGTCTTCCACGGTAAAGCTGACGTTGAAGGCGTCGGCGACCACTTTGGCGAAAGCCACAAAATCCACGGAAGACACCCCTGAATCCCTGAGGCTGGAATTCAGGTCCAAAGGCCTTCCCGCCGGCCGGCCCCCTATTTCCAAGTTCTCGTCAACAAGCTTCCTGATGCGCTCTTCGGTAGTTGCCACCTGCATTCTCCTTTGTTTCGTATAGGGCTGTAATGCACTCTGAAACGCCCCAATTGTACCTGCGGCTATGGTGACGGTCAACCGCATCTTGCGGCTAATCGCTTGCCCGGTGGCGCTCCTGGACCCAAAAGCTCCGTCGCTGGAATGGATACCCCGGAATGCCGATTCTCCGTCGCTCCTCTCCAGCGAACAGCCCAGGGAACGAGATGTTCAACCCGGCTTCATACGCGGTCGCCACCGCATTCAGATAGCGTATTTCCAAGTCTTCCGGCCCTTCGCCTGGCCGAACCAGGCAATCGAGCACCTTTAGAGCCAACCCCTGGTTACCGTCGTGGAGTAAATTCAACACGTGCGTCGTGTCCGATCCCGTCTTCGGCCCCAGCATAATCGCCAAGGAAGCGCCTGCGCTCGCAAGTGCGGATGCGCCGTTGCCCAAGGCAGGGGTTCCGCCTGTCACTTTCAGCCAATGCCCTTCCGTCAATTCCTCCGCACGGCTTACTGCTTTGCCGGTGACGCCGCTAACCAGCGTCACCGACGGGTCCGCCATGGTAATCGTTGGCAGGGCTGTCCCCGGCTTCCCAATCGCCATCGCCAGACGCAGCCCGTCCTCCAAGCTGAACACCCCCGCGGCCATTGCCGCTGAGACCTCGCCTACTCCAGATCCCATGACTGCCCCCGGTCTAATGCCTGTGCTCTGCCACAGCGCGGTAACAGCCGCTTCCAACGCGTATATTGCAGGTTGCGACCACTCGGGATCGTCGATGTCGCCCGCGGCTCCTGGCCGGCTGAACATAACGTCCAACAACGAGGTTCCTCGGTCCTGTTGAGCAATTTCTTCGCACCTGTCCAGCACTGCCCGGACCACCGGCTCACGGCGGTACAAGGCCGCTGCTGCCTCTGACCAATTGGCGCCCTTTCCGGTGTACACGAACGTAGCTTTGGGCGCTGTGGCCGGGTCTGAGTGCTCCGATGCACCCCCGGAGTCGACCACCGCCTGCAGTCCCGCCTGCAGTTCGGCGGCGTCCCGAAAGACCAGACCTGCCCGGTGAGCGAAGTGACTGCGTCCCACACCTGCCGTCCACGCCATATCTGCCAGCAGTTGTGCTCCGGCATCACCGGAGACAAACTCTTCAACCCCTTCGCTAAGCCATTTCAGGTACAGCCCGGCCAGGTCGCGCAGGGTGTCCTGCGACTTTCCAGACAGCGGCAGCATCCTGACCTGCCGCTCTGGTTGAACTGCATCTGTTACGGGCGCTTTGTCGAACAGATATCCCAGGGTAACCTTGACCGGAGTTCTCCGTCCCGCAGGCCAAGCCGACTGCTGCGTAATATCTGGGTCGTCGTCCGGAGTTCCATGCCCTTGCACTAGGACGTGGGCGTTGGTCCCGGAAAGACCGAATGAGTTAACCGCGGCTAGTCGCGGCCTGTCGGCAACCACAGGCCACGGCGTCGCCTTGGACGTTATCCGCACCGGCATCTTGTCCCATTCGAAATTGGGATTAGGTTCATGGAAATGAAGATGGGCTGGAATCACGCCGGTCTTCATCGCAAGCACGACCTTCATCAGCCCGGCCATACCTGCTGCCCATTCTGCGTGTCCGATGTTGGTCTTCACCGATCCTAGCAGCAACGGGCGCTCCATCTCTCGGCCTCGGCCGTAGACCGAGGCCAGGGCGTTCAATTCTATGGAGTCTCCCAAGTCTGTTCCGGTGGCGTGAGCCTCCAGATAGTCGACTTCGTCCGGCCTAAGCCCGGCTCGGGCCAGGCTATCCACCATTACTCGCTCTTGTGCCGGCCCCCTTGGCACAGGAAGGCCGGCGCTGGCCCCGTTCTGGTTCACCGCCGAGCCCCTGATGACGCCCCATATCCTGTCTCCGTCGGCCTCCGCTTCGCTGAGCAGCTTCAATGCCACAACACCGCATCCCTCGCTGCGGACGAAGCCGTCAGCCGAGGCATCGAAGGCATTGCACCTGCTCGTTTTCGACAGCATTCCCAAGTCATTGTGGAAGCGCACCAGCGACTGCGATAGGGTCGCGTTCACCCCGCCGGCCAAGGCCAGGTCCACCTCACCCCGTTTCAACGCCGCCGCGGCTTGGTGGATTGCGGCCAGCGACGATGCGCAGGCCACGTCCACCGGCATGGCTGGCCCTTCCAGTCCCAGGACAAAGGCAACCCGGCCGGCCGTCATGCTGCCCGAGGTGCCGAAGTAGAGGTCCTCCTGCCCCTTGGCGGCGATGACGTCGCGGTATTCAATTCCCCCGATCCCCAGATAGACCCCGGTCCGGCTGCCCTGTAGCGTGGCAGGGTCGATGCCCGCGTCCTCCAAGGCCTGCCAGGTCGTCTCCAACAACATCCGTTGCTGGGGGTCCATCATTCGCGCCTCAATTGGCGAGATGCGAAAGAACCGGTTGTCGAACTGGTCAATGCCTTCCAAGAACCCGCCCCTCCGGTACAGAGGATCGCTCGCGGCCGGGTCCCCAACAACACCTTCCCCGGGCCCCGGGCCCTTCCTCCCGTCGGTTATCGCGTCCATGCCGGCTTCCAGCAGAGTCCAGAAAGAGGCCAGGTCCGGCGCTCCGGGGAACCGGCAAGCCATTCCCACGATGGCTATTGGTTCCTCTTTCGTCCGGGTGTCCGTCTGAGGCTGCCACTGGGCGGCTTCCTCGACTATCTGGGACCTGCCAGGCTCAGGAGAAGCTCCGAGTTCTGTGGCCAGATGCTTGGCGAGGGCTGCTGTGTTGGGGTAATCAAACACGGCCGTGTTGGACACCACGTATTCTCCGGCAAGCGTCCGGTTCAGCCGGTTCCGCAATTCCACCGACATCAGCGAGTCCATTCCCAGGTCGAAGAACCCCACCGTCGGCGATGGGGCGGTGGTGAGTTTTAACACGTCCTGTATTTCGTCCTGCAAGAATCCGACCAACAATGGCTCTCGGTCGACGCCTGGTGTTTCCCGCAGCCTTGACAGGAGGTCGATTTCAGCGGCGGCCGCCTGGCCATCGCCTCCGGTTTCGGAACGCTCAGAGACTAGGTCCTCCAGAAATGGGTTGGCTCCTTCTGAACTCCCGGCAATGACTCGCCAGTCCACCGCCGCAACCAGGCCCGTGGTCACATCTCGCCGCACAATGTCGTCAAACGCCTCGATGCCCTGCCCGGGACTTATCCAGCCGGTGCCGGAAGCCGCCAGTTGCCGTTCAATCCTTTCCCGTTGCTCCTCAGCCTCGCCCAGTCCTGCCCAGGCGCCCCAGGCGATGGACTGGCCCGGCAAGCCCAGGGACCGCCGGTAGCCGGCCAGTTGGTCCAGGAATGCATTTGCCGCGGCGTGGTTGCCTTGGCCCCGGTTGCCCAACACACCGGTCAGGCTGGAAAACAGAACGAACAGATCCAGGTCCATATCGATGGTCGCCCGGTGCAGGTGCCATCCCCCCAGGACCTTGGGCCACAGAACCCGCTCGAAACTGTCCCAGGTCTGGTTGGTGAGCGCTGCGTCTGACAGCACTCCTACGCTGTGGATAACCCCGCCCAGCGGCCGCATGTTGGTCTTTATACGGGCCAGCATCCCATCTATGGCCGCCGGGTCGGTTACGTCTGCTAGTTCCACCAGCACGTCGGCCCCCCGCCGCCTCAGAGCCTCTATGGTTGCCTCCGCTGCTTCATCCGGCGGCCGGCGACCGTTGAGTACAATCGTCCCGGCGCCATGGTCGACGAGCCACTCTGCCACCACGCACCCGATGCCGCCCAGGCCTCCCGTAACCAGGTAGGTCCGGTCTTCGCGCAATCGGCCGTTGTCCCGCGGAGGCATGACGACCACATTCTTGCCTATGTGGCGGGCCGACCGCATGACGTCCAACGCCCGTCGCACTTCTGCTATGGGCCAACGAGTGTGGACCAGTGGCTGCAACTCCCCCGCTTCGAGTCTCGCCATGACCCTGCGCAGCGACGCCCCAGCAACCGCCGGGTCCTGGACCTTAAGGGCATCGACCGCCAGTACCGAATAGGCAACGTCCGGCCGGGCTGCCGCCATCTCTTCGGAGGTCCAGATGCCTCGCCTTCCCATCTCTACGAAACGCCCGCCCTGGGCCAGGCAGGACAGGCTCGCTTCGATGAAGCCCGGCCCAGTGAGGCTGTTCAGCACCACGTCCACGCCCGCCCCTTGCGTGTCCCGGAGAATCTCCTCGCCGAAATTGGTGCTCCGGCTGTCATACACGCGGGCTATCCCCAGCGACCTCAGGTATGCGTGCTTGGGAGCACTCGCCGTGGCGAAAACCTCCGCGCCCGCCGCTAACACCAACTGAATGGCCGCCAGTCCGGTGCCGCCCGAGGCCGTGTGGACCAGCACCCGGTCACCGGGGTTCAAGCCGGAGCCACGAAATCCCAGTTCAGCTGAAACGAAGGACAGCGGTATGGTGGCCAAGGCAGCTAGAGGTGTTTCTCCGGGAGCCGGCGCCACCATCTTGGCGTTTGTCACCACTTCCGCCCGCAACGTTCCGATTCCCAGGCCGACAACCCGGTCTCCCGTAGTGAAGCCTGTGACGTCAGGCGCAACTTCCGTTATTCTGCCGCAAAACTCGTCTCCCAGGCCGGACTGGGATTCCACAGCGTCCATGCTTACGAGAACATCGGAGAAGTTCAGGCCGATGGCTTCCACCGCCACTCGGACCTCTCCATTATTAAGGGACTGCGGAACACAGGGTTCCGCGTGCAGCCCATCCAGTCCTTCTCCGGTGGTGGGAGCCAGCCGCCATTCCCCTTTCTCCGGAAGATCGATGCGGTCCTTGCCATCGGACCTCCTCACCAACCGGGCGGCCAGACGCTCTCCTGACCGGTAAGCAACGTGGGCCTCCGAATCGGGGAACAGCAACTCGTTGACCAGCTCTGCTGCCGGGATTGGCCGCTCCGGTGCCAGGTCAATCATCCTGGGTTGCAAATGTTCCGCTTCCCGGGCCGCTACTTTACCCAATCCCCACAGCGTAGCTCCGGCCAGTTCTGCGGCAGTCTGCTTCAGATAGTCTTGCTCCAACGCTTGTGAGCCTCTTGTCATAAACCAGAGTCCGCGGTCGGGCGTTATGTCCAGGTCCAGCAACGCTTGTACCAAGGCCAACGCACTGGCGCCGGACTTCTTGACATCTTCCGCCAGTTGTTCTGTGGTTGCCTCCGTGCCTGGACCAGCTAATGACGCACAGTGGACTACTCCAAAGAGCGGAGTCTCGTCAGGCAACCCGTCAAGTAGCGACCGCCATGACCCTCTATGTTCTGCATCCACCCGGGCGCGATATACGCCTGGCCCCTCTGGCGCCGCTTCGTTGCCCTGGGTTTCTCCGGCTACTATCACGGTCTGGTTCTGGGACGCCAGGCTCGACGCTATGCTCTCGACCTGGTTCTCGTCGTCGGCCGCCAGGACCCAAACCCCGCGGGGCAGGGCAACCTCCGAGGGGCCCTGGCCCAATATGACGCCGGAACCCAGGGGGCCTGTGTCTCCTACGTGTTCACCGCCCAGCACCGCAGAGTCTTCAAAGCCGGAGTCGGCCAGCGCCTGGAGCCACACCTCCGGCGAGGCCATGGCGTGGTTGGGCCGGTAAGCGTCCGAGTACCGCCACCAACCGTCCAGTTGTCCAAAGGTCATGTCCTGCCAGCCACGGCCACGCAGGTTCTCAACCGCCAGCAGCCGGCCGGATGGGGCCAGGAGTTTCCGGCAGTTGGTCAAGGTCTCTTGCAGGTCTCGCGTGGCATGTAGAACGTTGACCGCAATGACCATGTCATAGGCGTGCAGATCAAAGCCCTGTTCAGCGGGGTCCCGCTCGATGTCCAGCCGACGATACTCTAGTGGCGCTCCTGAGTCCCGGAAACGGTCTTCGGCCACGGCAAAGAACCCTGCCGAAATGTCGGTGAACACATAGTCAAATCTTCCCTCCGGCAGTTCAGGAAGGGCGACCGCGGTTCCTGAGCCGGTGCCCGCCCCCACCTCTAGTATCCGCAGCCTCCGCTCCTCCGGCCAGTTCGCCACGGTGGCCGCTACGGCGTCCGCCAGGATACGGTTCGAGGCCCGTGACGCAGGCGCCGAGAAGTAATAGTCCGTCGCTCCAGGCCCTTCTGTAGGGAAGAGTATGGATAAGGGGTCCACGTCCCCTCGTATCCCGTCCGCCAGGGCGCCGCCGCTTCTCCGGAGGAGTCCAACCTCGTTGGAACCGTGGGGATGGGCCTCGACCAGCCGATCGGCAAACGCTTCAGGGTCGGCTAGCGCTTCGTCCGGCAATACATCTTCGGCCCCAACCAGTACCCTGTAACCCGCCTCCGTGTTTTCCAATATCCCGGCGTCCGCCACCAACCGTAGCATTCTTGCCAAGAGAAGCGAGTGTTGAGGAACTACCTGCAGTTGCTCTCTCAGAGCTTCAGGTACGACCTCCTCGCCGGCAATGCGCCGCCATCCCAATCCTTTCAGGCCTGCCAGCGCGTACGAGCAAGCCAACCGCTCCAGGTTTGCTAGCAGGGCGACTCGGTCGTCTACCCCTACCCCTTCCCTTGACAGGTACTCGGCAAAGGTCTCCGTTTCCGCAGCGACCGCCGACGGATTGGTCAACGCCTCGGCCGACCGTATGCCGCCGGCCAGCGGACGCTCACGCCAATCTATCTCGTACAGCAGGTCCTGCAATTGTTCGGTGCCCGCCAGGAGAGCGGCCCTCGTGGCCCGCTTTACGACGAAGCCAGTCAACTCGCCAATCAAGCCCCCGTCTACGGTGTACAACCGCAGGTCTCCGGTCAAGGTCTCAGGGGCCGCAGGAGCGCCTTCTCCGGCGATGTCCTGGTTCGGCTCTCGGACACGAGCGTGGCATACGATGCGGTCCGGCAGGGAGCCGCTCAGCCGCAACCGTTCCCAACCGAATGGCAGGTAAGCGTCCGCGTTTCCGATGCCGGAGAGGTTGCGCGCTGCCGAAAAGACCTGGAAGCATCCGTCCAGTAACAGCGGATGGACGTCTATTTCGCGGGTCTCACCTGAGCTCTGTAGTACGACGATGCCCATTGCTTCCCTGCCCGTGCCCCATAGGGACTCCAAGCTCCTGAAAGATGGACCAAATTCTATGCCGGTTGCCGTCTTGGCCCGGTAGTAGGACGACAGGTCTTGCGGCTCCAACTCGGCCCTCAGCGCGGTCAAGTCAGCGCTTTCGTGGCCGCCTGTTCGCGCCCAGCCGCGAACGAGGCGTCCCTCTGCATGAAGGGTCCATCCTTCCTCAGCGCCGCCTTTGCTGAAGACTTCGAAGTCCCTGGGTTCCGCCCCATACGCGCCGTCGACTACGAGCTGTATCCGGCACCCAGGTTCCATGGACTCGTTGTCCTCGCCATGTTCCGGATAGACCAGGGGATTATGAAGCTGCAGGTCCTCCACTACCGCGCCTGAGGCGTCTTCGCCCATAGAAACAGCGGCGGCCATGGCGCCGTACACCGCGCCGGGCATGACCACGCGACCGAATACCTTGTGGTCGTTCAGCCACGAGGGGTCCGACGGGAACATTTCCGTCTCGAACATCAACTCGCCGCGTGGAGACTCGTGTCTCTCTCCCAGCAGAGGGTGGGCGTCCCCAAACCTGCGGCCCCTGGACGGCTGCACCCAATAACGGCGGCGTTGGAAGGAGTAACCGGGCACCGGGACCTTCCGCCGTTCTTCTCCGGCGAACTGGCCCGCGAAGTCCACCGGAAATCCGGCTCTATAGGCTCCGGCAACGGCATGGGAGAAGGCGTCCGCCCGCTCGGGCTCGGAGCCGTCAAACGAAGGTCTTAGAAGACTTTGGAGCACCACCGGAGACGTGACATTCCCTGGACTCTGGGGCCAATTCAAGGACACCAGGGGCCCCAGTATCGCGTGGGGGCCAACCTCTATGACCGTGTCAACGCCCATTTCAGCCAGCGATTCCACGCAACGCGCAAATACCACCGGCTGCCTGGCGTGCTGCCGCCAGTAGCAGGCGTCCATCGCCCTTTCGACCGCCTGGCCGGTCAGGTTGCTTACTAGGGGGATCGCCGGGTCGGAGACCGCCATGTCGGACAGCGCCGCTTCCAGTTCATCCAGACCAGGTTCCAACAAAGGGCTGTGGTAGGCCGGGCTGGGCCTCAGCCGCCTGACGTTCACGCCGTTAGATTCAAACTGGTCGGCGAAGGCGTGCACCGCCTCTCTCTCTCCGCTGATCACCTGGTGTGTCCCATTGTCCACTCCTATGCACAGGTCCGCGCCGGGATGGGACTTGTTCCAGTCTGATACCGCCCGGGTCACTGCGGATTCAGGGGCGAATACGGCGGCCATAGCCCCTTCAACAGGAAGGTCTCCGAATATCCGGCCTCTGGCCGACGCAAATCGCAGCCCGTCTTCCAAGGACAAGACCCCGGCAGCGTGGGCCGCCGCGATCTCGCCCATGCTGTGACCCACCACTGCGTCGGGACGGATTCCTACGCTGGCCCAGAGCGCGGTGAGGGCGCATTCCAGCGCATAGATGGCCGGCTGCGTCCACCGGGGCTCGTCCAGATCACCGGCGGCGCCAAGGCGCCCGAACATCACATCCAGTAGGGATGAGCCTCGCTCTTCCCGCATTAGGTGGTCGCAACGGTCCAGGATGGCCCGGAACACTGGCTCAACGTGATAGAGCGCCTCTCCCATACCTGCCCACTGGTTCCCCTGGCCGGTGTAGGCAAATGCAATCCTGGACCCGCGCTGGCCCTGGGGTTCCTGGGTAGAGGCCGCCAGTTGACGCAGGCCTTCCCGCAGCGATGAAGCATCTTTGAAGACCACTGCATCGCGATACTCAAAATGGCTGCGAGCGATGCCCGCCGTCCATGCCATATCGGCAAGAACGGCGGCGCTGGCACCGCCGTCTTCAATCGCAGCACTGTCTTGCCCGTCCAACCAGAGCAGGTATGACTTGGCGGAATCGCACAACGCCCCGTGCGTCTTGCCGGCTAACGGCAGGATACGGGCGGGCCTGGCTTCGACTTGGGACAGGGCCTCCGGCGAAGTGGATTTGGGCACGGGAACTAAGCGAGCCGGTCCTGCCGCCTGCGGCATCCCGCCTTTATCTACGGTGGTCCCGGAGGGGTCTGGATAGCCCTCGACAAGCACGTGGACGTTGGTTCCAGACCAGCCGTATGAGCTGATTCCAGATCTCGGCGGCCTATGGGGGACCACCGGCCATTGGGTGTTTTCGGTGGTGATCTTGACCGGCAGCCTGTCCCAGTCCAGGCGGGGATTGGGGTTATTGAAGTGCAGGTGCTTGGGGATAATCCTTCGCTGCATGGCCAGGATGGCCTTCATCAGGCCTGCAACACCTGCGGTAGGTTCCAGGTGGCCCACATTGGTCTTGACCGAACCCACCAACAGTGGGCTGTCGGGGTGTCTGCCTCTGCCGTACACCTGGGCCGCCGCGTTCAATTCTATGGGGTCGCCTACTTCCGTGCCGGTTCCGTGGGCCTCTAGGTAGTCGACGTCGTGGGGTTCTATGCCGGACCGCAGCAGCGCGTTCTCTATCACCCGCGCTTGGGCCGTCTCGCTGGGCACCGTCAGGCCCGCGCTTGTCCCGTCCTGGTTGACCGCCGATCCTAGGATGACTCCCCAGATGCGGTCTCCGTCGGCCTCAGCGTCTTTGAGCCGCTTCAGGACGACGATCCCGCACCCTTCCCCGCGAACAAAGCCGTTGGCCGAGGCGTCGAATGCCTTGCATTGTCCATCAGTGGACAGCATCCCGGCTTTGGCGCGTAACTCGGTCAGGCGCCCCAGGAAGATAGCCTGAGTCCCGCCTACCAAAGCCATGTCGGCTTCGTCCCGCTCCAATGAGGCTATCGCCTGGTGCAGGGCAAAGAGAGAGGAAGAACATGCCGTGTCCACGGCCATCGCCGGGCCTTGCAGGCCCAGGGCATAAGCCACCCGTCCCGCGGCCGTGTTGAAAGACGTGCCGCTGACGGTATACAGGCTGGCCGCCGGCTCAGTGGGCTGGTCGGCGTTAAGGCTTATCACCCGGTAGTCGTTGTTGCTTATCCCGATGAAAACGCCGGTGCGGCTGCCGGGGATTTGCGCCGGATCAACCATCGCATCTTCCAATGCGGTCCAAGAAACCTCCAGGAGTATCCTCTGCTGCGGGTCCAGTAGTTGGGCCTCGACAGGCGATATCCGGAAGAACTCGGCATCGAACAGGTCTATGTCGTCGATCAGGCCCGCATAACGGCATGCCGGGTATTGATTGGCCGACTCTGGGTATAACTCCCCGATGCGTCCCACGCCCGATCCGGGGACGCCCTCGGTAATCGCGTTCCCGCCCGACTCCAGCAGCCTCCAGAATGACTCCAGGTCTGGAGCACCGGGAAACTTGCAGGCCATGCCAATAATAGCTATGGGCTCGTTCACTGTGGGACCTCGCTACAACACCAACGTGTACTGCTAGTGTGCGAAACCCCGCGCGGGATTGTCAAGCCTATGCAGCCATCACCTGGGGGCATGCGGTGGCGCCGGGCGATTGGACGGGGTCATTTGTCACAACGTGAGCGAGAGACCTTCTTTGCGAAGTAGCAAGCGGCGCTGCTGGGCATCTGGCAGAAACTTCGTTACCAGGCCCCAGAAATGCTTGGAGTGGTTCCGGTGAGTAAGATGCGCCAGTTCATGCACGACGACGTATTCCATCAACTCAGGCCTTAGCATTGCCAGCCTCCAGTTGAAGCGGAGCGTCCCGTCATATGCGCAGCTCCCCCACCTACGCCGCTGGTTGCCGATCAATATTCTTGGTCGCTCACCGAGACCCATCCGGGGCCGCCAGCGCTCCACAACGGCATCGAGCCTTTCTGTCGCCCGCTCGCGGTACCATCCAATAACGGCGTCGCGAATGGCTTGGGAGCTTTCCTCTTCATCCATTGCCTTCGGCGCGGCAATCCTGAACCGCCAGTGGTCGAAGCGGACTTGGGGCGCCTGTACGTCCGCCGCCTCTACGGTTACGCTCATCTCGCGGCCCAGGTACGGCAGCCTATCGCCCATGGTTATTGGCCTGGGAACAGCATTCTGCGGTTCGTCGTTTATGTGCTCCAGTATCCACGGCGCCTGGTCTTCCACGAATGCCTGAATCAGATTGTTGGAAGTGTTCCAGGGCGCTGTTACTTGCACGCCCCTCGAGTCCACGGCTATCCGCACCGTCTTGCGGTGTCTTCTGCTTCGGAGCACCTCGTACTCGATAGTCGTGTCTCTGAAGCGGACACTCCTACGTTTCTTCACATTCTACCCCTGCCATTGTGCCGGCCATCCCACGGAGTTTGACATCTTCCCTTGCCCGAGGTGTCTTATCCACAGGTTTCTGGGCCTCGGTAGCGCCGCGAAACCTGGGAAAGAATGAAACCAAGCTTATTGGCAAAAGATGCGACTATAGGCTCCTAATCATGCTCAACCTTGCCCACCACCAACGAAGCCTCGGCTGAAGTACGAGGCGCTGTAAGCAAGCCCCTCAGGAGCGGTCAAGCAACTCTTGCAGGGCTATGCTCGCCTCGCGCCGAAGTCTATTGATCTTGTCCCGCTCCCGGTCCACGGCAATGAATGCGTCAATGGCAAAGGGCTGCCAGGAGTTGCGCAGGGCCCTGATGGCGTACTCTTCCCTCTCTGCCGCTTCCGCCAATAGGTTGTATATGGGCAACAGGTAACCCGACTGGGGGAGGTCCTGTACGCCGAGGCCGATCTCCCCAGCCCGCCTGTCAAATTCGCGCAAGGACGACAGCACTAGAGACCTATCGCATCCCCCTTCGGTCCGTCGCCAGTCGTTATAACCCTGGTGGAATTCGTCCCAAGCCTCTATCAACTCCTCATAGTTTCCGATGAAGTCTTGAACTTTCTCCAAGTCCTCTGCGGCGTCGCGGTCAAGGATTTCCTTGATTGCCTCGTTGACTTCATCCAGGGTTTCCACGGCGTTGTCTATGACCGGGGCCATAGCGTTTAGCAGTGGTTCAAACGTGTGTCCGGACTCGACCTCTATTGCGGTATCTTCTTCGTCCTCTTCAACGACTGCGGCAGCCTCCTCGACAGCCTGAGCCAAGATGTCATGGATGCTTATCAGCGCTGTCCGCTCACCCTCTGCCGTGTCTTGAATCACCTCGGTCATGTCTTCGACTGCCGTCGCTGAAGGTAGTTCACCCACTGATTCGAATACAGCGTCAAATTGTTGGATTAGCTGGTCCAGACGCGCAAGGATTTCCTCGAGGGTCAGGCCGCTTGCTTCTTGCAGCAGGTCGGCATAGTCATCGTGAAAGGCCTCCCAGTCGTCGCTGATGTAATCCAGCGCTGCGGAGAATTCCTCCCTAGCCTGGTTGTCTACTGGGTCTGAGGCGTCCTCGAGTTCTTCTTGTAACTCTGCCGACAGGTCCTCGGCTTCGTTCTGGGCTTGGGCAACGTTGGAACGTTCTTGCTCCACAGCTTCGAATAGCGATATGTTGCCAGGCTGCCACCGGTCCCTTAACCGCCGAAACGCCGTCTCTTCAGCGTCGGCGGCTTGTATCAGGATGTCGGCAAATTCCTTGGTAACCCTGGACCTGGGAAGGTCTCTGGCCTGCTGGGTAACCTTGCTCGATGCCCCCGCAAATCTCCTCAGCGCATCCTGAGCGGTGCTCTCGTGGCATGAGGTCAAACCGGAGCTCCATTCATCGAATTCCTGGTGGAATTCGTCCCACTGTTGTTCCACGACCTCTCGTTGGGAAACAAATTCACCAACCTCCATTTTCTCGGAAGCCGAGAGAGGCCTGGGGGCCTGGGGCGCCGGGTCCGTAGGAAGTGTGCTGGGTGAGGGCCCCACCCCGTCGCCGCCTCTACAGGCCGCCAGCAAAGCTAACCCGGCAATCAAAATGGGTAGGCACAGATATAGACGGAATTGTTTATTCATGGACTGTTCCGTAACCCCAGGTAATCGCTGACTAACTGTTCCCTGAATCTACCGTTGAAGAGACTTCTCACGGCCTCGGCCAAAGTGTCTGGCGTATCGCCCAGCGCGGCCAAGACATACCGGTCCTGGTCTCTGTGGAGCAGGATAATTGCTGTATTCTCACTGGGGACCTCCGGCGCAAAGGGCAGGTTGATCGTTTCGTCGATATTCACACCGGCCGCCGTCAGGTACCGGTTCACCACGTGGGAGTCTTCATACAATCCCAGAAGCACCGTATGGCGGCTTAGGTCTTCCCCCTCTTTGATCCGGGATGATATCCCGTAATCCGAAAGTCCGTTTCTCAATTCCAGGCCAATATCCCACAACGACGGCCGGCCCAGCAAGACGTCGACGGCGTCTTCCGGGTCTCCGTCATAGAAGTGGGGGAAGTCACCAAGGTCGTATTCCCTCTGATTGTCAGTCAAAAAGTCCGCCAGATTAGACAGCAGCCTGTCGTTGTCCAACAGGGAGTTATATGGAGGGACCATGAACGTGAAGTCTGCGATGGCCAGCACGTTCCTCCGGTCCCCCAGCGAAATGGCCTTGTATTCTTCGGCGGTTTCCCCCAGTGAAGACGCGGTGTTCGTATCGGCAAAGGCCAAGCCCTCGCCTGGAGACTCTATCGATCCGGCGATATAAAAGGCGAGCGCGTTCAGGCCGCTTGTAAGTTGGGAAGGCTGAAAATCCCTGACGAAAATATTCCGGAAGTTAAGGTCGTATTCCATGGTGTTGTACAGGTAGTCGGGCTGGAACTCTACGCCAAAGCCATTGGCTAGGGTGTTAATCCTACTGGGCCTGGTCGGGTCTGACACCAGCACCAATTTGCCGCCCTTTGCCACGAACCGCTTTACCAGTTCAACCTCCTCTTCCGTGTAATCGGCTTGAGGCAGCATTACCAATAGGCTGTCGGCTTCCCTTAGCTTTTGTTCCAGGTATGCCAGTCTGGCGCTTGCCTCCTCTGGGTGGAATCTGCCGACAAATTCGACGTCATAGCCTCGGTTGGCCACCCAGGAACTGAGAGTAGCCATTTCTCTCTCACTAAAGGAGTTGGCATGCAGGGCATCCACCACCAGCAACCCTTCCCGGTTTTGCGCTGTACCTGAATCGACGGCGGTAACCCCGGGCGCTCCCGGCGAAATTATCTCCTCGTATGGAACATCCACGGATTTCGGCGCGCTGTATCCGCCATGGTAGAAGGAACAGAACACCCCCGCAAAGGTTGCGCCTGCGAATACGGGAACCAGGATGACCAATAGGAGTTTACGGTTCATTCCCCACGTACAAGTAATAGAAGTCCGGGCGGTGTATGTCGATGGGGAATCCCGGGAGGGGGTCCTCCTCGTCCGATCCAAGTCCTTGGTCCAACATCAGGTCCCGCAAGGTGCGGAGACCGTCCAGAGCGCCTTCGGCTTCGCTGCCCGACAATTGCTCCTCCCCATCTCCGGGAATTCCGGCGAGAACGGACAGGGTGCTCATTAGGCTGCCGTCCTCACCATCCTCGGGGAGGGCAAAATCAAGGGCTTCGGTAAATTCCCGCAAGACCTCCAAGTTGACGTCTACAAAATCATAGCTAGAGATTCCCGCCAGGTCGGCGGCCTTCTGTACGCCGTCACTATAGCTGCCAAGCTCGTCGGCCAACCCCAATCTGACTGCAACCAAGCCGGGATACAGTCGTGCTTCGCCAAGTTCTTCGCCGGAGATGCGTAACCGGTCGCCCCGTTCGCTGACCACCGTCTGTACAAAGGCCTCCTTAAGGATGTCCACAGAAGCAATCCACTCTCGTCTCGTCCCGCCATCCAGCTTTCTTGGGCTGCTGAAGATCAAATCCTCCTCGGGTAGTTCCGGGGCAATGGAGTCTGCGGTTAAGATCACGCCTACGTTCCCAACCAGGGAGGCCGTCTGGGCGTAAGTATATGAAGCTCCCATTGACATCATGTACCCTCCGCTGGCTACAAGGTTGCCCATAACTAACACCACCGGCTTCTCCTCGCGAAGCCTGCGAGTCTCGTTGTACAGCCGTTCGCTGGCGGCGGCGCTTCCCCCGGGGGAGCTGAGGTTTATGACCACGGCCCTGATTGAATCGTCCCGGCGGGCATAGTCGAGATATTGGGTGATGGCAAAGGCCGACCCGTCATTGATTACGGTGTAAGGCACTTGGATGACGCCGATCTGGGGTTTGCCGGGGGTAAGGTAGACGAAAGCCAATATGCCCGCAGCGATGCCGAGGCCAGCCATGGCCGGCGCAATCACGTACCAGCGAGTTGCTACTCTTGCGAAAAAAGGAAGAATGTTCAACATTCCGGGAACCCTTGATGCCAAGCGCTCTGGCCCAATCACCGGGGCGTTGCTGCCTCGGTTATGCCATCGATGTCTGAAATTGGAAAGACGGCTGCCCTGTTAGCAAATATCGCTGTCAGCCTCTCAGCATCTTATTCGATTTTGAAGACGCCCTGCAGCCAAACGGTCACATTGAAGTCGCCTGGGCTGATGGCCGCCACTCCCGCATCAGCCATCATTGCATCTTCACTATATGTTCTGGGCGAACTGGGTGAAGATTCGTTAATGTAGATTAAATCACCCAGGCTTACCCCGGCGTCTTCAGCCAATTGCGTTGCTTTGTCTATCAGGTCTTGTACCGCCAGCTTGCGGGCTTCATCTTCCAGTGGTTTCGCGTCGGACAGGCTGAAACTTACGCCATTGAATACAGTGTCATCGCCTCCCGCAGCGACTATATCGTCGATTATCAGGCCCACTTGGTCCAAATCCTTGACGGCGACAGAGATTTCGTTGCTGACCGTATAGCCTACCAACTCGTTCTTGTCTTTTTCGTGGTCATATTGGTATTCAGGGTAGATGTTGTAGCGGGTCGTCTGTATGTCCCGCTCCGCAATTCCCCGATCAGTCAACGCTTGCATCAAGGCGTTTATCTGCTGGGCGGCTTCCCTGTGGGCTTCTGACACGGTCTTCCTGGTTACGTTGACGCCGCCCCTGATGGTTGCTACGTCCGGCACAGTAGTCACCTGGCCCGAACCGTTCACCCAGATGCCGGTCTGGCCGCCGTCGTACCCCCCCAACTCTGCAGCTTCCGCACCACCGCTCTGTTGGCCGCTTGGGTCGTCATCCGAGCCGCATGCGATTAGTAAGAAAGGCAGCGCCAGCATCAGGGCAGCCGGCAAAAGCCAACTTCTTGCGTGAATGCGCAGTCTGGTCATTCTCCGACTCCTTTCTTACCCTCGGACGCCTAATATACGGCGCATACGTCCTCGCCGGTTCTATTCGGAACAGGTCAATCTTCGGCGGGCGTCTCGCCTCCGTTCTGTTCTTGGATGGGATTCAGCTTGATCCCACTTAGGTCAGGCTGGCCCACGGGCAAGACCCGGAACCCCTCTACATGGGGACGTATCAAGACGTAGTCCCTAAAGTGGAACAAGGGAATGATGCCGGCGTCGTCCAAGAGCAATTGCTCCGCCTCCTGGTACAAGGCGAGGCGTGTATCCCGGTCACTTTCCACCCTGGCCCGCTCCACCAAGGCGTCGAACTTCATGTTGACATAACGGGATTCGTCGGCTTCCGAGTGCAGCAGCAGGTCCAGAAAGTTCTCCGGGTCTGGGTAGTCGGCCACCCAGCCGGAAACGTACAGGTGTCCTCCAACGTCTTCCAGGTTGTAATAGAAATCATCGACGTCCACCAAGTCTACCTGGACATCTACATCGAGGTTCTCTTTCCATGCATCAACCATGAACTGCACCATGTCGGAGGGCTCGCCGTCATAGTCGATTGAGGTGAAGATTATCTCCGGGAGGCCGTCGGCATATTGGGAATCGGCCAGGAGCAGGCGCGCCTGCTCAGGGTCATAAGGGATACCAGCGAGGGCCTCGTTGTACCCGGGCAAACCCGGCGGCAGCAGGCCGTTGGCGACGGTCGCGCCCCCTTCCAGTATCTCTTGATTCAACGCCTCCAAATCCAGGGCCATGGCAAAGGCCCGCCGCACCTTGGCGTCGTCGAATGGTGGCGTCGTCCCGTCCATGTCCACGTAGTAGCTGGTAAGCTGATCGAACTCATGCAACTGCTGACTCAGGTCGGGGTGGTCACGGACAAAATCCAATGACCTCAGGCCGACGTAGACGGCGTCCCACGCATCGCCCAGGTACACGTCAACGACGCTGGCCCCCGGCAAGAGTTCTCTCGGGGATACCATGTATTCCAGGTTGGCCGGCGCGTGATAGTCATCGTACCGATGCAGAACCACTACGTGGCCCGGGTCCCAGCGCTGCATCACGTATGGACCGGAACCGTTAATTTCCCCGGACATCCACCATTCCTCGCCCAGTTCCTCCACGGCGCTGCGGTCGACCACGGCGCTGGAGGGGTAGGTCAGCTTGGCCAGGAAGTATTGCTTGGGGGCGTCTATGGTGATGCGCAGGGTCCGCTCGTCCACTACCTCCACGCCGGAAACCTCCTCGGCCTCGCCGTCCAGCTTTGCCCGCATGCCCACAATATCGATAAGATAGAGGGGCGCGGTGTGGCTGTCCAGTGCAGGGTCGGAGGCCCGCTCAATCGAATACTTGAAGTCACCTGCGGTGATGGGCCTGCCGTCGTGGAAGGTGATTCCTTCTTTCAAGGTGAATGTATATACAGTGCCGCTCTCGTCCACTTCCCATCCCTCAGCAAGGTCGGGCTGCACCAGAAGATCGCTGTCAAACCGGACCAGGCCGCTGAACACGTGGCTCACAAAGAAGTGCGATATGGTTTCCCTGGCAATGGCGGGGTCCATGGTGCTGGGCTCGCCAAGGGGCATGGTAAAGGCCCGATCGCGGCCTGCGCCGTAAAGGGCCGGAGGATAGGTCCTTAGACTGGCCAGCATCGTATCGAAAGCCTCTTCCCATGCTGGCAAGTTGTCCAGTTGAGTGGTAAGAACCGTCGCATAGGTGAATGTGGTGCGCTGCGCGACCTGGACCCGGTGCAACACGGTTCCGTTCTCACCCGGGTGGGTGATGTCGGCTCGCGCTCCTGTCGAGCCGTCGTGCAGCGTCACCTCGCCCTGGGTTTCAACCACGGGCTCGATTCCTTCGGCGATCTCCTGTTCCACGAACAGCTCCACCGCGTCCTGCAATCTGTCTGTTGGCGGCGTATCCACGTCGTGGAACAGGGTAAACAGCGTCAAACTGGATTCTTTTTGTGCATCCTGTATTCGCACCCACACGAAATTGCCCGCTCGTTTGAAGGGCTTCCACGACTCAGGGTAGACCATCTGGATGCCGATTTCCGCATTCACGTAGAGCAGGTAGCGGTTGGTGGGCTCCTCGGGAGTAGGAACCGGCGTCGGCGTCGCAGTCGCAGTGAGTGTCGGCGTCGGAGTAGGGGTAGTGGCTGGCCTCAAGGTGAGCGCGGGTGACGGAGTCGGTGTGGGATATGGCGTGGCTTCCGGCGTCGGCTCGGGCGTTTCAGTGACCTCGGTCGTCGCCGTCGCTTCGGGGGTCGGCGTGGATAATGGAGTAGGGGTTGAGTCTTCCCCGCAAGCTAGGGCGGCGGCCGCGGCTATCAGGCCGGCAATCAGAATTATGGGCAATGCTAATTTCAGGTAACGCATATTCTTCAAGCACCGTAACTAAGCAATTTGCTGGGCCAGTCTAATTGCGGCCGCCAGTGGGTGTCAACACTGATTGGCAGCCGCTCGCTACTCGTATTGCCGACCTCATACCGTGTTTGGCGGGTGTCCAACCGGCGTCGCGTCGGTGTACCATTTTATGCGAACAGGATGCCCCTGGGTATCCCGCTGTCAGGCTGGTTGGAGGAGGCAAACCATGGAATACCGTAAGTTCGGACCAACCGACATAACGGTATCGGCCCTCGGCTTCGGGTGCTATGACGCCGCCGGCGGGGGGTACGGCGATAAAATGGCCGCCGCCGTGCAACGGGCCGTAGACCTGGGCATCACCTGTTTCGACACCGCGGCGGGTTATGGAAACGGAGAGTCGGAGCTTATGCTGGGCAAGGCCTTGGGCCCGCGGCGCAAAGACGCGGTGGTGGTTACCAAGTGCGGCGTCAATTACGCGGGCAGGCCAAAGGGCCGGGATAGCCGCAGGGAGTCAATCCTCGCATCCGTAGACCAGAGCTTGAAGAGATTGCAGACGGACTACATCGACGTGATGCTGGTCCACCTGCCGGATGTCAACACTCCCTTCGATGAGACCATGGACGCCCTGGACGCGGCCGTCCGGCAGGGAAAAGTTAGAGCCGTCGGCGTGTTCTGTTTCACCCTGCAACAGCTAAAAGAATGCGAGAAAACGCGGCGAGTGGACGTGACCCAGTACATTTACCACATGTTCGACCGCCGCATGGAACGAGAGATTTTCCCTTACTGCCGGCAACTGGGCATCGGGGTGATGGCCCACGCGTCGATGGGCTTCGGCATCCTGGCGGGGGCCTACTCGGAGGACAATGAGTTCGGAGAGAACGACTTCCGGGCGACGGGCGTCAACCCCGATATGGTCGTCGGAATATACGATAAGGACGCCTTCCAAAGGAACGTGCGGTTGGTCAACGAACTGAAGCGCATTGCGGAAGACCGGGGCAAGACCATGCCTCAGATTGCCTTGAGGTGGGTGTTGTCCCACCCCGCGATAAGCGTAGCCCTGGTCGGCACCTTGAATACGCAGCAATTGGAAGAGAATATCGGAGTCTTGGACTGGGCATTGTCGGCGGAAGACATGCGGCGGATAGATGAGGTGTTCGCCCGGTACGGCGTGGATACCAACCCCCCCATGTAAGAAAGCCTCTAGACGGCGCCCCTCGATGGCCCGCTGCCTTGAAGTGCGGGGGGAGTGCATTTTTATTGTTTGAGCCAAGTTGAGCCATTTGGGGACATCCCCCTGGGCGGCGGCCCGATGGAGCCGGCAAGCCGTCCGTTGCGGGCCGTTGACAGGATAGCGGGCGATGGGCCAGCGGCGCAAGGCCCAAGTGTCAGTAGCGGTTATGTACCCCGCCGCTCTCGTTCGTTCGTTTGGTTCGAGAGCCTCACCACGAACGGCTGACCCCCCTAATCCGTTCAGCCTGAGCTTGTCGAAGGCCCTGCCCCGCCCGCACTAAAGCTGTCATTCCCGCGCAGGCGGGAATCTGGCGCCGGGGTTGCCGCGGGTGGCTTTGGACGGTTTTAGACCCCCGCCTTCGCGGGGGTGACGGTAGTGGAGTACGCGGGGCGATGGTAGTGGAGCACGTGTGGTGGCTGTGATAGTTTTACCCTTGATCAGGGTAAGGTCGGAGCCTGCCGGAATTCAGGCAAAAGGCAAAATCGAATTTGCCCATTCAACCTATTCCGTTAACCCCTATATCATGCTATAATAGCGGTAAAATAACAAAGTGGAATGCACAATAGATGCAAAATACATGGATTTGTTTGACGAGTTCTCCGGCTGATATTGCTCCACACTTCCGAGGGCGAGGCTTGAGGAAGTGACGGCGCCGCGAAGGCAATCACGCAGCGCCCGCGGGCAGCGGGAAGAGGTAAAGCCGGACCTGGGAAGGTATGTGGCCGGTCTGGAGAACGCCGTCTACAAAGGCATTGCTTCCTTGGTCACCGGACACGATCTCTCTCCATTGGACGTGTACCTCCTGATGATCTGCCAGGAGACGCACGAATGCACCGCGACCGAACTGGCCCGGCTGTTGCCGGTGGACGCCTCACGCGTAAGCCGCCTGGTCACCAACCTGGCCGACAGGGGGCTGGTCCGCCGCCGCCGCCTCCGCAACGACCGACGCGTCGTCATGCTGCGTCTATCTCCGGCAGGCGAGCAGATGACCTCTGAAGTCGCCGGCAACATGGAAGACTATTACGCCAAGCTTACCGACGGTATCAGCCGGCGGGACCTTCAGATATTCTCCGCCGCCGCCCTGAAGATCATCGCCAATTATCAGGCCATGCAAGAGCAGGAAGGCTAGCCCCCCGCCCCCATTCACACTTACAAGGTACGGAATGGGGGACGGGCTTGGTTGGGTTTAGACCCCCGCCTTCGCGGGGGTGACGGTAGTTGGTGCCCCACCCCTCCCGTTCAGCCTGAGCTTTTCGAAGGCCCTCCCCCGCCCGTTCGTGTGCTTCGAGGGCCTCAGCACGAACGGGCTGTGCCCTGGGGTTGCCGCGGACGGGCTGCGCCGGCGTTGCCTCGGGTGGGCTGTGTCGTGGGGGAGGCGCTGCGTTGGGGGCTGTGGCTGAGGAGGGGATGGCGAGTGGCTGAGGGGGGAACGGTGTCGGGAGCGGGGGAGGGATACCCTGTGTATCCGGGGGTGGGCCGGGGCGGTCGGCGGGGCGGGAATCTAGGGCTTGTGGGCCAGGGCTTCTCCGAAGGCTATACCGCAGATGGCGCCGGGGTCTACGCGCCATTTTTCGTAGGCTTCGGCTATGGCGTCGCATAGCTCGCGGGTGGATGCGCCGTATTTTATGGCGGCCTCGGTGATTTCGGGGGCCAGGAACCACTTGTTGGCGAACTCGTAAATCCAAGCGACGTCGGCCGGCGCGTTGTAGAAGTCGAAGGAACCGCGCATTTGTATGCCTTCGAACCCGGCCTTGGCCAGGTGGCCCTTGAGGTCCTTGCCCATCTGGGGATGGCCGTCGTCGGCTCCTATCAAGTCCTCGAACATGTCCCAGGCCTTGCGCAGCACCCCGAAGTTGGGATGGTTGAAGCAAGACTCGGTAATCATCTCGCGGCAGGAAATGATGCCGCCGGGCTTGAGCGTCCGCTTCACCTCGGTGAGCGCGGCGTGGGTATCCGGGACGTGCATCAGCACGTTGTGGCAGTGGGCTGCGTCGAAAAAGCCGTCCTCGAAGGGGAGATTGGCGATGTCGCCCACGTGGAATATGGCGTTGTCCTGCCGCTGCGACCGGGCCACGGCCCGGGCCATCTCCAGGGTGGGCTCGTCCATGTCAATCCCGTGCAATTCGCCGGGGTGGATGGCCCTGGCGAGGCCCACGGATATGGTCCCCGGTCCGCAACCGAAGTCCAGCACCCGGAGGCCGGGCCGCAAGTAGGGGAGCAGATGGCCGGCGTTGAGTTCGGCCGTGTACCGTTCCAAGGCGTCCAGCATCTCGTCGCTGAAGCCCATGGTGTAGTCCGGTGTAGAAGACGTGTGTTGTGTCACCCTGATTCGGACCCTACAGGGAAGGATTTGTGGCGAGTGGTTGGCATAGTGGTTTATACACGTAATTGGCGCGGCTTGTCAAACCCGTTCGCCGACACTGCCTATTATTAAATAGGAAGGCGCGCCGCCCCATTCGCCGCCAGGTTTGCCCCCCCGTTCGTGTGCTTCGAGAGCCTCAGCACGAACGGGTTGCCCCGTCCCTCCCGTTCGTGTGCTTCGAGAGCCTCAGCACGAACGGGCTGCGCCGGCCCTCCCGTTCGGACCATAATCACCCCTCCGTTCGTCCCTGTATCAGGTACGGGGCAAGCTCTGAGGCTCTCGCCCTTCGTCTGGCTCAGGGGATACGAACGGAGGCGGGGAAATTTTAGATCCCCTCTCATTTCCTCCCATTCTCTCCCATTTTGGCGGGACCTTGTTCTGCCATGGTATGCTTGGGGCCTCAGTGGCCGGACTGGGTTTTGGGGGCGGCGGCTGGGCCGCGACTGCCTGTTGTTATGGTAGGGCATCGGGCGGGGGTTTGGGAAGGGGCAAGTTGTCAGTAGCGGGGCCGCTCTCCCTGAGCTTGTCGAAGGGCCTGCCTCCCCGTTCATGCTTCGAGAGCCTCAGCACGAACGGGTTTGTGGACCGGGCCCAACCTGTCATTCCGAGCGAAGCGCAGCGGAGAGAGGAATCTCGGATTTCCCGCACGTAGGCCATGTTGGGGGCTTTTAGATTCTTCGTCGCAAGCTCCTCAGAATGACAGGTTGGGGGCGTTTCCGGGGCTGCAACTGGTGGGGTTTGGACGGTTTTAGACCCCCGCCTTCGCGGGGGTGACGGTGGTTGGTGCGGGGGGTGATGGTAGGTGGTGTGTAGGGGTGACGGCGGTGCGCCCCCCGCCCCGCTCGTTCATGCTTCGAGGGCCTCAGCACGAACGGACGGGGCGGCCCGCCTGTTTGGCCTGGGGTTGTGGAAGGGTTTTACGCTGTAATTCCGAGCGGAGCGCAGTGGAGAGAGGAATCTCGGATTTCCCGCACGTAGGCCATGCCGGGGACTTTAGATTCTTCGTCGCAAGCTCCTCAGAATGACAGGTTGGGGGGATGGGCAATGACAGGTTGGGGCGTTCGTTAATGCTTCGAGAGCCTCAGCACGAACGGACGGAGCGGCCTGCCTGTTTGGCCTGGGGTTGTGGAAGGGTTTTACGCTGTCATTCCGAACGGAGCGCAGTGGAGAGAGGAATCTCGGATTTCCCGCACGTAGGCCATGTTGGGGGCTTTCAGATTCTTCGTCGCAAGCTCCTCAGAATGACAGGTTGGGCCGGCGGCGCAGGTAAAGTCGGACGGGCGGCGCAGGCGGAGACGGAATCTAGGGCCGGCGGCGCAGGTAAAGTCGGATGGTCGGTGCAGGCGAAGTCGGAATCTAGGGCCGGCGGCGCAGGTAAAGTCGGACGGGCGGCGCAGGTAAAGTCGGACGGGCGGCCGCGGGCGAAGACGGAATCTAGGGCTTGCTGCCCAGGGCCTCCCCAAAGGCCACGCCCACCAAGGCCCCGGGATCGTCCTTCCATCTTGTGTAGGCGGCGTCTATTGCGTCGCACAACTCCCGGGTCGATGCGCCGTACTTTATCGCCGCTTCCGTGATTTCCGGCGACAGGAACCACTGGGTCGCTATCCCGAAGATGAACGCCACGTCCGAGGGCGAACTGTAAATATCAAAAGACGCGGTGGCCCGGATGTTGTCGAACCCGGCCTTCACAAATTGGGTCTTCAGGTCCTTCCCAATTTGCGGGTGCGCATCGTCCGCCATAAGAAGGTCCTCGAACATGTCCCACGCCTTCCTGATGACTCCATAGTCCGGGTACGTGAAACAGGACTCGCAGATCATCTCCCGCGAGCCGATGACGCCGCCAGGCTTCAGCACACGCTTGACCTCGGCCAGAGCGGCGGCGGTGTCCGGAATGTGTATCAGGACGTTGTGGCAATGGGCTACGTCGAAGTAGTTGTCCTCGAAGGGGAGGTTAAGGATGTCGCCTACGTGGAATGTGGCGTTGTCCTGTTCCGTCGCCTTGGCCAGGGCCCTGGCCAACTCGATCTGGGACTCTTCCATGTCCACCCCGTGCATTTCCCCGCCGTCCACCGCCTTGGCCAGCCCCACCGACACGGTGCCCGGTCCGCAGCCGAAGTCCAACACCCGATGGCCCGGCCGGAGATAGGGCAGCAGGTACGCCGCGTTGGCGTCCGCGGTATACCGCCTCATGGACTGCAGGAACTCATCGCTGAAGCCCATGGTGTAGTCCGGTGTAGAAGACGTTTGCTGGGTCATCCTGACTCCGGCTCGGCGGATAAGGGTTTTAGCGAGCGGTTGACATGGTGTCTTATACATTTAATTGGCGCGGCTTGTCAAACCCGTTCGCCGACACTGCCTATTATTAAACAGGTAGGCGCGCACCATTCTCTGCCAGGTCTGCCCCGTCCGTTCGTGTGCTTCGAGAGCCTCAGCACGAACGGGCTGGGGCGGCCCTCCCGCTCGGCCCATAATCACCCCCCCTCCGTTGGGGCGGGGTGACGTTGGTGGCCCCCCCGCCCGTTCATGCTTCGAGGTCCTCAGCACGAACGGGCTGCGGACCGGACCTCCCGCTCGGCCAACCATCACCCCTCCGTTCGGCCTGAGCTTGTCGAAGGCCCTGCCCGCTCCCCAACCCGTCATTCCCTCGGAGGGAGACCTTTGCGCAACTCCCTCTCCCTTGATGAGAGAGGGTTGGGGTGAGGGAGAGCTAAGAAACCAGTGCACCGATGCGGAGCGACTTCTCTGGTCAAGACTTCGCGATCGGAGGCTGTTGGGCCTTAAGTTCAGGAGGCAATCCCCTATCGGAAGATACATCGTCGATTTCGTTTGTCCGGAGAGGAGACTCGTCATAGAGATCGATGGGGGCCACCACCAGGAACAACGAACGTCCGACGCGCCCAGGACGGCATGGCTAAGCTCCCGTGGATTCAGAGTGATTCGGTATTGGAACAATGAAGTACTGGAGGATATCGACTCAGTACTGGAGTCGATTCGGATGACGTTGGACGGCGAAACGGCACCCTCACCCCAGCCCTCTCCCATCAAGGCACCCTCACCCCAACCCTCTCCCTTCAAGGGAGAGGGAGTTTTGCAAAGGTCTCCGCAGGCGGGAATCTCGCGGGTTGGGGGTGATGGATGTTAGACCCCCGCCTTCGCGGGGGTGACGGGGGTTGGTGCGGTGGTGGCCCCCCCGCTCGTGTGCTTCGAGGGCCTCAGCACGAACGGGTTGGGGCCTGGGGGGTTGCCGTTGGGGGCGCCTGTTCGGGCAATAATCGCTCCGCCTGTTTGGCTTTTGGGGGTGTTCGTTCGTGCTTCGAGGGCCTCAGCACGAACGGGTTGGGGGATGGGGGGTTGCTTTTGGGGGCGGCTGTTCGGGCAATAATCGCCCCGCCTGTTTGGCCTTTGGGGGGGCGGGTTTTGGTTGTTTGAGGGGAAATCGGGAAATTAAAAAATATGCTATTGACAAATACTTTATTAGTGATTATTATGCTCTTGCATTGTTGGAATGGGTGAATGATTTGGTGGGGCAGCAAAGTGTCTCGTCAATCATTAGCGGGCAGAGATTTATCAGGACATCAACAATCACCGGACGGGATAGATGCGCAGTCTGACCGACATTGGGAGGCCCGGATACATGATTAGTGTTGATAGCCGCCGCATTGATTGGCTCCTCGACTACGCCTCCCGCATCATCGTACACGCATTCCTGGCCCTCTGCATCGTCTACGCCTCCCTGGGGCACCTGGCATCCCCCGTCTCCGCCGCTCCCATGTCCAGCCAAGCCCCGGCCACGCCCTCCAGCGTTTCCCTGAGCCGGGCCGACGGTTCGGTAACGGCGAACTGGGATGCGGTGGACGGAGCGACCTCCTACCATATTACCTACAGTTCCGACGGCGGCGCCAGTTGGAGCCTGGGCGCCCTGAACCACGCATCCAACAGCATCACCATCAGCGGCCTGGACAACGATAGTTCCTATATAGTAGGCGTGCGGGCCCGCAACTCCAGCGGCGACAGCGGCTGGCGCAACTCCCCGTCCGCCGGCCCGTACACGCCGGAGCCGGCCCAAGAGGAGAGCACCCAGGAGGAGGGCGCATCGGGCCAGGCCAACCAGGCGCCCCAAACGATAGCCAGCACCCATGATACCCATAATCGAGTAACTGGCAGTGACGACGATTGCTACCAAAACCACGGGGTGTCGTACCCCTCCGGCGAGAACAGTTATTTCTCAGACCCGGACGGCGACACGCTGACCATCGCTTCGACCAGTTCGCATCCCGGGCTGGTGGCCATCACCCAGGACGACCCCGTCAGGATTCGCGCCAACCACCCCGCCGACACGTGGGTGACCATAACCACCACGGCGACGGACCCCGGCGGCCTCTCCGCGGACTTCACCTGGAAATACAAGATGACCTGCACCACCAACAGCAGCATGTCGGTGAACGAGAACTCCGCCGCCGGCACCAACGTTGGCAAGGCGGGGTTGAAGAACAGCGGCGCCAGCAACTGGACCATCTCAGGGGATGCCGCCAATTCTTTCACCATCAGCAGCGGCTGGGTCAAGGTGAAGTCCGGCGCGAGCCTGGACTACGAGACCAAGACCAGCTACAACGGCACGGTCAAGTACGACGTGGTGGATTCCGGTACCACCTACAAGTCCTCCCGCAGCGTGACAGTCACCATCAACAACGTAACCGGGCCGGCCAAGCCGGGCGCGCCCACGGTGGCCCGCGACGCGACCTCTCCGACCACCAAGCTGGACGTGTCCTGGACCGCCCCGTCCTCCACCCACTCCGGCGGCGTCACCGGCTATAACGTGCAGTACCGGCAGACCGGGGCCAGCACTTGGACCAGCCACAGCCACAGCGGAACGGGGACCAGC
>CAXXWY010000009.1:0-188924 GCA_963668505.2 Dehalococcoidia bacterium | reverse complement strand
AGACTATTGAGCCGCCGCAAGGACCTGGAACGGTTCCTCCGTCGCAAGCAGGCAAACCCCGGCTACCAGGGCTTCAGGGCCGGGCAAGCGGTGACCGAGCCGACGCCGCCGGCCCTGGTAAGCGTGGTGTGTTCGGTATGCGGGCGAAAGCGTAACGTGGCCAGCAACGCAGTTCCAGAGGACCCCTCCAGCTTCGTGTGCCTGACCTGCCGGGAAGGAGCCTAACGGAAGGGTGGCAGCAGGGAGTCCAGGTACTCGTAAGCCCGGTTGAACTGGCTCTCTCGACCAAATCCCTCAGTTTCGTTCTGGAAGGGCACTAGGACATCGGGTTGAACGCCGTCGCCAAGTGGTCTGCCTGACGGGGTGAACCAACGTCGTACTGGCATATATATGGCCGAACCGTCGTCCAGTTCCACGAAGTCGTAGGTTGACCCTGCCCCGAAGGTGTCTACGCCCACTAGCACTGCCCGGCCGGCTTCCTGCAACACTCCAGCGACCGCCTCCGCCTCGGCCCTAGTTTCCTCATTCACCAACACCACCATCGGCATATTGCCCAAGTCAAACCGGTCCAAGTCTTGCCTTATGACCTGTTCCCGGCGGTCTCCGTTGCGGTCTTCCTGGTATATGAACACACTCCCGGGAGGCAGAAACTGTCCAGCCACATCGCCGGCCGCGTCCTCGGAACCTCCGGGGTTGGAGCGCAGGTCCAGAATCAAGGCCAGCATATCGACGCGCCTCAGGTCTTCTATCGCCTCGTACAGTTGGCGCCGGTGTTGTCCCGGAAGCGGGAAACGTACACGTACCCGATTCCTCCCGGAGTCAACTGGCGTCCGACGGACCGCAAGATAACGTTGTCACGAAATACCTGAATCTCCAAGGGTTCCGGCTCGCCGGAGCGACCCAGTAGGAGTTCCACCTTGGTGCCTTCGGGCCCGGCTACATCCTCCAGTACCCCTTCCATACTCCTACCAGAGGTAGAGACACCCTGCACTTCCAAGAGGGCATCTCCCGGCTCAATACCGGCGCTTTCGGCAGGGCTGTCTTCAAAGGGGTAGAGAAGTATTTGGTCGTCTTGGGAGATAGCCCGAGCGCCAATGCCGAGATAGGTGCCCTCGAGGTTTTCGCTTAGGGCCTCCCGGGCCACAGGATAGCTATCGACGTCGAGGAAGGCGGCGGCCGGGTCATCCAGCCCTTCGATGAGGCCGTCGACGGCGGCCGCGGCCAGGTCCGACGAGTCGACTCGAGGCCAACGTTGCTGGTGCAGAAGCATAGCCCTCCACAGGTCAGCCATCTCATCCGGAACGCCGGGCTGTACTTGGCCCCGCAGCCGGCCTACCTCTGAGAGGAAGGGATACGGAGGGGCTTGGGTCAAATCCAACATACGGCGGACAGCGCCGTTAATCAGGGAGTTAGAGTCGAGATCATTCCGGCCGGCATAGAAGAGGTCGATTTTCTCCCAAACGTCCCACACTAAGGCGGCTGGGTCGTCGGTTTCGGGGCCTTCAATCTGATGGCTCTGGGCACCGCAAGCCACGACCAAGATCGCGGATAGAATCGCCAATGGCACGACTGACTTTAGGGACCTGGTGGGCCGGTTACGAATCATCTTACACCGGGGCCAACTGGATTTCTCTGGTAGCAATCTAATTGTAACAGATGCGTTGTTCGTAACCATTGAGCGTTGCCACCGGGAGTAGGTCGGGAGTCGGGGACCGTTACGCGAAGAAAGGTTGTCCGTTGTCGCTCAGGATAGCAGCCGACGCCGCGCTGGGACGGCGTTAACGACTCGCGTCAGCGCCGGGCGTGGTATACACCTGGTGTAC
Organism: Dehalococcoidia bacterium; assembly: GCA_963668505.2. GTDB lineage: Bacteria > Chloroflexota > Dehalococcoidia > Lucifugimonadales > UBA3495. The sequence goes on along the minus strand of CAXXWY010000009.1, from coordinate 187,101 downwards.
AATGGACCGAGTTGCCTGACCAAGAATTTGAAAATGGAGAAGGGTAAGAATGATCCGAGTGACCTTTGCGTACCCCTATGGAGAAGGCAAGAGGTTTGATTGGGGCTACTTTTCCGACAAGCACCTGCCCTTGGTACACGAACACCTGGACTCCCGCGGGTTGATTAAGGTGGAGACGGACAAGGGTATCTCGGGTACAGACCCAAGCTCCAACCCGCCGTTCACCGCGGTGGTCCACATGACCTTCGAGACAGTGGATGAAGTCCACCAGGCTTTTATGGCAGCGGGAAGGCCGGTGATGGGCGACATTGGCAACTACACCGACATCAAGCCTACGGTACAAATCAGCGAGATATCGGACTAGGGTGCGGGAGGCTGCTGGCCCAAGGCTGACCAGGATAGCGACAGCCATCGACCCAACGGGGCTGCAGTTGGATCTGCGGGGCTTGGGCTAAGTGCGGAAGGTCGCCTTTCTAAAGGCCTCGCAATATTGATACTGTTGGTCAGCCGCCGTTTCCCGGGCTAATTGTTTCACCAGTTTTTCGATATCTGCCGCGTCCTGGTCGGCAAACTGGCTCCTGTGTTCCAGCAGAGCCTGGAGTTTCAGGTCGATAGAGCCGTCGATGTCGAAGTGCGAGTCAGGCTGCTCGGCGCCCCAAAGCAAGACCGTGCCGGTCTTATGGGGTTCCAGGCCTTCCCGTTCCCATAAGTCCTGGAAATGCAGATGGTCCCGGGCGTAGGGGAACACCGCGTCCATGGTGACCTGGCCGGTTATCCGGTGGTCGCGGTGCCAAGCCAGGTTCTTGCGGTAGGGCTCGGGGCAAATGACCGTCTGAGGCTGCACACGCCGAATTTGCCTGACTATCTCTTTACGGAAGTCGTGGGTGTCTTCTAACTCGCCGTCGGGCCGGTGAAGCATCACTACGTCGGTAACCCCCAGAACTTTTGCGGCCTTTTCTTGTTCCGCCTCACGAATAGCTGCCAAGTCCCCGTCACCTGGGCCATAGCCGGCCCTGCCGCCGCCAGTGCAGAGCAGGAAATGCACCGACGCACCGAGCTCTACCCAGCGAGCGACCGTGCCGCCGCACCAGAACTCGGCGTTCCCGGGATGGGGGATGACTGCCAGCACCCGCTGAGGGGTTTCTTCCATTCGTCGACTACCTCCAGCTATTGAAGGGGTTAGCGGCATCGCCAAGCGTTGTGCTACCCTGCGTCCTTATTCCGCCCGAGATGGGACGGTTGCCCGCGGTTTCAACCGTGGGGGCAAAACGGTCAAGGCAACATCAGGCCCGCTGGGACGCGGGCCGGGCATATGGTACAAGCAGCTATCTTCGGCGTCAACTTGGCCTCTGGCCGAGGCGACTCCGAGGCCGTCGTTGCTCCTTGTCGCTAGTGATGCGCTCTGCTAAAATCGGACGATAATATCGGTGACCTGACCACGCCATCAATCTACGAATCTCATCAGCCTTTTCCTGACCTGCCACCCGATGGCCGACGCCATACCGGCAGGGCTGGTCGGACATACCGACTCCAAAGGATTCGCATTGCCTCTCAGCAGCTATACCGGAGACCAGTTGCCGGCTCTCTTGGACTTCGTAGAGACCTCCAATTCTTGGGGTGCCCAACACAAAGAACTGGGGCGGCGCGTTTTCCAAGACAAACTGGGACAGCCGGGGCTGTCGCCCCAGGACAATTGCCTGCTGTGGGAAGAGGGGGGCAGGATACAGGGATATGTTCTGGTTTTTCCGGAGCCGCCCATAAGCCGAGCGGTCTTGGAATTTGAGTCTACTGGAGGGCCCCATGAGTTAGATCTAGTGCGTTGGGGTGTCCGCCGGGCCAGGCAATTGGAAGCCGAGGTGGTCCACCTTTACCTGCCAGAAGGCTCACCTAAGGCGGAGACGCTGAAAAGTGAAGGTTTCGCCATGGTGCGGCGGTACTGGACCATGGTGTGCTGTCGGAAGGACTTGCCTGAAGCGACGATGCCGGAAGGCTTCTCGGTGAGACAATTTCACCACGGCGACTTGGCGGCCCTGACCGAGATCCAGAACGCAGCCTTTGAGGGCAGTTGGGGCTTCAGTCCCAACACGTTAGAGCAAATCAGGCACCGCACCGGCACAGCGGATACGTCGCCCGCGGGTATTCTGCTGTTGAAGCACGGCGACAAGACCGTCGGCTATTGCTGGACGAATCTAATCCCGGTGGACGGCGCCGTCCGCGGGGTCATCGGGATGATAGGACTGTCGCCAGATTACCGGGCGCAGGGAATCAGCAGCGTCATTCTCGTGGCGGGCATGGAATACTTGCGGGCTATGGACGCGGCGGACATCCGGTTGGAAGTGGACGAAAGCAATGTCCCGGCGCGGCGGCTGTACACTTGGGCGGGGTTCGAGAAAGTCCAGGAGCTTCACTGGTTCGAGTTAGGCTCCTCCTGAGCCTTGATTCCCATACGGTTGAGGAGCGGGGTTGAGAGAACGCCGCCCGATATAACGATTCTCATCGCTTCGTCGACGCTGATGTCGGCAAGGGTGACCTCAGCAGCGGGCGCAATGACTAAGAAACCGGAAGAGGGTATGGGAGTGGTCGGGACGTAAATCGCCAATATTTCCGCGCCCTCAATATCAGTCATGCGGGCGGTGATTAGCCCAATGGATTTTATTCCCGGCCGCGGGAAGTCAATCAACACCACGCCGCTGTAGCGCTGGTTCTCGGCATTGGAGAACATCCCAACCGCCGCCCTCGTGGTGCTGTAGATGCCCTTGACCACCGGTATCACTTCCATGATCCGGTGGGCCAGGTCTATGACCTTGCGGCCCAGCACAAAGGCGGCAATGATCCCAGCCAGGTAAATTAGGATAACCAAGGCGACCAGGCCCAGGCCGGGGATGTCGCGGCCCCAGACCAGGTCTATGGGCCCCTGGAGGATGGGGTCTAGCAGGTCGAAGAAGAATTTCAAGACCAGGGCGGTTATGGCGATGGGAAGCATCACCAAAATGCCCGCTCCAAGGGTACGCTCGAAGTGGACGAGGAGCGCGCCTAAAGGGAAGAACCGGCCGCGTCGCGGGCCTTTAGATTGCTGGTCTTGGGAATCCACAAATTTCTCCGAACTAAGGCGCTGGTTGATCTGACAGCGGAGAGCCAGGCTGGGAAACCCGCCGGAACGGTCGTTCCTGTAACCTATCGGGCGCCATCTTGGCGCAATTCCTCGTACACTTGGGAAATCGCAGCAGCAACCTGATCCCAGCCCATTCCTTCGGCCCTGCGGCGGGCGGCGCGGCCCATGCTCTGGCGCAGGCTGGGACTGGAGAAAATCATTTCCAGCGAGTTGGCGAACGCCTCGGGACACCGCCAGGAATGAAGGTAGCCGGTGCGCCCGTGTTGGATAACGTTGGGAAGACCTCCCACCCTAGACGCGACCACCGGAGTGCCGCAGGCCATAGATTCCAGAGCCGTCAGCCCGAAGCTCTCATAGTAGGACGGGACCACACAGACGTCGGCGGCGTTGTAGTACACGGGCAGGTCGCTTTGGTCTACCATGCCGACGAAGTCGATTACTCCATCCACCTTATGGCCCTTGGCCAGGGAGCGCAGACGTTCCACATCTTCCTGTTCTCCGGGACCGCCGCCCACCACCAACACCCGTATCTTCTCCCGGGCATCCATGTGCGAGGTCAGTTGCAACAGGAGTTCCGGCCCCTTTAGCGGCTCCAAACGACCCACGTAGAGAAGCACTCTCTCTCCGTTGAGACCAAGGCTTCCCCTTGCCCAATCCTGGTCCAGCGGGCGGAAAAGGGACAGATCGACCCCACAGGGAGCACGGACTATCCGTCGCGGGTCAGCCCCATAGAAGGTCGCCATGGCGTCACGCTCATGGGAACTGAAAGCGACGATGCGGCTGGCAGAAGCCATCAGGGCGCGCTCCGCCCGCTGGCGTTCTTCGGGTTCCGTCTCTCCGGCACGGGACTGCATTTTGATGAGCCCCAAGGTGTGGAAGGTGACCACGTGCGGGATGTCCTGCTCATCGGCAAATGCCTGGCCTGCACAGCCGGAGAGCCAGTAATGGGAGTGGACCGCTCCGTAGTCTATGCGGTGTTGCCGCTGAAAGTCGGCCAAGGCCGTCTGAAACTCTGGGAGATGCCGTGACAGGGAGTCCATAGGAACGTCGACGGCTCCTCCCGGAAGGTGGATGACCCTGACCTGGGGAGCAACCTGCTCTATGGCGTTTTCGGTCCCGGCGTGGGTTCGAGTGAAGACGTCGATTGGCCGGTCCCTCTTGCCCATGGCCCTGGCCAGTTCTCGGACATAGACGTTCATGCCTCCGGACTTGGCTTGTCCGGGGGCAGCCAATGGGCAGGCGTGGTATGTGACGAAGGCAACTGGCTGCCGGGTCAAATCCGCTTCACCACCATCCGGTAAAGGTTTCGTCGCCGACCGCCAAGCCGGAGCTTGTAGGACTCCCGACCCCTCAGGAAGTCAAAGTACCCCACCCCCTCCTCTATGGCTTGCTTCAAACACAAGGCGTTCAGCAAAAGCCCCACGCTGTAATAGGCGAACTCGGGATTGTGACCACTATTGTACAACAAGCGGGACTGCGCATAGTCGAAACACAGGCTGGCAGCTACCCTGTGTCCATCGACGTCTAGGAAGAACAGCTTGACGGCCCCAGCATGGGACATTCGTTGAGCAATGCGCCGGAAGAAGTCCAGCCGTTGGGGTGTCAGGAATCGGTCTTTTTCAGCCCGGCTGAGACGCATAAGTGAAATGAATTCTGGCAAGTTATCGAGTATTTCGTCCTGGGCGGTGAACGTACGCCAACTCCAATTCAGCGAGGTGTCCAAACGGCGAAACTTACGGCGCAACTCGTGGCGATCTTTCTTGGATAAGGTCGCCAGGTACTGTTCCCAGGTCTGGGGAAGCTCTATGCCTGCTGTGACATCTTCAATATCTACTTTGACCTGGTATCCCCGCTGTCGAGCCGCGTCGGGCAGAAACTCCAGCGTGGGAGAGTTCTCCAGCAACGAGGCGAGATGCAATACTCTGCAGTGCTGGTCTTCCAATCGCCATAGGAGGGCATCGAAAAAGGCAGGCTCGCAGCCGGGTCTGACCATGAAATCGTTGTAGTCGAAGGTGTCCTCGCTACCGACGAAAGAAAGGGCATCGCCGGAACGGCGAAGGGATGCGATGGCGGTCACGTCGTCGCCGTCGCGAAGGTAAAACCCAGCCATGTCCGAGCCGTCGCCGAAATTCTCCCACCACACTTCCTGCCATTGGGGTGTAAGAAAGAGGCTATTAGTAGGCGCAACCAAGAGGAGGCGCTCCCATTCCGGCTGAATCTCCTGGAAAGACGTGAGCGGGTTCACGCTCACTGGCCTACTTCCTCCTTAGCAGGGCGAGGAGATACTCCCTGCCGGATGGCCATTTGGCGAATGGACCGCGGACGGCGGATGTGACGACTCGGCTGCCGGTCTTCTGTACTCCCCGCATGGACATGCACAGGTGCTCCGCTTCTATTTCCACCGCTACACCGTCGGGACTTAGGGCACCGAACACGGCGTCGGCCACCTGGGCAGTCAACCGTTCTTGCACCTGGGGCCGCCGGGATGCCGCCTCCAGACAGCGGACCAACTTGCTGACGCCGGCAATCCGACCGTTGGGGATGTAGGCCAGGTGTGCAACGCCGAAAAAGGGCAGCAGGTGGTGCTCGCACATAGAGTAGAAGGGGACGTTGCCCAATACGACCGGGTCGTCGGCGTCGGCTTGGAAGAAGGCGTCTATTGCTTGTTGGGGGTCCCTCCTCACTCCAGAAAAGAGGTCCCGGTACATGCGGGCAACCCGTTGGGGCGTTTTCTGCAAACCGTCTCGCGACGGGTCTTCGCCGATCGCCTCAAGTAGGTCTGCTACCGCTTGCTCGATGCGTTCCAGTTGAATAACAGACCCCTTACCTATTCGTTCGAAGCCAGGGCTACCGCCTCGACAGCTTCAATTGTGGGTTCGATTTCGATGACTTCTGCGGCTACACTGCTAACGGCCAAATCAGGGTCTTTTAACCCAGTCCCGGTAAAGATACATACTACCCGTTGACCGGATAGATTCAACCCCCCATGGACCGCCTTGGTGAGGCCGGCAAATGAGGTGGCCGACGCTGGCTCGCAGAATATCCCCTCGTTAGAGGCGAGGAGCCGGTAGGCCTCCAGTATCTCATCGTCTGTAACGGAGTCGATTACCCCGCCCGAGGTGTCGCGGACTTCTTCAGCGCGCGTCCAGCTTGCAGGATTGCCGATGCGGATTGCGGAGGCGATGGTCTGGGGATTGGCCACCGGGGCGCCACGGACGATGGGCGCCGCCCCTTCGGCCTGGAAGCCCATCATGCGAGGTAACCGGTTGCTGCGGCCAACGTCGTGGTATTCCCTGAATCCCTTCCAATACGCGGTGATGTTGCCTCCGTTGCCGACAGGGATGAAGAGATAGTCCGGCGCGTCGCCCAGAACATCCACCAACTCGAAGGCGCCCGTCTTTTGCCCTTCGATGCGGTAGGGGTTAACCGAGTTTACCAAGGTGACCTGGTGCCTGCGGGTGAACTCACGGGCCAGGTCCTGGGAGGAGTCGAAGTTGCCGTTCACCATCAAAATGTGCGCTCCGTAAGCCATGGCTTGTGCCAGCTTACCCATGGCGACTTCTCCCTTTGGAATGAGCACAAAGGCAGGTAAGCCGCTGTAGGCGCTGTAGGCAGCGGCAGAGGCGCTGGTGTTGCCGGTAGAAGCGCACATGACGGCCCTGCTGCCCTGCTCCACGGCCTTGGCGATGGTCAACACCATCCCCCGGTCTTTGAATGAGCCTGTGGGATTGCATCCTTCCAGTTTGAAGTAGAGCTCGTCGCACCCCAAATCCTTGCCAAGCCGGCTGGACTTGACCAGCGGAGTATCACCCTCTCCCAAGGTTAGGAGGGGTGTGTCGCCAGTTAAGGGCAGAAGCTCGGCGTAGGTCTTTAGAATGCCTTTAGACATGGTCTTTAGTACGCTGCGTTTTTCTCAACTTCCGCTATGCGCCGGTTCCGGTACCCAGCAGCTAAACCTCAATTCTCAGCAGGTTGTTTACTCTCTTCACCACCGTCAAGTCGGCAATCTTCAGAATAGACTTCCGGACCGAGTCTTCTCTAGACGGGTGGGTAATGATTACAAGCTCGGCAGTTTGGGCGCTTTGGTCGGCGCCCTTTTGCAACACTGAGGCGATGCTGATTTGTCCCTGGCCCAGTATCTGGGCGATGAGGGCTAATACACCAGGCTGGTCGGCCACGTTGAGCCGTAGATAGTAGCTGGACATGAGGCCGTCTATGGGCCGGATACCCGGCGTTGCCCATGGCTGTTTTCCGGCTTCGGCGTCGACCAGAGTATCGAGACCTCCCGAAGAGCCGATACCACTGGGGGAGACCATGCTGCGGCCGATTTCGATGAGGTTGCCAATAACGGCACTGGTGGTCGGTTCCCGACCGGCGCCCATGCCGTGGAAGAGTATCTTGCCGCAGAGGCTGCCCTCTACTTCTACAGCGTTGTAGGCCCCATCTACCTTGGCCAGCACTTGGCCGAATGGGACCAGGGCCGGATAAACCCTGGCGCAAACGCCGCCATCCTCAAGGCCGGCAATAGCCAAGGGCTTAATGGCGTAGCCAAGCTCCTGGGCATAAAGGAAGTCCTGTGGTTCCAGTCCGGAGATCCCTTGGCGGTAGACCTCTTCGGGGCTGACTGGTCGCCGAAAGGCCATGGAAGCCAGGATGCCGATTTTGTACGCGGCGTCGAAGCCTTCGATATCGTTGGTGGGGTCAGCCTCGGCGTAGCCAAGTTCCTGGGCCTGCCGTAGGGCGTCGGGGAATGGCGTGCTTTGGTAGGCCATTTGCGTAAGGATATAGTTGGTGGTGCCGTTGATGATGCTGCGGATGGACCGTACCTCGTTGGCGGCCAGTTGGTTGGACAAGCAACTCACAATTGGAATGCCGCCGCCGACGCTGGCCTCGAATAAGAGGCTGACCCGGTTCTGCCGGGCTAACGTCAGAAGCTCAAGGCCGTGCTTGGCCATGACCTCTTTGTTGGCAGTCACTACGTGTTTCCCGGAGGACAGGGCTTGCTTCAGGAAACCCAAGGTCGGCTGGACGCCGCCGATTAACTCGGCAACTACGTGCACATCGGGGTCGGAAAGGACTTCCTGCGGCTCGGTCGTCACCAGCTCCGGGCCCAGCTTGGTGTCCCTGGGCTTGCCGGGATCCCTTACCAGGACCTTCTTCAGCGTCACCGGGTGCCCCACTTGGCGGGAAACGGCGCCGTCTTGCAGCAGGCCAGTTGCCACGCCGCCGCCGACGACGCCGAGTCCCAAAAGGCCTACGTTGATTTCAGGCGGAATGGCCAAGGGTGATTACCTCTGCTCCGGATTCGCCCGAGGCTTGCTGAGCAATACCTGCTCAGACACCCAATTGTAATACTTCGAGGCGAACCTTATCCTGGCCCAACCTTGCTCGAAGCCTTGAGTAAGGCGCTGGTCTTGCCAATCTTCCGTGGCCTGCTGTATGACTTTAGCCCGCATCTTATCGGACAGGGGCTGCACCTCAGAGTCAGTAAGCTTTCTGACTATGTAGATGTCGTCCAAGGTCCTTATAGGATTGCTGACTTCACCGACCTCAAGCGGAGGCCTGCCTGTGGCCGGGTCTCCGAAAACCTCCCGGTCAATTTCCGGGAAGGCCTGGCGCGGCAGCCAGCCGACGTATCCATCGGCGGCGGCGTAGCCCGCCGGGACGCCGACTTCCTGAGCCACTGATGAGAATTCTTCGTTGTTCAACCGGTCAAGAACTTCAGCAACACTAACGGAGCCGGCAGGGTCCAAGCGTATCCATTCGACTTCCACCTGCTCCTGGGGATCTTCGATGTCCTCGCTGAGGCGCAGGCCGAGGAGAAACAGGCGCAACTCCTCCGCCACGATGATGCGGAAGTCGTTCTCAGACAATTCCGTGCGAGTGAGGTAGGATTGCAGGTTTTGCCTATATTCCTGGTCCAATTGTCCAGGGGCGGTATCTTGCCCGGCGGGGACTTGCGGATAAAATCGGTCCCTGATGGCCAGTTCGACGAGGTCGTCCGTGACTTCGATACCCAAATCCGGAGCTTCCTGGCGCAGGAGTTCGGCGTGCATCAAGCTTCGCATGTAGTCGAAAGGGCGCCGACTGAGGTCCACCTCACCGGCGATGGCCTGCTCTACCCGGATGCGTTCAACCAAGTCGCCCATGGTGAATTCTACATTGTTTATGCTGCCGGCCCAAAGCCTTGGGGGTCGGTAAAATTCCTGATAATAGCCGGCAGCGAGCACCCCAACGATTGTCAGAATTAGGACGCCTCCTATGCCCCAACCCAACAGCCGGTGGCGCCGCTGCTTGGCTTCCTCAGGAGTCAGCCGAGGGGCAGCCTCCGGGGGCGGGCGGCGTATCCCGGACCGGCGTCTATCGGCGCGGGTTGACCGGGAGGCTGAAGTGGTCCAGAACCTGGGGAATGGCATCGTTAACCCTTAATGCAGTAACGCCACTATATGACGCAACATTCATCGGGAAAAGAGTGGAGTTTCTTTACGATGCGAGTTCACGATGCGAATTCTATGTCGTGCCCGTCCGGGCCGTTAGCTGCGGACACCGCCGGCGGCGGGATGGAATGCCACGAAGGGCACCAGGGCCAGATGCCGGGCGCGCTGGATGGCGATGCGCAACGGGCGCTGGTGCTTGGCACAGACGCCGGTGCGTCGGCGCGGCTCAATCTTGGCCCGGTCGGAAATAAACCGGCGCAACTGGTCGACGTTTTTGTAGTCGATGTACTTGATGCGGTCGATGCAAAAAGAGCATACCCGCCTGCGAGGGGCATACCGGCCCCTGGGCCTGCCGCCCATACGGCCGCCGGGTCTTCCGCCCGGGCCTCTGCCTGGCCCGCCTCGCATCGGTGGTCTGGTCGTCATCTAGTGTTGTCCTCCAGCTAAGCCCTGTTGATTAAAATGGCAGGTCGTCTATGTCGTCCGGGGCCGACCCAAAATCTTCCGCGCCCGAGTCAGAACCATAGGGGGCCACATCGCCATCTGCTCCTTGTCCTCGGCCCAGAAACTGAACGTCGGTTATGTTGATCTCATTGACGAACCGCGTCTGGCCGTCTCGGCTCTCATAACTGCGGCTTCGTAGGCGGCCTTCAAGGTAAACTTGGCGCCCTTTAGTCAGGTACTGATTGCACGTCTCTCCCAGCCTTCCCCAAGCGGTCGCAGTGAACCATTCAGTTTCATCCCGCTGTTCGCCTGCGGAAGTAGTGTACCTTCGGCTCGAGGCGATCCGAAATGATGTGACGCTCTGCCCAGATGGCAAATACCTCATCTCAGGGTCAGTTCCCAAGTAACCAACAACGATAATCTTGTTCAAAATTCTTCCCTTTAGGTCTTGTCTTCCTCGGTGTCCCCTGCCTCGGGTTGCTCCTCGGCGGCAGTCTCTGGCTCAGCCTCGGATTCTTCCCCGGTCGCCGCTGGTTCCTCGGCCTCATCCGGGGACTCGGCAACCGAGGCTACAACCTGAGCTTCCGGCTCTTCGGCGGCGTGGGTGTCAGCTTCGGCAGTCGGCTCTGTTGAATCAGCAGCCGTCTCCGATGTCTCGGCCGCCGGGGCCTCGGCCACTGCGACCGGTGCCGCTTCCGCCGCCGGGGCTCCAGTCGGCGCAGCAGCAGTCTCAGCAGCCGGCGCCTGTCCGGCTAGAGCGGGATCAGGACGGCGCACCCTGGGAGGCGGGGGCTTGGGCTCTTCGCCGGGCGCAAAGGTGGTGACTACCAATGACCGGAGGACCTGTTCGTCCAGGCGGAGGAAGGTGTTCAACTCTCGGTTAAATGACTGTTCGGTGCTGAAGCGGGTCAGGTGGTAGTTGCCTTCCAGGAATTGGTAAGACCCTTTGCGGATGGGATAGGCCAACCGCCGGGTGCCCCATTTTTCCTCGTGGGTAATGTCCCCCTTCCGGTTGCTGATAAAGTCTTTAATCCTACCCCAAACGTCGGTTGCCTGGTCCTGATTGAGAATCGGACTGAGGACTACTACGAGTTCATAATGGCGCAAAGACTACCCCGCTGTTAAATTCGAAACTTATGAGATTATAGCATTGGGTCGAAAGGCGCTCAACTACACGTCGAGGCCTGGTACGGGGAAAGTCGCCGCCATCTCCCTGACCTCCCCGGCAACCCTACGCTGGACTTCCTCGTCGCCCATGCAAGTGAGGGTATCTACTATCAATCGGCCAACGCGTTCGGCTGCGGCTCCGTCGAACCCGCGGCTGGTAATGGCGCCGGCGCCCAGCCGCAGCCCGCTGGCTACGCGCGGCGGTTTGGTGTCGAATGGGATGGCGTTCTTGTTGGCGAAGATTCCGACCTGTTCCAAGGCCGACTCCGCCTGCTGACCCGTAATGTCCATGGGAGTCAGGTCTACCAGCATCAGGTGGTTGTCGGTGCCTCCTGAGACCAGCCGCAGACCGGCCTCGGAAATCGTCCGAGCCATGGCGCGGCTGTTGAGCACGATTTGGGCGGCGTATTGGGTGAATTCCGGCGTCTGGGCTTCGCCGAAACACACCGCCTTGGCGGCGACGGCATGCATCAAAGGGCCGCCCTGGCCGAATGGGAATACGGCGAAGTCGATCTTGCGGGCCAACTCCTCTACGGCGAGGATGAAACCTCCACGCGGCCCCCTCAGGGTTTTCTGGGTTGTGGAAGTGACCACGTGGGCATGGGGGAAGGGAGACGGATGGGCCCCGCCGGCGACCAAACCTGCAATGTGGGCCATGTCGACCATGAGCGTTGCCCCAACGCGGTCGGCGATGGCGCGGAACTTGGGGAAGTCGATAGTCCGCGGATAGGCGCTATAGCCGGCGATTATAAGCTTGGGCTGGTGCTCCAGGCCCAGCCGCTCCACCATGTCAAAGTCGATGGTCTCTGACTCCCGGTCTACGCCGTAGGGAACGAACTGGTAGAGCTTGCCGGAGAAGTTCACCGAGGCCCCGTGGGTCAGGTGACCGCCGTGGTCCAACTGCATGCCCAGCACCTTGTCCCCGGGCTCCAGCAGGGCGAAGTAGACCGCCATGTTGGCCTGGGAGCCGCTGTGGGGCTGCACGTTGACGTGCTGGGCGCCGAATATTTCCTTGGCCCTTTGAATCGCCAGGCGTTCGACGATATCCACGTTCTCGCAGCCGGCGTAGTAGCGGCGGCCTGGATACCCCTCGGCGTACTTGTTGTTCATGACGCCCGACTGCGCTTGCAACACCGCTTTGCTCGCGTAGTTTTCCGCAGCAATCAGCACGATGTTATTGCGCTGCCGTTCGTTTTCCTGCTGGATGGCCCGGGCTACTTCCGGGTCTCGCTCCGCCAAGTCGGGCATCCCAATCTCCTGACACTCTTGAAACTACGGGGCATGGCGGCCGTGAGCCGTCTGCGCTGCCGCCCTGAACCAGAGCCAAGCGGCAACCAGACGGTAGTGTAAGCTCAGCGTGTTTGAGTGTCAACGAGATATTGACAGCACACCTGGCCCGCCCGCGTCTATTGTTGCGGTGCATTGGGTCATGTACATTGGTTGCAGCCTGAAGGAGACGGTGCAATGACATCCGAACCGATAAGCGCCAGCGAGTTAATCCAGCGATTGCTGTCGCGTGAACGGAGCGAAAGCCTGGACAGCTTCCTGGTATTGAGCCACAGCGAAATCAACCTCCACGACACCGTGGCCGACATAGGCTGCGGGCCGGGCTTCTTCACGGTGCCGTTGGCCAAGTTCCTGGTCAACGGCAAGGTGTACGCCCTGGACATCGACGATGAGATGCTGTCGGCATGCAGGCAGCAGGTGGCCAAGGCGAGGATGGGCAACGTGGAGGTCCTCAAGTGCGAGGAGTTCTCTTTTCCGCTGGAGCCAGGGGCGATAGACGGGGCCTTCCTGGCCTTCGTGGTGCAGCAGGTTTCAAACAGGCCCAGGTTCCTGCGGGCTGTGCGGGATCTCGTAAAGCCCGGCGGCTGGTGCACAGTGTTGGAGTGGTACCGGAAGGAAACGGAGACGGGGCCGCCGCTGGAACGGCGGATAGACCCGTCCGACCTGGAGGATACTGCCAGGGAAGCGGGCTACCGGACCAGTGGGTGGAGGGACCTGAACGGGGAACAGTACATGATGATGCTGAGAAATCAGGGGTGAGTCAACGGCGGCGAGCGCCTGCCGCCGCCCGAGCCTCGCAAATGTTATGTAATCCGGCAGCGGAGTCCATATCCGAAACGGGGGGCCGTGTTGGTAAAATACATAGTGGTTGTACTAGCGAGGAGGTAGTGCTGTGCCTAACCACTATGACGTATTGGTGATCGGCGGAGGCCTTGCCGGGTTGACCGCCGCTATGTTCGCCGCCCGCTACGGTCTGCGGACGGGACTCATCGAAAGGACGATGACCGGAGGGCAGATCGTCAACGCGGAGCGAATCGAAAACTTTCCAGGCTTTCCCCAGGGAATCTCGGGGGCCGAGTTGGCGCCGGCAGTGCAGGAACAGGCGGAGTCGGCGGGCGCCGAGATGATGCTGGCCGAGGTTACGAGCATAACCAATGACGGCGCCTACAAGCGGGTGGCGGTCGACGACGGATCCATACGGTCGAAGACCGTCATAGTCGCCACGGGTTCGAGGCGGCGCAACCTGGGACTGCCAGGAGAGGAGGAATTCTATGGCCGGGGCATTTCCGACTGCGCCGCTTGTGACGGCCCCATCTACTCCCGGCAGGTTGTGGGTGTGGTGGGAGGAGGGGACTCTGCGGTGGACGAAGCAGAGATTCTAAGCTCCTTCGCCGAACGGGTGCTGGTCTTTCACCGGCGGGGCCAACTGAAGGCCCACAAGGCGTTGCGGGACCGTATCCAGACCAACCGCAAGGTAGATATGATTTGGAACTCCACCATCGAGGAAGTGCTGGGAGACGGGCAGGTATCGGGCGTCCGCATACGGAACAACGTCACCAACCTGAAAAGCGACGTCGACCTGGCCGGCCTGTTCATCAACGTGGGCTTGGAACCACGGACGAGCGTAGTGGATGGGCTGGTGAACGTGGACGCAGCCGGTCACATTCCGGTCAACCTGTCGATGGAAACGCAAGCGCCGGGGCTCTACGCAGCCGGCGACGTAAGGCAGCATTCGGCGTCCCAGTTGGTATCGTCGGCGGGTGACGGGGCCACCGCAGCCCTTGCGGCCTACCGGTATATCGAGAGCAGGAAGTGGTAGACGCCGGGTTCCCCAACCGGGACTCGACGAAAGCCTAGCCGCGGGAACTCCAAGCCGGGGAGGTTAAGATGGACCTGGTTGAAGAACAATTGACCAACTCCAAGACCATCGCCGTGGTGGGGCTGTCGGACAACCCGGAGCGGGACAGCCACCGGGTATCCAAGTACCTGCGCTCCCAGGGCTATCGCATCATCCCGGTAAACCCCATGATCCAAGAGTGGCTTGGAGAAAAGAGCTACCCCGACCTGAAGTCCGTGCCGGAGCCCATCGACATGGTGGACATCTTCCGGCGCTCCGAACTGGTGCAGCCGGTCGTAGACGAAGCCATCGAGGTGGGAGCCAAGTACATCTGGATGCAGGACGGGGTCGTCAACCAGCAAGCAGCAGCCAAGGCGGAAGCCGCCGGCATCCCGGTAATCATGGACGATTGAACCCTCCGCCAACACCGCCGCCGGTTCGGCGGCTAGGGGGCGGGGTAGCGCGGACTATCGAAGGCCCATTTTGTAGCATGGTGGTTGCTTCTAACAGCGAGTGCAATAGAGTTCGGGAGGTGCTAAACCTCCACATGCAAATTCTTCAGCAGTGGTTCCCCATCCTACTGCTACATCTCTTTCACCCAGATTGTCTAACCCGCTGTGCTATCATGCCAAGTACGTACTATAGACAACCAGAGGCTGAATAATGGTTTACGGGCCTATTGACGAACAGACCACGAAAGAAGAGTTCCAGGCCGAGCGGTTTGACGATGTCGAAGAAGATGCCAACGCCATCGCTTCCGAGCAAGAGTTTCGGGAAGCCGCTATGCAGATCATTGTACAGCGGAATGACTTTTTGCTTCCTAACCTCATCGATATGCTCAGGACACACAAGACGCTCGAGATTTCACCATACTACCAACGTCGGGCTCGCTGGGACACCATCCGGAAATCAAAGTTGATTGAATCTTTTTTGGTCAACATTCCCGTCCCACCTGTCTTCTTGTATGAAAATGATTTCGCGAGGTATGAGGTGATGGATGGGCAGCAGCGTGTCTCGGCGATACTGGAATACTTCGAGAATCAGTTTTCTCTGCGGGGCCTAGAGATACTCACTAGCCTTCAAGGCAATCGATTCCACCAGCTTCCGAGAGAAATCAGAGCAGGCCTTCAGCGCAGATCCCTGCCAGCCATTATCTTGTTAAAAGAGAGCACACATTCTCACGAATCAGCAGTTCAACTGAGGAGGTACGTTTTTGAGCGACTGAACACAGGCGGAGTCAGACTCAATGCGCAAGAGATTAGGAATTCTGTATACGCGGGATCCTTCAATCGCCTGTTGCTTGAGTTATCTAGGCACCCGTTATTCACGACCATGTGGGACATCCCTCCCCTTGAGCCCAACGAAAGTAGTGAGCCAAGCGGTAAACTCCGCAAAAATCGCTTGTATAAGCAGATGGGAGACGCCGAGTTGGTTCTTCGCGTCTTCGGGTTGCTTGAGCCTGACAACATTGGACGCGGGATGAGAAGTACACTCGATAATGCGATGGAAAGGTATTCCAGATCAAGCACAACTGAACTCCGCGATCTCAAAGAGCGATTCTTGCTGTCGCTTGAGCTAGCTCATTCAATAGGTGGAGAGGGAGCCTTTCGTCTACCAGATCCCCGTGGGAAACGTGGTCGTCCGTCAGCATCTCTATTCGACGGAATCATGGTAGCGTTAATGCGACAGTTGGGGAGCGCCGATCTAATCAAAATCAACGCTGCACAAATCAATAAGGTAATTCGGGCAGAGTTGGAAAAGCCAGCATTTCATGAGCTTGTCGCCGGGAGAGCCAACACCAGAGAAGCTACACTGAACCGCGCTCTCTACATTGAGCAGTTGATCGATTCAGCGATCAAGCCTTAAAGGGCATTGCGGCCGGTTCCCATGTACGTGGCACTCGATGAATTTCTCACCCGCGTCAAATCAATTGAAGGAACCATTAATCTTGTTGATCGACTCGTCGAGTTCGGACTGATAGCTCCAAGGCAAGTTAACGTCAACGTGACGCCACTTCACCGGTCCGTAAGAGGCCTTGGGGTGTCAGGCATACACCGCAACCTTGACGGGTCTGTACTTCTGATCACGGCCGCCTTTGAGCAATTCGTGTCTGATTTGATGGTTGCGTTTGCTGCCCAATTGCCAGAGAGAGTTCCAGCTTACAGCAATTTACCTAATGCGATTCGATCGGCGAATGAGCGTCTAACGGGTGAAGCTCTAAACCGCAGTAGAACGAGATTCACGGAATACGAGTTGCAACGTTTCGTCGAGAACCTTGCTAATTGCCACGCAGGGGTGGCGCCGTATGTTCTTAATGGCGAGGCGATAGCTCTCAACGAACGCAACGTACGCTCCGGGACTCTGAGGGAGCTGTTTAGTCGCCTTGGCGTCAATGACGTGTGGACCACCGTCGCCTCAACGCGGACTCTCAAGAATTGGTCGGGGCCGGGCGGAGCCAAATCAGCCAAATCTCGAGCGGAGAATCAACTCAATGAGTTGATGAACGCTAGAAACCACATTGCTCACCGGGTAGGAAGTACCACACTTGGACCCGACGCGATCCGGGCATATATTAGATTTGTCCGCTTCTTAGCGCGGTCGTTGGTTAAGGGCCTTGAGAACTATGCAGGCTCTTTACAGAGTAGCTGAAATACTATTTACATGTTGTATGTTTGGCCCGAACATCCCAATCAGTCTGCCTTGACCTACTTCAACTGAGGCTGGCTACTTGTCGCGACTGGCAGGCAATCGGTCGGAAGACGAGCCGTTTCAAGCCCTCCTGACGTCAAGCCCAATCGCCTCAAAACAACTCGGCAATCTCCCGTTCCAACCGTTGTTCGGGGGTTTCGGGGGTTTGGGTGGGTTCGGGGGTGGGGGTGGTGGTGCGGGTGGAGCCGCGGCTGAATTCGGCGTAGGTCTGGGGGCCGTAGGTGCGGGTGCGGATTACTACGGGCATGGGGACGGCATGGCCGAAGACCAGCGCCTGCTGCTTGGAGTCCAAGCGGGCCAGGACTCCTCTCAGCTGCCGGCTGCCGGACGCGCCGGACAGCACCGCTTCGATGTCCCGCTCGTTGTCTAAAAGGCAGGTCAGGCGGGTGCCCAACTGGCTCATTACCTCGCCGTCGATGACGCTGGGCCGCTGGTCGATGACCATGAGGGTCACGTTGTACTTGCGCAACTCCCGGGCGATGGTCCCAAAGATGGTCTGGGAGGCGATTGACGGGCTGAGGAACTTGTGGGCTTCTTCTATGACGATGACTAAAGGCCTGGGCTCCCCGCCGGCGCCGCCCTCGGCCTCTTCTTTGCGGGTGACGTAGCGGGCGTGGATGCGGCGGGTGAGCAGGTTGCTGACCAGGATGTAGGCCGATAGGTCGTTGCCGTACCTGCCGAATTCCAAGACAACGTGCTTGCCCCGGTCCAGGTGCTCGATAATCCGGTTGGCCGCGTCGTGCCCGGAGGCCTCCGTCAAGAAGCCGAATCGCTTGAGGCGGTTGAGCCGGTTGGACAGGGCCAGTAGGGCCTGGGGCTGCACCTGGATTTCGTTGGCCAGCTCGAAAACGGCGTCCCGTCCCTCCAGGTCGAGGAACGCCTTCATCCAGCGTCCCGATCCGAACTTGCGCTCCAGGTTGTAGGCGGCCCCGGCAGCGACGTCGGAGAGGTTCAGGGTCTCCCGGAGCATCTCCACGTCTTCAGGCTCGATTTCCCCGTAGCCGATACGCACCACCTCGTCGGTGGTGGAGCCGCGGCGCCGGGAGCTTTCCTCGTCCAGGGTGAATGTGGCGACCTGGGAGGGGAATAGCTGCTTCAGGCCCTTGATGAACACCCTGCCGTCGGAGTCCTGGCTGCCCCAGCCGTACTCGCTGTGCATGTCGAATATCAACGACGAGGCCTGGCCGCTCTGGAGGATGCCCACCAGCAGGAGGCGGGTGAGGAAGGTCTTGCCGGTGCCGCTCTTGCCGAACACGCCTATGGACCGCTTGACCAGTTCGTCGAGGTTTAGGTAGACCTTGGCCTCCATGTCCAGGGGGCTGCCGATGTTGAAGTGACGCTCGTCCTCCTGCCCGAAGACCGCGGCCACGTCCCGCTCGGACGCGGCGTAGGCCCGGGAGAAGTGGGCGGGAATGGTCTTGGCGGCGGCGGGCGCTTCTTCGGGGTCTCCCAGGGCCAGGGGCATGATGAGGTTGGGCAGCACGGAGGCTGCGCCGTAGGCCACGGTGCCGGACAGGGCCTGGGATATGAAGGGGTCGCCCAGGTCCACCGAGCCGTGCTTCAGCCGGGGATCGGCGCTGCCCAGGGACACGTCGGTGACCACGCCGAAGAACTGGTGGCCGCTGCCGCGGATGGTGACGAAAGCGCCGACCTTGACGTTCTCGATGGAAGCGCCCTGGTCGAGACGCACCTCGATGCCCTGGGAAAGGGAGCCATCTACCACCAAGCCGAGGAAGCCCTCGTCGGGGCCAGAGCGGCCGTCTGTGGTCTGAGGGCCGCTGGTCACGGGGCCACCCGGCGCAGGACGGCGTTGAGCCTGGGAAGGTCGCCGGCAAGCTCGGAGGCCAATGCCCTGCCGGCGCGAGCCAGGAAGGCGGCGCCGTCGGGGCACGTAGAGGAGGCGGAGCGCAAGCAGGCGCCCACAACCTCGTCGGCCACCGGGACGCCGGAGTTGAGAATCAGGGAGAGGAATTCCAGGTCGGCGGCGAACCGGTCGACTTCCTCGGGTGAGCACTGGTAGACGAAGGAATGGACTGCGGGAGGCAGGGGAGGCAGGAACTGGCGCCAGACGCCATCGGACTGGTGGCCGATGACGATGGCGTCGAACCTAGTTATGAGCAGCCGGGGAAGCTGGGGGTTGTTTTGGAAGACCTCGTCCTCGGTTGCAGCATCCTCGCCGCGGGCCAGCACGGGGCGGCTGGCGTCCAGCGGCTCGGTGGCGACTTGGGAGACCACTCCAACCACTGAGGAGGAATCGGTGCGAACGAAGCCGCCCAGGGGAGGGGACTCATAGAGCTGGTAGCACTGGGCGGTGAAGGACGCTGAGGAGGACGCCACGACCTCGCCAATTCTCCGGGACATGGCTTCTCCGGAATCAGCCAAGGCCGCCTCCCCGACATCCCAATCTGGGCGATTTGGGCAATTCTAGCACACCGCCGGGCCGGGGGAATTTTTTACCACCGTCCCATTCAGTTCCATTTCGTTCCATTTTGGCTTGCGCGCTGGTTGGGGGGACCGCCCTTAGTTGGAACGAACAAGGGACGATTTCACCACAGGGCCGAAATTTTTATTTTCCCCACCATTTCCGCTCACTTTCGCCCATTCAGGCGGCCCTGCAAATCGGGCGCCAGGCCAGTTCCGGCTGCGTCTATACACCATGGTATCCCGGCGACGGCGGGTTTGGAAGGGGCAAACTGTCAGTAGGAATGGTGGTTTGTAGATTGCGGGGCGGGCGAGTCACGGTTGCTTTTAGAGGGTGGGATTCCTCAAACGTCATAATCCAGACTATAGAGTCAATAGTGCCCGGACACAGACATGCCTCATGACATCCTACGGAACAGCTCGAATCCTTTGGCAAAATCATCTATGTTGTCCAGTCTTGTGGACTACTGTGGGTGTGATAGACTCCGACACACTCTTCATCGAGGTGGTTCCATGCGTATATTGCCCTTTCTTTTATTGCACTTGGCAATGCTTGTCAGTCTTGGCTGCGGCGGGTCCCAGGGAATCACTGAAGAAGATGTAAGGCGAATAGTACAGGAGTATGCCAGCGAACCAGGCCCTCGAGGGCCTCAAGGCCTACGCGGACCGCTAGGCCCACCTGGTGAGCAAGGCCCACTTGGACCAGTTGGGCCTGCCGGACCTGCAGGTGTAGAGGGGCCACTAGGTCCGAAGGGGCCGGAGGGACCACCGGGTCCCATTGGTGAGAAAGGTTCCCCAGGGCCGCCGGCGGTAATTCCTCAGATTTTGAGCAAAGGACACACCATCTATGTTGAGGAAGGAGGAATCTTCCCGACGGACGGAGCCATGCCGGATATCAGGCTTCCAGCCAGCGGAGAGTGGCTATCCATACGATGGAGAGAACCATACACCGAAAATTCGGTTGTGTCGCGTCTGGTGCCGGTGGATGATATTTTGGCTCTTACACCGACCCATTACGGTAGTTCCGCTACTCTTTCTCGGGGTAGCGGCTATGCCTTGGAAATAGCACAAGCGCAATACTCGGGAGATCCCGTGGCGGTCTACGTGGGATGGACCCATGATGGTTTACTTCTGCTGACATCGTCAGATAGAGGTTACAACCTCACCGATCTGGAAGTCGGGAGGTTGTCGGCCACGCCGACCGTGGCTCCGAGTTCAGCTGATCTGGCCATCCAAGCCGTGGACGCAGGGAACTACGAGGTCACAAGCCCCGGCTTTTTTGCATCAGAGGCCAACTCACCAAAGATTAAAATCCGGAAGAACGGTGGCTTTTCGTGCAGCTAGACTTCAGGCACGGAACGATTACAGATACCTTCACGTAGTAGACGCTAATCAGCTACGTTCTGTGGAGCCAACCGATTACAGCGAATCAATAAATGGTCGCAACGCCTTAGAGATAACTGAAATCGTGGGGTTAGGTGGACTCGGGAACCCATTGATACAGATTGTGTACCTCGGTCGCACCAAGGATAACTATCTGCTTGTCACCACCCATAACCAGAATAAACCCTTCCCAATTAGGCTATACAAGTTGGCGGAGGTCGTGGATTTAAAGGCTCCAATATACTCTGTGAAATTACTCTAAAGGGACTATACTTGCACCTCCAGCATGTAACTGACGCATCTGTTTCAGAATCATCTTTCCGCATGTTCCTGTGGTTCCGACAAAGTTGTTCTGAGGGGACTAGCATCAGGACCAATTGAGACGAAGTCGTCCGACGAGAAAGGAGAGCCAATGACTAGCGAGAACTTCTGGAATGCCCATAGACTGGAAGATAAAGTCACCCAGGTATTGAGCGACATCGCATACTACGATCCTGAGCAATCACTTTGGCAGGCCATTCGTGACGGCATACCAACTGGCGATTTTAATGAAGGAAAAGTTCCCCACGACCTTCAGAGCCTTCGGGCATCCGATAGGCGGGAGGGGAACCGGCGTCCACTTCAGCTTCACCAGCTATTTGGCAGGACAACTATCACAGAGAATCAGAGACGGGTTGATCCCTGGCGTAGAGGGAGGATTTCTGTCGAACAGGAAACTCCAGGACATCGAGTTCAGCGACGGCGAGGGACGCGGTCGTGTCATCTTTGACCGACAGTGAATATGATCTTTCCATGTATCGTTACACAGGTTGAACGCGGGGAAATCGAACTGTTGGCAACTACCCAAAATTGAACGGCTCTAATCGGTTCTGGTTGCCTACGGAGGATGGTGTTCCTCAATCACCAAAATCATGCCTTAAAAGCAAATGAAACCGTCGGTCGGGCATAATGACCGCGTGTCCCGCCAACGTTAGCCCGTCCCAATGAATTGGGGAGGACCAGATGCGAGTATTGCTCATCGCAACCAACCGGCACGACAGGCTCATGGGCCGGATGGACGCCCGTCCATTGCCTATCGGACTTGCCTACGTAGCGGGCTACCTGGACCCTTCGCGGCACACCACCAAGGTATTGGACTTGATGTTCGCCGACGACTACCTGACAGAGGTGGAAGCGGCGGTGAGGGATTTCAGGCCCGACCTTGTGGGGCTGTCGCTGCGCAACCTGGACAACAGCAGCTACCTGGACCCGCAATGGGCCTTGCCGGTGACCAGGGAGGTGACGGATCGAGTCCGGTCGGTGAGCGAGGCGGTGATAGTGTGCGGAGGGCCGGCGTTCAGCATCCTGCCGGAGGCGTGCTTTGACTACGTGGAGCCGGACCTGGGCATCGCCGGCGACGGAGGCGAGACATTTTGCCCTGCTGGGCTGACCGGCTAGAGGCGTCGGCATCCTATCACGACCTACCGGGGCTGGTGTACAGGGCGCAAGGCCAAAATCGTGTACGGCGGCCGACCATCCACGTCGAGTTTCGCCAAGGTGCCGCGGCTGGAAGACTTGGACCTGGTCCGGTACCAGCAAGCGGGATTCGGCATAGGGGTGGTGACCAAGTTGGGCGATTTCTGGTATCCCGTTGCGGGCTCGCCACAGTCGGTGGATGACGGCGCCTGGCGGGTAATAAGGCCAGTGCAGGACGTGGTGGAGGAAGTGCAGAGCATGGAGCGGCGGTTGGGACTGCGCAAGGTGTTCTTTATCGACAATGGGTTCAACATCCCGCTGGACCACGCCAAGTCCCTGTGCCGGGCGTTGATACAGGCGGACCTGAGACTCCACTGGAACACCGTCCTCGCGCCCCACGCCTGCGACGGGGAACTGATTGGCTTGATGAACGAGGCGGGATGCGCCCTCGTACTGATGGGCGGACGGGGCATCGACGGCAGGGATGCGACGGCGCTGGCGCAACGTCTGGAAGAGGTGGAGCGGGTGTGCCGGCTGTGCGAGGAGGGAGACCTGCATTACACCATATCCCAGGGATTCGGCGAGCATGGGGAGACCAAGGAGTCGGTGGACGAAAAGCTGGCGTTCCTGCGGCGTTTGCATCCGGCCCTGGCCAACTTGCGGGTGGGCGTCAGAATCATGCCGGGAACGGCTGAGGCGACGTTGACCTTGTCAGAAGTTACCATCGCCGACGAGGCCGAGTTAATCAGGCCAGTGTTTTACGTGGCCGAGCCGGTGCGGGAGTGGCTGGTGGAGCGGCTGCAGGCGCAGGCTGAGGGTAAGGCGCGGTGGAATGTGATGTGACGTTATATAATCAGGAAGGGCGCGTCTCTTGTGCGAAGTAAGAAAGTGTCAATCTTGGAACAGGCACTGAGGTACCAGGCGCGAAAGTAGGTCACAACATGGTTGAAAAGCTGGGTAGACTCCATAGAGTAAACGATCTGAAGTCAGTCTGGTCCCACGAGGCCAAGTGCTTCACACCGTGGCTCCAAAACAATATTGATTTATTGTCAGAAGCCCTCGGATTGGATATTCAGCTAATAGAGAGGGAGGTCTCGGTCGGCAGTTTTTTCGTTGACCTTTTGGGGGAAGAGACAGGTTCAGGCAGATCAGTGGTCATTGAAAATCAGCTTGACCTGTCCGACCACGGCCACTTGGGACAACTTCTCACTTATTCCGCGGGGAAGAACGGCGGCGTCATCATTTGGGTCGCGAAAAAGATAAAGCCCGAACACCGGCAGGCATTGGATTGGCTTAACGACGCAACCCAGGGAAACATCGACTTCTACGGAGTTGAAATTCAACTGCTAAAGATTGGAGACTCGGACATAGCACCGGATTTCAACGTAGTAGTGTCACCAAAATCGGTTCCACCGGAAAACGGAGCAACCGAGAATCGTTCGGAGAGAGGACCGCGATATCACGAGTTTTTCAGCGATTTGCTCCAGCGCATTAAGGCCAACCCCGTGAAAGTAACTCAACAGTCCAAAGTTGGGGACCGCTCTTGGTTGTTAACGCCTTCTGGCAGAGGCGGCTTCCGCTTCGGGTTGGCATTCTATCGAGGGCAAAGATTCGGCATTGAACTCTACGTAGATCAAGGGGCAAAAAAAGCTAATAAGCTGGCCTACGATGAACTGGTACAGAGCCGAGAACAAATCGAGGAGGAACTTGGAGTTGACCTTGACTGGCAGCGGCTCAACGACAAACGGGCATGTAGAATCTGTTGGCATTGGGACCAATCCGTAACGGTCATGGACTCCAACGAAAAGCTAACCCAACTTAAAGAATGGGCAGTACCGAACTATTTCAAGTTTCGCCAGGCGATGTCTCAGCCTTTGGATAACCTGCCGCAGCTTCACGAATTGACCACAGGTACGTTGGATGAAGATAAGGCGGTACTGGGAAATGGCCCACTCGATCAATAAGTAGATTAGGAACCCGCCGATTTACTGCATGTAGGAGCCGGGCCCGGGGCCATAGACCAAAGAACCAACCGCTAGTCGAGGAGACCGGTGATGTTGACCAAGTACATCCAGACTGCTTTACGCCAGGCGAAGTACGAAATCCTGGATGACGACGGCTCGTTCTACGGAGAGATCCCGCCGTGCAACGGCGTGTATGCCAATGCAAAGACCCTGGAGGAATGCCGCGAGCAGTTGGAAGAAGTGCTGGAGGAGTGGATATTGTTCCGCATTCACAAGGACTTGCCCATCCCTGTCGTTGACGGAATTGCGCTCAAGATAAAAAACGTTGCCTGATGCCGCAATTTGGGCCAATCAGGCGACAAGACTTGATTCAATATTTGCGTCTAGCAGGTTTTGAAGGCCCTTATTCGGGCGGAAAACATCAATTCATGGTCAGGCAAGACACCACCATTAGGATACCTAATCCTCATAGAGGAGAAATCGGAAGAGACTTTCTTGCCAGGTTATTACGGCAAGCCCATATCAGACGTGACGAATGGGAACTGCTGTGATGGCTTCATCCCAACTTAGGCACTTTGCACCTATTGCAAGTGCCCAGATCCCGTAAGACCCAGGCTAGGGTCGCCGGTCAGTTCCCGCCGGCCCTGGCCGCAACGTCGCCCAAGAGCCTGGCAGCCGCGTAGGCAGCCCTGGCACTGGGACGTAGGGCGCGGTCTTGGCGCGTACTCTTGCTGGCTGGCAGAGGGATTGGAACAGCCCATGGCCGATCCCGATGCCAGGGAACGGCTTTTCGCTTTAGTGCGGAAGTTGGATCGGGAACCGTCTTTGGCCAGCGTCGGCCAGCATTTGACGATTGTTGGGAGAAAGTAGGATACAATTGGGGAAGCGATAAGACACTCCTGCCGAAGTCACAAGCATAAACTCAACCGCCAGCCGACGAGACCGACGATGTTGACCAAGCACATCCAGACTGCTTTACGCCAAGCGAGGTGCGAAATCCTTGACGGCGACGGCTCGTTCTAAGTAGAGATTCCGTCGTGCAACGGCGTGTATGCCAAAGCTGATATCCTGGAGGAATGTGCAAGCAGTTGGAAGAAGCGCAGGCGGAGTGGATACGCGTCGCCCCAGTTTCTTGCATCCCGCCCACAAGGATGATTCAATGGAAGCTAACGGTGTGTAATGGTAAAGGTCCAGGCCTAGGTAGGACATGACCAACGGGGATAGTCGCCACGAGGAACGGATTCGCACTCAGGAAGAGTTCGCAGCCATGAGGGCCGAGTTAGACGAGCTAATAGCGGAAGGCCGCGAAGCCCTGGAAAGATGGGCGCGGGAGTCGGCGGAGCGTCAACAAACGTTTGAGCAGTGGGCCATGGAAGTGAAGCGACGGCAGGACGCCAGCCGCACTGTGTTGCAGAAATTGTTGGACATAAACCAAGACAAGGATGTAGGGGCCGAGGTAGGACATGACCAACGAGGATAGTCGCCACGAAGAACGGGTTCGCAATCAGGAAGAGTTTGCAGCCATGAGCACCGAGTTAGCCGAGCTAATAGCGGAAGGCCGCGAAGACCTGGAAAAATGGGAGCAGAAGCTGGCGGAACGCCAGCAGGAGTTGGAGGAACGCCAACAGGCATCTGGGCAACGGGTCCCGGAAGTGGAGCGACGACATGATGCCAGCCGCACCTTATTGCAGCGATTGTTGGAGAAAGCCCGGGACATAGACGCCCGCGTCGTTCAACTGGAATCCTAGTGACTCTTAGTCCCAGTTAGGGTCGCCCATCAGCCCGCCCCGCTTTTGGCCGCGACTTCGCCCAGGAGCTTGGTCGCAGCGTAGACCGCCTTGGTGTTGGGCGTGGGCACGTCGAGCATCTCTCCGAGCTCGATGACCGCCCCGACGATGGCATCAAGCTCCATGGGCCGGCCGGACTCGAGGTCCTGGAGCATCGAGGTCTTGTGGTCGCCCACGGCGGCGGCCCCGGCGATGCGCTGTTCTATCGAGACCGGGACCTTCACTCCCAAGGCGGTGGCCACGGCGTCGGCTTCTTGCATGATTGACCGGGCCAGGGCGAGGGCCTGGGGATGGGCGGTTATTTCGACCAGCGTGGCGCGGGTCAGCGCGCTGATGGGGTTGAAGGCGATGTTGCCCAGCAATTTGACCCACATGTCGGCGCGTATGTTGGACCGGATGGGGCTGCGCAGCCCCGACTCTTTCAGAACGACGGACAGCCTACGGCACCTGTCGCTGGTCGTGCCGTCGGGCTCACCTATGCTGAACCTGTCGCCCTCACGGTGGTCTATCACGCCCGGCTCGGCTATGGAGGCGGACGGGTAGACTATGCAGCCGATGATGCGCTGGGCAGAAATTGCAGCGGAGACGATGCCGTCGGGGTCCAGTTGGGCTATCCGTCTTCCCTCCAAAGGGCCGCTGTGACGCTGGAAGTACCACCACGGGATGCCGTTCTGGGCCGACACGACGGCTGTTTCCGGCCCCAGCAGCGGCGACAGCCGGGGGGGCGACCTCGGGCAGGCTGTGGGCCTTGACCGTTAGAAAGATGAAAATCTACCTCGCCCACCTGATCGTAGTCGTCGGTCGCGACGGGGTGGGCCTGGAAGTCGCCTTCCTGGCTCCGTACGCGGACGCCGTGGGCCTGCATGGCTTGCAGGTGCGGGCCGCGCGCTATCAGGTAGACCTGGTGGCCGGAGAGGCTGAGCTTGGCGCCCAGGAATGCGCCGATGGCGCCGGCGCCGACCACCGCGAACCTCACGCCGGCGGCGCTCCGGCGACAGCCTCGGCGACGACCCGCCGTTGGACCTTGCCTGTGGCGGTGTGCGGAATGGCGGCGAGGATGTGTATCTTGCGCGGCACCTTGAACGGGGCGAGGCTCCGCCGGCAATGGGCGACAAGGTCTCTCTCGGTTGCATCAGAGGCCAGAACGACCGCGGCGGAGGGTTCCTCTCCGTGGGTGGGGTGGGGGATGCCGAAGGCCACGGCTTCCTCGACGGCGGGGTGGGACAGCAGCACGTCGTCTATCTCGGCGGGCGAAATCTTCTCTCCGCTGCGGTTGATGAGTTCCTTGAGCCGGCCCTTGATGGTCAGGACGCCGTGAGCGTCGAGTTGACCCTGGTCGCCGGTCCTGAACCAGTCGCCGACGAAGGCTGAGGCGTTGGCCTCCGGGTTGGACTCATAGCCGCGGATGACGTTGGGGCCGCTTACAACCACCTCGCCAATAACGCCGGTGTCCTGAAGTTCGCCTGCCTCGTCCATGATGCCGATTTTTACACCGGAGCCCTGCCCAACCGAGCCGGGCACACGGTTGCCGGGCGGCAGGGGATTGGACGCCATCTGGTGGGCGGCCTCGGTCATACCGTAGGCCTCGATGACCAGCGCGCCGAAGGTGGACTCCATCTGCTCCATGACGGCTGGGGAGAGCGCCGAGCTGCAAGAGCGAATGAAGCGCAGGCTGTCAATATTGCGGGAGTCGCCGCGGGCCCCTGGACAGCAGCGCCTGGAACATGGCGGGAACGGCGGAGAACCAGGTGGACTGGGACTCGTCGACGACCTGCCAGAACCCCAGGGGGTTGAAGCTTGGCGGCACGACCACGGTCCCCCCCGAACCGAGGGTAGAGAGGGTCGAGGCCACCAGCCCGTGGACGTGGAACAGCGGCATAACGCAGAGGGACACGTCATGGTTGGACAGGTGGTAGGTCCGGACGATGTTCTCCACTGATGCGGTGATATTCCCGTGAGACAGTGGAACGCGCTTGGGGCGGCTGGTGGTGCCGCTGGTGTGAAGGACGAGGGCCACGTCGTCGGGGGCAGGGGCGGGCGCGCCGCGTCCGTCATGTTTGCCGGTTCCGGGCGCGGTCAGACTTACGCGGCCGCCTTGGTCGATGGCTATGCGAATGTCGGTCACCGACGACGGCGCCGCACCGCGGGCTTCTTGCCCTCCGGCGTCGGCAGTGATGAGGGCCTTGGCGTTGGTGTCGTCCAGGTAGAACTCGAACTCGGCGGCTTTGTAGGCCGGGTTCAGAGGGGGCCGCAGTACCGGCCGTTGCGGCGGCCAGGAAGGCGACGATGGCTTCAATGCCGTTGGGCAGGACGATGGCTACGCGGTCGCCGCGGTCTATGCCCATGGCCCGTAGCTGCTGGGCCAGCGTGCGCACCTGCCGCCGCAGGGAATCGTAGGTCACAGCGGGACCGCCGGGGGGCCACTATGGCCGGGTGGGACGGCGCGCCCGATTCCAGTAGGTCTAGCAGCGTGCCGGGAGGGGGCGTGTCGGTCATGGGGGGTCTCCTTCCGCGGGATGCATCAAGTATAGCTGGATGCGGCCAGCGCGTCACGGAGTTGGTTCTTGCCGGCGTCAGCCGATTGGCGGGACACTTGCCGCTATCCCGATGGATTCGGCGGCGCTAGTCTAAAGTGATGTCCAGGCAAGGGCAGCCTTAATCTGGGGACGCCGAGGGTCTCTATGGGCTTGGGACCGCCGCAGGCTCCCTGGGTTGCACCCGGCCGGCGATGTCTTGGCCCGACTCAGTTTCTGCGACTCGAAGCTCGTAGGTCTTCTGGAGGTTCATCCAGAGTTGGGGTGTGGTGCCGAAATAGCGGGACAAGCGCAGGGCGGTGTCGGCGGTGACCCCGCGCTGGCCCTTCAGGATGGCTGTGATGCGGTTGGTGGGGACGCACAATGCGCGGGCGAGCGCGTTGGCAGACAGGCCTAATTCGTCCAATTCATCCGCCAGAATCTCACCCGGGTGCACGGGCCGCATATTGTTGTTCACTCTCATCTCCGCACTCCTATCTGTGGTAATCCACAATCGAGACGTCAAATGGCCCATCGTCTCCCCAGCGGAAGCAAATGCGCCACTGAAGATTGATCCTAATGCTGTACTCACCGGTCCGGTCACCTGAGAGCGCTTCGAATCTGTTGCTGGGGAGACCAGCCAGGTCCCGGAGTGATTCTGCATTGTCCAGAATCGTCAATCGCCGCACAGCCTGATCACTGAAGCTATGGAAGTCCCGGACGGTATGGCCGGTAAAGAACCGCTCGGTTCTCCTATCCTTGAAGCCTCGAATCATTATTACGTATTACGTAAGTAGTATAACTCATGCCTTAACGCCTTGCAAGCTTGGGATAGCCGCCAGATAGCAGTGGCCCTCTCAGCTATACGGCTGACCAGCGGCAGGGTCGTTCGCCATGCTGAGTTCCGACTTGTCCGTGTCACCCGCGACTGTACCGGGATCGACGGCGGCGGCTGGGGCTGCGCCGAAGGTTGGCGTGTATTCCCGGCCTTCGTCGGCGGCCAGGGCGCCTTCTACTGCGCAGATGGCCACCTCTATCTGGTCGTCGTCGGGTTCCCTGGTGGTCAAACGCTGGAGCCACAGGCCGGGCAGGGCAAGAATTTGGCCGACCAGCAGATGCTGCCGGGCGCCGCTGAAACGGATTATTTCATAGCTGATGGCGGCGATGACGGGCAACAGCATTATCCGCGAGGCGGCGCGCCACCACCAAGACTGTTCCAGCAGGGCAAACAACATGAACACAACCACCGAGACCAGGACCACGGTGAGCAAGAAGGCGGTGCCGCATCTGGGATGGGGGGTGCCGAACTTCCGCACATTTTCCACGTTGAGCGGCAGGCTGGCCTCGTGAGCGTGGACGGCCATGTGCTCGGCCCCGTGATAGGCGAACACGCGCTTGATATCCGGGAAGAGGCTGATGGCCCAGACGTAGCCGATCAGGATAATCAGGTTAAGGGCGCGTTCGATTAGCTCGCTTACCAGGTGGGACGGGACCACGGGATCCATAGCCCAAACGATCAACAGGGGCAACCCGATGAAGATGCCAACGCCTATCGAGAGGGAAGCAAAAAAGGGTTGCCGCCAGGGCCCAGCTGGGAATTTCGGACTTGGAATCCTCCTCAGGCTGCTGCGCGGCGAGATTGGCCGAGGTGTGCAGGGCCTTAATTCCCAGGACCAAAGTCTCGGCCAGGACTATGAATCCCCTGACGAAAGGCAGACGGCGGGCGGGGCCGGTGGAAAAAGGAGTTGAGGCGGTCCCGGCGGCTCTCGATGCCTCCGTCGGGACGTCGCACGGCGAGGCTGAAGTGGCTGCGGCCGCGAATCATCACGCCTTCAATGACCGCCTGTCCGCCGTAAGCGAACCTTGGCTCTTCAGGCAATGGTTTCTCCTTTGACTAGGCGGGAACCTATCGATAGACGGGCTACAAGGCTATATTGCGGCTGGATGCCCGAAGCCGCTGGCATGCCGTAGAAAAAGTGCCGGGCGGCGCTGGCAAGGGTAAGCGTCTTGGCCCGGTGTGGAGTCAATGGAACGGCAGGAGTCAGCCCGCGTCGGCTGGGGCGCGGATCATTGCAGATTGTAGCGGCGGCGCATTCGCTCGATGCGCCCCTGGGTGTCCACAACCCTCTGCTCGCCGGTGTAGAAGGGGTGGCACTTGCTGCACACCTCGACCCTGAGGGCGGGCTTGGTTGCCCCCCGTCACGAAGACGTTGCCACAGGAGCAGGTGACGGTAGCCTTGTAAAACTGTGGATGAATTTCGGCTTTCATGTTCGTCTCTATTTGTAACGGTTGTTGGCCCGCGGTCGGCCGGTAACAGGCTAGTCCAGCGGGTATACGCTGACGCGGCGTCTGCCCTTGGCGGCCCATTCGAACTGTACCTGGCCGTCCACCTTGGCGAAGATGGTGTGGTCTCTGCCCAGGCCGACGTTGTTTCCGGGGCGAATGCGGGTGCCGCGCTGGCGGATCAATATCGACCCGCTGGATACTCGCTCGCCGCCGTAGCGTTTGACTCCCAAACGCTTGGCGTTGCTATCGCGCCCGTTGTTGGAGCTTCCACCTGCTTTCTTATGCGCCATTGCTCTCCACCTTTGCGGCGGTACTGCGCCGCGCCCGGGACCTGCGGGGCCGGGCAGTTGGCTTGTCCACCTTGATGTCTTGAATGAGGAGACGGGTGTAGTCCTGGCGGTGGCCCCCTCTTGCGCCGGTACCTGGTCTTGGCCTTGTACTTGAAGACCATGACCTTCTTGTCGGTGTAATGGGCCTGAACCTGCGCCAGGACCTTGGCGCCGGGCACGTAGGGGGTTCCGATGGTAACGTCGCCGCCATCGGAAATCGCCAGCACCTCGCCGAATTCGGCAACCGCGGCGACGCCCACGGGGAGTTTTTCCACGTCGAGGGTGTCGCCGGGCTTGACCCGGTACTGCTTGCCGCCCGTCTTGAAAACCGCGTAGTCCATGTTTGACTCCGGAAATCATGGTAAGCTAGGGTAACGAAAGTGTCAAGGTAAACAAGGCGGCAGGTGCGGCATTCCGCGGGGTCTATTGCGGAAACCGTAGGATATAATAGGTCGCTAAGAGAATCGTCAGCCATGGACGGACGGGGCCTAAGATGAGCGATTTGAGCGGAGGCGACCTGCGGCAAGCGTTTGTTGCGGCGACGGAATCGCTGGAACGGTACCGCGACGCCGTTAACGCGCTGAACGTGTTTCCGGTGCCCGACGGGGACACCGGCACCAACATGCTGCTGACAATGCGTTCGGCGTTGGAGAAGTGTCCCAACGGCGAGGCCAGCGCGGCGGAGGTATCGTCCGGGCTGGCCGAGGGGGCGTTCTGGGGAGCCCGGGGCAACAGCGGCGTAATTCTTTCCCAGTTATTCAAAGGACTGGCCGATGCCCTACAGAAAGCGGAAACGTGCAGCGGCCGCGACCTGGCCCGGGGTTTGACCCTGGCGGCGGATGCGGCCTACGGCTCTGTGGCGCAGCCCGTAGAAGGGACCATGCTCACCGTGCTGCGCTCCACGTCGGTTTCGGTGCAGCAGTTGCTGGAGGGGGAAGAGACCCCGGAGCCGCGGCGGCTGTGGGATGAGGCTTTCAGGTCGTCGGTGGAGGCCGTGTACCGGACTCCGTCGCAGATGGCCACGCTGCGAGAGGCCGGTGTGGTTGACGCTGGCGGGATGGGCGTGGCGGTAATTATGGGCGGCGCCTTATGTCAACTTACGGCCAGCGATCAGGCGGTGCTGGACGAGGCAGTGGCGGCCGCTTGCACCGAGCCAGTAAATACCGGCGGGACCGGCAGCAGCATCGACCCGGACTTCCTGGACTCCACTCTGGAAGCGCACTGGGGATATTGCATCCAATTCCTGATAGAAGGTCAGGATCTGGCGCTGGAGGACATACGCGAGCACTTCGGAAAGGAATTGTCGGACTCGGCGGTAGTCGTCGGAGACTCACGGCTGGCGAGGGTGCACATGCATTCGGAGGACCCCGGCCCGGCGTTGAGCTACGGGGCGTCGCTGGGAGACCTGCACGAAATCAAAATCGAGAACATGGCCCGGCAGAACCGGGAGTTCGTCCAAAAGGGCCAAAGTAGACAGGCGGCGCCTGCCGGGCTGGCCGTGGTGGCCGTAGTTCAGGGGCTTGGCCTTGCGCAGCTATTCGAGGACGCCGGATGTTCCATGATCATCAACGGCGGGCAGACCATGAATCCCAGCGTGGCCCAGTTCCTGGAAGCGGCCCAGGCCACCGGCGCCGAGCAAATTATCGTCCTTCCCAACAACTCCAACGTGGAAGCTACCGCCCTGCAGTCGGCCGGGGCCGACCCACGCGTCCGGGTTATACCGGCCCGCACGGTGCCCCAAGGCGTCTCCGCGCTGCTGGCGTTCAACCCGGAGGAGCCGCTGGAGCGCAACTTGGAGTCCATGAGGGAGGCCGTGGCCGGCGTCTCGACCCTTGAGGTGACCCAGGCCGTGCGTTCCACGAAGATCAACGGCGCCAAGGTGGACGAGGGGCAGTATATTGCGTTGTTGGAAGGAGACCTGGCAAGCGCCGCGGACTCGCCGGAAGAGGCCCTGATGACCTCTCTGGACGGTGTGCTGAATTCGCCGCAGCAGATTATAACGCTGTACCGGGGAGCGGACGCTTCAGAGTCGGAGTCGGAGAAGCTTTGCCAGCGCCTGGAAGCCCGGGTGCCAGGGATTCAAGTCGAGTTGGTTAACGGCGGCCAGCCCCATTATCACTATCTGGCGTCGGTGGAGTAGCACATGGCGGTAAGATTATTGACGGACAGCGCGTCCGACCTTCCCATGGAACTGGTGCGGCAATGGGACATCACAGTGGTGCCCG
The DNA here is from genome assembly GCA_963668505.2 of Dehalococcoidia bacterium. GTDB lineage: Bacteria > Chloroflexota > Dehalococcoidia > Lucifugimonadales > UBA3495. Next base: position 153,744 of record CAXXWY010000009.1, on the reverse strand, counting down.
CATACGTGATAATCGGCGACAAGCCTTATCGGGGCGGCGTGGACATCACGGCGGACGAGTTCTACCGCAGGCTGGAGGCCGGCGGTCCGCTCCCCACCACAGCCCAGCCATCGGTGGCCGACTTCACGGCGGCGTATCGGGAACTCCTGGACCAGGGGCACAGCATCGTGTCCATGCACGTGTCGGGAAAACTCAGCGGCACGGTGAACTCGGCGGAACAGGCGCGGGCCGCCCTGGGTGAAGACGCCGCCGGCCGCATAGAAATAGTCGATTCCCAATCGGCGTCCATCCTCACCGGACTGGCCGTCCTGTACGCGGCTAGACAAGCTCAGAACGCGGAATCTGCGGGGCAGGTGGCCGACAACGCACGACGCCGTCTTCCCCTGTACCAGACCTATTTCCTACTGGACACCCTCACCTATCTACAGAAGGGCGGACGCATCGGCAAAGCCCAGGCCTTTTTCGGCTCCGTACTCAATGTCAAACCCATCCTCTCCATCCAGGACGGCCTGGTGCACCCAGTGGAGCGGGCCCGGCGCCGGGACAGGGGGCTGAACCGCCTGGTGGAACTGGTCCAACAGTTGGCTCCGGTCAGTGAACTGGCGGTTATATACAGCACCGAACCCGAAGAGGCCGATGCCCTGAAGGACCGGCTGTCCTCCCTGCTGCCCCCTGAAGAAATAGTGGTGGCCCGGTTCGGCCCCGCGCTGGGCACTCACATAGGCCCCGGAGGTCTGGGCGTGGCGCTGGCCCGCGCCGGCGATATGCCCGACTCCTGATGTCCCCGGCCGGCAGCGGCTCCCCAATCTGGCGGGACTCCCTGCGCAACATCCTGCGGCTGGAAGAGTCCCGCGGTTTCGACGACCGGGCCGTGGTCGGCGGCTTGGACAAGTTCCTGAAACTTTGGTCTTCGGAAATGGCTTCCGTCGATGCCGCCCGGGACCTGGCCCAGCAGTTGACGGGCTGTCCGTACAGCGAAATGTCCCCTGACGACCGGCGGCAATGGGCCGGCCAGTGGCAGGCGGTGTTGAACAACGACGGCCCGGCGGGCGCCCCAACGCCGACAGCCGCCGCTCCGCCTACACCGGCAAAGACAGCCTCCAAGGGAACCGGAGCGACGGCCAAGAAGACTCCAGTTAGTCAACAACCCGCTGCCAAGGGGCAAACTCGCCGAAAACCTCCGTCGGGTTTGACCGTGGACTCCCCGGTGGACCGCCTGCGAGGCGTGGATACCAAGACCGCCGACAAGCTGGCCCGGCTGGACGTTGAAACAGTTCGGCACTTGCTCTACCTGTTCCCCCGCAGGCATACGGATTACTCGACTTTCGCCAAGATATCGGAGCTTTCCCCCGGAGAAGAACGGACGCTGGTGGCCGACGTGTGGGACGTCCGGCTGGTCAGCGGCGGGCCCCAGGGCAAGCGCAAAGACACCGAGGTTATCCTTAGCGACGACACGGGCAACATCCGGGTGATATGGTTCGGGCAGCGATACCTGGCCCGCACCATCAAGCCCAACACCCGGATAGCCGTCAGCGGCAAGGTGGACGTGTACCGGGGGCAACTGGTGCTGGAGTCGCCGGAGTACGAGTTGTTGGACCGGGGACAGGCGCCGGTCCACGTGGGACGGTTGGTGCCGGTCTATCCTTTGACCGCGGGCCTAACCGGCCGGAACTTGCGCCAGATTGCCTGGCAGGCCCTCCAGGAATGGCTGGGCGGCGTGGACGAACTGCTGCCCGACGACCTGCGGACCCGCGCCGGACTGATGCAGTTAACCGACGCCATCGAGCAAGCTCACTACCCGGAGGACCAGGAACAGTGGGAAGCAGCCCCGCCGGCGTCTGGCTTTCGACGAGCTTTTCACCATCCAACTGGCGGTGCTGGGCCGCCGCAACCGCCAGAACAAGTCAGAGCAGGGCGTGGCCGTCGCCCACCAGCCGGAGGTCGCGGCAGGATTCCTGTCGTCGCTGCCTTTCCAGCTTACCGGGGCCCAGAAGCGGTGCATCGAGCAAATCGACGGCGACCTGGAGCGTGGGACGCCGCCGATGAACCGGCTGTTGCAGGGCGAGGTGGGCAGCGGCAAGACAGTCGTCGCCTTGGCCGCGCTGCTCAAGACTGCGGCGGCCGGATACCAGGGAGCGGTGATGGCGCCCACGGAAGTGCTTGCGGAGCAGCACTTTCAGACCGTATCCCGCCTGCTGGGAGGCATGGCCCGGCCGGTCCAGTCCGACTACCTGCTTTCGGTGTACCTGGACTCGCTGGCCAGGCCGGTTACGGTGGGACTGTTGACCGGCAGCACTAGGGCGTCCCGCAAGCGGGAACTGACCGAGATGGCCGCCAACGGCGCGCTGGACTTGCTGATAGGCACCCACGCCCTGATACAGGAAGGCGTGTCGATGCCCAAGCTGGCGCTGGCGGTGGCCGACGAACAGCACCGTTTCGGCGTGCTGCAACGGTCGGCGTTGCGGCAGCGGGGCTTGGAGACGCCGCACATGCTGATTATGTCGGCCACTCCCATTCCCCGGACGCTAACGCTGACCCTGTACGGCGACCTGGACATATCGACCATAGACGAGCTTCCAGCGGGGCGGCAGGAGGTGGCGACCAGATGGGTGTCGCCGGAACGCCGGCAGGCGGCCTACGGGTTCGTCAGAAAGCAGGTGGAGGAGGGACGTCAGGCGTTCGTCATTTGCCCCCTGGTCGGGGAGTCGGAGGTAATAGAGGCCAAGGCCGCCACCGAGGAGTACGAACGGCTGTCGGAAGAGGTCTTTCCCGATCTGAGGCTTGGGCTGCTCCACGGCCGGATGTCTTCCAAGGACAAGGACAAGATCATGCGCCGGTTCCGGGACGGCGAGTCGGACATCCTGGTATCGACGGCAGTGGTGGAGGTGGGCATCGACGTGGCCAACGCCACGGTGATGATGATAGAGGGCTCGGACAGGTTTGGGCTGGCCCAGTTGCACCAGTTCCGGGGGCGAGTGGGCCGGGGCGAGCACAAGAGCTATTGCATCCTGATGTCCGACTCGCCGTCGGACGTGGCCAAGGAACGCCTGGCGGCCCTGGAAGAAATCCACGACGGCTTCCACCTGGCCGAAGTCGACCTGGAGCTACGAGGGGCGGGAGACTTCTTCGGCACCCGGCAGAGCGGGCTGCCCCAAAATTTGCAGATGGCCCAGATGTCGGACCGGCAACTGCTGGAGTTGGCCCGGCAAGAAGCGGCCAAGGTGATGGAGGAGGACCCGCAACTGAGGAAGAAAAAGCACGCCGAGTTGCGCAGTCACGTCGCCCGTTTCCTGGATGCGGTCAGCGCCGAGCCAAGTTGATCCCTCCGCAGAACTACAATGCAGGCCCCAAGGCATCCCCCGTTAATCGCGGAGACATCCGGGCGGGGGCGGCGATACTTGAAGGCCGCTATAAATTGGCGTTAGTGAAGTGCGTTAATTTGAACAGAACCAGACCTGACGGCGCATAGCGACGATGCTCGCCTACCTGACCGACTTCGCGAGCAACCGCCGGGGCAAGTGGATAACGCTCCTCGCCTGGGTGATTCTTGCGGGCGTGTTAATCTCGCAACTGCCGTCCCTGAGCGAGGTGCGGGAGAACGACGAAGCGTTTTTCCTGCCCAAGGACGCTGAGGCGACCCGGGCCTACGAACTGGCGCGGGAACGCTTCCCCTCGACGGGCACGCCGGTCCTCATAGTTTTCCACGCTGAGTCCGGTCTCGGACCGGCTGCCTATGAGGCGGCCAACGGCCTCGGCCAGTGGCTCTCAGGTCCCGATGCGCCGGACAACGTGGGCAGTGTCCGAATTCCAGACCGAGATTCCGGGGCCCGGGGCGGCCTGGTGTCCGAGGACGGCGCGACCATGTACGTCTTCGCCGACGTCACCGGCTCGGCCGCCGAAGAAGCGTTTGCCGACACGGTGAACGAGATACGGGACCGGGCAGCGGCACTGGAACTTCCGGGTGTCGAGGTTGCAGTGGGCGGGCCGGGAGGCCTGCTCGTAGACCTGATCGGCGTATTCTCCCAGATTGACACGCTGCTGCTGCTGGTCACGGTGCTGCTGGTCCTGGCGCTGCTGCTGCTGATTTATCGCTCGCCCATCATGGCCGCACTGCCGCTGCTGGCGGTGGGCACTGTGTTCATGCTGGCCAACGCCGTCGGCGGGGGACTAGCGCAACGGCTGGACCTGGCGGTGTCGGCCCCAGACCACGGGAATTATGACGGTGGTGCCTGTTCGGCACTGGCACCGATTACGTGCTGTTCGTATCAGCCCGGTTCCGGGAGGAGTTGACCCGGCACCAAGACCGACACGAAGCCATGCGGCAGACCATGCGGGGTGTGGGTGGCGCGGTGGCCTCGGCGGGGGGCGACGATCCTGATTGCCTCGGCGGCGCTCCTGCTGGCCACGCTGAAGTCCTACCAGGCGCTGGGGCCGGTCATCGCAGTGGGCCGTCGCGCTGATGATGCTGGCCGCAATCACCCTGGTGCCTGCGGTCCTCACCATAGTCGGGCGGCCGGCGTTCTGGCCAGCCCGGGCCGCGGCTGAACGCAGCGCCGGAGGGGACCGCAGCCTGGCGCGACGGTGTTTACGGCAGGATTGGGGGCCGTAGTCCTGCGGCGTCCGGTGGCGACGCTGGCGGTCACGGGGATTGTCCTGGCTTTGCTCATCATCGGACTGGTTCCCTTCCGAACGAACTACGACCGGCTGGCGAGCCTTCCCGGAGACACCGAGTCGGTCCGGAGCTTCGGAACTGCTGAGAGAGGGCTTCCCAACCGGAGAACTCTCCCCCCACTCTGGTCTACGTTTCGCTGCCCGCCCGGTCAGCAAGCTCTCGACCCCGTATCGCTCCAACAAATCGACGAGATAACGGCAGACTTGTCGGAGCATCCCCGCGTTGCCCGGGTGTCCGGGCCCAGCCGGCCAAGGGGTGTAGACGGGCCTCCAGCATCGGAACTGCCGAAGCATGAAGCATCGCGATTCGTCTCCGAGGACGGCGGCGCGGTAGTCATCAACGCCGTATTGACGGTTAAACCCCGTTTTCTATCGAGGCCCTGAACACCATCCCTGAACTGCGCGTGCTGGCCCGGGAAAGCGCAGCCGAGGCGGGACTTCCCGAGGGGAGCGTGCTGGTCGGGGGAGACACCGCCGAGCAGCAGGACACCCGCTCGGCAAGCGCCCGCCCGACACGCTGGTGGTGCTGCCGCTGATACTGCTGGCCATCGGCGTTGTGCTGGCGATATTGCTCCGCTCGTTAATTGCTCCCCTTTACCTGATGGCGACCATAGCCTTCACCTATTTCTCGACCCTCGGCCTAGCCGTCCTGGTCTTCGTCGTGGCCATGGGCCACCCCGGAGTAGGCCCCGGCGTCCCGTTCTTCCTGTTCGTATTTCTCAACGCATTTGAGCGTCGATTACAACATTTACCTGATGTCGCGCATCCGGGAAGAGGTCAAAGGGGCGCCGCTGGCCGAGGCTGCCGGTCATGCCCTGGCCCGCACGGGGCCCGTAATCACGTCCGCCGGGCTGATACTGGCGGGCACGTTTTCGGCGTTGATGGTCCTTCCCCTTCAGGACCTGATGCAGCTTGGCTTCGCGGTGGCCCGTAGGCGTCCTGATAGACACCTTCATCACCCGGACGTTGATAGTGCCAGCGCTGGTCGCCCTGTTCGGGACGCTGGAACTGGTGGCCGTCGGCAGCGGGGCTAAACCGTACTAACCTATCCTAGCCCGGGGACTATTGGGGGAGTTATCTAATGCTGGACTACATCCGGCTATGCCTAAGGACATGGGACTGGAGGTTATTCCTGTTCATCCTACTGTTCTTGGGCCTCCCCAGTGTGTACCAGTTGTATCGCGTGTATCTCATTGGCAACGAGTTGCCAGACGCAGGGAGCCTGGCCATCGTGTCCCAGTGGCAGTTCGTGGGGCTGGTCATTGAAGTCTTCCAAGAAGCCTCGGTTCTAGCGATATTCTTCTTCCTGGGGTCCCAAATACGCAGCACCGCAGCGGTCCAATTAGACAGAGCCAAGAGTGTTTTTGTTTTCATATTTGTAGCTTCATTAGTGTTCTCGATAGGCGTCTTTTTGTTCCGCGATGCGTTCATCACCCTGATTGGGACTTCAGGTGAAATCCAAAGTCAGACTCGCAGCTTTCTTGGCGTCAGCATATTCAGCGTTCCCTTCACCATTCTGGCCGTTGCCATCGTGGTCCTGTTCGAAGCCCTGGGGCTACGCAGACTCGTGTTCGTCATGGCTATCGCCAACATTGCCCTGCGCTTTGGGTTTGACGCCCTGTTCTTCGGCGGCCACGAGTTCTCTCTAGATGCCGGCGTTATCGGAGTAGCTTGGTCAACGCTGCTGAGCAGCGCGGGCTTACTGTCGATTGGGCTTGCCCTCCTTGTCATCGCAAAAGGGATACGTTTGGAAGTGCTTCGTTCGGTTCCGTCCTTTGCGGACATGCGGGAATACCTGCGAGTGGGCATAGGCAGCGGTGCTGATAGCCTGGTTCGCAACGTAGCCTATTTCTTCATGATCATCCGCATCGTGAACACGATCGGAGAGGCCGAAATCAGCGGATATTACGTCGCAATCCAGATACTGTGGAGCTTCATGCTAGTTCCAGTATTGGCGTTGGCCGACACCACGAAAGCTCTGGTGGCTAACTTTTCCGGAGACCTCCGTACCATTCGTGTTCTTTGGCACGGGTCAATGGTCATAACTGCCGGACTAATGATCATCTGGATTGCAGTGGTGCCCGCCTTCCCCAGCTTTGCTGGGTTACTCACCGATGATCCGGAGGCTGTTGAATGGGCCGTTACAGCCTTCGGTATTCTTTTCGTGCCGTACGTCCTCTTTTCATTCAACACGGTGATGGACGGCGTGTTCTACGGCATCGGTCAGACCAAATACTTGGCTTACCAATCAGTATTGACTAACGGCTCCGTGTACGTGATTGCGTTTCTTCTGTACCTGACCGGAGCGTGGGATCCAACTTTCGAGGGGGTAATGGTCCTGTTTTCCCTTGGCATACTGGTTGATACTTTCTTGACAGTACTCTTCTTGGTGAAAGTTCTTTATGCGGAGCCGGACACACACAGGATTGCAGTCAAGCAATCCAACCGTTAAGGCGTCTCTATAAATTCCCATACCCGGTAAGTTTGCCCTCGGCATTGTCAAGGGGTTGTCTGAATCGGGGCGCGTGCCAATGCCGAGCGCAACCGCCAGCCATATCCAATGTAGGTCCTGTCTTAGAAGTTGTCGAACAGGGGCTAATCAGGCGCCTTGAACCGGTAGCCCACCTGGTAGATGGTCTCGATAAAAGTGCGGCCCGGCGACTCTATCTTGGAGCGCAGACGGCGCACGTGAACGTCGACGGTGCGGGTGCCGCCCAGGTAGTCGTACTCCCACACCTGGCTAAGCAGCGACTCCCTGGAATACACCCGGCCCGGATTGGAAGCCAGCAACGCCAGCAACTGGAATTCCTTGTACTTCAGCGACACCCGCCTGCCCGCGACCGTCACCTCGTAGCGTTCCAGGTCGATGGTCAACTCTCCAACCCGCAGCGCCTGGGAACTGGCGGGACCCCTGACCCGGTAGACCGCCTGCTTTAGCCTGGGGAACAATTCAGCCTCGCGGACGGGGTGGAACACCAATTCGTCGGGGTTCAACGACGGGTCGTACTCGGACTCGCCGTCTAGGGACGCCAGGGCCACGACGGGAATCCGCAGTTCCTTGCACTGCTCGATCAAGAGCCGGCCCTGCGCCAGGTCGATGGACGCCAGATCCACCAGGGCGGCCTCCGGCTGCTGCTCCGGCCCCTCGCCGTTCAACTCGGCCAAGTCCGACCCGCGCAGGCAAGCCAAGCCAGCCCGGCCAAGCATGTCCACCAGCGGCCCGACGCCGTTGTCCTGGCCCGCCAGCAAGGCTACCCTGTGCACCGGTAAGTCCAACACCGCAACTCGTTAATGTTGGTTCGAAGACCCCGCCTGCGCCTCCAGCGGTTCAGGAAGCGTCAAAGCACACAGAAAAGTATATCACCAGCTACTACGACCGTGGCGCACCAGCCGTCGGCTTAGCCCGGCACACCATCCATTCCCCATTCATCCTGAGCTTGTCGAAGGACGCCCCCGCGCCCCAACCCGTCATTCCCGCGTAGGGAGACTTTTGCATAACTGGGATTAGTGGGCGAAAATTGTGAGTAGTGATTGGTTAGTGTGAGGAGAGTAGAGATGCACCGTGAGATAGGTCAGCCGTCGCTAGCGGAATCGTTGTTGCCACAGACTCTTGGGAAAAACCAGCGATTGGAGCGAATCGACGATGCGGTGGATTGGGGCAGATTTGCATCCCTGGTGGACGGAGTGTACTCGGCGGAAGAGGGACGGCCCAGCTATCCTCCTTTGATGATGGTCAAGGCGCTCTTGCTGGAGCAGTGGTACAACCTGTCTGACCCCCAGATGGAGGAGGCGCTGGGAGACCGGATATCGTTCCGCCGCTTCGTGGGGCTGGGACTTGAGGACCAGACACCCGACTACTCTACCATCAGCCGGTTCCGCACCGAGTTGTCCAAGCGTGGTCTGAGCGAGGAGTTGTTCAAGGAGTTGGAGGCCCAACTGGACAAGCGGGGCCTGATCTTGAAGGAAGGGACCTTGATGGACGCCACTCTGGTGGATGCCCAAGTGCGTCGTCCTCCGGTATCTGAAGGGCGGGGGGCCAAGAGTTCTACGGACCCCGATGCCGACTGGAGCTACACCGGCCGGGGGTCCCGGACGCACTTTGGCTACAAGGTGCACCTGGGAGTGGATGCCGGCACTGGATTGGTGCGCAAGGCGGCGCTGACGCCTGCCAAGGTCTATGAGAGCGAGGTGGCCGATGGCCTGGTGAGCGGCGATGAGCAGGCGGTGTACGGTGACCGGGCCTATGAGTCCAAGCGTCGGCGCCGGTGGCTGAAGTCCCAGGGGATTAACGACCGGATCATGCATCGTTCGCACAAGCATCAACGGCAGTTACCGCACTGGCAGCAGCGGCGCAACGAGTTGATAAGTCCCAGGCGGGCCCTCGTCGAGAAGATATTCGGCACCCTGAAGCGCAGCTACGGCTACAGCCGTGTGCGCTACAGGAGCCTGGGACGAAACGCCGTGGAGATGTGGTTCAAGCTGATGGCGTACAACCTGAGGAAGGCAACCAAATTGGCTGGCTGCGCCGCCTGAGACCACCCTATGACCGGTGGAAGCGGGGGCCACTCACTTGACAACGCAAAGGTGCGGCCCACCGGCCTGGGCATAGGGCCTATTGACCCCCACTTTTCTGTCGGGGAAACCCGCAAAATACCATGCCGCGAGTTACGCAAAGGTCTCCCTTCGCGGGAATGACGGGTTGGGGGGAATGCGTGACTGGCGGGGGTTGGGGGGAATGCGTGACTGGCGGGGGCTGGGGGTGTGTGACTGGCGGGGGCTGGGGGGATTCCTCGGCTGCGCTCGGAATGACATGGTTGGGGGCGGACGCGTTGGCGGCGGTTATGCGCCGGCGGGGGTGTTGGGGGCGGTTATGCGCCGACAGGGTGTTGGCGATGGCTGCGGGTGGCCGGGGGGTACAGGCTATTGCTTTCCCTGTTCGCCCCAGCCGGACAGGAAGCCTTCGGCATGGCTGGGGTCGTCCCCGAAATATTGACGGGCGGAGACAACGTCATCGGCCATGTGCGAGATGATATCGGAGGCGGTCTCGGGTTGCAGCTTGCCCATGTTCAAGAAGGCGTGATAGAGGCTTGGCTCGTTGGGGTGGACTTGGAAGAACTTGCGGAAGTATTCGACATGGGCCTGCTCGAGCTCCTCGACCATGACCTCGGCTTCCTCGCGATCGAGATGTTCCCGCCGCATCAGGATTTGCACCCGGACCTCGGGCGGGGCGAACAGGCCGACATGAAAGACGCCCGGGCTATTGGCCAGAATCATGTTGGCGGCCCTGCCGATAATCACCACGTCGCCCTTTTTGTAAAGGTTGTTGACCACGGTGGTGGTGGCTTCGATGAACTCCTTGTCATCGACACTGGTGGACTTGGCGGCCTGGGCCGTGCCCAGGGCGGGATAGGCGTTGGGGGGCAAGGTCATCAAGGCCCCGCCGGCGTAGACCTCGCCGCTAATTGCCGACCGTTCCAACATGGTCTGTATGAAACGGCCGAGCCTGTCCCTGAACCGGTCAATCCGCTGCTCTTTGTTAATCAAGGCGCCAACGGGCCTTTCCAACAACTTGGCGGCCTCGGTCAGCACCAGCCGGTCAACGAAATCAATGTTCAACTTTCTGGCGACCATCTGGCCGATGGGAATCGAACCACAGCCGTAGGGGCCGTTAATCGTGATAACGGGCATGGGACTCTCCTTTGGTTATGGAATTGGCCTTTTCTTCATTGAACTCTATACCAGGCCTGAGCTCCACATCCGGGCATCATCGACGATTTGGACCACGGCGCAATAGGGCGCCTAGTCGGTTAATCACTTCCTCTAATCGTGAGATTAAGCAGAATTGGCACGATTGTCAATATTGGGCTGGGGCCCCAACCCTACACCCTAGACCCTTCGCTCCGCTCAGGGTGACATGGGGGGGCCGTTATGGCTGCGAGATAAGGACTACTTCCCGCTGTAGCGGAGAGGTAACGACAGGGCCGTTTTCGGACATATAGGCGTCAATCTCGGAGCGCATGCCGAATTCAGGCAAGTAGATTCCCGGCTCTATGGAGAAGCCTACCCCAGGAATGACCCGCCTGGTGTCCAGGGTCTCGAATCCGTCCAGGTTGACCGCGTCTCCGTGGACTTCCCGACCGATGCTGTGCCCCAGCCGATGGGTGAAGTAGCCGTCATAGCCCTGCCGGCCGATATATTTACGGGCGACGTCATCGACCTGCCACCCCTGGACTTCCAGCCCCTGGTTGAACGAGTCTTCCAGGAATTTAACAGCGGCGTCCCTGGCTCCGGTGACGATGTCGAAAATGCTCTGATGCCGCTCAGGGACTGTATCGCCGACATAGGCCACCCAGGTGATGTCGGCGTAGACACTATCCCGGCTCCCCGGTTTGGCCCATAAGTCTATTAGCATCCAATCTCCAGGGCGGACCATGCTGCTGCCCTCGGCGGCCGGTTCGAAATGGGGGTCGGAGCTATGTTCGTTAGTCGCAACGATGGGGCCGTCGGGGGATTCCAGCCCCTCCTCCTGGAAGCGGCGGCGAATGAACTCAGCCACTTGGAATTCAGTAACGCCGTTGTTGAGCTGGCTTCCCGTGTAGGAAAAAGCTTCCTTGACTATGCTTCCCAGCTTGGCGGCGGTGAGCTTGTGGTCTTGCAGTTGCTCACGGCTCCACCGCTGGGTGACGTACTGCATCAGGTCGGCGGAGGACTCCACGGTCACGCCCAAGCTGCCGATCAACTCGACGGTGCCGGCGTCGACCTTGGAGACCCGGGGCAACGCGCCTTGGGGCGAGTATTCCATGGCCACCCGGGAGCCGTTGGGCAGCATCCGCCGGAGGGCGCTTATCACACTGTTTCGATCACTATAGATTTCCAAGGGGACTCCGGCGTCAGCGAACTTGCCGGCGTCGACGTGGTGCACCAGAAGCCGAGGCGAAGACGCGGAGGGAACAAAGAGCAGGCACGGCCGCGTGACATGGCCTGCAGGGGTGACCAGTTGGGAGAAAACGGGGTTGGAACCCTGGTAGTCATACACCAGCCAGCCCGGCAAGTCCTCACGGCGCATGAATTCCTGGGCTGTTTGGTAGATATTAGAGCGTTGCACGGGTTGCTATGCAGGCCTCCTATCGCCGGCGCCGGAGCGCGGCGGAACTGTCGATCAGGTCACCAACTGATCTCTTGGTGCGCGCCGCCGTCTATAAATACGTTGGCGCCGGTCAGGTACCCTGCCCGGGGCGAAGCCATGAAGGCGACCAGGTCGGCCACTTCATCGGGTTTGCCCAGCCGTAGCATGGGGATGGCGGCTTCGGTTTCGTTGACCAGTTCCGTCACCTCCCTGCCCAGTTCCTGGGCCCTGTCTTCCAGGACCGAGGTCAGGTAGTCGGTCTGGATGGGCCCGGCAATGACATTGTTTACAGTAATGTTGAAGGAAGCAAGCTCGTTGGACAGCGTCTTAGAGTACCCTACCAACGCCAGTTGGCCGGCGCTGGACGCGTGCGTAGCCCCTCCCGCCCTGTTCACCCAGTGGGGAAGCAGGTGAATGATGCGGCCCCAACGCTGGTGTTTCATGTATGGGACAACCTCTCGGACTATGCGCGTGGAGTTCAAGAACGTTGTCTCCAAAGAGGTCATTACCGTCTCGTCGTCGAAGTCGGCGCTGTGGCCGGCGGGCCTGTCGGCAACGTGGGTCACCAATATGCTTATCTGGCCGAACCTGTTGAAGGTATCGCGAACCACGCGGCGAATGTCCCTGGCTACCGAAAGGTCGGCAGGAATGGCCAGCACATGCTGTTGGGACCCAAGCCGCGCCAACTCGATCTCCGCGTGCCTGAGGTCGGCCTCGGTGCGGGCTGAAATGGTAACGCTGGCCCCTTCCCGAGCCAATACCGAGGCAATAGCCAGCCCCAAACCCCGGCTGGCGCCCCCTACTATAGCGACGCGGTCTTTAAGTCCCAGGTCCATTGGCGTTCATCCTCCCGGCCCATTACCCCTTGATAACTTCCAACTCGGTAATCACGGTGGGGCCGCCGTCCAACGTGCGATGCACTGGACACCGTTTGGCTATCGTCAACAGTCGCTCCTGCTGCTGTTCGTCCAACTCACCGACGACTGCAATCTTCAGCCTTATCAGGTCCACCATCACATTGTCGTTTTCCTCGCATTCGGCGCAGTCGCGGGTGTGAACCCTTTGGTGGCTCAACTGCACCTCAACGGACTCCAGGTCCCAGCCTCGTTTGGCGGCGTACAGCCGCAGGGTCATGCTGGTTCAAGAGCCCAAGGCAGCCAGGAGCAGCTCATACGGGTCGGGCCCAAGACCTGCCCCGGCGTCGGGAGGCTCGTCGGCGATAAAGCCATGGCGGTCCGTCGCCACCAGGGTCTGCAGTCCGTCCAGAGATTTGACCTTCACTGTGCTGCCCATCGCGCCTCTCTAAAGCCCTGACCGAGATTCAATGGAACTCAGATTACCGAATCGTCCGCCAGGCGCTGAATGTCGCTGTCCGAGTAGCCCAACGTGCGAAGGATCTCACCGTTGTGCTCGCCCAGCAGGGGCGGGGGCCGGTCGAGCCCGCCCGGAGTTTGCGAGAACTTGATCGGTATACCCGTCTGCTTGATGGTCCCCAAAGTTGGGTGCTCCATCTCCACGCGCATCTGCCGGTGCAGCAACTGGGGGTCTGCAAACACCTCGGCCACGTCGTTGATGGGCCCACAGGGGATGCTCAACGCGTGGAGGTCCTGGGCCCAGTCCTCTACAGGGCGGGTAAGGAAGAGTTCCTGCAACAGGGGCACCAGCTTGGCCCGGTTCCGCACCCGGCCGTCGTTGGCGGCATAGTCCGGATGCTCCATGAGGTCTGGCCGGTTTATGGCCTGGCAGAACCTCTCCCAAAGCCGGTCAGACCCCACGGCCACGTTGAGGTACCTGCCGTCCTGGCACATGAACGCCTGGTAGGGCACCAGGCTGGGATGGGCGTTGCCAACACGCCTGGGCGCTTTGCCGGTGGCGAAGAAGGACCCGGCCTGATAGGTCAGCCAGGCTACGTGGGCATCCATCATCGACACGTCGATGTATTGACCTTCTCCCTCTTGTTCCCGGTGGAAGAGGGCTGTCGTCACGGCGTAAGCCGCCCACATGCCGGCGCCTATATCGGCGATGGCAACACCTACCTTTTGCGGGTCCCCGCCGGGATCGCCGGTGACGCTCATCATCCCGGTAAGTCCCTGCATAATCTGGTCGTAGGCGGGACGGGTCCGGTATGGGCCGTCCTGGCCGAATCCGGATATAGAACAGAAAATAACTTTGGGATTTGACTCTTTAATGGTCTCGTAGTCCAGTCCGAAACGGGACATCACCCCCGGAGTGAAGTTTTCCACAATCACGTCGGCGTCGCCAGCCAATTTTAGGAAAATATCCCTGGCCTCGGGTTCCTTGAAGTTCAAGGTCAGGCTGCGCTTGTTGCGGTTGATGGAGAGGAAATAAGCGCTCTCGCCCTCGATGAAAGGAGGCCCCCAATGCCGGGTGTCGTCTCCGGCGCCGGGCATCTCAATCTTTATGACGTCGGCCCCCTGGTCTCCCAGCATCAAAGTGCAGAAAGGCCCGGCCAATGCCCTCGTAAGGTCGAGCACCCGTATACCTTCCAGAGCCTTCATCGTGCGGCAGCCTCCCAGTAGGAACTATGGTAGTAACGGGGCGTAGAAAGGAACTGAAGCAGCTTCATGCCCCTCTGACGCTCGGATTGCGGAACCCCGTGTCAATTGAGCGTCCACAATGTTACCACAGGAAGCCGATCATCGCGTATGGATTTCGCCGCTTGTTCGCCGGCTTGCAAGCACCGGGGTAGAGAAATCCGGCGGTTTGCCAGGCTGCTATTCGCCTTTCCGCGATGCGTTCGGGAGACGGTCCGAAGCCAAAATTGTGTTAGAATAGCGGGAGCCAAACAAGGCTTAATTCCCGACTTTTTCCCGGAGGCAATGCATGCTCGATTACAAGCCCAACGTCGTACTCTCAAACCAAGAGTTCAACGCGGTGGGTTCCCGGCCCATCAGGCATGATGGCGCCGACAAAGTTACCGGCAAAGCCCTCTACAGCGCGGACATCCGCCCGCCGGGCTTGCTATACGCCAAGATGCTCCGCAGTCCTCACGCTCACGCCAGGATCAAGTCGATCGACGCCAGCCGCGCCCTGGCTTTGCCGGGGGTCCACGCGGTGGTGACCTCCGACGACTTGGCCAAGCCTTCGGGATTCATAGTCGATCAGGCTGAAAGGGCGCTGAACAACGCCCGCTTCACGAGCAACAATGTCCTGGCCGAAGACAAGGCGCTTTACCGGGGCCATGCCGTGGCGGCCGTGGCGGCGGACAACTGGCACTTGGCCGAGCAGGCCCTGTCATTGATCGACGTGGACTACGAGGTGCTGCCGGCGGTGTTCGACGCCGGGGAGGCGATGAAAGACGGATCTCCGCTGGTGCACGAGCGGCTGGCCAACCAACAGAACGGCAGCCGGGGCGGCGGAATTCGCTCCAACGACGACAACGAGAAGAGCACCAACGTTTCTGACCATTGCGAGTTCCGGATTGGCGACATTGAGAGCGGTTTCAAGGACGCAGACGTGATAGTGGAAAAGGAAGTATCTACTGTCGCCGTTCACCAGGGTTACATCGAGCCTCACTCGGCCACGGCCATGTGGCACAGCGACGGCAACGTGACCGTTTGGTCCAGCAGCCAGGGCCACTTTTCCGTGCAGGAAACCACCGCTTTGATGCTGGACATTCCTGTCTCCAAGGTCAGGGCCATTCCCATGGAAATCGGGGGCGGGTTCGGCGGCAAGCTGACCAGCTACCTGGAGCCTGTTGCCGCGGCGCTGGCCAAGAAGGCTGGCAAGCCGGTGAAGGTGGCCATGAGCCGCACCGAGGTCTTCGAGGGCACCGGCCCTACTTCCGGGACCAACATCCGGGTGAAACTGGGCGCCACCAAAGACGGAAAGTTCGTAGCCGCGGAGGCCCGGCTGGTTTTCGAGGCCGGGGCATACCCCGGCTCTCCGGTGACGGGCGGGGCGGCCTGTATGTTTGCGCCTTACGACATCCCCAACGCCTACATCGAGGGATATGACGTAGTAGTGAACAGGCCCAAGACGGCGGCCTACAGGGCGCCCGGGGCTCCGGCAGCGGCCTTCTGCATGGAGACGGCCATAGACGAGCTAAGCGAAAAACTGGATATGGACCCGGTAGAGTTCCGTTTGCTAAACAGCGCGAAAGAGGGCACCCGCCGGGCCAGCGGGCCGTTGATGCCCCCAGTGGGATTCGTCGAGACCCTGGAGGCGGTCAAGAACCACCCGCATTACAAAGCTCCGCTGGGAGGGCCGAACCGAGGCCGCGGGGTGGCCAGCGGTTATTGGACCAACTATTCGGGCCCGTCCAACGCCGTGGCCACGGTCAATGCCGACGGCACGGTGAACCTGGTGGAGGGGTCGCCGGACATCGGCGGCACCCGGGCTACCGCCGCGCAACACGCTGCCGAAGTGCTGGGAATACCCGTAGAAGACGTAAGTCCCCTGGTTGCGGATACCGCTTCCATCGGTTACACGTCCAACACCGGCGGCAGCGGCGTGACCTTCAAAACGGGATGGGCCTGCTACGAGGCAGCCCTGGACGTTAAACGGCAAATGATCGGGCGCGCCGCCAAGATTTGGGAGGTGCCCGAGGACGACGTCGAGTACGTGGACGGGGTGTTGCAGCACACCTCGGACCCCGAGTTGCGCATGACCTTCAGCCAGTTGGCGGCCAGGCAAAACACCACCGGCGGGCCCATAGTGGGCAGCGCGGGCGTGAATCCCGGAGGAGCCGGGCCTGCCCTGGGGGTCCACCTGGTCGACGTGGAGGTGGACTCGGAAACGGGGAAGGTCGAAATCGTGCGCTACACCGTTTTCCAAGATGCGGGTAAAGCCATACACCCCAGCTACGTGGAAGGCCAGATGCAGGGAGGCGCCGTCCAGGGCATAGGCTGGGCGCTGAACGAAGAGTATTTCGTGAACGACCAGGGCCAAATGTTGAATTCCAGCTTCCTGGACTATCGGATGCCCACCTCCCTGGACCTGCCGATGATCGACACCGTTATAGTGGAGGTGGCCAACCCCAGTCACCCCTACGGCGTGCGGGGAGTGGGGGAAGTTCCCATCGTTCCACCCATGGCCGCCATAGCCAACGCCATACACGGCGCTTTGGGGGTACGCATCGATCAACTGCCGATGAATCCTGGAAGAGTCCTCGAGTCCCTGTGGGGGAATAACGGCTCCAATGGGAGCGGCAGGTAGAGGCAATTATGCCTGAAGTATGGATTCCGCCCCGCATGCAAGGGCTGACGGATGGTAAACAACAAGTGCAGGTGGAGGGCCGCACGGTCCGCCAGGTGGTGAACAACCTGGAAGTCCTCTTCCCAGGCACCAAGTCCCTCCTCTACGACGAGGAGGCTCAGGACCTGCTGCCCGGAGTGGCCGTTATCGTGGACGGTGAAGCCAGCCAAATGGGCTTGCTGCAGCAGGTCCAAGAAGACAGCGAGGTCCACTTCCTGCCGGCCATCGGTGGAGGCTGAGAGAGCCCTGTAATCCTATGTTCAAGATTTTCGGTCCAGAGTCTCCAAACGGACAACTAAGTGCGCATATATCTAGTCAACGTAGGAGCCAACTCAAGCCATAACCAGCTTTTCAGCCCACTCTTCGAAGATGGCACCTTTGAGTTCCTGCCCATTCCCGAGGGAACCCGCAATCTAGAGAAGTCGCGTCGCGCCGTGTACTACCGAGACTTGCGGTCGTACTATAAGCCTGACCGTAGCTTGCTTTGCTATGTACCGCGCGAAATGTGGGGCGTCGCTTGCCACAACGACCCGGACTTTGAGGCGTTTACCTACGGAGATAGTGGCACCAATGGACGTTCTTCCGCGCTTGCCCATCTGAGAAGGGGAGATGGCCTACTGTTCTTAGCTAGGTTAGAGTGCAGTGTCGGCGGCAAGCGAACACGACAGCCCGGTTTCTATTTGATTGGCGGACTTTGGGTAGACCATGTCAGATTCGTAACTCTCAACTCCCACGGGCGGGAGAAGTTCGCCAACAATGCACACGTAATCAGAGGTGACAGACATTTCTTGGGCATTGCTGGTTCAAGCCGGTCCCGAAGGTTTGAGTACGCAATTCCGATTACAAGAGAGATATGTGACAAGGTTTTCAGAGACAAGAATGGAAACCAATGGACTTGGAGCAACGGCAAGTCTGAACTTTCAAGGATCGGCTCTTACACGCGTACCTGTCGCATTATGCTGGACACTGCCGACCCTGAACAGGCGCAGCGTTGCCGTACCCTGCGGGCGTGGATAGAGAAACACAGCGGCGAGAAGGATGCTGAGCTTTTGGCTATGAGATAGCACGGGGCACACGATAGGATGACGCTCTATTCGTACATTGTGGCAAACGACAGCGGATTTGCCCCCAATCCGTTTCACGGGTTTTGTACGCTCGCGTGCTGCAAGCCTGACATACGCAAGAAAGCACGGACGGGGGACTACATAGTCGGACTCGGGCCAAAGCGCTCGGGCAACCACGTGGTCTACGCTATGCTGGTCGGGGAGATTGTGGAATTCGACGACTACTGGCACGACAAGCGTTTCCACATCAAGCGCCCCCACATTGAAGCGGGCGGAGACATGGCTGTTGGGGACAACATCTACCACCGGGACAAAACAGGAAAATGGCGACAGGCGCCTTCCTGCCATAGCCTTAATAGCGGACAACAAGATTGGATGCATACCTCCAAGGACACCAATGGTCAGAAAGTGCTGATTGGGCGAGATTTCATCTACTGGGGTGGCGACGGCCCACCGCTTCCAGATAATCTTAACGGCCTCATCGGAGGACGAGCGCACCGGAGCACGGCCAACGCAAAATACATCCCTGAATTCCTGGAGTGGTTCAAAGGCTGGAAGGAGAGAGGTTGCTTGGGTATGCCGACCGAAGAACTGCCAAAGCCCAGCCAACCTCCATACGGCAAGGCTGGAAAAGCCGAGTTTGGGCGACGAAAGGCGACACAATGCCGATGACCCCGGAGCAGTTGGAAGAATTCTTGAAGCGTCCCTTAGTAGCCGTTCTGGGCACCGTGGACAAGGACGGCAAGCCTCGCTCTTGCCCCATCTGGTTTCACTGGGAAGACGGGGCGGCGCACATGTTTACAGGGCGCGGCACCTTGAAGTGGCGCAACCTGGAAGCCCTCACACACGCCTCGTTGTGTGTAGACAAGCGCGATCCGCCCTACGCCGCGGTGGTTATGGATGGTCCGGTACAGGAAACGGACAGGCCGATTTACGACCTGGTGCTTGGGATGGCAGTGCGATACTACAGTGAGGAGGAGGGACGGGCCTTCGCCGAGAGATACCGCGATGCCCCACCAAACCGGGTGACCTTCAAGCTCACCCCGCAGCGGATTTCTTCGTTCATTGCCGAATAACGCCGAGGCCTCCGTATGGCCTATGGATTGAGACATTGACAACGCCGATACGCTCCTTTAGTCTCGCGCCAGAACTCAGGGGTTACGGCCAAGGATACCGATTGCTATAGCCAACGAAACCGGGGCCGAACGAGTATTGAGACGACCCCACCCCGGCAGGGCGATAAGCCATGTATGACAAAGTGTTAGTGCCCGTGGATGAGTCCGTAGAGGCCGACGACGTTCAGGCGTTGGTCCAAGACGGCGTGGCCCCGGATGCGGAGATAATCCTGCTTCACGTTATTCCCCCGCCCAAGACGCACGCGGAAGGCGGTCACGTGATACTGGGAAGCCAGCAGGAGGACTACGACCGCCACCGCGCCATGTCTTACCTCAAGACATTTATCCAGCGGCAGGCACAAGCGCCCTTGCAGTGGCGACCGGAGGTAGTTGTTTCCGAGTCGGTGGCTGAAGGGGTCCTGAGCTTCGCCGCGCGCGAACCAGTCGATTTGATTGCCATGTCCACACGCGACCGTCAATTGCTGGCCAGGTATGTCAAGGCGAACATCGCCAGCGAGGTGGAACATGGGGCATCTACCGATGTCCGAGTCCTTCGACCAGAGGAGTCGCCCAGCACCCGGATGCTCGAACAGGTAGACATTTTCCGGGACCTGTTTCCCCATCAAG
Organism: Dehalococcoidia bacterium; assembly: GCA_963668505.2. Classification (GTDB taxonomy): domain Bacteria; phylum Chloroflexota; class Dehalococcoidia; order Lucifugimonadales; family UBA3495. The sequence continues at coordinate 133,924 of CAXXWY010000009.1, read as the reverse complement.
TCGAAAAAATCGTTGCCTTGGGGCAACGGGTCCACATCCCCGCGGGGGAGTTCCTGGGCAAGGGCGGAGAGCACGGAGAAACCCTTTTCGTGATCATCCACGGCGAGGCCGACCTGTCGGCCCATTCGGAAATCGGCGAGATAGCCGTCCGCGTCGCCGGCCCTGGAGAGGCGTTCCCCCTGGCCGCCCTGCTGGCGTCGGGCACCCTTATCACTTCGGGCGAGGCCTTGACCGACATGGAGCTATTGACCATACCGCGCGGGCCGCTGCTGGAACTTTGCACAACGGACTCGCAGATAGGGATGGGACTCTATTCTGCGGTGGGCAGAATTTTCGCTCAGCGTTACAGCGTCACCCTGTCTCAACTGGCTATCACCGGAGAGCGGGAACTACGCAACACCGCGGCCTAGCGGTCTGAAGTCATCGCCGGACAAGCCTCCGGCAGAGGAAGCCTGTGTACCAAAAAGTCCTAGTCCCCCCTAGACGGCTCCAGGGAATCGGAGCAGGCGCTGGCGATAGCCAGGGACCACCTTGCGCCAAGCGGCGAGCTGGTGCTGCTTCGGGTAATACCCCCGGGAAAGTCGGCGACCGTGGGGACGCACTACATAATTGGCAATCTTCTGGAGGAGCTCGACCACCGCGATTCGCAGCGCTACCTCCAGAGCTTGGGCTGGCGGGAGATCCGCAACTCAGCCACCTGGCGCGCTGAAGTGGTTGTGTCCGGGTCGGTAGCCGACGGGATTGCCAACTTCGCCCGCGAGCACGACGTCGATCTCATTGCCATGTATACCAACGACCGCGGGTTGATTGGGAGAATGTTCAAGAGGAGCGTGACCCGGCAGGTCCAACGCATACGGCCCCACCGAGGTCCTGGCGGTTGGACCAACGGAGGTGGCCGGGTACACCCCCACGACGCAGAGGGATACGGCCGCAGGGGCCGAAACCGCGAGGTTCAGGCACGTGGACCTGTTCGAAGGTCTGTCCGATGAGCAGATAGAAGGGATAGTCGCCCTTGGAAAACGAATGCACATTTCCGCCGGCGAGATGCTCGGGCAAGGCGGAGAGCAGGCCGAGAACTTGTTTGTGATTCTCGAAGGAGAAGCCGACCTGTGCGCCCACTCTGAGATCGGCGAAATCGCCGTTCGCATCACCAGGGCCGGGGAGTCTTTCCCCCTGGCGGCCCTGCTAGGGTCGGGGACCTTGATTACCTCCGGTGAAGCCCTCACCGACATGGAGGTGCTGGCCATTCCCAGGTCCCAACTATTGCTTCTGTGCTCCAAGGACACCGAAATTGGAATGAGAGTGCACTTCAACGTCGCCCAGCTTTTCGCCGGCCGATACAGCGAGACTCTCACACAGTTGGCGACAAGCGCGGAGCGGGAGGGTGCGGGAAGCAGAGGCGCCGGAGCACTAGGATCAAGGGAAAGCAGGCCCTGGCCTGCTCGGCAACTGCCATAGTTGGCAAGCGCCGGCCGTTTAGTCTACCGCTGGTAAGCCCAGATCTGGTGGTATACCTCGGGTTCACCTTTGGGCAGGGGCTGGAAGGGCTCGGTGACTTCGACCAGTTTCCACTTCCCTTGGGCCTCGAGCTCTTCCTGTTTCTGTTTGAAGCCGCCCTCTTCGTAGACGTCAGTGCGGAGGCTGAACACAACGTGGCCCCCGGGCTTGGTCACACGAATCAACTCGTCGAAAGAGCTGGCCGGGGCATGCCCTAGAGTAAAGACGCCAACGCTGATGACCCCGTCGAACAGACCGTCGTCGAAGTCCAAAGTCTCACCCAGGACCATCTGGTGAAGCTCTGTATAAACGTTCTTGTTGCGGGCTTCGTCGAGCATCCCCTGGGAAAGGTCCATAGCAATAAGGTCCCGGTACCCGAGGTCAGCCAAGACCTCCCCAACCAACCCGGTGCCCGCCCCGGCGTCCAAGACCTTGGCGCTGTTGGGCACGAGCTTGGTGAAGACGCGGGCCGCGGCTCGCGGGGAGTTCCAGACGAAGTGCTCCTCAAGGTCTTGGTCATAGTCGGCGGCCCACTGGTCGTACCGCTCTTCGAGTTCTTGATTGTTGGTGGATGCGTATACCCACTGCACCCTTTGCTCGCTTTGCTGCACTACAAAAACTACTCCTTGGAGAATTCCATGACCAAACGGACCGATTCGCCATCGATATGACGCCTCTTTATTGGCGTCCAGCGCTTCGCTGCGCTACTTCTGACAGACGAACAACCCCCAGCCCAACTCGTCGTTTTCCACCGCTCTGGCCGTTTTCGATATATGCCTTAGTCAGGTATGCAAAATGTTCGGCGTGTTCGCCGCCGGTCTTGGGCGTGCGCTCGGAAAGGCACAAGTAACTGGTCTGCAGATGCTCGGATATGTCCCGGGTCTCCAGAATTTTGAACCCATGGGCCTTTAGAGCAGTCTGATATGACTCGAAACTGAACTCTGTGTCGAACAATAACCGGTCATACACGTACTTTTGCGCGTCGGCGGATATGTCCCTCCGGGGCCTGAGCAAATCGTCGAAAACCATGATTCCGCCGTCTTGCAACACCCGGTAAGCCTCAGCTAGGGCAGCGCTCTTGTCGTGAACGTGATAGATAACCGCTTGACTCCACAAATGGGTGAAATGGCCGTCGGCGAACGGCAATTCCGTAGCAGATGCTTTGTGGAACTCCAGGCGGTCTCGCAACTCCGGGGACTGTTCGGCCTGAGCCTTTACGGCGTTATCGACGCGCACCTCGCTGAGGTCTACTCCGGTAACGCGGCAACCCTGGGATTCAGCCAGCCATATAGCAGTAGTACCGTTGCCGCAACCCAGGTCAAGGACTCTCGAATGGCGGTCTATTCGGCCCTGCTGGACCATAATCCGGTCAAGGTTGGCGCAAACCCTTCAAGAAGTCTCTCCCCGTGCTCTCGTCGAAGACTCCCCAGTGGACGCTGCCGTCCTCGTCCCATATCGCCCGGTAAATCAGGTCTTCTGAGTCGTAGTAAGTCTCGGTGTCTTGTTCAGTGTATCTGCTAGTCACGTTCACCATCCCAAGCATGGCCGCAAAACGGCGCAAGTTTGTCGAAAGCGCTGCGCAGGCAACGGCATTGCCGCGGCTCCAATGGCGTCGGTCTTAGTTTTCGTGCAGGTAGATGCCTGCCATGGGCAATCTCGCCGGGTTAGAGGACTGCCTGCGGGAGCTTGGCGCCCTCCAAATCCTGTACGAACCGGTTATTCTCGTCTACCAGGATCATCTTGGGGTCGATGGGCTCGTCGGTAGACTCGAACGCCATGATGATTACACAATTGCCCTTTTTGCTCAGCCGGGCTGCCGCTCCCTGAACAGCGACAACGCCTGAACCCCTTTCGTCGGCAATTGCATAGGTCTCAAAGCGGTTGCCGTTGGTGATGTCGCATACAAGGACCTTTTCGAAGTTCCAAAGGTCTACCCGGTCCATCAGGTCTTCATCAATTACGATGCTGCCTACGTAGTCGGGGTTGGCGTCGGTCACATAGGCCCGGTGTATCTTCGATTTCAGTACTTCTCTCATAATTCCTCCCGTATGCCTCATGCCGGTGCATGGGCATCACGAATTGGATTGACTAGGGCTGTTAGCGAGGGGATACCGCCGCGCCGCAAGGCATTTTCAGTCCCAATGCCGCCGTCATCACGGCGCTCGAAAGGACATTCCCTTCACGAGCCTATCCAGGCCCAGAAGGGCCGCGGTGGAACTGAAACGGGGGTGCTGGCGGAATGTAGTGGGGGGCCTTAAGGTTCGCAGGGGAGTACGTGGAGGGGGCGTGAACGGTACTTTGCTGACGGCAATGTGTCGAGGCTATTGTGGATCCGGTGATAGGGCTGATGCCACACGCCTGCCACACCTACACACAGCGGAAGTTTTTCGTCGGATGTTCATATGCTCACCTGGATAGAGCGGCTATCTCGTTCCCGCTCCCACGGTCCAATGTCAGCCGTGAGGGTTGTCGTCTAAGGCTCGCCGAAGTGTACCAACGCCTGCTAGCGCAGTCAAATTTTTTTGACATTGGTGAAATGAGCGATAACCTACATCAATCCACCATTTGAGCGGTTATCGGTAACATCCTGCAGCGAAAGCGTCTTAAACCGGTCAACTTAAGAAAGCATTAGCCCGATACGCACGTTTTCCAAGGGCAAGTGGGGGCTTGCCAGCCTATACCCTTTCATCTATTTCAGGGCGCGAAGTGCCGCGCCGATGATTCACCGTATCGTTCCCCTAGATGTCCCAACCTTCCAAGTAGTAGGCCATGTCCCAGAACTTGTATTCAAGGCGCAGGCTGGTCAGGTAAGCGACTTCCATGGCAGCCCGCTGGCTTTGGTTGGCGTTTTCGGCCGCTCGGTCCGCCAAGGCGCGAATGCTCCGGGCCAATTCCTCGAACTCGGTCGAAGAGTACATATCGACCCACTTTGCGTAGAGGGGCGCTTCCCTAGGCGCCCCCTGCTTTGCCAGGTGTTCGCCTATTTCCCAGTACCCCCCATTGGCACGGCAGGAGTGACGCCACCAATTCTCCGAAGCTGCCCAGGTTGGCCACCTTCAGCAGGAAGCCAGTGTAAGCGATAGTGGTGGGAGCCGCCTCGGTCCCTTCCAACTCCTTTTTGGTTATCCCAAATTCGGCGCAGTAGCTGCGATGCAGTTCCATCTCGGTGTTGAGGGTTTCGTCCAATAACCCGGCAAACCAGCCCATGGTCTCCAAGTCCGGCGCCCGGGCAGAGGCGACGGCCAAGCGCCTTGGCGTAATCAATAAGGTATAGGTAGTCCTGTTTGATGTAGTGCTTGAACTTCTCAACCGGAAGGCCGCCGTCGCCAATGCCGGTGATGAACGGGTGAGACAAGATGGCCTGCCGCAGCGGCAGAGCTCTCTTTTCGATGTCGCTCGTGAAGCTCATTTTGGCGCCACGTTGATGAGATTCAGGGTTCTCATCCTTGACAAAGCGATGGTCGAGCACTTTATGTTATGTTAGCCAACCGCCTCAACGCCATCGAGCATGTTGCTCACCGCATGGCTGGGGGGGCGGACTATGACATTTATCGGTTTCGGCCCAGTCAACTGCGCATTATAATGGATGCACGGTAGACACCGAGACTATATTGGCGAAAGGTTGTTCCATGGAAGTTGTTTTTGTTAAAGATGTTTCCAACAAAGGACGGGCCGGCGAGGTACGCCGGGTGGCTGACGGCTACGCCAGAAACTACTTGATCCCCCAGGGTCTGGCTGAGCCGGCGACGCCTGAGGTGTTGAAGCGGCTAAAAAAGATAACGGCCACAGGCGATGAAACCCGTGTCCGGGAAACCAGGCTGATGAAGGAGCTGGCGGACCAGCTAGACGGGATCAGCGTAACCGTCGTGGGCAGAACTACACCCACCGGCAGGTACTATGGGGCCATCACAAGCACACAGATCGCCGCCCAGTTGAGCGCTAATCTAGGCCGTGAGATAGACCGCCGGCTGGTGGATTCCGACGAACCCATCCGGGAGCCGGGAGAATATGAAGCGGTGCTGCGGTGGTCCAACGACATTCAAGCCACCATCAATATCGTAGCGGAGGCCGAGGAATAGGGGGATGTATGCCGAGAAGCTCCTTCCTAACGATTTAGAAGCCGAGGAAGCGGTAGTGGGGTCCATACTGATCGATGGGGACTCGTTCCTCCAAGTTGCCCCGCTGCTGAAGCCGGACGACTTCTACCGGGAGAAAAACCAAATTTGCTTCTCTGCCTGCGTAGCCCTGTTTCAACGAGACGAGGCCATCGACCAGGTGACCCTGGCGAGGGAGCTAAGCCGCACCGACCAACTAGACGCTGTTGGGGGGATGGCTTACCTAAGCCACCTGGTGTCCATTACGCCTACCTCGGTCAATGCCCCGTACTACGCCGAAGCGGTCTCGAAAACCGCAACAATGCGGCGGTTGATCGACGCAGCTTCCAAGATATCCGCCATCGGATATGAGGACACCGACGACGTCGAGACCACCCTCCGCCAGGCGGAGGACACCCTGTTTCAAGTCCGCTCCGGCCGCGCAGAACGGGGTTTCATCGCCCTGCGTCAGATCTACGACCAATACTTGCAGGACAGGGCCGCCGACCTCGAACCCCTGGCCCCGGGGGCCGGTCCCGTCATGGCCGGCTACAACGACCTGGATGAACTCCTGGGGGGAATGCAGCAATCGGACATGATTGTGCTGGGCGCCCGTCCGGCCCTGGGGAAGAGCACCCTGGCGGTGAACATTTCATTGAACGCCGCCCGCAATGGGTCGGCCGTCGGAATCTTCAGCCTGGAAATGAGCCGGGAACAGTTGGCCCTGCGCATCCTGTCGTCGGATGCAGAAGTCGACTCACACCGGCTCCGGTTGGGCCTATACACCGATGCGGAAGAGCAGCGCATCATCGACTCCATCGGCCAACTGTCGGAACTGCCGGTCTACATCGACGATACCCCGTTCCAAGGCATAGTCGAGATGCGGAGCAAGGCCCGCCGCCTTTCTTTGGAGCGCGGTCTGGACATGCTGATCGTCGACTATCTCCAGTTGGTCCAGGGCAGAGGCAGGGGCGAGAACCGGGTCCAGGAGATCAGCGAAATCTCCAGGTCCCTCAAGGGCATGGCAAGGGATCTACGCGTCCCGGTCATTACTTGTTCCCAATTGAGCCGCGTGGTGGAGAACAGACCGGGTCACCGGCCTCAGCTTTCCGACCTGCGGGACAGCGGCAGTATCGAACAGGACTCCGACGTGGTGATGTTCATCCACCGGGACGACATTTACTACACCGAGGAGGAATGGGAGCAGCACTTCCCGGGTCGCCCATACCCCAAGAACGTGGCCGATATCATCGTGGCCAAACACCGCAACGGCCCCACCGGCAACATAAAGCTGATATTCCGGGACAACCTGGTGCGGTTCGATTCCCTGGAACGGGTGGCAGAGTACTAGCCATGGCCTTCTCTGGCTTTGGCCGGGGAATGAAATTTACCTCGGTGCCCAACGCGATGTTCGGGCCGCTGCTGGAGCAGATACAGGACGCGGCCGAACTCAAGGTAACCTTGAGAAGTATATGGCTGTTTCACCAGAAGCGCGGCGGGGCACAGGCAGCGGTCCTGAACGAGTTTCTCAACGACCCAACCCTTCTCCGGGGTCTCAAAGGAGTGGGGAAGGCGCCCCGGGAGGAGATACGGAGGGGCCTGGAGTTAGCGGTGGGCCGCGGCACGCTGTTGATGCACCAGCCGGACGAGAATGACGAGTCGACCCAGGTCTTCATACTGAATACCGAAGCCGGCCGGATGATTCTGGCCCGGTTGCGCCAAGGCGAAGACCTGGGACCTACGGATGACAGTGGGTTCGTCCGAGAACTGGAGGAAGAACCCGTTGGGGCAAAACCCAACATCTTCGGTTTGTACGAGGATAATATCGGGCTTTTAACTCCCATGGCGGCCGAGCAACTTAGGGAGGCGGAATCGGCCTATCCTGAGGACTGGATAAACGACGCATTTCAAATAGCTGTCGCCGAGAACAAGCGAAACTGGCGGTATATCGCCGGAATATTGCGGCGGTGGGCGGCTGAGGGGAAAGACCATGGAAAGCCTGGGCGACATTCTCCGAAGGATAGCCGACAAAAGTACCTCGAAGCATACCAACGGCGCTGGGGCCTACCTACGGACCAGGGATCCCGCCGCTGACGTTTGCCCCGTTTGCCGCGGCAGCGGTTGGGTGGGCAGGCGAGTCGCCGTCGAGCATCCCGACTTCGGGCAAGCCTTTCCATGCAAATGCCGGGAAACCGGCGGCTCCGAGAACCGGTTGGCCGCCCTGCGCCGCTACAGCAACCTGGGGCCCCTAGCCCGCATAACTTTCGACGTCACTCGCACCGAGGGTGTCCTTCCCGACGCAGGCAGCCGCCAACTGTTTCAGGAAGGGCTGGCCGCCGCCGCCGCGTACGCCGATAGTCCCGACGGCTGGTTGACCTTCACCGGCCCCAGCGGGTGCGGCAAGACCCACCTCGCAGTAGCCATAGCCAACCGCTGTATAGAGCGGGGCGAGACCGTCTACTTCATCGTGACCTCCGACTTGTTGGACCACCTCAGGTCCACGTATGCTCAAGACGCTCCAATCTCTTACGACGAGCTATTCGAGCAGGTGCGGGACGTGCCTTTATTGGTATTGGATGACCTTGGCGCCCATGGGGCTACACCCTGGGCAACCGAAAAGTTGTTTCAGGTCTTGAACCACCGGTTCAATGCCGCACTGCCAACAGTCATCACCGTGCGCGGGCCTATACAACGGTTGGAAGATGGTCTGCGCTCGCGGATGGAGTCGGCCGAAGGGTTTTCCCGGGTGCTGCCGCTGGCGCGATACAACCCCCGCCTGGCCCGCCGGATAGGGGAGATACCGGAGGAGATGCAGCAGCGAATGACCTTTTCCGAGTTCGACCCCAGGGGCGGGCGGGGCGCCTCCCGGACTGAGAGGGAGTCTTTGAGCCGGGCCAAGCAGGCCGCCGAGACTTTCGCTGCCGGACCCGAAGGCTGGCTCTTGTTTAACGGTCCTCCAGGTTCAGGCAAGACCCATCTGGCAGTAGCCATCGGCAGCGAGAGTCTGCGCCGGGGCCAGCCGGTCTTTTTCGCTTTCGTGCCCAGTCTCCTGGACCACCTGCGGTCCACTTTCAGCCCCGACAGTCCCATAGGGTATGATGAGCTATTCGAACAGTTGAAGACTGTGCCGCTGTTGATACTGGACGATCTGGGCGCGGAGAGTAGCACTCCGTGGGCCGAAGATAAGCTATACCAGATAATCGTTCACCGCCACGAAGCCCGGTTGCCTACGGTGATTACGTCGGCAATCGAGGACCCGGAGGAAACCAAACCCAGGATTGCTTCCCGCCTGGTGGACAGCATGGTAGTGAATTGGCAGCCGATTACGGCCCCCAACTACCGGGACCAACGCCGGGCCTAGGCCGGCTCTAGTTCCCGGAAACCCAGAGCCGCTACGCCGCTAAGACCCCGAACTTACAGGGGCAAAGATATGGCCTTGCCGGTCTGGGAACTGCGGGTCACGGCTTCGGTCCATTCCATGTAGTGGACGCCAACCTCGAAGGGAGTGTGCACGATTGGTTCCTCTCCGCGGATTGCGCCGATGAACTCAGCCTCTACCCGCCAGTCGTATTGCTGCTCCGGCGGGTTGGGAATGAGCGACAACTTCTGGTCGCCCCGGCGCCCGCCGTATACGTCGAGCTTCGTGTCCACATACAGGGTGCCGTCGGTACCGTACAGCCAAATCTCATCCCCCGGCGGCAGGCCGGTGACGGCGCTGGCGCGCAGGTGGGCCTGGGCGCCGTTGGCAAGCTGGAAGATAATGTCTACGTGGTCTGGAATAGTGATGCTCGCAGGTTGTCCGCTGCCGTCTTTCCGCTGGGGAACGTTGACCTGGGTCATAGCCATCACCTTGGTGGCGCGGCCCACCCAGCGGAGCAGTGTCTCGTACCAAATACCCAGGTTAAGGGTGTTGTACCCGCTCAAGTCCCGGTCTTGCCGCCAATGCAAGGGGCTGTCGTAGTCTATGAAGCCGCCGGCGCTCAACGCTTGTATTTCAACGGCCAGGAGTTTCCCAAGATAACCTTCAGCCAGGAGCCCTTTGACCAGGTTGTCTACCTTGAAGGTGGTAGGCGCAGGGACTATCTGGGTAACCAGGCCGGGTTTGGCCTTGGCGGCGTTCAGCATGTCGTGGGCTTCCTGCGCGTTGGTGGCCATACGGGCCTCGCAAAGGACGTGCTTGTCCTTTTCCAACGCAGCAAGTGTTAGAGTCCGGTGCATGTACGGCCAGGTGCCGATGCAAACGGCGTCGATGCTGTCGTCTTCCAGCAACTCTCGCCAGTCGTCGTAGACCTTGGGGATATCGAACTCGTCGGCGACTCTTTGGCCCGACTCCCGGGTGCGGTTGGCCACGCCGACAACCTCCACCCCGTCAATTTCTTGAAACCCGGGGATATGACGGTATCGGCAGTTGAAACCTGCGCCGATTACTCCAACTCTTACTGCGCCGTTAGCCACGGTAAACCTCCCTGGTGAGCGACAATATCCCCATTCCGTGATCTTGGGAAACGGCGTCGATTATAGGTATGGACTTACGTGCCGTCAAGAATTAACGGACGACTGGAGAGATGCGGCAATGTCCATGGAACGCATACGGGCGGCGGGTCGGCGACGTTCCAATTTCTCGGAGGCCAAAGCAATCGGCTGCAACGATTTGCATAACGTGATAGCCGTAATTCGTAATATTGCCGCGGTAACGCCGTGAAGCGGGAAATGATTGACAACAAATGATTAGTGTGATAGTTTCTTTCCAATTCAGCCTAAGCCGTCCATAGCTATCGGCACAAAGGGCGGAGCGGCACATCCTTTATCTTTCTGTCTCCTGAGGCCTGGGCGCATTTCCCCAATTAACGGAGGTCGAACCATGTCTAGAAGGCCCTGGTTTAGTCTTGGATTCTTCGTTCCCCTGTTGGCTGCGTTGACAATGGTGATTGCAATTGCCTGCGGCGGGGCCGACGCAACCCCAGCCCCCACGGCAGACGAGCCTGCGACTGACGCCGAAGTGACTCCGACGGCTGTTGCCACTCCAACACCGACAGCCGAGGCTACGGCTACGGCCACGCCCACCCCGGAAGCGCCTTCTGGACCCACGGGTGTTCTCACGACTTCGTTTGAGAGCATGCCGGTCTATCAGCCGCATCCCCGTTACCGCCCGGCCGGGTTCGAAGAGCCCACCATGGTTGCTCACGAGGGCCTGTTCATACTCGACAGGGACTATCAACTCCAGGGCAACCTGGTAAAGGACTGGTCTGTCGCCGCCGACAACAAGACGTGGACCTTCGAGCTTCATGACGGAATTCAATTCCACGGCGACTGGGGCCCCTTGACCCCCGAAGACGTCATTTACTCCACCAGGGAATTGGGAGCTGATGACGGCACCTGCGGCTGTCCCCAGATTCAGGCGCTGTTCGGCAGCCCGGAAGAAGATTGGCAAACGGACGGCTTCTGGGAAGTAATAAACGACACAACCATCCAACTGAATTCGGATCCTTCAGGTCTGGTGGACCTCCCTTACAGGATGGACTTCCCCAGTTCCAACTCGGGCTGGATCGTCAGCAAGACCCAGTGGGACTCGATGGCGGCGGACGGGTTAAGCGTGGACGAGGCGCTCCCGCAAGTGGTCGGCACCGGCCCCTGGGAATTGACTGAGCTCAATCTGGGTGAGGTCTGGAAGTTCAGGGCGGTAGAGAACCACTGGCGCCATACCCCTTATTTCGCTGAGTTGCATCTGCTGACAATACCCGAGGAAGCCACTGCGCTGGCCAACTTCGAGGCTGGCAGGACCGACACCTGGTCGGCAGCGCCCGACTCTCTATCCAAGGTGGCGGAACTCGATACTACCAAGTTCATGTCCCTGACGGACGTGGGCGAGATGATTCTGTACATCTGGCAAAACGGCTACACTTTTAACGGCACTGACAGACAGTGGCCGGGGTACAACCCGGATTTGCCCTGGGTTTCCGACGACGCCGAGGTCGGCTCTGCAGGATGGGAGCAGGCCCGTAAGGTCCGGGAAGCCATGGGGCTGGCCATAGATAGGCAGAAACTGGTGGATGAACTGCTGCACGGTAATGGAGCGCCGGGAGCCATCTACGGGTGGCAGCCCCTCAGGAGCCTGTGGCCGGACGATTGGAACTGGGACTACAACCCTGACCGGGCCAGGGAACTTCTGGCCGAGGCCGGCTATGCGGACGGCTTCGAGATTGTCCTATCGTCCGCCACCAGCCGCCTTGTGGAAGTGACAAGGTCGGCCTGCGAGGCGATAGCCGGCATGCTCCAGGACGTGGGCATCGACGCCCGGTATGAGAATGTTCCCCTTGGCGAACTGTACGACGGGTACAAGGCCCGGACGCAACAGGGCATCACCTGCCAGCACATCAACGCTTTTGGCGGTGAGCCCGTATCGCTGCACCGCATCTCCTACGACCCTGAGTTGCTCTGGGGCGTCGGCTGGGACCACCCCTGGTTCACGGCCAAGATGGTAGAGGCCTATGAGACTCCAGACGCCGACGCTCGCTGGGCGCTCCAGTTCGAGATGGGCGACTGGCTGCGTGACAACGCCCTCGCCATGGCGGTCTATAGCCTGGACCAGATATTCCCATTAGGCCCCAACGTCGATAGCTGGGAGGAGCACCTGTCCATGGGTGAAGCCCAGTCCATCAGCGGCTTGGAATACGCTCCTCACCGCCAGTAGGGACCGTAGCGGCCGCAACAGTCGGACCTGAATCGGCTGGATATAGATGCCCCGCCACCGCAAATGGCGGGGCATCTTCTTTGTCCGGCTTTCACCGGCGAGGCGGTATCGTTCCTTGCTACGGCTTCTTAGGTGGGATAGAATCATGGGGCTTCACCCACTAAACCGATACCAGGGGACAACCCCATTTATGCCCTACCAGGAAGCTACGGCCCGGCTTCAGGAGCTTATCCACCGCAAGGACAAAGTGCTCACGGTCATGTGGCCTCCCAGCGCTTCCCTAGCGCGGGTGATGGAAGCCGCGGGCGCCGAGGCTGGGTTTGTGGGTACGGGAGTCACCGTCGGTTCATATACGGGCATAGAGGACGTGGGTACTGCTGCCCTCACCGAATGCGTGCAGATCGGCGGTTGGATTGCCAGGGCGGTGAGATTTCCCGTCATCCTCGACGGGGACACCGGTCACGGCGGCATCATGGCGGTGCGGCGGCTGGTGGAGGACTGTATTCAGGCGGGACTTGCCGGCGTCCGTATCGACGACCAGCCAATCGAGGGCAAGCGGGCCACCCGCTCAGCCGGCATGGAAGTGGAATCCCTGGAACTGGTCCTGGCCAGGTACCAGGCGGCGGTGGAGCGCAAGCGGGAATTGGACCCCAACTTCGTGGTCATGGCCCAGTGCTACGCCGGAGAAGCGGCCAACGGGGGGCTTGAGGAAGCTCTCCATCGCATGAAGGCGTACAAGGAGATCGGCCAGGTGGACTGGGTCCAGTTTACGGCTCCGCGCTCGATAGACGAAATCAAGCAGGCCCGGCAAGCGGTCGAAGGTCCCTTCTCGGTCATGCAGGGCTTTATGCCGGCCTTCCTGTCCAACAAAGAATTGCTTTCCCTGGGGGTGAACGCATCCTGGGGCGCGGTGCCGACGCACATGGTCACCGAGGCGGCGTTGTACGACTTCGTCCGGGACTTTATGGCGCGGGACCGGGCGGCCGTCGAAGAATTCCGGGAACTCAACGGCGACAACCCCTATGTCAACGGCCGGCTGAGGGTAGGCGGAGGCGAGGCTGCCAAGCAGCGGGAGTTGGAAGAAAAGTATCTTTCGCCGGACACGTTGGAGAAATACCAGAGGTCCCAGGGGCGGACGCCGGGCCGCAGGCTCACTTAACTACGGGAGGTACGGGCAATGGCCGTTAACGGTTACAAGATATTCGATTCCGATACCCACGTGGGCCCCTCGGCCGATATCCTAGAACGCTATATGAGCGCCGCCGACCGGGACAAGCTGGGTGAGTTTGCCGAGTTCCAGCGGATAAACCGCAAGACTGGCCATAAGACCTACAACTTCAACACCCGCCAGTATACGCGGCGTTTGGGCGACTCCGAAGCCAGGCCTCCCAAGGCTGGAGAGTACCTGACGGGGTTTACCGCCCAGCACCGCCAACCGCCCAATGTACTGGTGGAAGACGACCCCGCCGAGCGCATCAAGGACCTGGACATAGAGGGCGTGGACGTCAACCTGCTGCTGCCGTCTGGCTGGTTCGGCGTTTGGACTTCTCAGGCCGACCTGGCCCTGGAAAACTCCATGTACTCCGCCTATCACCATTGGATGGAAGACTACTGCGGCCCGTTTCCTGACCGTCTGACCGGTGTCATTTTGTGCTCCGGAAGGGACGTAGAGGCGGCGGTGTCGGAGATCAGGCGGTGGGGCAAGTCCCGTTGGGCCATGGCCGTGTTCGCCTACGCCCCCTACGGCCAGCCCCTGGACCATCCCGACCTGGAGCCAATATGGGCCGCGGCCGCCGAGCACGACCTGTCCATCTTGCTGCACACCTTCACCGCAGCCCCTCCCTATGCCCCCGGGGGGCTGGACACTTGGGACAACCTGTGGCTGCAGAGGTCGGCGGCTCATCCATGGTGCGGCATGCGCAACATGGCCTCCGTAATTGGGTCTGGGGTCATGGACCGCTATCCCGAACTTCGAGTCGGGTTACTGGAGGCGGGCCATGGCTGGCTGCCCTTCTGGATTAAGCGCCTGGACGAACATACCCGTTCCATCCCTACTGCGCTGCCTCCCCTGGAACAAATGCCCAGCGAATACGTCGCAAGCGGCCGCTACTTCCAGAGCATCGAAATGTCCGAGGGTGAGGAGGTCACCAAGAGCGTCATAGACATCCTGGGAGAAGACGTCCTGATGTATGCCTCAGATTATCCTCACAGCGAGAGTTGGTTTCCCATCTCGGTTGAGACGGTGATGGGCTGGACCAGCATCCCCGAGTCCGCCAAGAAAAAGCTCTTCTGGGACAACGCCGTCCGCTACTACCGCCGCTACGGCTCGGTATAAGAGGGAGATCCGAAGCCCCGGGTCTCAGCCGGTAGCCGCGGTGGACGGATGCCCGTTGTCTTGGGGTACGGTGGGAATACAGACCCGCTTTACGCTGGGCTGGAGCCAGGTTTCAGCCAGATATTGACCACATTCCAAGGCGATTATTCAAGCCCATGCCCTGAGCAATGTCTGAGGTGTTATGTTATTTGAACTAGAGGTGACCGGTGGGGAAAACAGCCCGATGGACTTGAACCGGGTCTTCGACCTCATATCCGATTCCAGGCTTATTGCCCAGGTGTTTACCGCCGACCAAGCCGGAATCGACCGCTGGTGCAGAGTGACTGGTTGGAGTGAGGATGGTCCTTGCCCCGCGCAGGCCGCGCTCTCAGAGGACTCAGGAGAAGGCGTGGTGCTGCTGGTCTACGGCGGCGACCAAGGGATAAGACTACAGCCCGCTGAAGATGACGCGGAGTGGGACTTGTCCAGCCCCAACCAATGGGGCGAACCCTGCTTGATGCTATCCAAGGACACTCTCACCAGGGACTAGGCGGGCGCTCCGTCGACTATCGCCCGGAGCGCAATATTGACTAGGGCGTTGGCCAATGGATGAGCTAATCTCCCGAGCGCTGGCCCGTCTTGCGGCCCTCCATGCCCCGTATTGTCTTTGTGCGCGCTCTGAACGTGCCTTGCAATCGCTCCGATAGGTTGTTGTTAATGTCGGCGGTCAAGCCTTCGGATTGCATGTGCCGCGCTTCAGGCATGAGTTCCTTAATCGGCTTGACGTAGGAAGCCCACTTATCGGTTGTGATGGTCTTGGGCGGTTTGTCCGCCGCGGCCAGTGCTTTGCGCAGAACGGCCCGAGCTGCGTTAGCGTCGCGCTTGGATGTTAGGTGGACGGCGAGAATGTACCGCGTCTCGGAGTCCATCACGTTCCAAATCCAAACCTTCTTGTCGTACCCGGCAACGTCCACGGCCATTTCGTCCGCTACCCAATGGCCGCCTGTCTTGGCCTTGACGCCCTTCATCTGCTTTAGGGCTTCCTTGGTGTAGTCCCTCACCCATTCATAGACCGTGGCCTTGCTGGGTTCCTTCTCAAGGTCGTATTCCTCTTTCAGCCCTTCGGCAATCTGTTTGAAAGACTTCCCGGTGTAGTAGTCGCGAATGGCCGACCCCATCATCTCGGCATCCATTTTGCGGCCTTTGGCCTTGCCGTTGGCCCGAAACTTCTTCTGGCACGGCTTGCACCTGTAACGTTGCTCGCCGGACTGCGTACCGTCTTTCACCACGTCGGACGACCGACAGATGGGGCAATTGACGGTGTAGGTTTTGGTAAATTCAGCCATTGTGTTGCCTCGATGTGCTACAATGAGTATATGGACTTGACCATTCACATTTTGAGCGTAGCCCTTATATGCAGTTCCCTATTGCATCTCTTATCCATCCATAGATTGGGAGCACTACAAGCCCGATTGCGGCAAGAATTAGCCAAAAACGGAAGTCTCCCCCCTGACGGTAAGCTACTAATGCCCCGGCCAAACCTCCGATTACCAATCCCGCTCCTAAGCCGCGGAATATCCAGTCCAAAGTAGCGCAATCCATCAATTGCCCCCATTAAGTTAGACGCCTCGGAGGGTTCAGCCACCTGCTCCGGGGCGTCTGTTTTGTCTACGGTCACACCAACCGCTTTCACCTATTCACATTCGACCTCGTCGAGTAATCCAAGTCCTCGGATTGCCGCTAACTCCAAGTTGCCAAGACCGGGATTATCGGCGACTGTTTCTGGCTCAACTTCTCGGTAATTCTCTACGTACTCTTTAGCCGCGGTTAGCTGGTAGACCCACTGGTCTTTCAGGAAGCAGAGGGCCTTGGACTCTGCTTCGTCAATCACACGGTCTTCCGAGATAGCGGCCATTCGCTCGTTAAAGGCGTCTACGTTAGGCCAGTGTACATCGAACTGTGCTCGCCATCGGTCGCTCCTAGCTTCTTCTTCCGGGGTTAGCTGGAAGAAGGCCCTAATCATATTCCATTGTTCCAAGGTGGCTTCTTGGGGCCCATCTCCCCCGAGTATCTCGTATGCTTGGTCATACGCACTCGCCCCGGGTTCAATGATAAGACCCGCCTGACCAGGAGTGTTGACAATGATCGTCTTGCGTGTCGCTGGCTCTGTGCTTGCACACGCCAAGACAACTGCCATCAAAAGCACTCCCGCAGCGATAGCCCACACTTGATTGCGCAGGGTTTCCCGCATCAGGTAGCTGAAAAGAACTCGTCGATTTGGTGAATGGCATTGCACTCTTCGATGAGCAACGCCGCAGCATGGTCAACCGCACTCCAGAAATTGCCTTCATGGAAATTGCCACTCTTTTCCCTTCCGACCACCCACCCGCTGGCCTCGTCCTCCATCAGTCCAACGATAAAAGGCTCAAGCTCCTGTGCCCCGCGCTGGAGTGATACGGTTGCCGAAGCCGGCGATGTACGAACCACGCGGAGCGTCTCACCTTCATATTGGTAGAGTTTCTCGGGCATTGCTGGCTCCTCGGCGTCCTCTTGGTCGCCTAGCGGCTTAGGGTTGAATAGCCCAATCGCCACAGCCGGGCCTCGGTCTCCGGTCTCCTGGAATATCCGAAGTGCCTCATCCCGTTTGCGCAGCCATTCCAGTTGCTCAGGTGTGGCGTTCGGGTCTCGAAACGGGTTATCTGTAAATCTGGACCTCGCCGCGTCCCGTGGGTTTATCTCCTCAGGCATATCTCCTCCTATCGGCTTTTAGAATGGCGGCGTATTTGGTAAACCAGTGGTCATAGCGGTCGAAGGGTATGCGCCGACCGTGCTATCCTATCATGGGGCATCACCTAAAAGCCAACGAAACCCCCACATCCAACTAGGACTGTGCTACAATCCACGGCGGTTTCACCTAGATTCCCTGGCAGATTCCGCCCCCCGACCCTGAACCTCGTGGGTATTCGATAGACCAAGAATCACGACCCGAATCCTATGGGAGGTAGCCATGAAAGCCGCCGTGTTGCGCGAAGTCAACACCCCGTTGGAGATTGAAGAAGTTCAGATAGACAAACCCGGTCCTCGGGAGGTGCTGGTCCGCACCCGGGCCTCCGGAGTCTGTCACAGCGACCTCCACTTCATCGAAGGCAAATACCCCATACCCATGCCGGTCGTACTGGGCCACGAGCCCGCCGGCACGGTGGAGGCCGTCGGCGACCAGGTGACCTACGTAAAGCCGGGCGACTCGGTCATCATGTGCCTTTCAATGTTCTGCGGCCAGTGCGAAATGTGCCTGAGCGGACGTCCGCATCTATGCTTCCGGCAGGGCCTGGGCCGCACGGAACAGGACCCGCCCAGGTTGTGGCAAGGCCACA
Source organism: Dehalococcoidia bacterium (assembly GCA_963668505.2). Lineage (GTDB taxonomy): Bacteria > Chloroflexota > Dehalococcoidia > Lucifugimonadales > UBA3495. The sequence goes on along the minus strand of CAXXWY010000009.1, from coordinate 115,954 downwards.
GTCCGGTCGTGCAATTTGGGGAGTTGGGGTCCTTCGCCGAGGAGATGCTGGTGCACGAGCAGTCCCTGGTAAAGGTGCGGGAGGACGTGCCCTTCGAGCAACTGGCCCTCATCGGCTGCGGGGTGACCACCGGCTTGGGCGCGGCCCTTAACACAGCCAAGGTCACACCGGGCAGCACCGTGGCGGTTATTGGCTGCGGCGGCGTGGGCCTGAGTTGCATTCAAGGCGCGAGGCTGGCCGGCGCGCTGCGGATTATTGCCGTGGACGCGGTGGAGACCAAGCTGCGGCTGGCCCAGGACATGGGCGCCACCGACGTGGTGGATGCCTCAGGCGGCGCTGTCCCGGAGAAGGTCAGAGAGCTGACCGGCGGCGGGGTGGAATACGCCTTCGAGGCTATCGGCCTGAAGGAGACCTCGGAGCAGGCGTTCGCGATGCTGAGGCCCGGCGGCACCGCGACGATCATCGGCATGATACCCGTGGGCACCAAGCTGGAATTAGACGGGCCCTCTTTCCTCTATGAGAAGAAAATCCAGGGCAGCATCATGGGCTCCAACCGGTTCCGCACCGACATGCCCCGCTACATCGAGTTTTACTTGCAAGGCCGACTGAAACTGGACGAAATGGTCTCGCAACGGCTGAGACTGGACCAGGTCAACCAGGCCTTCGACGACATGAAGCAGGGCAGCGTGGCCCGGAGCGTCATCGTCTTCGACTAGGTTGGCCCCGTCAATAATTCCAGTTGGGCTCCCGCTTGTCCAGGAAGGCGGAGATTCCCTCTTTGGCGTCCTCGGCCATCAGGTTGTCCACCATCACGCCCTGGGCGAACTTGTAGGCCGCGGGTCGGTCCATCTCCAGTTGCTGGTAAAAGGCCGTCTTGCCGATGGCCAAGGTCTGTGAACTGGCGGCGCTAATCTTCCGAGCCAATTCCATCACGGTCTCGTCCAGGTCTTCCGGAGGGACAACCCGGTTGGCCAGCCCGAACTCCAGTGCCTCCTGCGCCGAAATGGGGTCGCCGGTCAACAGCATCTCCATGGCCTTCTTGGGCATAACCGCCCGGGACACGGCAACTCCCGGGGTGGTGCAGAAGAGGCCGATGTGCACGCCAGGCGTGGCAAAGCCGGCGGTCTCGGATGCAATCGCCAAGTCGCAAGTCGCAACAAGCTGGCATCCGGCCGCCGTGGCCAGCCCCTGCACCTGAGCGATGACCGGCTTGGGCAACAGCCGGATGCTTTCCATGACCACAGTGCAGTCCTCGAAGATGCCGGCGTAGGCATCCCTGTCGCCGTCAACCATCTCGCTCAAGTCATGCCCGGCGCTGAACACGGGGCCCTCTGAACGCAGCACCACCACCCTCACCGCGGGATCGTCCTTGATTTGCTCCAACAGCAAGTGAAGGGCCCGCAGCAACGAGTTGGACAGGGCGTTCTGCTTGCGCGGGTTGTTCAGGGTCAGGACGGCTATGCCGTCTGTCACTTCACAAAGCACCGGTTCTCGCGACATGGGCTTGCTCCTCAAGGCGTCCGCCGCCGGGACGGCAGGCTCGGTTACACGAAGACTGCGTCCGCCACTTTCCGCCTGAAATTCTCCGCCATGATCTTGTACCCTTCGGCGCTGGGATGCAGGTTGTCGGGGAGCATGTGGGCGTGCTCAGGCCCGAAGAGGTCAAGTCCGTTGAAATAGTGAATGTTGCGGTCGCCATGGACCTGCATCGCCTTGACCGCTCCCGCCACTTCCTCCCGCATCTCCTCCAGGGTAAAGCCGACGCCGTTGGGGACCGTTTCCCTGGGCGGTGAGATTATTGGGGAAATCACCGCCAATGGGGTGTCGGGGTGCTTCTCTCTGACGATCTGGACAAAGCCGATGATGGCCGGAGCGAAGGTGCGGAAATTGAAGCTGTTGGCCTCATAGGTATTGATGCCCAGCTTTAGGGAAAGGAAGTCGAAGGACAAATCACGAATCATCAGGGCCACCATGGTGTCCATCTGGCATTGACCGCCGTAGCCCAGGCAGGTGAGGTTGAACCCCCGCTTCCGGGCAACGATGGCCGGCCAGGTCTCGCTGGGCCGTTCGGCGGTGCGGCAATGGGTGATAGAGCTGCCGTAGGTCAGCCACTTGGGACGCCTGTCTTCGTAGGGCGCGATGGATGCGCTGGGGCTCAACTCCAGGGAGCGCAAGCGAAACTCGCCGAACTGAGGCAGCCATAACTCGATGAGCTTCTCGCCAGAGGGCAAGTCCCCGAAGCTAAAGCTCTGCAGGCCCGAAAGCTCCGCCGACCCTTGATATGTCCCGTCGCAGAACAGGTCGACGCCGGCGGACTCCTCCACCGGGTCCATGTTCCCGGTGATGCTCTGGGCGTCGCTGCGGAAGGACAACCGGGCCCCGGCGGGCATGGCGGCCCGCTCCGTGAGCATGTTGGAGTGCGAGCCGTCGGACAGTCTGGAAGGGAACAAGCCCAGGATGTCCTGCGGCAGCCGTATCGGCATGACCCAATCGCCGGCGCGCCGGAAGGAAATGACCCCCTGCCAGGTCAGGTTGGGGTCGTCTGGCAAGACTGTTTGGGGCATTGGCGTACTCCCAGCCAGGCGGTTATCGGCGTCTGACCCGGTCTAGGTTAATTGGGGCTATTGGGCCTGTCAACGGCGGCCTAGACTGGACAATGGCGGATGACGCTCATTGCAGCGACCGGACCTGCCGCTGGGTCGCCGCAAAGACCAGTACCGCGACCGCCAGCAGGCCGGCCAATATGGCCACCGTCATTCGCGGCCCAATGAACTCCGCGGCCGCGCCGGCGGGCAGCACTCCCAGGGGCATCAGGCCAAAGGTCATCATCATGATGGACGACACCCGGCCCCGGTAGCGGTCTTCCGAGTGCTCCATCGTCAGGGCCATTACCACCGCCCACCAAACCCCTTCACCCAGACCGAGGAGCACCATGATAGCCACCGCGGCATAGTACACCGGTATGGCCGCGACCAGGAACAGTCCCGCCGCGGTCGCCGCCGCCCCCGCTATGAGCAGTAACCCGCGCCGCCGGCCTCCTACGTAAGCGATGCCGAGGGAGCCCACCAGGGACCCGGCGCCGATAGCGGTGAGCAGCAACCCCATGGCCGCAGGCCCCAGGTTGTAGACGTCTTTGACGAACACGGCGACCAGCGTGTGGAACGGCCAACTCATCAGGAGCGCCACCAGGGTGAACACCAGGAGCGCCAGCACCACGTAGGTGCGCCGAACGTAGGCCAGACCGTCCTTGATGTCCCTGACAACCGCGCGGGGCTCCCCGGTGCGGTCCGGGTGCACCCGCCGGACCCGCGCGGTGACGAGCACCGCGGCGACCTTAAACGACGCTATCGCCAGGAACACGCCCCCCGGGCCCACCAGGGCATAGAGGCCCCCGGCAGCCGCGGGAGACAGGAGGGTAGTGGCGCTGAATGCAGCGGCGTTGATAGCCATGGCGCCGGTAAGCTGGGCCCTTTGCACCAGCTGCGGGATAATGGCCTGCCGGGCCGGCATCATGAAGGAGAACAGGCTTCCTTCTATCATGGCCATGGCGGCCAGGTGGGCCCAGTGAATCCGGTCCGTCAGTATCAGCGCCGCTATGACCAGGGATACCGCGGCCTCCGCAGCTTGACCCGCTTGAATGACGTATTTCCGGTCGAAGCGGTCTGCCACCACTCCGCCCAGGAGACTTAGGGCCAGCGTGGGGACGGCGAAACCCATCTCCACCACGCCAAGGAGAAAGGCGGAGCTTGTAAGGTCGTAGACCAGGTACCCGACAGCCACCAGTTCCATCGAGAAACCGGCCGACAGGAACACCATGCCGAACCACAGGTTACGGAAGTCCCGGTTGGACAGCGAGGAAAAGGCCTTCAGCCAGCGGCTGCTTATCACCGTAGGAAGCTGTCTCAGATGCAACGGAGAGGGCAAATGGACCTATCTACGGGCGGGTTTGATTACTGGACTTGGGCCTTCCACCAGCCCCTTTCGTCCTTTGCCTAACCGACCCGGCCCGTCCCGTTCATCCTGCCCCCAACCCGTTATTCCCGCTTCCCACCCGTCATTCCTGCGGAGGGAGACCTTTGCGTAACCGTCATTCCGGTGAAAACCGGAATCCAGTTCAAGCCAGGTCTTCATACAAATCTCGCCACTCAGGGTAACGCCAACATACAGGGCGCCGTTCCGTTTGCTGGTGAGAAAGTAAACGCAGGGTCGTTTCAATTGAGACTCTCTGGATTCCGGCTTTCGCCGGAATGACGGGTGGGGGCTGGAATGACGTGGTGGGGAGGGTGACAGGGAGCCTGTTCCGTTCGCCCTGAGCCTGTCCTGAGCGAGTCGAACGGGGGAAATCGAAGGGGGAACGGGGCGGGCCTGCGGGGCCGGTGACGCAACCGTGCGCCGCTCTACCGGAGCTCGACCCGGCGGCGCAGATAGGCGTCGGACTCCATGATTTCCGGGACCCGGGGCGTCAGGCCCTCGAAGTCATCGGTCACCGCCTGGATGAGGCGTCCGCTCATGTTTCCCGCCTGGTCGCTGGCCAGGAACACCGCCAGCTCCGCGGCCCGCTCCATGGAAGCGCCGCGGCCGGTGACCACCCGCTCTCCCCACTCCGCCAGTTCCTCGTCGCCAAGGGCTATTGCCGCGGCGTGGGTCTCCTCCCACATGGCCGTGTGAATCGAGCCGGGAGACATGGCGTTTACCTGGATATTTTTGCCCTGCAGTTCTTGGTAAAGGGTCTCGGTAATATCGACCAAGGCGGCCTTGGAGGCCCCGTAGGCCGACAGGTTGCGGCCGCCTACTCCGGACATGTTGACTATCTTGCCGCTGTTCCTGGCCAGCATGGTGGGAAGCACGGCCCGGCAGCAGAGGAAAACGCCGATGACGTTCAGCTGGATGGTCTGTACCCAGTGGGAGATATCGTTGTCCTGCAGCGGCCCCACCGGCCCGACGATCCCGGCGTTGTTCACCAGGATGTCTATCGTGGGGTAACAGTCCAGGGTCTTGGCGACCATCGCTTCGACCTGCTGCGAGTCGGTAACGTCGCAAGGAATTACGCAGGCGGAGGCCCCCGCCGCCTCTACCTGGCGGGCCGTCTCTTCCAACTCGGACAGGGTCCGGGCCGCCAGGGCCAGCTTGGCACCCTCCCTGGCGTAGGTCACGGCTATGGCGCGGCCGATTCCCCGGCCGGCGCCGGTAATCAAGGCTATTTTGCCATCCAATTGCATGGGGGCCTCCGTAAGGGGTGTCTACAAAAAGCCCGCAAAGGTGTCTCTAGCAGCCCGCTCACCCTGAGCCGAGTCAAAGGGCCCGTCGAAGGAGGAACGGACACCCCCTCTCCGTCAGCTTAGGCTAACAGGTTGCCAGGCGGCCTACTCCCTGAGCCTGAACTCCTTCAGGTCATCCGGTACGGTAAGTTTCGCCTCGGTCAGTTCTTGAATTTCATCGGGAGTCCAGCCGGGAGCGTGCTCCAACAGGGTGAACCCCTTGGGGCCGACCTGAAACAGGCCCAAGTTGGTAGCCACCAGCGTAACAACGCCCGGAGCGGTGATGGGCAGTTCGCAGCGCTTGCGCAGCCGCGGCGCGCCCTGGCGGGTAGTGTGCTCCATGGCGATGAACACCTGCTTGGCGCAGGCCGCCAGGTCCATGGCCCCGCCGATACCGCCGCCCTTCTGGGGAGGAAGACGCCAGTTGGCGAAGTCCCCGTTCTCGGCGACCTCGTAGGCCCCCATCACGCACACGTCGAGCCTGCCGCTGCGAATCAGCCCAAACGAATCGGCGTGGTGCACGATGGCCATTCCCGGTTGAACGGTCACGTGCTGTCCGCTGGCGTTGACCAGGTGCCGGTCCTCCTTGCCCTCCTCGGCCAGGGGCCCGTAGCCGATGACGCCGTTCTCGGAATGAAAGATGATCTCTTTGCTGGGGTCGACGTAGTTGGAACAAAGGGTCGGCATGCCCACACCCAAGTTGACCATCCATTCGTCCTGAAACTCCATGGCCAGCCGGTCGCACATCGCCTGCCTGCTCAACTTGGGCTTATCTTCCATGTCCATCTCCTTTCATGATTAAAGCGCCTCCGTCTTTGGGAAGCCTATCCGTTCGCCCTGAGCCTGTCGAAGGGCCCCGCAATCCCCCAACATGTCATTCCGAGCGCAGCGCAGCCCCCTATGTCATTCCGAGCGCAGCGCAGCGGAGAGAGGAATCCAAAACTCCCCCGACCCCACCACCGTCATTTCTTGCTACCCCGTCGGTCCCCCGCCCCCAACTCGCCATCCCTGCCCCAACTCGCCATCCCCCGCCCCAACCCGTCGTTTCCGCCCCCAGCCCCTACACCTCCAAGGGCGTATCATCCCGGTTGGCCCACTCGCCCATGGAGGCGTCGTAGTTCTTGGCCTCACCGTATCCCAGGAGCTTGAGAACGAACACGCCGTGCGCCGCACGGATGCCGCCCTGTCAATAGGTATACGCTTTCTTGTCCGGCGTGATCCCCGCTTCGGTCAAAATGCGCCGGATTTCCGAAGGGGCCTTGAACCGGTGCGTATCCCGCTCCATGAGATTGAACCATTCCAGGTGCACCGCGCCGGGAATGTGGCCGGCCCGCTTGTTGCCCCGGGCCTCCGAGCCGTCCCACTCCCCGTCGCTGCGAACGTCCCAGATGACCGAGTCATCGAGACTGCACGCCGCCTTGAGATCGTCCACCTTCACCAGCATCGACTCGTCCCGCCTGGGGGTGAACCTGGCGCCGGGAGCAACCCGAGGCTTGGCGAAGCTGACCTCCCGGCCATCCATGACCCAGCCTCTCCAGCCGCCGTTCAGCACCTTGACCTGGCTGTGGCCGTAGGTGTTCAACGACCACCACAGCCGGGCGGAGTTGACGCTTTGCCGGTTGTCGTAGGCGACCACCACCGTGTCGTCGCCGATTCCCAGCCCTTCGCACAAGGCCTTGAACTGGCCGGCGTTCATGAGGTGCGCTGGGTTGTCGGGGTCTTTCTGATACGCGTCGGGGACCAGCGCCGCCCCGGGGATATGGCCGCGAGCGTAGCCCGCGTCCACGTCGCAATCGACCACCACCACGTTGGCGTCTTCTTTGTGGGCCTCGACCCATGCGGCGTCCACCAAGTATTCAGGGTGAGCGAATCCTTCCTGCGTCATGGCTTCTCCTAGGCAGTCACGAGTCTCATCGCCTGTTGGACAGAGCGCCCGTCCCACCAAGCGACGGCCAAGCGACTACCAATTGTAGAACCGGCTTGGGGTTAGGTCAACGCGGGGGCGGCTAGTAGGGGAATGGAGGCCCGCCATTGGGGTTCGTGGGTGTCAATGGCGGGTTGCCAGCGTGGGCATCAACAGTATATTAGTAGTTCTGATAAACTTGACACAATACCCAATACAGGGGGGCGAGATGGGGCTGGACGTCGGTGTGGTAACGATAAAGTACCTGGATGCGCCAGAGGAGCCGGTAAACAAATTCCTGTTGCACTTGGCGCGCGACACGTCACTAGGGGGTGATGACGAAGAATACGAAGATGATACGCATGATGACGAACAATACGCGTGGGGAGGCGGCAATGGGGGGAATGCGTTCGTCGAGTTAAGCCGTTCTTATGTGAACTGGAAAGCCGACCAATGGGTCAAAGGCCACAGCGTCGGAGCTGAGGGACGAGACGCAATCCAGCGGTGGATAAGCGACCTGCCCTGGAAAAACGAAATGATCATGCTTCACTTGGGGGGATAGGCATGTCGCCTAGCTGTGTTTCACGATGACCAAGCCGGTACACAAAATGAAACCTGAGGAATATGGCGAAAGTTACCAGGCACATTTGCTCGAGCAATATAAGCTCTACGTGGAAATGGCCGACAGGATTAGTCAGCGCCGGGACCAGTCGAACCGCTTCTATGCAGGGTTAGCGTCGGCGATCATATCGCTCTTGGTTGTTATGGGAAGGTTTGGGGTGTCCGGTAGCAACTGGGACGTCGCCTTGCTCACGGCAGGTTTGCTGGGCGCCTCCCTGGCGATAGTTTGGTTCATCAACCTTGGCTCCTATCGCGCAATCAATTCCGCAAAATTTCGTGTCATCAATGGGATGGAATCACAGTTGCCTCATGCCGGATACACGGAGGAATGGGAATATTTGCGCCCAGCTGAGGGACCGGCAAAGTATCTCCAGTTAACCCGGATCGAGCGATACGTTCCTCTCCTGATCTTGGCCTTGTTCTTGGGGATAGTGGGTTATTCAATTTACTCTATGGTCTAATGTGGCCGATCACCCGTGGCGGACTCGGCGGAGCCGCTGTGGCTAAGAAGCCTACTCCTTACTTGCCTCGGTTCTCAGGTGATTTCGCGAAGGCTGCAGGATCACGGAGCATCTCGTTGACTAGTCTCCATTTGTACTTGCAGACAGCCCGGTTTTTGGCCACTAAGCCATAGTTCTGGCCCTGCGGCATCAACTGGACTACAGGACACTTCACTTGACCGGCAAGACTCAATTCGTCCTCGACTCCCGGCGCATTTTGAGTATCTGGCCCCAGCAGAACGATAACGACGTCGGATTCGCTCATCCTCTGTCTGACTTCTGTACGCCATCTATCGTCGTGCCTGGCTGCCGGGAGAGACCTATCCTTCAAAGCAAACTCGCAATGCTCCCTCGCATCTCCAATGAAAGCGGTCCGGCGTCCCCCGTCCTTTTCGAACTCGAAAGATAGGAACACGGAGCGGGAGGCTTTATTTCGGCCACGATTTTGTTGCCATTGCTTTGCCATCGTTCTCTCGCATCAGACATAGATTTGCCCGGCTTTCAACAATGCCAGACGGCAACTTTCAGAATATCACCGATGAGCAAGCGCGTACAAAACCTAACGGCCCTTAACTCATCGACCGGCACTTGTATCCCAAATTACTGACAGTTTGCCCCTTCCCCACCCCGGCCCCATCCCCTAACATGGAAGAAGTCGAAATACCTCAGCCCCCATCCGGAACTGGCACCAATGCCCGCCCACCGGCCCCCGGCAAGAATGGGAGGAAATGGGAGAGAATGAGAGGGAATCTAAAATTTTCACCTATGAAGGAGAAATAAACCAATGTACGGACTAAGCCACATCAGGTCTCGCATCAACGCCCTCCGCCGCAAGTTCGCCGTGGAAATCTCCGTTGTCCGCCTCGAACCCGTGGCCGACGAGTTTTGCTACCAATGGGACCGAGCCCGCGCCGAAGGCCGGCCCGCCCCGCATTGGCATTCCTTCATCCGAAAAGTAGGTCAAGCCGGATATCGGCTCCCCACCCGCGTGGCAGCCCACAAGTACCTGGAGCAGTGCATCAAGGACAACATCGTTCCCGGCGTACAGCATCTCATGGCCGCCCTGTTGCCATGGGCCGTGGTCCGCGGTCTTGTCGTCCCTTCCGCCGACCCCCCTCCCATGTCCATGTCCCTCCGCGCAGAAACCCTCTAATACCGCTGGTTGGGCAAAGGAAACACGGCATGCCCGGGCAATCAAACGATTGGGCCACAACACGTTTCGCCCCCAACACGTCATCCCCGCCCCCACCCGTCATTCCCGCGGAGGCGGGAATCTCGCCCTGGCCCCACTCGTCATTCCCAGCACGGCCCCCATGTCATTCCGAGCGCAGCGCAGCGGAGAGAGGAATCTACAATCCAACGGCGTCTCCCCGTCCGGCATTCCGACAAGCCCTGCAAAGGACGAACGGCTGAGCATCGGTTGCCTGCAGGTCTCAGTGCGCTAGAATAGCGTTCAAAAAGAGGAACAACCATGGTGCAGCAGGGACAGATAGACCATTTGCTTCAAGAGACGGGCGAGATTGCTCCGCCCGCCAGCCTGGTGGAGCAAGCCACCCTCAAGGACTTGGACGCCGAGTACCGGCGGTCGGTGGAGGACCCTGAGGGCTTTTGGGCCGAGGCGGCCTCGGAGCTGCACTGGTTCAAGCCGTGGGACAAGGTGTTCGAGTGGGACTACCCCCGGTTCAGGTGGTTCACGGGCGCCCAATGCAACATCACCTACAACTGCCTGGACCGCCACCTGACAACGGGCCGCAAGAACAAGGCGGCGTTGATTTGGCTGGGGGAAGACGGCTCGGAACGGGTTTATACCTACGGCAGGCTTGCCCAAGCGGTGAACCGGTTCGCCAACGGTCTCAAGTCGTTGGGAGTGGGCAAGGGCGACCGGGTGGTGATATACATGCCGCTGACGCCGGAAGGGGCCATCGCCATGCTGGCCTGCGCCCGCATCGGGGCGGTGCACAGCGTGGTCTACGCCGGATTCAGCGTCGGATCGCTGCGGGGCCGCATCCTGGACGCCGAGGCCAAGGTCTTGATCACCGCCGACGCAGGCTACCGGCGGGGCAACAGGGTGGACTTGAAGGGAATCAGCGACGAGGCCGCGGCGGGACTGGACTCCCTGGAGCACGTCGTGGTGTGGCGGCGAGAAGGCCCGGCGCCGCTGGGTCCGAAGGAAGTGGACTTCGACGAGTTGATGGCCGGCAGCAGCGTCCATTGCGACGCCGAGGTGATGGACTCGGAAGACCCCCTGTACATCCTGTACACCAGCGGCACCACCGGGAAGCCCAAGGGGGTGCTGCACGTGCACGGCGGCTACATGGTGGGCACCTACTACCACTTCAAGACCTTCTGGGACGTGAAGGAAGACGACGTCTTCTGGTGCACGTCGGACATCGGGTGGGTGGTGGGCCACAGCTACATCGTCTACGCTCCCCTGGTCGCCGGGGCCACCACGGTGTTCCGGGAGGGGGCCGTCGACTATCCCCACCCCGGCGTGTTCTACGAGGTGGTGGAAAACCAGGGTGTGAACGTCATCTTCACCGCCCCCACGGCCCTGCGCATGCTGATGCGCTACGGAGAGTCCTATCCGTCGCAGTACGACCTGCGGTCGTTGAGATTGCTGACCTGCGCCGGGGAGCCGCTGAACCCCGAGGCGCTGCGCTGGACCTACGAGCACCTGTGCGGCAACGGGCAGTGGGGGCACGTGGTGGACAACTGGTGGCAGACGGAGACGGGCGGCCCCTGCCTGGGCGCCTCTCCCACCATTCCGGTCAGGCCGGGCAAGGTGGGCAAGCCGCTGCCGGGCGCGGTCATGGACATCGTCGACCGGGAGGGCCGGCCCATTACCCAACCGGACAAGGGCGGTCTGCTGGTTATCAAGCGCCCCTTCCCCCACTTCTTTAGAACGGTGTTCGGCGACCCGGAACGATACGCCAGGGATTGGAACACCATTCCCGGCGTGTATTTCACCGGCGACGTGGCGCTGCGGGACGCCGACGGCTACTACATGGTAGTGGGGCGGGCGGACGACGTGTTGAACGTGGCGGGGCACCGCATCGGCTCGGCCGAAGTGGAGAGCGCCCTGGTGTCCCACCCGGCGGTGGCGGAAGCCGCGGTCATCGGCAAGCCCGACGAAATCCGGGGCGAGTCCATCAAGGGCTTCGTGACGCTCCGGGTGGGCGAAGACCCCTCCGAGGATATGGAGGCGGCCCTGAAAGCCCACGTGCGCACCGAACTGGGACCCATCGCCGTACCGTCGGAGTTGGAATTCACCCCGGCCCTCCCCAAGACCCGCTCCGGCAAAATCATGCGCCGCCTGCTGAAAGCCCAGGAACTGGGCCTGGACCCGGGAGATATTACGACGTTGGAGGAGTAGGGGGCAGGGCAGCCAACCAAGGCGGTGTATCATGCCCCTACGACAGTTGACATTCTTCTACGGGTGCTCTAGCATACGTGCATGATCACCCCTGTCGCCTCTGGCGGCAGGGCGCACGGCCACCCTTGAGGGTGGTCGTTGCATTTTTGCGGCCATGGCGTCAAATGTTTATATCGACGGCTTCAACCTCTACTACGGCGCAGTGAGAGGAAGTCCATTCAAATGGTTGAATCTCGGAGAGATGTGTCGGCGGCTCCTGCCCAATCGCCAAATAAAGAGAATTCGATACTTTACGGCTAGACTCGTTCCTCTACCACACGATCAACAAGCTCCTCAAAGGCAAGACCTCTACCTGAGGGCGTTACAAACAATCCCCAATCTCTCCATTCACTTAGGTCGTTTCTCATCCAACCCAGCCACTGCTCCAGTGTTTCCATTTGTCTACCATGACCCATCCGGGCCTCCTGAAATGGCCAAAATCATGAAGACGGAAGAAAAACGTTCCGACGTTAATTTGGCGACCTTATTGTTAACCGACTGCTTCGACGACGATTTTGACGAAGCGGTGCTCATCTCTAACGATTCGGATTTGGCTTTGCCCGTTGAGTATGTAGTTAACCGGTTTAACAAACAGGTGGGAATTATCAATCCCCATTACCGCAACTCGATTAGCCGCGAATTAAGTGGGACCGCCAGTTGGTTCTACCGCCGAATCAATAGAAGCGTGTTGGCCAATAGCTTGTTCCCTAACGTTATGACCGACGCCCAAGGGCAATTCACCAAGCCCCCTCGCTGGTAGGATTCAAGGCTTGTGCGCCGTGTTGGCGTCTAGAAGTGATAAAATCCCAACACAAGCCAAGGGTATGCTTTAGACACCCGGCGCAGCGAGGCCAATGATGACCGTACAGCTACTAAGACGGAGATTCACAGCAGACGAGTACCACCGGATGGGGCAGGCCGGCATCCTGGGCGAAGACGACCGGCTGGAGTTGTTGGAAGGGGAGATTGTGGAAATGGCGCCAATAGGCAGCCGACACCAAGCTACCGTAGACCGCCTTAACAGGTTGTTCTCCGCTCGGGCAGGGGAAGAGGCAATGGTCAGGGTACAGGGGCCGGTGCGCCTGGGGGAGGACTCGGAGCCACAGCCGGACCTCGTCCTCTTGCGGCGACGCTCGGACTTCTACGCGTCGGCCCATCCCGGGCCGGACGACGTACTGCTGCTGGTGGAGGTGTCCGACACTACCGCCGAGTATGACCGTGAGGTAAAAGCCCCGCTGTATGCCCGCCGCGGCGTCGTCGAAGTGTGGCTGGTGGACTTGGAGGCAGAAGCGATAGATGTCTACCGAGGCCCCACGGCCCAAGGCTACCATGAAGTGTCCCGATTGGGGCGGGGCGATGACGTCTCATCCCAAGCCATCCACCAACTGGAAGTGGCAGTGGACGAGGTGTTAGGCTAAGTCCACGTTGGCGGTGGAAGACCGAGCGGAATGACGGGGAGATAGCCGAGGGAGTTCAACCATGCTTGACGAGTTGGTAAAAGTAATCGAGACCCTACAGAAGCGCATAGCCGACCATGGCGACACGCTGCGGGAGAACGAGACCCGCACCCGCATGGCGTTGATTGACCCGTTGCTGAAAGTGTTGGGTTGGGACACCGCCGACCCTTCGCTGGTGACGCCGGAGTACCGCGTGAATGTAGGATGGGCGGATTACGCGCTCCGAGGATTGGGGAACAATCCAGTGGCAGTCATAGAAGCCAAGCGGCTGGGATCAGTTGTTGAAAATCACTTGGACCAAGCGGTCAACTATTGCATTCAACAGGGCATCCATTATGCAGGGGTGACCGATGGCAGCCACTGGCAGGTATATCGAACTTTTGACCCAGTGCCCTTGGCAGAAAAACTAAAGCTGGACATAACCATAGCGAGTACACCCACTCACGAAGTTGCTCTCAAATTGCTCTTGCTCTGGCGCCCAAACCTGGCGTCGGGCCAAGCAGAGGCAGCAAATGAGCCTATCTTCCAAGAGACCGATGGCACTAGCACTGCAAAAGACGTAGGCGGTACCTCTTCTGAGGCTCTATCGAATGGTAGTTGGACGCTCATATCTCAACTACCTGAAAACGTCAGTTGGAGAAACCAACCCTCAGCAATCCGATTCCCCAACGGTGAAGAACAGCAAATTGTGCCCACAAAGTGGAAGTTTGTGTTGGTCGCTGTAGCAGAGTGGTTGATACAAAATGGCAGTATCACCAAAGACATGTGCCCGGTCCAGCTAGATGCTGAACGCTACCTCATCCACACCCAACCGTTGCACTCAAACGGCAAACCGTTCTTATATCCGGCGCAATTGTCGAACGGGCTTTCAATCATATCTAGGCCAACCGCAAAGAAGGCAGTCGAAAGCTGTACACTCCTGATGAAATTGTGCAGCCAAGACCCCAGCCAAGTATATTTGAAGTTGGACAAGTAACCTCAATCGGAGAAACTAAACTTGGGAACATCCAGCGTACCAATTCAAATCGCGAACCTGAACGAAGGTCCGTTCATTGACGTTACTGCCTTGGTCGACACCGGCGCAACTTACACCACTCTTCCCGCCAGCGTGTTGACCCGCCTGGGGGTTCCGTTTGCTTGCGGGGTTTGACCCCCGCAAGCAAACGGAACCGCTGCAAGTCCTCGCCAGCGACGTGGTTGCCGGCGAGCGCAGAAACTATATTTGGGTTCATTAGGAGAAGAGTTAATGCAGAAGGCGCAGATGGCAGGAATCGTCTTAATCGGGATTCTGGTGTTGGGGCTCCTCGTTGTTGTCGTTCAACGGGACGATGAAATGAGCGACGCTGAGATTCAAACAATGGTCAACGCTATGCTGGAACACCCTAACTTTGAAGAGGCCGCCGGTTGGAGTGCCGAGGAAATCCAGTTATTGGTGAACGCGCAGGCGGAGCACCCAGCGTTTGTAGATGCGCTTTCATGGAGCGATGCGGAGATTCAAGCCATGGTTGAGGCGCAAGCCGCACACCCGTCATTCCAGACGACGGAGGAAGAGGACTGCGCACAGATTATCTTGATGGCCGCGGTTATGGCTGGAAATTACGCCTTGCCGCCTGATTCAGAAACAGGCCGTCTTTGCGATTGGTTCAGCGAGCAGGTGGAATGGACCGAGTAGGGGCCATCATGCAATATGGCTCCGTTTGCTTTCAGCGTACGGTCTATCTGGCCGTAGGCACACCATACGCTAAAATCGAACGGAACCCGCCTGGGAGTCCAACCCATAGAACGGCGCCTATTCCGGTTGGCGGACGACCGGCAGGTTGAATACCCCGTTGGTCAAGCCCGCCTGCGGCTGGAGGGTCGAGAGTTGGTAGGGTTGGTGGTTTTCGCCCACGAAGACGCCGAGCCGCTACTGGGAGCCACCGCGCTGGAGATTTTCGGCTTGGGCGCAGACCCCCTGGAGCAGCGATTGATTCCCCTGCCTGCCCGGTCGAGGTAAAGCCTTCTACAGGCCGCGGGGTGTGGTTCGCCAGGCCTGTCCTGGGCCTGCTGAAGGGCTCACCATGAGCGGACTCCTCAGGCTGCCAGCGACAAGAAAGACCCCCGGGTGGACCCGGGGGTCTAATGGTTTGCCGGGGTCTGGGTAGGGCTAGTCCCCGTCCGAGCCTATGAGGTCGGACACGGGAAGAACCTTGGCCAGCTTGCCGACGACCACATCGACGGCTGCGCCAGCCAAAGAAGAGATCAGGACCACGTAGACGTGGAGCCCGTTGAACTCCAAGCCTCCGCTACCGTTCATGGGGCCTGTCCACAGGGCCTCGCCGATGACTACGCCCAAGAACGGGAACGTGGCCATCCGCATCCAATTGGTGTGGTTCCGACCGAGTAGAGCGTACCACACCACCCCCATCCCATAGCTGACCGCTATCAAGTAGACTATAAAACCTAGTTCTGGCATGGTTATCTCCAAAAATCTTAATGGTTTGCGTGCGTCTGAGCGCGACGCAGTTCACATCCCACTCAACCACACGTTATTGTCGAAGCTCCCACCTCCTTTAGCGCCTTGTAATTTGAATGTGGACTAGTATAGCCATCGGACGCGGCATTATTACGTGGTTTTTGTGCGAGTTTTAAGCAATTATTTGATATTATCGCCAAAACATTATCATCTAACCGGCTCGGAAAGGCCGGCTAACACACCTGTTAGGCCAGAGCCGACATCAGTGTGGTAAGATAATCGCGGCCCCTAGAAGCCGCGGCGGCGATACCGGCCGGCGGCTTGCAGGCGGCACTTTGGCTTCAGGACGATAGACTATGGCGATTGAAATTGGACACCCAGCCCCCGGATTCAGCTTGTACGACCAGGACCGCAACGAGCGGTCGCTGGAGGAATTCAGAGGCAAGAACGTGGTCTTGGCCTTCTATCCGGGCGCGTTCACCGGGGTCTGCACCACGGAGATGTGCGCCCTGCGAGACCAGGCGGGCCAGTTCAATTCTCTGAACGCCCAGGTCCTGGGCATAAGCGTCGACGGCCCCTTTGCGCAGAAGGCATGGGCCGACGCCAACAACCTGAACTTCCCCATATTGAGCGATTTCAACCGAGAGGCGGTGGAGTCATACGACGTGGCACTGCCCGGCCTGGGCGGGCTGCAGGGCTACGTTGCGGCGAACCGAGCGGTGTTTATCGTGGACAAGGAAGGCGTGCTACGCTATAAGTGGCTTGCGCCGTCCCCGGCCAACGAGCCCGACTATGAGGAGATCCGGCGGGAATTGGGCCGGTTGGCCGCATAGCTAGGGTAGTAGCCGCCTTCACCCCAGAAGGATACAAGGATACCGGAAGCCAAGGCTTCAGCCGCGGCCAACATATTCTCCTTCACCTGAAGCAGTCCGCCGACCTTCCCCGCAAAATGCTTGTCCTGTATAATTGAATTTCCATCTACCAGAACCTGGAACTTGTCACAGGCGGCGGGAGCCAGCGGGGTCATGAAGGACAAGTAC
The DNA here is from genome assembly GCA_963668505.2 of Dehalococcoidia bacterium. GTDB lineage: Bacteria > Chloroflexota > Dehalococcoidia > Lucifugimonadales > UBA3495. Next base: position 99,308 of record CAXXWY010000009.1, on the reverse strand, counting down.
AAGGAAGAAATAGAAGAGATTCTGCGCCAGGCCGGTGAAGCGGCTCCCGACAAGTCCGCACGACAGTCGGAGCGTCATCCGGAGGACCGGCCCCGCGACGGGCGGGCGAGCAAACGCGCGCCGGCGCAACGCCCCCAGGGCCGCCCTGGCCGCTGGACGATCACCTCCGGCAAATTACTGCTGGCGGGGTTGGCCCTGCTCCTCATATGGTGGGTGACGAAGTTTACCCCGCTGATGGTGTTGGGACTGATAGCGCTGGTGGGCGGCTACGCACTGTACTATCTGAAACCGCGGTCAATGCAGCAGGAAAAGAGATGGCGGGGACGGTCAGTGGAAGACTCGACGGCGTCTCCGTGGGACTGGCTGAAGCGCCGCTTCAAGCGCTGAACGCGAGTCGTCCCACACTGACAGGGCCGCTTGGTAGAAACTCGCTAACTGCTAGAGAAATGCCGGGCCAGAGCCTGGACCAGGTTCCCCATGTGGGGATGGTCTGGCTCCACGTCCACGTTGATTCCGGCCCGGGCCAGCCCGCGGGTGCACACCGGCCCCACCGAGCCTACGACAATCTCGGGGCCGTTCAAGCTACGCAACAAGGACTCTTCTACCCCGGCCTGGGCCGCGATTGTAATCAGGTTTCCCGGCTGGGGCTGGCTGGTAAAGGCCACGGCGTCGATGGCCCCTTGCTCAAGGTCGTCGATGAGCTTGAACACCGGGGCCAGGTCTTCGGGCAATCCCCAGGTATAGAGGGTGACTTCCCGTACATCGGCGCCCAGATCGCTAAGGCCCTGGGTCAAGAACCCGTTGGGAGAGCCGTAGGCCTGCACTGCCAGCTTGCGGTCCTTGAGGTCAACACCGGAAACAGAATTCAGCAAGTCTTCCGAGGTAAATGGCTCTGGAGGCATGACGTCGATGTGAATCTTGTGCTGGCGCAGCACACGGGCGGGCTTGGGGCTGCGGGCAATCACGGTGAGGCTGTCCAGGGAGCGGAGGAAGTCGTCCTGCCGGTCCATGGACGCCGCGGTCTCGATGAGGGCCCTGGCGCCGACGCCGGTCAGGAACACCACCACGTCGAGGGTGCCGGAGCAGACGTCCCGGACCAGCCGGCGCACGTCGGGGCTGTCTTTGAGATAGATTTCCTGGAGGACGGGGGCGGAGTAGGGAACGCCGCCGTTGCGCCGAATGAGCGATCCCATTTCGGAGCGCATGCGGGCTTCCACGTAAGCGATGGTTTTGCCGTTCAGGGAGTCAGCCACTGCGGTTTGCTTCCTAGACTACGACTGGGGATAAAGTCTCAACGGCCCTGCTTAAGAGGCAACCACACTGGTGTGCTCCCTAGACCATGCACTCGCCCTCGCCGCGTTCCAGCTTGTACAGGTTGGTCCTTTCCCAGTCCACGTACATGTCGGAGCCGCCCTCGGCTGTCTCGGCCTTGGCCTGGGCCGCCGAAGCGACGGCGGTGAGGTCTTCCAAGCCGACGCGGTCCAGGAACTGGTTGAAGTTCTCCTCCCCCTGGCGGTTGTTCTTGTAGTAAGAGGCGATCTCCCGCACCAGGCCGGGGGCCAACTTGGCCGGGACTTTGATCCGGGGAATCCGGGTCCCGATACGTGAGTCTTCCACCCGGCTGTCGCCGTAGTTTCCGCCGAGGAAGAGCTCGTAGGCGGGTATCTGCTGGCCGTCGGGGCCTTTGACGGCGGCGCCGTGGAAGCCGATATTGGCTATGTGATGCAGGCCGCAGCCGTTGGGGCAACCGCTCATCTTGATGCGAATGTTCTGGACCCCTTCGTCGTCGAGGAGGCCGTTCCAGGTGTCCATCTCCTCTCGCATTGCCTTGGCCAGTCCCATGGAGGCGGTGATGCCCAACTTGCAACTGTCGGTGCCGGGGCAGGAAACGACGTTGGTGATGGTGTGAGCGCCGGGCTCGGACAACCCGATGGCCCCCAGGCTTTCCCAAACTTGGTGCAGGTAGCCGCCGGGCACCCAACGCATAACCAGATTCTGCTCCTGGGTGGTGCGCACGCGTCCGCCGGAGTATCGCCGGGTCATGTCGGCCAACGCCCGGAATTGGCCGGGGTCCAGGTCGCCCCTGGCCGGCTTGATATACACCAGGTGGTAGCCTTCCTGCCTTTGGGGCGAGACGTTGGTCTCGAGCCAACGCTGGTAGTCGCCGCCGGACTGGCCGTTGCCAGTCGCGGCGGTGAGCGGCGGGGGAGTCTCTCGTTGGACCTCTTCGGCGGCCATCAACGGCTTTGGGTCGATGGGGCCGATGTTTGCCAGTTCGGCGTCCACCAACTCCCTGAAGGCCTCCAAGCCAATGCGGTCGATGAGGACCTTGATGCGAGCCATCATGCGGTTCTTGCGAAGCATTTCGGCATTGTTGAACACGGTCCATATAGCCAGCGCCACCCGCAAGTAGTCCTCTTCAGGAACGAATTCGTACAGGGGTTTGGCCAGCCGTGGCATGATGGACGTGCCGCCGCCGACGTAAACCTTGAAGCCCTTTTTCCGGACTCCGCCCTGCTCATCGATATGAGAGACGTAGGTAAGGTCCTGGATGGCCGCTGCGACACTGTCGTGGTCCTGGGAGCCGGTAAAGGCGGTCTTGAACTTGCGGGGGAAATTCTGCGTTATGGGATGGCGCACTCCATAGCGGACGTATGCAGTAAGGTGGGGCGTAGGGTCGAAGACTTCGTTGGGGCACACGCCGGCGGTGGGGGAGCCGACCACGTTGCGCACCGTGTTGCCGCAGGCTTCCCGGGTGGACAGGCCCACCTTGCCCAGCATTCTTAGGACCTCTGGGCATTGGGCCAAGGGGATATGGTGGAACTGGATATTCTCGCGGGTGGTGATGTGGCCCTTTCGCAGAGGAGCGAATTGCTCGGCGACGTCGCCCAATGCCTCCAGGGCCTCGGGGGTTAGAATGCCGCCGGGAACCTTCACCCGTATCATCTGCACGTCGGGCTGGCGCTGGCCGTAAACCCCCTGTCGAAGCCGGAAGGGCGTAAACTCGGCCACTTCCCTTTCGCCGGCTTGAAAGGCAGCCGACTCCTCTTCCAGGCGCTCGACCTCGGCCTCGACATGGGGAATAATGCCAAGCGAGGCCTCGGCCAATTCCATACTCTTGCGATGGACTTCTTCTTGGGATACCGGCTGATTGGTCTCGGTCCCTGTGCTCAAGGGAGTCTCCTGGCTGGGTAAAATTAAAGCGCCCGCCAGCTATTGTAATCCTGGCGGGTGCAGAGGTGCGCTAATGGAGATTTGCAATCAGATGACAGCCTGCCCCTTATGGCGAAAGGCAAGTACACAAATAGAACAGGTCATCCTCCAAGCGCATATCATTTGTAGTCTATTATCCCGTAGTTGGCTTGTCAACTGAAAGCAGGCTGAGGATTTTGCATGACTGGTTCATCCGTTCGCCATTCGATGTCGTTCAGGACGGGGTTGAGAGATTCCCGCCTTTCGGAGACTTTTGCGTAACCGTCATTCCGGCCCCCGAGCCGGAATCTAGGGGTGGGGGCCAGGTTAAAAAACACCGCCCGTTCCCCACAAGTTATGTTCTTTTGGGAGTTATGCAAAGGTCTCCCTTCGCGGGAATGGCGTGCTGGGATCCCTTCGGTTTCCCTCAGGGAGAACTGCTAAGGTCAATATACGAGGACTAACGGGGAATTAGGCAAAAGCCTCATGCCTTGTGATGGTGGTTGACGGCGTGATATTCTAGGCCTGCTGCCAGCCCCCGTAGCTCAGTGGATAGAGTGCCGGCCTCCGGAGCCGGAGACGAGAGTTCGACTCTCTCCGGGGGTACCAAGCGAGACTCCCTGAAGACCCCCAGCGGCCTGTCGTTGGCAAACTGCCGTGGGTGGATATAGCAGCAGGGCAGTGAGCGAGGTTGGTTAGGGGAGCAGGATACCGGGGCGTGGCCCAGTGGCAGGGCGCCTGGTTTGGGACCAGGAGGTCGGCAGTTCGAATCTGCCCGCCCCGACCAGCAGCGAATTAGTCTATTCAGTGGGCGGTGTGATCAGGCCGTAGAACGCCGGCTCAGAGTCCCACCGAGCCATAGACTTTGCTCCAGCGTTGCCGCTAAGCGCGTACCAGTTTGTCGTAGTCGAAAACGAAGGTCTTGACCCAATACTCGCCCCGATAGAGGTGTTCGGCGGCTTTGGCCAGGGACCGGTACAACTCGCTGGCTTCGTAGTTCTTCAGGTCCTCCTCGGTTTCCCACAAGGTGATGTTAATGCCCTCGTCGGGGTCTTCGGTGCTTCGCAAGAGTTCACGCACCGCCATCCCCTTGACGGTGTTGACCGTGGGCTCCACGTCGCTTTTGTAAATCTTCTCGTACTGGTCCCAGGTCCCGAATTTGACCCGTCCCCAGGCCATTCTCAGAATCATCAGATTTGCCTCCATAGGTCACGCGGGTAGGTATAGAGCAGGTACAGAATAACGCTATTCCGGCTTGGCGGCGGAGACTATCTCGAAATGCTTTATCCAATATTCGCCGGCAAAAAGGTGTTCCACCTCGCTGACGTTGTCCCGGATTTCCCCGCTTCTTTCGTAATTTTGCATGTCATCCAGGGAATCCCACATAGTCAGGCTCAAGCCTTCGTCGGGGATATTGGAGCTGGGCAGCAGGGCCCGGATCTGCAAGCCCTTGACGGTACTGGCCTTTGGAGCAACCTTTTCGTTGTAATGCTTCTCGAACTGCTCCCACGAGCCCGGAATGAGCTTCCCCCAAGACAACCTTAGGAAGGGCATTGGTTTAACCTCCTCTGATCAATTGAGTGGCGCCGGGGCGGGAAATCCCCGGCCCGTTGCCGCTGCATTCTGGGATGGCCTCAACTCTATATGGCCTTACTAATGTTGTCAATCTCCGCCATACGCCCGCCATTGTTCACACCCAGTGGGCCGTATAGCGGGCCGCGCCCGGGTTTTATTTCTGCGTCATTGTGAGCAATTGTGTAGAGAGCGGCCAGACAGGCGGTCTAACTGGAACCATTCAGGGACTGCTTGGGTGGTTTACTGACTTGAGGTTTGCGGGAGTTTTGGCGGACAGTAGCGAACGACAGAAGCACGCGTAAAGGCGTGCTTCACCGGCCGCTCAGTTTGCAACCTTGCAATCAGACGCATCATAAGATTGCAATTAGCCGCACTTCAACATTTCAATTGAACGCCAATCTAAGTTGCAATTGGACGTACTCTAACATTGCAATCGGACGTTAGACTAAGTTGCAATTGGACGCACTGCCGCGTTACAATCGGACGATGCAGCAGACTGGGCTTTACTCCCGCTATGCAGAGGGGCCGCTGGGCGAAGCCCTGGCCGACTCGCCCGCGGTGCTCATCCATGGCCCGCGGCAGTCCGGCAAGAGCACCTTGGCCCGTGTGGTCGGAGGCCCCAGGGGATACGGCTACATCAGCTTCGACGACAACGTCGCCCGCGCCGCCGCCGAGTCCGACCCATCAGGCTTCGTCTCCGGCTTGGGGGAGCGGACCGTCTTGGACGAGGTTCAGCGCGTCCCCTCCATATTTACCGCCCTCAAGCAGGCCATCGATGCCCGGCGCGCTCCCGGACGCTTCCTACTCACCGGTTCTTCCCAGGTGCTGCTCGTGCCCGCCCTTTCCGATTCGCTGGCCGGCCGCATGGAAATACTGCGCCTGCATCCCCTCTCCCAGGGCGAAGTGCATGGGGGGACGCCCAACTTCCTCGACGACCTTTTTCGCGGGGGGTTCCAGACCTCCAACACCCTGCGCATGGGCGACGCCCTGGCGGAGCGCATCGCGGACGGCGGCTATCCGGCAGCCCTGGCCCGCTCCACTCCCCGACGCCGGGCAAATTGGTACCGAAACTTCATCGACGCACAACTCCAGCGAGACGTGCGCGACATGGCCAGGATTAGTGCGCTGGGCGCTTTGCCCCAACTGCTGGCGGCGGCGGCATCACAGACCGCTCGGCTCTATAACCTGTCGAATTTAGCGGCCCCATTCCAGTTGAGCCGTCCCACCATCGGCGACTACGTTGCCCTGTTGGAGCGGCTGTTCCTCATCGACCGGCTGCCCCCATGGCACAAGAACCGGTTGAAACGCATGGTCAAGACGCCCAAGCTCCACGTCGGCGACACCGGCATTGGCTGCGCCCTGGCCGGCGCCGGCCCCGGCGACCTGGCGAGTAACCGCGAACTGCTCGGCCAGTTCCTGGAAACCTTCGTATTCCAGGAATTAAAACGCCAGTCCGTCTGCCAGGATAAGCCCCTTGAGTTTTTCCACTACCGCGACAAGGACCAACTGGAAGTCGACATCGTCATCGAGCGGGGAGCGGGCGAGGTGGCCGGTGTAGAGGTGAAGGCTGCGGCCACCGTAACCCAGTCCGACTTTCGCGGGCTGCGGAAGTTGAAAAAGGCGGCGGGCAGTAGATTCGCGGCGGGTGTGGTGGTATATGACGGCGAGGTCTGCGCCGGATTCGGGGACGGGATGTTCGCCGTACCGGTCAGCCTCTTACTGCAAGGCAGGCCGGTTGGCTTGGGATCTTTCGTCTCGGACAGGGACAGGCTGGCGATCTAGGGAAACCCTGAACAACGTCATTTTGGACGCCCTTGCCCAGTAGCGGTCCATAGCCGGGGGGGCATAGCGGAGACGGTGGAAAGAGCGACCAAGCGGGTAGTGTGAAGGGAACTCCTCAGGACTGCTTTAGGGATTTACTCCCCGGGGGTTTACGCGAGTCCGTGTTCTTGGGAGGGGCGATCCTGGGCCTTAACGAACCACCCTCAACGACAACTGTGTAGGACGGTATCGCATCCTCAACGTCTTTTGGGGGGCTGTTCTTTGGCGCCACGCGATCGCTCTCCAGACTTTGGTCCGTTAATCAACCCTGTCCATATCGGGAACCATTATATCGTAGGCCGTGGCGGCGGCCCCGGACAGACTTGTAAGAACCTTCAGTCCCGCTTAGGGGGGTAGCTGGACGCGGGTCTGCCCGGAGGTTTGGCCGAAGTATTGTCCGGAGGGGGGGCTACCTTCGGGGGCTGTTCCCCTGTAATTGGGGTCCGCCTTAGCGGGTTTATTCTTTCCCCGTTTGAATATCACGATACCCCCTTGAAACCTTTGGTGCTCTAGCCGCATTTGAGCATATCATAGGCTAGGTCGGCCCCGGCTGGACTTGTGAGAACCTTCAGTCCCGCTTAGGGGGGTGTCCCGTCTGCGGCTTGCCCGGAGGTTTGGCGGATGCCTGTTGGGGCGGTGGGGCTACCCTGGGGGCTGTGCCTTTGTAGTCAGGGGTCCGCCTTACCAAGCTTATTCTTTCCCCGTTTGAACAGCACGACATCCTCTTGAAATGGTTGTTGGTCTAGTTGTCTTTGAGTATATCATAGGCAGTGGCGGCGCTCCAGCCTTGAGCCGAGCGAGAGCCTGTGAAGAACCTCGAATTATAGAAGTACGTGTATATGAGCACCGACTGAACATCTTCGGCTTCGACCATGAATTCAATTGTTTCTTGATGCAGTTCACCAGGCTCTATGATGAATTCGGACTTATCCCAAATACTGCGGGCCTCAACTATGGTGGGCCATTGGACTTCCTTGTACTTCTTCTCTATGAACACCTGATCACTGAGGCGCTTCACGTCTTCATCTAAAAGCGGCGCGATGTGCTGTAGCCGGAATAGTCCCCTCGAGGATTTCCACCTCGACCCTGGAACTGTTCTTCAAATGAGCGGTCACGGCGATATGGACATAGCTGTCGCTAATGGGACGGTGGGTAATGGAATGAGAAATCGTCAAGTGAGGCTCTGAGTCCCTGAACAACTGAAACTTGAAGATGGCGATAATCCCGCCGACGGCTATGGCGATGATGGTGACAAAGGGCTGCCAAACGTCGGACAGATAGCCGCCATCGTCGCCCGGAGAAGTCCAGCCCCACACCCACGCAACAAAAGCCCAGACTATAACCGCCAACAATGGCAAACAGGCTAACAGCCCATACCATTGGTCGCGGCTCAGGAATCGCAACCTGTTCACTAAGCGACCAACTCCGAAACTCACGCCCCCAACAACTCCACCGCCCTGCCCTCCTCCGACGCGCGCAGCCACGCCCGCAGTTCCTTCCGGGCTGTGGCCACGGTCAGCTTCTCGCTCTCAGCCTTCCATTGTCGTGAAACTGCTATGTAGGAAGACCCTCAGTGGGGTTTCCAAAATCATTCGCCATTTGAAGAGCGCTTGCCCTGTTGGACTCAATTGCCCGGTAGTTTGACGGTGTTCGAAAGAACTCCCGATGCCCGCTGTACTCGCCTCGAGATTCGGCGTACTGCCGGGCATTCCTTATCGCTGCAACCGCAACGTTATATATTGGGCCAAACCAGTTGTCTATCTCTGCTGCGATGATTTCTGAACGCGTCGCTGTGAAAAGACGACTATCGATTCTATAGTGGGCCCGAAGTAAGTCTCCGATGAGCCAGACGATGTGGAATCGCGCATATTCCAACCAGTCTTCGTCTTCCTTATCCGCAGCAACTTGCTTCCACACCTTCCTTTGAATCACAGCCGGCAACAGCAATTGCCTAGCATCTAAAGATTTGGTATATACCCTGTCATAACTGAACGAGCCTTCCCGCGCAATAACCGACAGAGTTTCTTTGTTCAAGAAGTTCCTTATTTTGTCTTTCGCCTCCCCAGGAAATCCCGCGAAGGCTACAGTTGCTTGAGCCACCTCTTTGCTGGTGAGCTTTCTGTAGCCGCCATCAGTCTCCCTGTATCTCTCTTTTTCGTATTGCCCGCCCAGCATTTTGCTCCATTCACCCCGTTTGACTTGATAGAACCATGGCGGACTCATCCCACCGAATTCCCTCTGTAGCTCGATCTGGATTGGCTCATTTGAGATGAAGTCCTCCGCTCTCATGGCCGCTTGGTTGTTCGTAGTGCTGGCAATGGCGTTAGCGAGACTCTGGGGGCACTGAGCGAGTTTAACCGTTACTAGCACATTAGGGTCGTCTTGAATAGCGGCCCTAGCGTCCCATAGAGTTACGGTTGTCTGGCATCCATTGATAATCTGTAAGCCCAGAGCAATCAGCCTACGGCTCGGTTCCTCCAAGTCCCACGAGTCACAAATGGCTGTGATCCCGTTGTTGAGCAGGTGAAATTGCTGTCTCTTGGTTTCATCGAGAAGGGTGCGTTTTATCGAGGCGTTGATTTTGTTGCCCAACGGACCGCGAGGGTTTAGACGCAGTATCTTGTAACGGTGTTTCCTGAACGCCTCTATGATTTGCTTGGCAGGCACAGTCATAGACAACGTCCGGTAATCGCCTGCATACGTTGGATGGTAAGTGTTTGGCTCCAGTTGGAACTCAACGTCGCATTTTGCCGTTGAGTTATCGCCCTCCAACAGAGAGATATAGTGCTGATAGAGGTCGGATAAGTCCCAACAATCAAGCGTTACTTCCACGTCAACCGGATTGCCGTCCACTTCCGCGGTCACTGTTTTGACGCTGTTTTCTTTTGCATGTCTTCTGGCCTGGGGGCTCAATGTACCGCTAGTAACCCAAACTAGGTTAATCGTGCAGCCAAGCTTGCTCTCTTTAAGCATCCGCATTATTCGGTCATGCAAGTCTTTGGTCTCTTCATTTCGACTATGGACTACCTCTTTGGCATTCAATATCCGGTCAGGCGCGTTCAAGAAAGGTGCTATTTCAGCCGATCTCATGGTTGTGCCTGGCTGACGATGCTTACTTTGAAACAACTTGACCACGGAATCATCGTCGGAATCAGGTATGAAGCGACCGTCGATTTCAAAGTCGTCAGGCCCGTCTATGGCAGTGCATTCAACGATATCTATATCCTGAATTTCGTGTCCGGTGAATATCGTAGCGAAGGCCCAGTGTCGGAATCCCTTGTCTCGGTTACCGTTGTAGTATTGTTGGGCGGCTTCATCTATGAACGGTAGGATATGATCATAGTGGTCTTGAGATTGTTGCTTCTTCGTCGCCATGCCTAGCCCCCTAGGTGAAGCATCACCATGTCGTTTTCCCAGGGCAATTCGTCAATCCAACGCCGGATCGTGATTCGTTCCTCCGCGCCGATGCTCTGGTTGCTGACCCACCGGTCAGCTTTCCAGTTCAAATAGGAACGGCTGAACTCTACTAACGTGTTTCCGCCCCAACTCCCTCCCCAGATGTATTGTTCTTCGTCGTTCGTGTCTTCTTCGTACTCTTCGTCGGCGCAGCCCAAGAACGCATCGGTCGCCAAGTGAAATAGGAATTCCTTAACCGGAGTTTCTGGCCGGTCTAAGTAATCTATGGTTACCACACCGATGTCCAGCCCCATCTCACACCTCCTGCATGCCGTGTGTGTCAAGTTTACCAGAAGCGCAAACAGGCTTATGTCAGTCGCACTTTGGCGTGCCGCGGCATAGACTGTCCCCTTTGCAGGTGGCGCCCCCGACACACCGCACCTGAAATCCGATGCCTCGGCCTAGCCTGTGGTCATTCCCGTTCGTCACTCCCGGCCCGCCTATCCAACTCCCCATTTACTGACAGTTGCCCGTTGCCAAGCCCTGTAATGTTTCATTACTATAACACCAGGCATACCCAACCTACCGACGGCCCTGACCCACGGCCCGCAGGCCGTCACCCTAAAATGAGCGGATATGGGCGAAAATGGAGGGGAAATCAAATTTTTGGCCCGCACCTCGGCCTACCCCGCAAAATGGGAGGGAATGGGAGGAAATGAAAGGGAATCTAAAATTTTCGGCCTTGCCAGCAGTCACTCTCCAAGCCGCGTCGCTCCCGCGGAGGCGGGAGCCTGGTATGCCTGCCTGTAGATTCCCGTCTGCACGGGAATTACGATGGGCCAACTGGGGTTATATGCCGGGTTTTGCTCCGGCGCGCGCCTCAGCGACGGGCGGCGAGAACCTTGACATGGACGTCGAGCCGGGTTTCTCCGCTTCCCAGGAAGACCCCGCGTACGGGGGCCACGTCCTGGTAATCGCGGCCGACTCCCACCCTGACGTGCCGCTCCTGGGCCAGGCAGCGGTTGGTGGGGTCGAAGCCTACCCAGCCGACGCCGGGGAGCAGGCATTCCACCCAGGCGTGGGAGGCCGCTTGCGTGGTGTCTTCGCCGGCCTGGCTGTTCTCGTACAGGTAGCCGGACACGTAACGGGCCGGAATGTCCCAGGAACGGGCAATTGCAATCATCACGTGGGAGTAGTCCTGGCAGACTCCCAGTCTTGACTCCAGGATATGTTCTATCGGAGAGACGACCGTGGTGCTGCCGGGAACGTAGCGAAAGCTGCGATGAAGGGTATCCAATAGCCGCACAAGTGACTCCAGTGGGTCTCCGCAAGCCTGGATACCCAGTTCGTCTACGAACCCGGAGAGGGCTGGTGAAGGCTTGGCAAAGGCGCTGGGGCGGGTGAAGTCCCAATATGAGAATAAGTCTTTCCAGGAGCGAATCTCCTCCCACGCGCCGGCCCCCAGGGAATCCGGCACAGGGGCGGACCCATCGAGTTCCACCGAGGAACGGGCGGAAATTTCCAACAACCGGTGCTCGCGATGAATGTTGACGACGTGCCTGGTGTTGCCGAAGAAGTCCGTTTCGCTGTTTTGCGGCGCATCTGGACTGGTGGTTATCTCGAAACGCAGCAGCCGTTGCCGGGCGTCGTCGCGAGGCTGGAGACAGAGGGCCAGGGCGCAGTGGCGAGCCGGGGACGAATAGCTGTACGTAGAGACGTGTTCTATCTGATAGATGGAAGGCTCGTAGACGGCAGGGCTGCTCATGCAGCTAACGACCGGGGAATGTTTCCGCCGCATAGTCGAAGTAGGCCGCGGCTAACAGATGGTGCAACTCACGGCAGTGGTCCTGCGCCTGCAGCAATAACTCCCGGCGGTCTTCTCCATCGGGCCACTGGTAATGGATCAGCGCGGCGGTCCGGCCGGCCAAGCGCCTGGCGGCATCGCTTGCCTTGGCGTCGGGGGCGGGGCCGATGGAGTCCAGATCCGCCGCCGTCCTGTCCAGGGACCGGCACAACGAGTCCGGCAGGAGGGGATCGGTAGCCAGCAGGTCCAGCACCTGGTCTGGCCGCACCTGGATACTGTACCTGCGGTTATAGGTTTCGAAGGCATGATAGAAGCGCAACAGCCTGGTCCAGTCGGCTTCGGAGGACTCTCCCCTGCGGGCGTCCTCGGAGAGTTGGGACAGGAACAAGGAAATGGACATTTGGGAGCGCTCGATGAACCGGCCCAACTGCATGAACCGCCAGCCTTCGTCGCGGTACATGGTGGCGCCGGCCACGCCGGAAAAGGTGTTCATCTCGGCAGCCATATCGGCGTAGAACCCTTCAGGCGACGTCAGCCAGATGTCTTGCATGCCCAGCTTCTGAATCCGCAAGTAGGCCAGGTTCAGGCTGGCCCACAGTTCGGTGCTGATGCAGTGGCGCATCTGCCGGGCGTTCTCCCGGCCCATGGCGAAACAACTCCAGATAGAGTCAGGGTTGGAGCGGTCGAAGGTCAGATGGTCGGCGAGGGTGTAGGAATCGGCCAGGGTAAAGTCATCGCTGCCCAGCAGTTCCAGGCTCCCCACGGGGGGGTCTCGGTGCAGGCTATCGTAGATTCGTACCCAGCCGGAATGAATCTCGCGAATGGGGCGGTCGACGAGGGCTTCGGTCTGCAATAGCAATAATCGGCACAGGAATTCGGACCGTTCCAAGTAGCGGCCCATCCAGTAAAGCCCCTGTGCGCTGCGGGAAAGCATGCAGGTCAGTCCTCCAGCACCCAGAGGTCTTTGCCGCCGCCGCCTTGGCTGGAGTTGACCACCAAGCTCCCGCGCCGCATGGCCACGCGGCAGAATGCCCCGGGGACCATGCGGGTGGTCCGCCCGCGAAGCACAAAGGGCCGCAAGTCGACGTGCCTGGGTTCGAAGGCGCCATCGATCAGGCAGGGTGATCGAGAAAGGGCGAGCGTCGGCTGGGAGATGAAATCCGCCGGGTTGCGCCGCAACTCTGCGGCGTAGTCTTCCCGCTCTTGAGGCGTGGCGTGGGGGCCAACCAACATCCCATATCCGCCCGACCCGCCCACCCGTTTCACCACCAGGTGTTCCAAGTTGTCCAGGGTGTATTCCAGGTCTTCAGGCCGCCGGCAAAGGTAGGTTTCCACGTTGGCCAGGACCGGCTCTTCTGACAGGTAGTAGCGAATCATGTCGGGCACGTAGGCATACACGCTCTTGTCGTCGGCGACCCCGGTTCCAGGTGCGTTGGCCAAGGCTACGTTGCCCTGCTTGTAGGCGTGGAGGAGGCCCGGAGTGCCGAGAAGGGAATCGGGACGGAAGACCAGCGGGTCCAGGAAGTCGTCGTCCACGCGGCGGTAGATTACGTCAACTCGCCGCAGGCCGGTGGTGGTCCTCATGTAGACGAAGCCGTCGTTCACCAACAGGTCCCGGCCCTCCACCAGTTCGGCGCCGATCTCCCGGGCCAGGAACATGTGCTCGTAGAAGGCGGAGTTGTAGACCCCAGGGGTGAGCAGGGCGATGCACGGCTCGGAGCGTCCGCCGGGGGCAAGTTCCAGAAGCGTCTCGTGCAGCAGGCGTCCGTACTGCTCCACGTCCCGCACCCGGGAACTCCTGTAAAGCCGCCGCAGGCTGGCCTTCACCGCCTTGCGGTTGGCGATCATGTAGGATACGCCGGAAGGGACCCGCAGGTTGTCTTCCAGCACCATGAAGCCGTCGTTGGTACGGACCAAGTCGGTGCCGCAAATAGCAACCCAGACGCCTTGGGGAGCGGAAAAGCCTCGCATCTCCACCCTATATTGCGGGCAGTCACGCACCACGTCCACTGGAATCACCCCATCGTCGATGATGCGGGCTTCACCGTAAACGTCCTCAAGAAAGAGGTTCAGCGCCTTAATCCGCTGGTCCAGACCTTTTTCCAATTGCCGCCATTCGGCCCCCGGAAGCACCCTGGGCAGGCAGTCCACCGGGATTATTCGCTCCTCACCCTCCTCGTCTCCGTAAACAGTGAAGGAAATGCCTTCGTTGGAAAAAGACCGGGTGACGCGTTCCTGAATACTGCTCAACTGCTCGGAGGAAAGCTGGCCCAAGGCTTCATGGAGCTCCCGGCAATGTTCCCGAGGCGCGCCGGCGGGATCGAACATCTCGTCGTATACCGAGGCTTCCAGTTGGTAGTCATCAAAGTTCATGGCACTGACAATATCACGAAGGGGGCTCAGTTTACCAGACGGGGGAGGTCAGAGAAGTAAGGTCTCGCTGGGGTCTGATTGACAATCAACGCTATGACGGCTAAGTTTAGGGCCTTCCACGTGCTTCCCGGTGAATTTCGCCTCTCCCGTCGACGGCAGCGTTTGCCGTGAAAAGCGATAACCTAGCCTCATGGCCGATTCGGCCCGCCAGGAGGGAGTCAGAATGGCAGTCGAGTCTTTTGAGATACACGTGCCGGAAGATACCCTTGCCGACATTCGAGACAGGCTGGCCCGGACACGCTGGCCCGATGAGATACACGGCGCGGAGTGGGACTACGGGACGAACCTGGCCTACATGAAGGAACTGGTGGAGTATTGGCTGAACGACTTCGATTGGCGGGCGCAGGAAAGACTGATCAATTCTGTGAAGCACTACCGCACCCAAGTCGATGGCCTAGGCATACACTTCATCCACGAGAGAGGAAAGGGGCCCAACCCGCTCCCCCTGGTGATTACCCACGGCTGGCCCGGCTCGTTTTTCGAGATGCACAAAATCGTGCCCCTGCTGACCGATCCGGGGAGCCACGGCGGAGACCCGGCAGACTCCTTCGACGTGGTGGTCCCATCGATGCCGGGGTACGGATTCTCGGACGCCGTCCATGAACGGGGCATGCACGCGTTTAGAGTATCGGACCTGTGGGCCAAGTTGATGACCGAGGAGTTAGGTTATGCGAGATTCGGCGCACAGGGTGGGGACTGGGGGGGCAACGTCACTGCCTACCTGGGGTTCGCCTATCCGGAGAAGCTGATAGGGATTCACCTGACCGCGTTGCACAGCCCTACTCCGTACCTTGGCCCCGGATCCCGCGAGCTGTCGGAACAAGAGAAGGCTTTGCAGAAGGCCAAGGCGCAGTGGAGCCAAAGTGAGAGCGGGTACAGCCGCATTCAGGGCACCAAGCCGCAGACCCTGTCTTACGGGATGAACGACTCCCCCGCCGGCATGGCCGCCTGGCTGGTGGAGAAATACCGCTCATGGAGCGATACCGGCGGAGATATCGAGAGCAAGTACACCAAGGACGAGCTTCTCACCACGGTCATGATCTACTGGGTAACCGAAACGTTCAACTCGGCTGCCCGCCTCTATTACGAGACGCAGAACAACAACTGGGAAATGAAGAAAGGGGAACTGGTCGAGACGTCAGTTGGTATAGCCAGCTTCCCCAAGGAAATAAATCCGCCGCCCAAGGAGTGGGCCGAACGCAGCTTCAAGAACATCCGGCGTTGGACCGACATGCCGAGCGGCGGCCACTTCTCCGCCCTGGAAGAGCCCGTGCTGCTGGCCGAGGACATCAGGGCCTTTTTCCGGGGCCTGAGGGGTTTGGCCTAGAGTAACGCCAACTCTTCTATGGCCACCGCCAGCCCGTCTTCTTCCACCGGCGGGGCGACATAGTCCGCAATCGCCTTCAGTTCGTCGGGGGCGTTGCACATGGCGACGCCAAGCCCACACATTCGCAGCAATGGGATGTCGTTGTAGCTATCCCCCGCGGCCATGATGTCGCCAGCGGCGACCTGATATAGGCCGGCCAGATGGAGAGCGGCGGCAGCCTTATCCACCCGGCAACTTGTGTAGTCGACGGCCCAAAAGCCGTTATACGGCAGAAACACCTTCACCACGTTCAGACCGGGGTCGGCGGAAAAGCAGCTTACCAACTCGTCGGCGCCTTCTTCGTCCAAGTCCAAGGCCGAGATGCGGACCATGTTCCAATGGGTGATGCCGGCGTAGTCGGTAAACGAGCCGCCGGGGTAGGTGGCGATGAACTCAACTTCACGGCTTCGCAGGGCCAGGATGATGTCCTGCGCCTGCGCCGGGGGCAGCGGCCGGGTCCAAATGGAGCGGCCATTGGACGGGTTCAAGATGGCCGCTCCTCCGTCGCAAATCTGGGGAGTCGTAAGGCCCAGTTGCCGGGCGTACTTGATGGTGTGGCCGGCCTCGCGGCCCGTGGCTATGGACACCGGAACAAGTTGCGACAGTCGGGTGACTGCCCGGTATACCCGGGGCGAGATCTGCTCATTTTGGCCGATCAACGTTCCGTCGAGGTCGATGACAGCGGCCCGTATTTTCACCGCATCGAACCTGGCCTACTCACATCACCATCCCTCGCGAGAGCGATCTGGGCCGAGAGGGGTTCCAGATAGCGGAACATCGACTCCTTATAGTTCGTGACGTTTAGCGCCAAATGGCTTACGCGCTTGGGCTTGAGCAGAGCATTACTCCCTAGTGAATCGGCGGTCGGCAGCTAACATAAGCAGCGCTCCAGACCGCACCACACTATACTCGCGTCGGCGCCGGTTGCCAAGGAAATCCAGGGTAACCGGGATGGTTACAGACCGGCGTCCTCCCTTGCGGCTAGGTTCGGGAAAGGTTAAAATCGTCGCTTAGCATCGCTGGTGAGCGATGGCGGGAGTGGGAGTAAATGAAGCTGGCGCGTTTTCGGGCTGACAGGCGGGTAGCCTACGGCGTGGTCGAAGATGACGAGATTATTGAAATCAGGGGGAGTATCTACACCCGTTTCCGCATGACCGACACCAGGCACAAGCTAGAACAGGTGAAGCTATTGCCTCCAACGGACCCCACGGGAATCCTTGGCCCTGGACTCAACTTCGCCAACCGCCTGGAGTTTGCGGCGGCGATATACGAAAACGGGAACGGCCCATCTTGTTTGCCGGAGCACCCAGAGCCATGGGTAAAGGTGCGAGGAGCCTTGACCGGTCACGAGGACCCCATAATCGTCCCAAGAGATTCAGAGGGCCAGGTACATTACGAAGGTGAAGCGGTAGCGATAATCGGCAAGATGTGCCGGCGGGTCACCCCAGCACAGGCGGGCAGGTTCATCCTAGGGTATGCCTGCGGGAACGACGTAAGCGACCGCACCTGGCAGAGGGACGACCGGACTTCGTGGCGGGCCAAGGGCGCCGATACGTTCGCTCCGGTGGGGCCCTGGATTGAGACCGACATCGACCCGCAAAACCTCGAACTCATAGTGCGGCTGAACGACGAGGAGAAACAGCGGGCACATACCAAGGATATGCTGTTCCCGTTTCACGAAATCGTCAGCTATGTAAGCCAACACGTGACCCTGCGCCCGGGGGACCTGGTGTACTCCGGGTCCCCCGGCGCCACCTCAGCGATGAAGCCCGGCGACACCGTGGAAGTCGAAATTCCCGGCATCGGGGTGTTGCGCAACCCGGTGACAGCAGAGTTTGACGCTTCGGCGATCTAAGCCATTTATCACCCCAAGAAGGAAAAGCCAATGCCCGATGATATGGGAGTGTTCGAGGCCATCCATACCCAGCGGGCAATCAGGTCTTTCAAGCCTGACCCCATTCCTGACGATGTCATAACCACACTGCTGCAAGCCGCGGTCAAAGCGCCGACGGGAGGAGTCATCCAAGACTGGCGGTTCATCGTTATCCGGGACCTGGAAACCAAACGGAAGATCGCCGACATATACCGGGCAGGGCCTGACTTTGTGATCAGGCCCGACATGACGGCGCAGCAGCGCCGGGTATACGCATCGGCCCAACAGATGGAAGACCACATGGAGGAAGTGCCCGCGTTTATTCTAGCCTGCGTCCGCGTCTACCCGGAGTACAGCAGTTGGTGGGGAGCCACCATCTACCCCGCGGTGCAGAATATCCTGCTGGCAGCCCGAGCGATGGGGATAGGAAGTGTTCTAACGACCCGGGTCCTGCAATATTCTGTGGAATTCAAGAAGATTCTGGACATACCTGAAGAGATGGAAACGGCGGCCCTGCTGCCGATAGGGTATCCTGCGGAAGGAGTGCGATACGGGCCGACAAGGCGCAAGCCCATCGAGGAAATTGCCTTTAACGAGACATGGGGAAGCCCTTGGCAGACCTGAGAGTCCTATAACAGCGTAGCAGTAGCGGAGCGTCGGCGGCTGAACGCTACCGCTGGGGAGGGTCAGGATGCCGACGCTTGAGTAACCGCTGAGCCGCTGCCGTCAGCCTGAAGCGCCGCCAACTCCTCCAACGGAATGTGGCAGTTAATCAAGTGGCCGCCGCCTGGGACGATTTGCTCCGGCGGAGGCGTATCGTCGCAGACAGGCCCAACCTTCCTGGGGCAGCGTCCAGCGAAGAAACAGCCGGTGAATTCGGCCCGCATGGTTGGTACGGCCCCCGACAGACGTATCACCGTGGGCTCGGCATCGGGGTCAGGGATTGGCGCCGCCGACATCAAGGCTTCGGTGTATGGATGGGACGGCAACCCCAGCACTTTGTTGGCCGGTCCGGTCTCGGCGACGTGCCCTGCATATAGCACCAGAATATCGTCGGAGAGGTAGCGCACGACACCCAGGTCGTGGGTGATGAACACGTAAGAAGTGTTGGTATCCTGCTGGTGAGAGCGCAAGAGGTTCAGAACCTGGGCCTGCACGGAGACGTCCAGTGCCGACACGGCTTCGTCGGCAACGACCAAGTCCGGCGAGGCGGCAAAGGCGCCAGCAATGGCGACCCGTTGCTGCTCTCCACCGCTGAGCTCGCCCGGATGCCGGTCCAGGTAGCCCGGGTCGAGACCCACGGCCTGCAGCAATTCTCCGGCGCGCTTTTGGCTGTCGCGCTTGTTCAGACCGGCAAACTTGCGCAGGGACCGGACTATGGCGTGACGGATGGACAACTTGGGATTGAGGGAGGCCTGGGGATTCTGGAACACCATACGCATGGCCGCCCGTTGGTCCCTGGTCCTGCTTTCGACTGAGGGGGCCAGTTCCTGATCCTGTAGTTGCAAGCCGCCCTGATCACGGGGCACCAGTCCCACTATCGCCCGTGCAACGGTGGTCTTGCCGGATCCACTCTCGCCAACTATTCCCAGGGTCCGGCCCAGGCCTACTTTGAAGTCCACACCCGTGACCGCTCGGACGGGCGGCCTGACTCGCGGACCGAAGAGGAAGTACTTGCGGCCCCAATTACCGTAGAAACGGCGCATGCCAGTTGCAGTCAATACCGGCTCTTGCCGGGCGCGCTCGGTATCTACGCTTGTATCCAACTCGCCCCAAATTCCGGTGTCGACGTCACCCGGATACAGGCAGCGGGACAAATGCCCCCCGCCCGCGTCCGCCAACGGCGGCGCCTGTCTGCTGCAGCTTTCCTGGGCGATAGGACACCTGGAAACGAAGAGACATGCGTTCGGCGCAGGGTCGTTGGCTGAGTAGACCACGCCAGGAATACGACTGAGCTGGACGACCTCGCCAGCGTCAGTAGGAGGTTTTGGCACGCAGTTAAGCAGGCCAGTGGTATAAGGATGTTTAGAATCCTTGAACAAGTCTCGCACCGGCGCTTCTTCCACCGTCTCGCCGGCGTACATCACGGCCACGCGGTCGGCAACGGTAGCGATGACTCCCAAGTTGTGGCTCACGTATAGAATGCCAGCGTTTATTCGCTGTTTGAGGTCTACAACTAGCTCCAGGATCGTCGCTTCGGTCGTAACGTCCAGTCCGGTGGTGGGCTCGTCCATGATCAACAAGTCGGGGTCGCAAGCCAGCGCCATTGCAATGACCACCCGCTGCTGCATACCGCCGCTCAGTTCGTGGGGATAGCGGCGACCCACCGTCTCGGGGTCGGACAGCCGCACACTCTCGAACAGTTCCACCGTTCGCTGGCGGATCTGCTGAGAGGCCATGTCCGTGTGCTCGCGCAAGACCTCCTCGAGCTGGGGGCCCACCCTCATGGTAGGATTCAACGCTGTTGCGGGGTCCTGGTAGACCATCGCGATGCGGTTACCCCGCAGATGGCGCAACTCGTCTGGTCCCATTTGGGCAACGTCCTGGCCTTCAAAGACAATCTTGCCATCCACCTGAGTAATACCCGGCAGGTATCCCATGACGGCGAAGGCGGTCGTCGATTTGCCGCATCCCGATTCGCCGACGACACCCATCACCTCGCCCCGGCGCACTTCCAAAGACGCATCCCGCACGGCCCGGACGGTGCCCCTGGGGGTGAAGAAAGTAACACCCAAGTGCTCAACTTGGAGCAGAGGCGTTCCGTTGGCTGACTGACTGCTCACTGGGTTATCTCCCGAGGGAGTCCGCTGGCCTGTCTAATACCGTCCGACAGAAGGTTGACACCCACCACCAGCGAGGAAATCGCTCCCGCTGGCGCCAACACCATCCACGGGTAGTCAGCGAGGTAACCACGACTCTCACTGATCATCAGACCCCAATCCGGAGACGGCGGTTGAACGCCCAAGCCCAGGAATCCCAATGAGGAGACGATAAGTATGGAGTAGCTCAACCGGACCGAGAGTTCCACCGCGAGCACGGTCATGGCGTTGGGCAGTATCTCCCGGAAGATGATGTAGGCTGCCGATTCTCCCCGCAGCCGGGCGCTCATGACGAATTCCTGGTTCTTAGCCTTCAAGGTAATGCTGCGCATCACCCTGGATATGCCGGGCAAGAAGACGATGCCCACCGTTACCACTATCAGCACGGCCTCCCACTGGGAATCGAGCCACCCCCAGGGAGCATCCCTGGCGCCCAGAGTGACTAGTATAAGAAGAGTCAAAAGCAGACCTGGGAAGGCCATCATGGCGTCGACGATGCGCATCACAACCTCGTCGATCTTACCGCCCTTGTAGCCGCTGCCCATTCCTACCACGGTTCCCAGGAAAATACCCAATAACGCTCCACACAGGGATATCAGGATCAGGGAGCGCGCGCCGGACAAGACCCGGCTGAAAACGTCGCGTCCGAAGTTGTCGGTGCCGAACCAGTACCGCTCACTCCCCTCGATGGTGGACACCTCGTAGGGGGCAACACCAGGTTGGGTTATGGTCCAACTGCTGCCGTCTTGCACTGTAGAAACCGCGGCGTCCTCAGTTAATGCGCTCAGTCCAGACGACGCCCTGGCAAACCCGCTCCGGAGTTCTTCAGAAACTACGCCGTTGTCCAAAGCCTGGAGCGTTTCAGAGCCGGCCTCTATCGTATATTTACCCACTGACAGGAATTCCTGGTTGAATGACGGCGCAACAAACTGGTGTTCCGCGCGGATGTCTGTGGGGCTATAAGGGGCCAGCCATGGTCCGAAAATGGCCACGAACGCGTGGGCCAACACAATGGGGAGTCCAATGCGTCCAGAGGTTGTACCCAGAGCGAGCCTGAGGAAGTTCCGGATCCCGCGGCCCAACGCCGACAGCGATGCTCCGGCGGACCTAACCACCCCGGTATAAATCTCACCGGCCAACGCGGGGCTAGTCATCAGGCGTACCTGATCCGCGGGTCCAAGTATGCATATAACAGGTCGGCCACCAGGTTGCCAATGGTATAGGCCCCGGCAATAATCAGCACCAACCCCTGCAGCAAGTGTTGGTCATCGTTATTGATAGAGGCCAACAGCAACGACCCCAAGCCTGGGTAAGAAAACACAGTCTCAACGATGATCAGGCCGGCCAGCAGCCACCCCGACATCTGAGCCACGACGCTGATGGTGGGCAGCAACGCATTGGGAACAGCGTGGCGAAACACGACCCGGCGCATGGGGATGCCCTTCAAGACCGCTGTGCGCACATAGGCGCTCTGCATCACTTCAATGACGTTGGCCCGAGTCATCCGCATGATATAGGCGAACACCACCGCAGTAAGGGTGAGGATGGGCATCACCAGAATCTTGGGGTTTGTTAACGGGCTCTCACCTCGGTCAATGGTGCTGAGGGTCGGCAACAGGTCCAACGTAGATGCGAAGATGATTATAAGTAATACCCCGGTGACGAACTCCGGCA
This sequence comes from Dehalococcoidia bacterium, assembly GCA_963668505.2. Classification (GTDB taxonomy): domain Bacteria; phylum Chloroflexota; class Dehalococcoidia; order Lucifugimonadales; family UBA3495. Next base: position 77,355 of record CAXXWY010000009.1, on the reverse strand, counting down.
GGGATATTCCGACCATTGCGACGGCGCTGACAATACGGTCACCAATGGAGTCTGGGCGCACTCCGGCCCATATCCCAACAAGCACCGCAGTTGGGACCGCTACGAAGAAGGCTATCACGGCAAGGGTTACGGAGTACCAAAAGCGGTGCCCAATGACATCCGTAACCGGCCGGAGCTGGTTGAAAGAGTATCCAAAATCGCCAAGAATCACTCCGCCGCTGCCGTCGCCCGGGTCTACCCCGGCGATCCAGTCCAAGTATCGCACGGCGGCGGAGCGGTCCAAGTCCCATTCCGCCATACAGGCTGTGTAACTCTCCGGGGTAATAAACCGCCCCAGCTTTTTCGTGCAGGCGTCACCGGGCAGCACCTCTCCCGCAATAAAGATTGCGACAGAGACCAAAAACAGGGTTAGCACGATCAAGCTCAGGCGTATCGCCAGGAAGCGCGCCATAGTTTACCGGCCTCTCACGTCAGCAACTTTGGGGCGAAATGGGCGCTGATACGACCGTCTAACCTCTTGACCAACGGTCTTGACACTAAAGGCCAGCCGAATGGAGGAGGTTGTACACGCACAGGTCCGCCGTGAAGCGGCCCATTTTTTATTCGCTGACAAACCCATCATTTTGACACCGTATTGAAATGTACGAGGAAGAGAAAATGGTGGATTGCCACTAGGGCACCGGAGGGTCAGATCAGACTATCAGGGGATTGACACTCTGTCAATCAAATGGCCCAGCGCCGACCGGGTCTTTTCGTCTTGAATACCGGGCGCGCAGAAACCCTCACCGCCTGCCTTTTCAAGGAGGATGAGCGACGAGAAATCAAGGAAGCCTCGTTACCAATGCCGCGGTGGAGGCAATGATTTCAGACTCCTCGCCAACGCTCGCGGTGACGACGAAAAGGCGCTGCCGGGGGAAAGCCCCGCCGGCGCCTCTTACTCTCGCGGAAGGGGCCGTTCCAGCCACATGGGCTAATCCTTCACTCTGCGCCGCCAAAGGCCGGGCGGTTTTAGCCTGCCTTGACGCCGTCGACCACCAAGACTCCAGCGTCGACCAGCCGTTGGTAGTCCTCGCCCATACCTAGTTCCTCCAATATCTCTCGGGCGTGTTTGCCCGGCTTGGGGGCAGGATACCCGATGCGCACCGGGGTCCGGGACAGGCGGAAAGCCGGTCCGCAATTGGTCATCACACCAACCTCTTCGTGCTCGCGGGTGAGGCTAAGTCCGTGGGCTTTGGCCCACGGGTCGGCCATGACTTCGGCGAAGTCGTCCACCACGCGGTGGGCCCCGACGCCGGCAGAGTTGAGCAGACTGACCCATGTCTGAACCGGCTTCGAGGTAAAGCGTTCCTCGAAGGACGCGGCCAGAGCCGGACCTCTCAGGGAATCGATGCCCCCAAGGTCATCGACGCCGGCGAGGCGCGGCAGGTCCGACTCCCTGGCGCCCAGGAAGAGCCAGCCGTCCTGAGCCTGGTAGAGGCGGTGCAGGGGGCTGTCGCCCAGGGATTCCTGGCCTCGGGGCTCATCCCAGGTCTTGCCCGAGTAGGACTGCATGAAGGGGGCTTGGAGAGTCATGGCCGAATAGCACAGTGAAGCGTCGACGAGCTGCCCCTCTCCAGTGCGCTGCCGGTGCAGCAGGGCCAAGGCGACGGCATAGGCGCCCATGTAGCCGGTGGCGTAGTCGCTCATTGGGCTGGGCTGGGACACCGGGGGACCGTCGCCGCCGAATCGGACGCTCATGCCGGTGACGGCCTGGGCGCTGGGGTCGTGGGCCGGGCGCTCGGCCCAGGGACCAAGGTGGCCGAAGGCATTGAGCGAGCAGTAGATAATGTCGGGCTTGCGCTTACGCACCTCTTCGTAGTTGAGGCCCAGTTGCTTCAATTTGCCCGACCGGTAGCTCTGAAGCACCACGTCGGCGTCTTCCAATAGCTTCCAGAATACGTCCCGGCCTTCATCGGTCTTCAGGTCCAGGAGAAGACTGCGTTTGCCCTGGTTGACGTCGGTGTGAAGGGTGACGGTGCCCTCGCGGCTGGGGTTGTTGATCTTGATTACGTCGGCGCCAAACTCCGAGAGAGTACGCCCCAGCATGGGGCCGGCCAGAACGATGCACAGGTCCAACACCTTGACGCCGTCCAAAGCCGCCCGAATAGTTGCCTCGGGCGATGGTTGAGAGTTGACGGGCTTTGCAGAAGCTAACTGGGAAAGAATCTCTTCACGATGCTGGTCCGGGACGGGGGCCGGCCCACTTATCTTACCGGGAGTTCGCTCCATACGGACGTTGAGGCCGGGCTGCAGCATTTTGCCGTAGGTGGGATCGTCTACTTCGACCACCATCTTGGACTCCCGGGCTTGGGGATGATCGAGCCATTCCAGGCTGCTGCGGCATACCACGCCCTCGCTCCCAGCTTCGGCCACCAGGTCTTCCCACTCCTGAGCAGTGCGAGTCTTGAACAACTCCTCGGCCCGCCGGAAAGCTTCGTCGGCAATGCTGAGATCGTCTGCGATTTTGCTGAAGTCGGTTATCCCTTCGGCATCCCAGGAAGTTATTCCAGCGGCCTGCAAGAACTGGCGCCAGTTGCCGTTGCCGGAGCCGTTGAAATAGAACCAACGGCCGTCCTTGCATTGGTAGAACCCGCCCCACGGGCCATAGTGCTGAGGCTCGCCGTATTTGCCGGGGCTGTAAGGATAAGTTACGCCCTTGGAGGGATCGTGCTTGCTAATTCCCCGGAAGGCGTTGGAGGCAAACATAGCGTCGAACAGAGGCATTTCGACGTGCTGGCCCACGCCGTCCCGCTCCCGGACGTTGAGGGCCATGGAAATACCGACGGCGGACTGGAGGGCGCCAAAAGCGGAGGCTGTGGGGATGCTGGTGTAGACCGGGCGGCGGTCCCCGTTGCTGCTGTTGGACCCCTCTTGAGGTTGAAACTTAACGGAGCCGTCCATGTCCATGACGGGCTTGAGGCCGACAGCCGATAGCAGGAAATTACCGGAGGCGGCGACAACCACGCCTTCCCATGCGGGCATGGCGGCGCGGGGGTCGTCGGATGCGAATCCGGGCAGGGAGCAATAAACCAGGCGGGGGTTTGCCTTGGTCATGTCATCCGGGCCCAGGCCCAGACGGTGCATGACGCCAGGCCGGAAGTTTTCCACGACAACATCGGCGGATTGCACCAGAGACCGGGCGGTGGCTAGGTCGCCTGGCTGCTTCAAGTCCAAGAGGATGCTTCGCTTGCCCCGGTTCCAGGTGGCGTTGCCCGGGGTCTTCCAGCGCGGGCCGCCGGGAGGGTCTACCTTGATGACGTCGGCTCCCTGGTCGGCCAACAGCATTCCAGTCAAGGGGCCGGCTATGTATTGTCCAAAGTCAATAACGCGGGTGCCTTCCAGAGCGCCTGCCATATCAGCCTCCATAATGACGAACCGATTTCAAGCCTTAACAGGGACAAGGCAAGTTCCCTGGAGCCGCCAATGGTCTTTCGAACTATGGCGAACGCCAGGGAACTCTCCGGCGGGTATCATACCCTCCGGCTATGACCTACGTTGTGTGCGCCCAGGAGCGTTTAACCCCTATTGCTCCAGCCAAGCACTCCTGTAGTTCTCGTCGGGGTGGATCGGGTTAGGACCGAAGCCTCGCACGTTGTTGCGCACCCCGTGAATTTTCGGCCGGAAGGCAACGTAGATGACCGGCACGTTTTCAATCAGTATTTCCTGGACCCGCCGGTAGGTCTCCCTTTGCTGCTCCGGGGTCTCTCCCTTGGCCCGCAGGATCAGGGAGTCCAACTCCTCGGTGGTCCAATTATGGGTGGCCCAGGGAGAGTTGGGAGCATCGAGGTACCCCAGCGTGAACGTGCGGTTGGGATTGGAGCGGCCCGGCCACCACACTACGGTGAATGGCTCCACCCCATACACTTCGGACCAGAACTGGGCCGAAGGATTCCTCTGGACGTTGACCGTAATGCCCGCGGGTTCAGCGCTCTCCTTGTACGCCACGGCCATCTCGATCATTCCCGGCCCGACTTCTCCGGTGTGGAGGGTAACCTCGATACCGTCGGGATAGCCAGCCTCCGCCAGAAGGGACCTGGCCAGTTCTATATCGTATTCCGGCAGGTCGAGGTCGGCTGCGAAGTACCTGTCGTCGTTGGGAGGAATGGGGTGGTCATAGGCAAGCTCGCCCAGCCCCAGCATCATCGCTTGATGTATCAGGTCCCGGTCCGCTGCGGCCTGCATGGCCTGCCGGACCAGCAAGTTGTCGAACGGTTCCTGGGTTACGTCCATCGTCATCCCATTGACCGTCGGCGACGCCGTGGCCAGAGCAACGGTCTCATCATGGGAGTTGACACCAGCGACGCTGTCGAAGTCCAAGCGCAAGGCAATATCAATGTCACCGTTCTTCAGAGCCTCAACGCGGCCCAGATTATCAGCGATTCCCACCAGGTGCAGTTCATCGACGTAGGGCAGCCCCTCGTCCCAATAGTCGGGGTTGCGAGCCATGGACACCCGTTCGTTGGGCAGGATCTCAATCACGGTGAAGGGACCCGTTCCATACAGTTCCTCGCCCGAGGCCATCTTTTCGATGTCCACGTCGGAGGGGAGGATATGGTTCTGATATACCGGGAACTCGTTCAGGAAGAACCCGTCGGGGATGGTCAGGTCAAAACGCACGGTGTGGTCATCCACCGCGACGATATCCTCGACCACGTTACTCCACGTCTGGTAAGCCGTGGTCTGAAGCTCTTCGTCCAGGTGCCGGCCGATGGAAAAGACCACGTCCTCGGCAGTGAAATCCTTGCCGTGGTGGAACTTCACGCCCTCCCTCAGGTAGAAAGTGTAGGACGTAAGGTCGTCGTTGACCTCCCAGTGGGTGGCGAGCCCAGGCCGGTAGGAACCGTCGAGGTTGAAGAAGAGCAAGGGGTCGTAGACGTTCGCCACGGTGTTTATCGCCATCCCGGCCTCGGCAAAGCCCGGGTCAATTGTCGACCAGTCGGCGAAGGTTCCCACCCTCAGGATGCCGCCGTACTTGTGTGCGTCGGGGTCCGGCGTGGGTTCAGGCGCTTCTGTCATGGCGGCCGTGGGCGCTTCTGTCATGGCGGCCGTGGGCGCTTCTGTCATGGCGGCCGTGGGCGCTTCTGTCATGGCGGCCGTGGGCGCTTCTGTCATGGCAGCCGTGGGCGCTTCTGTCGTGGCAGCCGTGGGCGCTTCTGTCATGGCAGGCGGCTCGGTGGTATCGTCTGCTCCGCCGCAGGCTATAGCCAGCGACAGCAACAAAGCGGCTAACAGGGGTACGAATAGTCCGAGGGTCAGCTTAGGGGTTCTCGACATCAGTAAACCTCCGGGAAAAGTTGGTTTCCGGCATTCCTTGGCGTCAAGTCAGGGATCAGTGCAAGTAGCCCCGATTGCACAAACTGTAACCAATTTACTATATGCGTGACCGGCGGGGGTCGGGACCCCCACCGGCCATCGAGTATCGCATCAAGCACGTTAGGCTGAAGGCCACCTCGCAAAGGAGGCTAGGCGGCGCCTATTGGTGCAGCCAGACCGTGTCGTAATAGATATCCCCGCTTATCCCACTCAACACTAGACCGTTCACGTCGTTGCCGATTCCGGCCAAGTTCGTCCAAGAGACGATAGCAAGAGCAGGTACGTGCTCGGCGAGGAAGGCCTGGATATCATTGTAGGTCGCATTTCGGTCTTCCACGCTCTCGCCCCTGGCCCGTTCGATGAGCATGTCTAACTCTTGCGCCAACGGGCCCGGGGTATCGGTGAAAACGCTCTCAAAAGTAGTCCAGTCGGCGATACCGTAAGGAGCGAATTCATAGCCCTCTTTCAATATTTTGTCGAAGTAGGTCACGGCCCAGGTCTCAGCACTGTGGTAAGTGATGGTCAGGGAGTGGTTCGGTTCGGCCCGGGGTGAATTCCAGAAGACGGTCAAAGGTCCATTGGGATATACCGAACCCCAGAACCCGTCAGACGGATGCACATTGACTTCAACGTTAATGCCTGCCGCCGCCGCGCTGTCCTTGAACGCAATCGGCAGTTCGAGCATTCCATTACCCAAGTCCGAAGTCTCTATGCTGATATCGATGCCATCCGGGTAACCGGCCTCGGCCAGCAGTGCCCTGGCCCTCTCCGGATCGTACTCAGGCAGATATTCGGGGGCGTAAAAGCGGGAGTCCCCCGGGAAAACCGGGCTGTCGTTCATGGGGGCGCCCAAGCCCTGGAAAGCTACCTGGTTGACCAGGTCTCGGTCGATGGCGTAGCGCAGGGCTTGCCGCACCAGCTTGTTGTCGAAAGGCGGGATTTGGTTGTTAATGGCTATCCCGGTCCAGCCAGACGACTCAACGCTGGCCACATGGGTGCTAGGATTGGCGTTTATGGCGGCGATCTGCGAGGGCGCCAGTTCGGTTACTACGTCCACATCGCCGTTCAGAAGCGCCACCCGCCGGCCTACCTGTTCCTGGATGCCGATATATTGCACCTCATCCAGGTAAGGCAGACTACCGCTCCAGTGGTTGGGGTTCCGCACCATGGTTATCCGTTCACGCGGCACCAACTCGTCAAGCATGAAGGGGCCTGTGCCGTTGACCTCCTCGGCCGATCTCAACTTCTCGATATCGGTATCGGAGTCCAGGATGGCCGCCTGAATAAGAAACAGGGTGTCCAATAGAAGGACGTTAGGGGCGCTCAGGTCGAGCCGGACGGTATGGTCGTCAACTGCGACCACATCCGTAACGGTTGCGAGCTTGCTGGCCAGGACGGAGATGTCCGGGTCCCGAGCCCGACCAAGGCTATAGACTACGTCTTCGGCGGTGAACTCGGCCCCGTTGTGAAAGGTGACCCCTTCCCGCAGGTGGAAGGTATAGGTCGTGAAATCGTCGCTGATATCCCAGGACTCGGCCAGGACCGGCCTGTAGGTAGCGTCAGGATTGAGGCGGATTAAGGGCTCGAGAACCTGATCGAGCATATTGAGAATCATTCCGGCCTCAGCATCGACGGGGTCCGGGGGCGAGTGGTCCGGGGGCGCCGCCACCCTGAGGGAGCCGCCGTACTCGGGCTCCATCATGGCGTCGTCGTGGTCTTCATGGTCATCACGATCGACATGGTCGTCTTCGTGGTCGGCATGGTCGTCGTCCATCGCATGGTCGTCGTCCATGGCGCTGTCATCCGCAGCACTGTCGTCCATGGCGCTGTCATCCGCAGCGCTGTCGTCCATGGCGCTGTCGTCCGTCGGGGCTGTCGGCGCTGCCGTAGCCGTGGGTTCGGGCGCGGTCGTAGCTTCTTCAGCTTCGCCGCATGCCAGAGCAAAGAGCACGGACGCCAACGCTACGGCCAGTATCACCAGCAGAGGGTTCAGGCCACGTATCCTGGGTTTCATCTCAGCCTCCTATCGAGGGGTGCGACAATTAGGATTTGGGTACGTCGATTCCGATTGTACACGGATAATGAGCCGGAGGATTCCTATGCAGGCACCGGCAAGGCACCATAGGTTAACAAACAATTAACTGACTGTCAACAAACTAAATTGGCCAAAATTAACGCCGCCGTCAAGGCCGCCGCAGTCACGCAAATCAAGACCCTGAAAGGGTGAAATGGGGCGACACGCGGGAAGGCCTGGGGGATGAGGGGAGTGGAAGTCCCGGAGGAGGGACCTGACGTAATGGTGGCGACCCGGAGCGGATTCGAACCGCCGATCTCTGGCTTGACAGGCCAGTATGTTAACCGCTACACCACCGGGCCAACCGTTACCCGGAGCCATGAAGACATTCGGGTTACTCGAGTGTATGATTTTACCTGATTTGGTGTCAAGCAAGCCTGTGGTTGGGCCGGCCCGCAGGGACGCTTGCCTACCTCACATTATGAAAGGCTCAACTACGGGTAAGGGTAAGTGTTCATGTTGGATGAGACAATCAGATTATTCGTCTGTGCGAGCCTGGTTAAGGTAGACTAAGGGTTGCGTTTTCCAGCGGGCGCAAGCGTGACTGCGGAGGGTCCATGAAGGACAAAGTCTGTTTGATCACCGGGGCAACGGCGGGGATCGGCAAGGCGGCGGCGGCAGACCTGGCAGACCGGGGGGCGACCGTGGCGCTGGTCGGCCGGGACCTGGAAAAGACGAAGGCTACCGTCGAGCAAATTCAGGCACAAACGGGGAATGAGGAAATCAGCTTCTTCATAGCCGATTTATCTTCCCAGCAAGCGATTAGAAAGTTGGCCGAGGACTTCAAGGCCCGGTTCCAAAGGTTGGACGTCTTGGTGAACAATGCCGGTTCCCTGATGCTGACGCGCCAGGAATCGGTGGACGGCATAGAAATGACTTTAGCGCTCAACCACATGAGCTACTTCCTGCTTACCAACCTGTTGTTGGACGCGCTCAAATCCAGCGCTCCGTCGCGCATAGTCAACGTGGCGTCGGACGCCCACCAGAACGCCCACCTGGACTTTGACGACCTTCAAAACCAAAAGGCCTATGGCGGTTACAAAGCTTACGGGCGGTCCAAGCTGGCCAACCTGCTTTTTACCTACGAGTTGGCCCGAAGGTTGGCGGGAACGGGAGTCACCGCGAACGGCCTGCACCCCGGTCTAGTAGCCACCAACTTCATGGCGACGAACAACGGGTTGCGAGGGCGGTTCTACAACTTCTTTTTGAAGAGGATCGGCAGGAGCGTGGAAGAGGGCGCCAGGACTATTGTCTACCTGGCTTCTTCGAACGACGTCGAGAGCGTGTCTGGGGGCTACTTCATGGACGAAGGGCTGGTCGATTCGTCCCAGGCTTCTTATGACCAGGACGGGTCAAAGCGGCTTTGGGAGGAAAGCGAGGCGTTGACCGGTCTTGGGAGCGCCGGAGAAGAAGCCCCTTAGGCTTTCCCGAAGAAGGCCCGGCCTTGCTTGATTTCGAACGATTTGCCAAGCTTCTTTTGAAGCTGGGCCAAGCTTGACACGGTTGCCGCCTAACTTTACGATATACGGGTCCTGAAATGGCAGGGAAAATTGATGACATTGCCCTGGGAGGGTAGCCATGGCCAGTCGCGATGAGATGGCATTGATGGCCCACTTGATGCGCCGCGCCGGTTTTGGGGCGACGCGCGAAGAGTTGGAGGCCAGGGTAGCAGTCGGATACGAAGCTACCGTCGAAGAGTTGATCAACCCCCACGACCACCCGCCGATAGACGAAGACATCATGTCCCGGTTCATGCCGGGTTTCGAAGGTTCGGCCCTAGTGGTGAACAACGGCGCGGCCTGGATGTACCGCATGGTCAACTCACCTCGTCCTTTGGAAGAGAAGATGGCCCTGTTCTTGCACCAGCTATTCGCAACAGGGTTCGCCAAAGTTGACAACGCTCCCGAGCTTGCCGTGCAGTTCGAAATGTTCCGCCGCCACGGTTTCGGGAAGTTCCGGGACCTGCTGGTAGAGCTGGCCAAGAACCCGGCCATGATCTTCTGGCTGGACAACCACGGCAACCACAAAGGGGCGATTAACGAGAACTGGGGCCGGGAGTTATTGGAACTGTTCTCCATGGGCGTGGGCAACTACAGCGAGGACGATATAAAGGAAGCGTCCCGGGCTTTTACCGGGTGGACTATACCCGTAAAGATTCCGCAGCAACCCCTGGGCCGGTTCTTCTGGAGCTTCGAGTTCCAGCCTGAAGACCACGACTACGGCGAAAAGACCTTCCTGGGCCACACCGGCGCCTTCAACGGCGACGACATCATAGACATTATCGTCAAGCAGCCGGCCACGGCCCGGTTCCTGGCTCGTCACCTGTACAACTTCTTCGTGGCCGACGAGGTCCAGGTTCCTGCATGGAACATCACCCCGCCCAACGACCCGGACGCCATCGACGCACTGGTGGAGGAGTACAACCGCACCGACGGGGACATCCGTTGTATTCTGCGGGCGCTCTTTAACTCGGACTTCTTCAAGAACGCCAGGTTCGCCAAGGTGAAGAGTCCGGCGGAGTTGGTCGCTGGAACGGTGCGAATGGCCGGCAATTACAACGGCCCCGGGCCCGGCTACACCGAGCTTGCCATGGAGTGCAATTACCAGGGCCAGGAACTACTGAACCCCCCCAGCGTGGAAAGCTGGCATACCGGGGCAGAATGGATAGACGGCGGAGCATTGGTCAGGCGGGTAAATTTTTCCGCCAAGCTCTTGGGAGACACCAGCTTGCCCGGCGTACAGGCCATGGTTCAACACATCAAAGCCCAAGGGAGCCTGTCTCCGGAGCAACTGGTGGACCAATGTTTGGCAGTGATCGGACCCCTGGAGGTCAACGACGCCACAAGGGGGGAACTCCTGGAACAGGCACGGCAGAGCGGCGACCTTTGCTGGGACACCGAAGATGACTCAAAAACGTCCGAGGCCCGGATCGGCGTGTTGCTGGCCTTGGTCGCCGCTTCGAGAGATTATCAGTTCGCATAAGTAACTATAGACTGGACCCACCGATATAACGTCTGGAGGATAACGAATGACCACCACTCACAAGGACCCTGTGTTGGTCGTATTGCAGATGACTGGCGCAAACGACTACTTGAACAGCGTAATTCCCTACACGGACCCCCTTTATTATGACAACCGGCCGAAGGTGGGAGTTCCGGAAGACCAAATGCTTCCCATCGACAAGGAGATGGCCTTCAACCCCGTCCTGGCGCCGATAAAGAAGCTTTACGATGAGGGTAAGGTCGCCTTAATCCACGGCATCGGCTACGAAAATTCTCCGCGGTCTCACTTCCGGTCCATGGACATCTGGCACACCTGCGAGCCCGATAAGATTGGCACAGAAGGCTGGGCCGCCAAGGTAGTGCGGGACCTGGACCCGACCGGGGAAAACGTGCTGAAGGGGGTCAACGTCGGCCAGGGCCTGCCCCGAGCGTTAGCCCTCAAGGGAGTGCCCGTCACCTCGGTTTCCAACCTGGAGTCCTATGGGATACTTTCGGGAGTGCCGGGAGTGGAACAAGAACGGGAGATGTTGCTGGAGCGGTTCGCCCGCATGTACTCACCGGCAATAGGCACGGGGCCCACCATGGACTATCTGGGCCAAACCGGAAGAGATGCCCTAAAGGGCGCTGACGTTATCAGGGCCGCCCCCGCCCAGTACCAATCGACGATCGAGTACGCCGATACCCCCATAAGCAAGAACCTACGGGACGTGGCCAGCGTCTACCTGGCCGATCTAGGCACGCAGGTCTTCTATACGGCCTACGGCAGCTTTGACAGCCACTTCAACCAAACGCCCATGCATAACCAACTGTGCACCGACATGTCACGGGCGATTACCGACTTCTTCGACGACCTGAAGGAGCACGACGCCGGCGACAATTTGATCATGATGCTGTTTACCGAGTTCGGGCGCCGGGTTATGGACAACGGCACGGGCACCGACCACGGGGCAGGCGGCGGCGCCATCGTTATAGGGAACAACGTCAAGGGAGGGATGTACGGAGTCTATCCCTCGCTCAAACCGGAGCACCTGACCGAGGGAGACTTGGAGCCCAATTACGACTTCCGGGGCCTGTACTCGACAATCATAGACAAGTGGTTGAGCTTGGACCCTGTGCCCATAGTGGGCGGCAAGTACGAGCAACTGGACCTGTTCTAAGTCTCCAAGCCAACAGGGAAAGGTATTTCCCAGCGGCGGCTGGCCCTTTCGGGCTGGCCGGTCCATTTACCGATTTGATTTCCAATAGGAGAGTTGCGCTATGCTGACCACCGTCGCCGCCGGTCGAGTCTACCACTACAGCTACTGCATCGGCGCTTTCGGGACATCCGGCCGAACGTTCCAGAACCCGTACGACATCGCCTTGGGTAGCGGTGGAAGGCTTTACGTCCTGAACCGCGGAGCCGAGGGAATAGGTCAGCGGGTAACTGTGTGCAACATGGACCACGACTACACGGGCGACTTCGGCACCTACGGGACAGGTGATGGACAGTTTATCTGGCCAATGGGCATTGATCTGGATAGCCAGGAAAATATCTATGTCTCCGACGATTACCTCAACCGGATATCCGTTTACGACAAAGAGGGCGCTTTCGTGTCCCACTGGGGCCAGCCGGGCAGCGGCGAGGGTGAGTTGAACGGGCCTTCGGGGATTGCCTTCGACGCGGACGACAACGTCTACGTTGTGGACTGTAACAACAACCGTGTGCAGAAATTCACCAAAGACGGTAAGGCCCTGTTCCAATGGGGCGGGCCGGGCAACGGCGACGGAGAGTTAAATATGCCTTGGGGCATCTGCCTGGACCGCGACGGGAACGTCTACGTGGCAGATTGGAGAAACGACCGGGTGCAAAAGTTCTCCACCGGTGGCGAACTCCTGGTCAAATTCGAGGCTTCACCAGCGGGAGTCGGCTCCCTCCACCGTCCCACGGACGTAGCCGTGGATTCAGAAGGTGACGTTTACGTCACCGATTGGGGCAACGAACGAGTGCAGGTCTACGCCCCGGACGGAAGCTTCATCACGTCTTTGGTAGGAGATGCCCAGGAGCCTTCGCCTTGGGCCGAGGACTGGCTGGAGGCTAGCCCCGCCGTGGTAAAGGCCCGGCGCAGGGTGAACCTGGAGCCGGAATGGCGGTTCGGACGGCCGGTAGCGGTGAGGGTGGACGAACAGGACAGGATAATCGTGCTGGAAAGTTGGCGGGGCCGCATACAGGTCTACGACAAAGACAAGGACTACGAGGATTTCCCTTTGAGCCTTTAGATCTGGTCTGCTCTGGATTGGAAGGCTGTGTACTCCTGCTAAGCCCGCGAAGAAAAATGACACACCCTGCTTGTGCAGGGTGTGTTTTTTGTTTTTCCCGGCAGCGATGGGGGCGCCCGTGGGCGGACTACCTGCATGACTTGAAGATGCCGTACCAGTTCGTTGGCGGGACTAGTATAGAGGCGTCCGTATCATGATGTCCGAGCGCTTGGCAGCGCTAGCCTCCGGCCTTTTCCTCTCAACAGCAGGCATCCTTCCACAGGCCGTCCGCCGGGCGCGCAGGACTTTTCGCGGCTGGTATTTGGCCGGGGTGGGCGCCTTGATTCTGGCGGTGTCGGACGTGCCCTTCTACTGGGGCCTTCCGATATGGAACCCGGTGCTGCGAAACGCCTTCAACTGGTCGGCAGGGCAGATGTCCCTGGCTTACGCATTCACCCAGATCCAAGGCGGATTCCTCGGACCGGTCCAGGGCTTCATAGTGCAAAAACTGGGGGCCCGTCGCTCGATTTTCATTGGGATGATCATCTTCGGGCTGGGCTTCGTGGCGTTCAGCAGGATTCAGCATCTATGGCACCTGTATCCCACATTCGTCGTCCTGAGCCTGGGATCGGGCTTGGCAGCTTGGTACCCAGTCCAGACCGTCGTCAACAACTGGTTCGTCCGCTACAAGACCCGGGCTATGGCAGTTGTCGCAGAGGGGTTGGCGGTGGGGGCCATTGGGATCCCCTTACTGCTGGCTTGGTCAATTGGCGGGACCGATGCCGCCACGTCGGAGCGCTTCGGCTGGAGGACCACAGCCTTCTTCATTGGTATGTTGTCAATAGCCTTGGCTTTCCCATTGTCACGGGTGATGCACAACCGCCCGGAGGACGTGGGACTTAGACCTGATGGAGACCCGTCCGCTCCCGTCGTTGAATCCCAAGCAAGAACCGGAGGGGAACAGGACTACCCGGGATTTACCGTCCAGGAAGCCCTTCGGGCGAGAGTCTTCTGGCTAATAAGCATTGCCTTTGCGCTCTCGTCAACTGTGACTGTGGTGGTACTGGTCCACTTGGGCCTCATGCTGGATGATCGCGGCTTTTCTCTCCAGACCATAGGCCTTGTGACAGCTGTCTATACTGGAACCACCTCTGCATTCATACTGGTCGGCGGCTATATTGGAGACAGGTTCAACATCACGATAGCGACCTTCGGGTTTTCGGCCCTACAGTCAGTCGCCGTGGTGGTCCTGTTGCTGGCCCATAACACGGAGACGGTGTTCCTCTTTGCCGTGCTATTGGGCATTGGATTCGGGGCGCGCCAACCACTGACGATGTCGCTGCGTGGGATCTACTTCGGGCGCAGGGCGTTCGCCGCAATCAATGGGTTGTCCAGGGTGCCATCGAGCATCGTTTTGTTCGTTGCTCCGATATTCGCCGGGGTTGTACGGGACGTCACGGGGACTTACGACGAGGCTCTCGTATCCATTGCAGCCGTCTCTTTCCTGGGGTCCTGTATGTACCTGCTGGTTGGACCACCGGCGAAATTGCCAGCAGGAGGAAGCCGCCCAGCAACAGCCTAACCCGTCTACAGACTACGAGATGAGCGGCGAGGACTATGGTCCAGTCGGTCCAACCGCGGAAACATTATTGGATATAATCCCAATATAAGGCTGGCTGGGGGCTACGAATCGGCAAGAAAACTTCCATAGCGGAATTGGGCCAGGTGATAATCTCCTGTGAGTTGTGCCCCCGACTGGTGGAACACCGGGAGGAGGTTGCACGGAAGAAGCGGCCGATGTATGCCGATTGGGACTACTGGGGCCGCCCGGTGCCAGGCTTTGGAGACCCAGGGGCCCGGTTGCTGGTCTTGGGGCTGGCCCCGGCGGCCCACGGCGCCAACAGGACCGGGAGGATGTTCACCGGTGACAGGAGCGGGGATTGGCTATACGGGACTCTATACAAATTCGGCTTCTGCAACTCTCCCGAGTCCCGTTCCCGCGACGACGGCCTGAGCCTGACCGACGCCTACGTCACCGCGGCGGTGCGATGCGCTCCGCCGGACAACAAGCCCCTGCCGCGGGAGCGGTCAAACTGCCTACCGTACCTGCTGAGGGAGTTCGAGCTATTGTCCAATGTTCAGGTTGTGGTAGCTCTGGGCCGATTCGCTTTCGACGCATACCTGGCTTTGCGCTCTGATCAAAGATGCAAGCTGATTTCACCCCAGCCGCTATTCGGCCATGGCGCAACCTGTCTCCTTCCCGACGGCGTCACCTTGGTTTGCTCTTATCATCCCAGCCAGCACAACACGCTGACGGGGCGATTAACCCAGGATATGTTCGACGCTGTCTTCAGCAAGGCCAGGCAGTTACTGGACGGTGGGCAATAATGGCATGGCGAGCGGCTGGTGTCCATGTGCTGCAGTTACCGCAACCGTTTAGTCCGAGCGAATCGGCCGACACCAAACCCGTCGCCAATCAAGGGCCTTGTAGCCCGTCCCGGCAACCTGTGGGATAATGGTCCCTGCACATTTCTATCTCCGGCGAGGAGGGCCGACTGGGTCAGGACATGAAACTACAGGTCAGGTTTTTCGCCTTATACAGAGAAAGGGCCAGCAGGAACACCTGCACCATCGAACTTCCGGAGGCCGCTACGGTGGCCGACCTGACATCGGAAGTGCGCCGGCAGTTCCCGATGCTGGCTCCTCCAGAGGTCCAGATCGTAGTAGCGGTCAACGCCGATTACGCCGGTCCAGACCTGAGGCTGCACACAGATGACGATGTCTGCCTGATACCACCGGTGAGCGGAGGATAACAATATGATTGAAATCACTCACGAGCGGCTGGAGCCGGAACAGATCACTTCAGTAGTGCGGAAAGATTCAAACGGCGCCGTGGTTACATTTCTGGGCACCACCAGGGACAACTTTCAGGGCAAACGGGTGGTGACGCTGGAGTATGAGGCATTCGAAGATATGGCCATCAAGAAGATGGAGGAGATACGGACGGATCTACAGGCCGAGTTCACTATCGAGGACGTGGCCATAGCTCATCGCATCGGGGCCGTTCCCATAGGTGAAATAAGCCTGGTCGTGGCTGTGGCCTCTCCGCACCGCAAAGAAGCGTTCCTGGCCTGCCACAAAGCGGTTGACCGGCTGAAGGAAATCGTCCCCATCTGGAAAAAGGAGGTCTTCGAGGAAGGGTCCAGATGGGTCGCCTGCGAAGACCACGAGTTTCATACCGTGGACTCGGCGGCTACTCCAAGACCAACTCCCCACTAAAGTCCTCGCGCTCTCTCGGGCTTAGCCAACACCGCCTGAAGCAGTTGCCGGAGAGTCCGGGCGGGCCGCAGCTTCATCCCAGCCGGCGGTTCCAGGCCATCCAAAGCCGCCTGCGGCAAAGCGCACTGGGAGAAACCCAGGCGGGCGGCTTCGTCCAACCGGCGCTGGGTCTGTGGCACGGACCGGAGCTCACCGCTGAGGCCAATCTCCCCAAAGGCAACAAGTCCAGGGTCTATGGAGGCATTGCGCAGACTGGAGGCCATGGCCAGCGCGATCGCCAAGTCGGCCGCGGGTTCGCCGACCTGGAAACCGCCAGCAACGTTGACGATAATATCCTGTCCGGCTAGTTCCACCCCGGCGCGGCGACCAGCCACTGCGGCAATCATTAGCATGCGGCTGTAGTCCACCCCGTTGGCAACTCTTCTGGGCGCCGGCAGTTGGGTAGGAGAGGTCAGGGCTTGGACCTCGAGCAACAACGGCCGGCTGCCTTCGACCGCCGGCACCAGAGCGGAGCCCACGGCATGTTCGTAGCGTTGGGCCAACAGGGCCCGGGACGGGTCGGGCACGTCGGACAGGCCTTGCCCGGTCATTTCAAACACTCCAACCTCTGCGGTGGAGCCAAACCGGTTCTTGTTGCTGCGGAGTATCCGAAAGGCGCTGAACTCCTGGGACTCGAGGTAGGCCACGACATCCACCATGTGCTCCAGCACCCTCGGGCCGGCCACGGAGCCATCCTTGGTTATGTGCCCGGCCAGCAGAATCGGTGCGTGGCGCATTTTGGCCCAACGGGTAAGCCGTAGGCCGGCTTCCCGGACCTGGGAGACGCTTCCCGGGCCGGAAGGGACTTCTTCCGAATACAGGGTCTGGATGGAGTCAACCATCAATATGTCTGGCTGGAATTCCTCCAATTTTTCCAGCATCGGCCCCAGGTCAGTTTCAGCGAGCAGGAATACTCCCTGGCCGTCGAACCCCAGCCGCTGAGACCGGAGTTTGATCTGCTGAGTAGACTCTTCACCACAAGCGTAGAGCACCTTGCGGCCCGCAGCCGCCATGGATTGAGCGATTTGCAGTAGAAGCGTTGACTTGCCCACGCCGGGTTCTCCGGCCAGCAGCACGACTGAGCCAGCCACCAGGCCGCCGCCCAACACCCGGTTCAACTCCTGGGAAGGAAGTTGAAGCCTGGGGTGGCTCTCCTCGCTTATGTTGGCCAGTTCTTGAAAGGGCGCCGAACTTACGTCCACCCAGGGCGAACGAGAAGACCTAGCCGGGGTCTGCTCCGTCTCGACCAACGGCGAAGCGGAGTTACAGGACGGAGATGGACAAAAGCCCATCCACCTGGAACTTTGGTAGCCGCACTCCTGGCAGGCAAATACGCGGCGATGGCGTTCCGATTGCCGAGTCACACTGGAACTCCTGAAATGGTTGGCCCGATTATAGCAACAGAAGGCCCCACATGGTGGGGCCTTCTGTCAGTATCCTCTGGAACAGACTGGGGGCGGCCTGGGGACGGAATGCTAGACCGGAGTAGCAGGCTCCTTGATTTTCGCGCTGATGACGATGTTCCCGTCTTCCACGTCCACCAATGCGATGTCGCCTGCGCTAAGACGCCCGCTGAGGATTTCGTCGGAGAGCCTGTCTTCCACCTCGTTCTGGATCAACCGACGCAGAGGCCGGGCGCCCATAACCGGGTCAAAGCCTGTCTCGCCCAAGTAGTCCCTGGCGGCTTCGGTAAGCTCCAGTTCGACTTGCTTGTCTTCCAATTCCTTGCGCACCTGGTTCATCATCAGGTCAACGATCTCCAGGATTTCCACCCTGGTCAGTTGGTGGAACACCACCGTAGCATCGATGCGGTTGAGGAATTCGGGACGGAAAAAGCGCTTTACTTCTTCCATAACCTTGTCTTTCATCCGCTGGTACGAGCCTTCTTCGGTCTGGGCGTCGTCGGACTTGACGCTGAAGCCCATGGTGGTTTCCCGCTTGATCAGGTCGGAGCCCAGGTTGCTGGTCATGACCAATATGGAGTTGCGGAAGTCCACCCGCCGACCCCTGGCATCGGTCAAAGTGCCGGAGTCAAATATCTGCAACAGGATGTTGAACACCTCGGGGTGGGCCTTTTCGATTTCGTCCAAGAGCACGGCGCAGTAGTTCTTACGGCGCACGCCCTCGGTCAATTGCCCGCCTTCGTCATAGCCCACGTATCCAGGAGGAGCGCCTATGAGCCTGGCTACCGTGTGCCGCTCCTGGAACTCGGACATGTCCAGACGGATCATGTTGTCTTCGTTGCCAAACATGAACTCCGCGAGAGCCCGCACCAACTCGGTCTTACCGACGCCTGTGGGCCCAAGGAACATAAATACGCCAATGGGACGCCGCGGGTCTTTCAGTCCTGCTCGGGCCCGGCGCACTGACTTGGCTATGTTAACGATTGCCTCGTCCTGGCCGATAATCCGTTTGTGGAGGTCCTCCTCCATGCGAAGGAGCCGCTCGGTCTCTTCCTGGGCCAATCTGGTCACAGGAATGCCGGTCCACATGCTTACGACCTCGGCGATGTCTTCTTCCGTGACGAACCGGCGTTCCTTGTCTCGGTCCTCCTGCCACTCCCGTTCCCGGGTTTCCAGGTCTTCGTTGGCGTGGAGCTCGCGATCCCGCAACTCTGCGGCAGCTTCATATTGTTGAGAAGCTATGGCTTCATCTTTTTCTTTCCGGACCTGCTCCAGAACTTCTATGGCAGCGGTCAACGCGGTGGGCGTTGCACTCCCCCTCAAGCGGACCCTGGACCCTGCCTCGTCTATTAAATCGATGGCCTTGTCGGGCAGGAATCGGTCAGGGATAAAGCGCGCCGCCAAATTGGCTGCGCTCTTGAGGGCTTCGTCAGTGATGTTTACCTTGTGGTGCTCCTCGTAGTGGCTCTTGACGCCCCTGAGGATTTCAACCGTCTCTTCATTGGAAGGCTCGTCTACCCGCACCGGCTGAAGGCGCCGTTCCAAGGCGGGGTCTCTTTCCACGTACTTTCGATAGTCGTTGAGGGTGGTAGCGCCTATGCACTGCAATTCGCCGCGAGCCAGGGAGGGTTTGAGTATGTTGGAGGCGTCTACCGCCCCCTCGGCTGCGCCGGCACCAACGATGGTGTGAATTTCGTCAATGAACAACACGCAGTTGCCCGAGGACTTGATTTCTTCGATGACCTTCTTCAGGCGTTCCTCAAACTCGCCCCGGTACTTGGTGCCCGCGACCAAGGCGCCCATATCCAGGGTAACCAGCCGTTTTCCTTGGAGGGTGTCAGGCACTTCGCCTTTGGCGATACGTTGGGCCAAAGCTTCAACAATGGCAGTTTTCCCAACGCCTGGTTCGCCTGCCAGGACGGGGTTGTTCTTTGTCCTGCGGCTGAGTATCTGAACGACCCGCTGGATCTCTTGCTCCCGGCCAATTACATGGTCCAACTTATCCGACCGAGCCGCCTGGGTGAGATCAACACCCAGTTGGTCTAAGGTAGGGGTCTTGGTGCTGGTGCGGCCACCCGATCCGCCGCCGCCGCTATTACTCAAGATGCGGTGGGTTTCGGCCCGCACCTTGTCCAAGGTCACTCCCAAGCTTTCGAGCACGCCGGCTGCCACACCCTCTCCTTCCCGCATCAGGCCAATGAGTAGATGCTCGGTGCCGATGTAGGTGTGGGTCATGCGGCGGGCTTCGTCTACCGCCAACTCAACTACTTTCTTGGCCCTGGGAGTCAGGCCAATCTCACCCTGGGGCGGCTTCTCGCCGCGACCGATGATGAACTCCACCGCGGAGCGCACCTTGCTCAAGTCTACCGTCAGGCTGGACAGAACGCGGGCGGCGACTCCTTCGGTCTCACGCACCAGCCCCAGAAGAATGTGCTCGGTGCCTATGTAGTTGTGGTTGAACCGCTGGGCCTCTTCTTGGGCCAGAGACAGGACTCTGCGGGCGCGCTCGGAGAACTTCTCGAATCTACTTCCCATGATTCTGCTCCCAGTGGGTGAGGCTGAGGGTACTCCTAAACTTTCGGGTGTTCTTACGCTAAGTTTGGGTTTTCGGGGCAGCGCCGGAAAATGGGTCCTGGTTATACTCACTCGCCCAGATGTCGCCGACCCTGGCCTGAAGTTGGAAAGTTTTGGGCCCTCTCGTTGGTCGAATCCTCGATTTTAATTATACGAGGCGCTCAAATCAGTGTAAAGGCGAATTACGTTCGCCGGGACTGAGTTATCCTTAGGAGTTGTTAACCTGCCCGAGGCAGGGTTCCCTACGGTTTGCCCCCCGGCGGCGACCTATTTTCCCACTCCGTTGCCAGAGCAGTATCGTCGGCGCTGAGGCGTTTCACTACCGTGTTCGGGATGGGAACGGGTGGGGCCGCCTCGCTCAAACCACCAGGAAGCAACTACGGGAATAGTATGCAATATTTTTCACAAATATGCAAGGTCTTGGTCAAGTGGGAGCTATCCGCCCTCCTAGCTGGAAACCGGGACCCAGATGCTACGATGTTTACAAAGTAATCTGGATTCTGGGGCGGCCCCGGCGGCTTGACGCACAGAAAGGCGCAAGTATAAGCTTAATTCTGGACCTTCCAAATTGCCCTGGCGGCTCAACTATTCCCCAAAGTCACGCCGCCACCGGTTCAGGCAAAGTTAATATCTTCCGAATGGGGTGATAGCGGCCTTTGGTCTCTCCTGGCGACATTGGAGCCGCGCCCGTATGGGTCGGCGTATACGCGGCGTTGTTGCTAACCCTGGCAGTGTCAGGGTTCTTATTTTACTTTAGAGTGTTCCGCCTTATCAGCCAGGGTAAGAGCGCAGCCCGATTCGACCACCCGATAGAACGTCTGAAAGGCGCGGCGGTCATCGTTCTGGCCCAGCGCAAAGTCCTGCAAAGGGTCCCGGCTAGAGACTGGGCAGGACTGGGGCATGCCACAATCTTCTGGGGCTTTCTGTCCTTCTCACTGAGCTACCTGCTCTTCATTTTCATTGGCTCTGTCTGGCACGGATTCCCTGAGACACTACTGACCGCCACCGGCGTCGAGGTATACAGCAAGTACTTGGACATACTGGCGGCCGTTTTGCTGGTAGTCCTAGGATGGGCCTTAATCCGGCGGTGGGCGGTCAAGCCACACCGGCTCAGCTTCGACCTTACCCGGAACATAGATTCGGTGGTGGTGGTCGCAATGATCGCCCTGCTGATGATGTCTACGTTGCTGACCCATTCGTTTTTCGTGGCCAACGGCGGGGAGGGACCGGAAGCCGAGGTCTACATCGGCAAGGTCCTTGGAGAGTGGTTCGTGAAACTGGGCCTGGGCTTGGGGGCGGCCAACGCACTCCATGGAACGTTCTGGTGGATACACCTGGGCATCATTCTGGGCTTTGCCATATACATCCCTTTCTCCAAGCACATGCACATGGTGGCGGCTCCCCTGAACGCTTACTTCCGTTCGTTGGAACCCCGAGGCGCCATGGAACCGATCGACTTGGAAAACACGGAGAGGTTCGGAGCGGGACGCGTCCAGGACTTCACCTGGAAACAGTTGCTGGACGGATACGCCTGCGCAGTGTGCGGCAGGTGCACCGATGTGTGCCCCGCCAACGGCACCGGCAAGATTCTCTCACCCATGCACATAGTGGAGAACTTGAAGGAACACATGGTGTCTATAGGGCACCAGGGAGCCAGGAACCCGGAGCACGTAGAGCCTCAGCCCCTGATCGGCGAGGCCATACCGGAACAGGCAGTCTGGGACTGCGTATCTTGCGGGGCTTGCATGGAAGAATGCCCCGTGGTCGTGGAGCACGTGCCGACCATAATGGACCTGCGACGCAACCTGGTGCTGGAGGAGTCAAAGGCTCCAGAGGGAGCCATGAACGCTCTCTTGAGCTTGGAGCAGCGGGGGCACCCCTGGAGGGGCACCACCTACTCTCGCACCGATTGGGCGGAGGGCTTGGACGTGCCCACGCTGGCGGAGCATCCCCAAGCCGAAGTCCTGTTCTGGGTCGGCTGCACAGCGGCTTTGGAACAGCGCAGCCAGGCAGTAGCCAGATCGATGGCCAAGGTGCTCAAACGCGCCGGCGTGGACTTCGCCATCCTGGGGGATGAAGAGACCTGTACCGGCGATCCTGCCCGCAGGATGGGCAACGAGTACCTTTACCAGATTCTTGCGCAGCAGAACATAGACACCTTGAACCGGTATGAGGTCAAGAAGGTGGTGACGATTTGTCCTCACTGCTTCAACACGATGCGAAACGAGTATCCTCGCTTCGGCGGCGACTTCGAGGTGCTGCACTATAGTCAGTTAGTCGAGGAGTTAATCACCCAGGGCAGGGTGAAGCCCGTGAAGCCCGTGGACGTTACCGTGGCATACCATGATTCGTGCTTCCTAGGGCGCCATAACGGGGTATATGACCAGCCTCGCAACATCGCCAAAGCGATTCCGGGGCTGACCCTGGTTGAGATGGTGCCCCGGTGCAGGGAACGGGGATTCTGCTGCGGGGCCGGCGGAGGCCACATGTGGGTGGAGGAAAGCCAGGGGACCAGGATTAACCACACCCGCACCGACCATTTCCTGGAGACCGATGCAGATATGGTGGGAGTCTCCTGCCCCTTCTGCTTGCAGATGATGGAGGAGGGTATACAGGCCAAGGGCAAGGACGGCGAAAAGCAGTCCAAGGATGTCCTGGAGATTCTTTCCGACAGCCTAGAATAGGCCTCATGCTTCTCTATATTCCTCCGTCTCGTAAGCCCCGGAGATTGGGCCACATCCGCGGGTGAACCTCCACCAGATACGTCAACCGAGAGTAGCCTATGCCAGGGGATGAAGTGACAGTGGACCAGTTGTGCGGGAAGTGCGGGAGTCAGGTAAACGCCTTTGCTGTCAAGAAGGACAACCTGATGCTTACTTCCAACGAGCAGATATGGTGCCCCAACTGCGGGGAAGAAACGCTGGAAGTCCGCGATATATCAGGGCGTCGGGAGTCGATAAAGCGGGAGCAGGGCAGCTATCCTCAGCCGGAACTGGCAAGCCTGCCCCCGAAACCGGCCCCGTAGCGTAGGCCCCGGTGATCCCTCTGGCTGGAATCCATGGCGGTGAATCCGCCACAACGTACGCCGACTCCGAGACGGCCCGGGCCGTTGTGGAATCCTAACCCCCACTCTCATGCTGACCAAACTACTGTGGTCCTGGGTAGAGAAGCGGCTTGTTTTCTTCCCCACGCGCGAGGTCGAATACACTCCAGACCAGTTGGGCCTAGATTACGAGGAAGTGTATTTCAGCACCGGCGACGGCATACAATTAAACGGTTGGTTCGTGCCGGGCAGGACGGGTTCAACTTGGCTCTGCTTCCACGGCAACGGCGGGAACATAGGACATCGGGTGGCCGAGCTAGTGCTCCTTCACAATAACCTTGGCATGAATCTGTTGATTTTTGACTATCGTGGCTACGGCAAGAGCTCTAGCATTCCTTCAGAGCAAGGGACCTATCTAGACGCGCGGGCGGCCCTCAACTATCTGCTGGAGCGTCCAGACGTAGACAGTAAGCGCTTAGTGTACTTCGCCCACTCGCTGGGATCTGCCGTGGCTGTCGAATTGGCGGTGGCTGAGCCGCCCCGGGGGTTGGTCCTGGTATCGCCATTTGACTCGATGCGGGCCATGGCCCGCATCGCCTTCCCGTTACTCCCATTGGGCTGGTTGACGAAGGACAAATACAATTCACTGGCCCGCATCGGGAGGATTCGGCGCCCGCTGCTGATACTTCATGGGGAGAAGGATGAACTAGTCCCGGTAGCCCAAGGGGAAAGGCTATTCAAGGCTGCCAATGAGCCGAAGACGCTCCAAATCGTGCCGGACGCAGGGCATAACGATATATTAGAAGCTGGCGGAGAGTCTTATTGGGGCGCCTTGGAGAGGTTTATCGCCGAGTTGGACGCGGAAGATCGACGCGGCATGAGCGTTAGACTCACGCGTCCTTGGGAGAATCGTTGGGTCTAGAGCTGCTCCGCGTAGTCCAAGTTAATCACGTATTTGCTTCCCTCTCCGGGGCCTTCTACGATCACCACCTCATGCACGTTTAGATCGTGGGCCTCTACCTTTTGGGAGACGCCGGTTGTTTCGACCACCAGGCCGGCGCGGGTCTTGAACTTCAGTCCGGCCTCTACACTTTCCGAATCCGCGTAACTCAACGAGTCTTCCTCCATATCCAGTTCAACGTATTCTACGTCAATCGCTTGGTTAGCAATTACTATTTTAACCCATCACCGGTTAACTGAACGATGGGTGTGATCCAATGATATTCACTGCTCAGCAGTCTACAAACCAGGCTCGCGTGAGTCAAGCCACATAAAGCCGGAGGTTATTCAACTTGAAGGTCATTCGCGTTGTCCGCCGTCGGGATGCAGGCAGGCACAGTCGCTAGACTCCGGGGATTATCTCCATTTCCTGGTCCAGAAGCACGACGTCCTCGCGGAAATCATCCACAAAATCGATCACACGGGACAGCATCTGGTGGGCGTGCGCGGAATCGTTGCTCACGCAGCAGATTCCCAGGGTGAGTCTCTGCCACAGGTCATTGTCCTCGATTTCAGCCACGGCGACGTTGAACTGGTTGCGGATGCGCTGGGTCAAGGACCGCGCCACTTGGCGTTTGGCTTTCAGGTTCCCCGCGTTGGGCAAGTGGGCGACCAAGCGACAAATTCCTATGTGCAAAGCCGACCTCCCCGCCGAAGGGGGATTATTGGTTCACAGACTCGATAGCGCCTGTTTTCACAAAATTCTTGACTCACCTAATTTCC
Organism: Dehalococcoidia bacterium; assembly: GCA_963668505.2. GTDB lineage: Bacteria > Chloroflexota > Dehalococcoidia > Lucifugimonadales > UBA3495. The sequence continues at coordinate 52,632 of CAXXWY010000009.1, read as the reverse complement.
CATTATAGATTATATGTGCCTTCGACCAGATGATACTAGGACCGTAGCCAGACCGGGGTCTCCGCGTGACGGTCAACGCCGAATGGTCACCCCTATAGATTACCTGAGGAGCGACGGGGCAGAATCATATAGATGGCGGTTAACCCTCAATACCGTTCCAACGGTCCTTCCGACGTGCCTGAGGTTGTGGTGACCAGGCTGCCTCAGTACGTCCGAATTCTTGGTCAGTTGTCTGAAGAGGGTACTGCGGTCGTCAGTTCCCAGCAACTGGGAGAGAAGTTGCAAGTGACCCCGGCGCAGATCCGCAAAGACCTTAGCTATTTCGGCCGGTTTGGGAAGCAAGGCAGGGGCTACAGCGTGCGCCACCTCCTGAACAGGCTGAGGGAGATACTGGGCCTCAACTCCCAATGGAACGTAGCCGTCGTAGGCGTGGGCCGTCTGGGTAGGGCAATTCTCAGCTATCCCGGCTTTACTCCGGACGGATTCAATCTGGTTGCGGCATTCGACTCCAACCCGGAAGTTGTCGGACAAGAGGTCGGCCCGTTGAACGTGCTTTCCACCGAGAAGCTGGAAGAGCAGGTGCTGACCATGGGCATTACAATTGGTATCGTGGCGGTGCCGGCGATGCATGCCCAAGGCGTGATCGACCGGCTGGTCGAATGCGGCGTCCGGGCGATTTTGAACTACGCTCCCACGTCGCCTCAGGTGCAGGACGGCATCAGGATTCGCAACGTGGACCCAGTGCTGGCACTCCAGTCAATGACCTATTACTTGGTAGAGGATGTGGAGGACTAAAAGGGGTTAGCCTGGCGACGTGCTAGCCGGACTGGCCGGCTGTGGAAGGCATCATGCCGCTGGATCGAGCCCGGCGGCGAACTACGTTCAAGCGCACCTGGGCCCGGCGGAAAGCGGTCAACGCCCGTTGCAGTTCCAACTCGGACGGGTGGCTGGCTAACCGCTCCCTGGCCCTTTCCATTGCGGCGGCGGCCCTTGACTCGTCGATCTCGTCAGAGCGCTCGGCGGCGTCGGCCAATATAGTCACCTTGTTGCCAATTACCTCCATGAACCCGCCGGTTACTATAAGGTAGGTGTCGGCCCCGTCCTTGCGTATCAACAGCTCTCCGGGCTGCAACATGGTCATCAGGGGAGCGTGACGAGGCAAAACTCCCAATTGCCCGTCTACGCCGGGAGCGACGACCATCTCAACTTCATCGCCATAGAGCTGGCGCTCCGCGGTGATGATCTCCAGGGTCATTGTCGCCATGGCCTGGTCTCCTAGCCCTCGGCCCTGATTTGCTGGCCCCTTTCCACCGCTTCGTCGATGGTGCCGACCATGTAGAAGGCTTGCTCCGGCAGATCGTCGTGCTTACCATCCAGAATTTCCGCGAATCCCCGCACCGTTTCCCGTACCGGCACGTATTTGCCCGTTTGGTTGGTGAAGGCCTCGGCGACAAAGAACGGCTGGGTAAGGAAGCGTTGAATCTTCCTGGCCCGGAACACGGTCAACTTGTCCTCTTCAGAAAGCTCTTCTATGCCCAGGATGGCGATTATGTCCTGCAGGTCCTTGTACCGTTGGAGCACCTGCTGCACGCCCCGGGCCAACCGGTAGTGTTCCTCTCCGACGATTCGAGGCTCCAGGATACGAGAGTAGGAAGCCAGGGGGTCGACCGCAGGATACAGCCCCTGAGCCGCCAGGGCCCGTTCCAAGGAAACCACGCCATCAAGGTGGCCGAAAGTGGTGACGATGCCGGGATCAGTGTAGTCGTCGGCGGGGACGTAAATGGCTTGGAACGACGTGATGGAACCGCCTTTTGTCGACGTGATACGTTCCTGCAAAGCGCCCATTTCGGTGCTCAACGTAGGTTGGTAGCCCACGGCGGAGGGCATTCGACCCAGCAGCGCTGACACTTCCATTCCCGCGAGAATGTACCGGTAGATGTTATCGATGAATAGCAGGACGTCTTGCCGTTCCACGTCCCGGAAATACTCGCTCATGGTTAGGCCGGTGAGCCCCACCCGTGCTCGGACTCCCGGAGTCTCGTTCATCTGTCCAAAAACCAGTACGGTGTTGGCCAGCACACCGGAGTCCTGCATTTCATGCCACAGGTCATTGCCCTCACGAGAACGCTCGCCCACTCCGGCAAAGACCGATACTCCCTGGTGAACGGCTCCGATGTTCCGGATGAGCTCTTGAATGATGACGGTCTTCCCCACACCGGCCCCGCCATAAGCGCCGATTTTACCGCCCTTCATGAAGGGCGTAATCAGGTCAAAGACCTTGATTCCCGTTTCCAGGATTTCTACGTTTGGGTTCTGGTCATCGAAACCGGGAGGATCCCGGTGTATGGGCCAGTTTTCGCCGGCTTCCACCGGTCCCAGGTTGTCCAGCGGCGTGCCGGAAACGTCGAATAACCTTCCCAACGTATCGGGACCGACGGGGACGGTGACTCTCTGGCCGGTATCGTTGACGTTGACGCCCCGTGCCAAGCCGTCGGTGGCCCCCAGGGCCAAACAGCGGACCCAGTTATTGCCGATGTGCTGCTGTACTTCCAGCACCAGCCGCTGGCCAACGTTGTCCAATTCCAAAGCGCCGTATATCTCCGGCAACTCATCTGGCGCGAATTCAACGTCGACAACCGTTCCGATTACTTGCGCCACTTTTCCAGTGCCCATATCGTTCTCCCGCGGTCCTTGTCTTATCCTTCCAGGGCTACCTGCGCCCCCACCAAGTCCAAGAGCTCGTTGGTGATGCTGTCCTGGCGCAGTTTGTTCATTACCAGGGTCAAGTCTTCCACCAGCCCGTTGGCGTTATCGGTGGCGTTGCGCATGGCAACCATCCTGGCCGACTGTTCGCTGGCGATGGACTCGAGCAATGCGTGAAAGACTTCCATCTCGATAAACCGGGGAAGCAAGCTCCCCAGTACGCTGATGTTGTCCGGCTCGTAGATGTACCCCACTCGTTCCTGGGAGGTCAGCTCGGCCGGGGTAACCGGCAGCAGGCGTTCCACCACAGGCTGCTGATTCAACGTGGACACGTACTTGGTGTAGGCCAGGTATACCTCGTCCACGTCGCCCTCGGTGTATGAGTCCACCATCAAGCGCGAAATGGCGGTGGTGTCGGCCAGGGCCGGCTGCTCGCCCAAGTCGGTGAAGACCGCCTGAACATCCTGACCGTAGCGAACCATGAAGTCCCGGCCTTTACGTCCGACGACGATTACCCTGGCCGGAGTTTCCTTCTCTAGAATGAACTGGGCAACCCGGCGGTTCAGGTTGGCGTGCATGCCCCCGCACAGGCCGCGGTCTGGGCTGATGACCAACACGGATATCCTCTGGACGGGCCGTACCTGAAGCAGGGCATGGGCGGCCGTGGTTTCGTCGACAGGCTGGGCGGCCAAGTGGGTGATGACTTCCTGGATTTTCTGAGCGTAGGGCCTGCCCTGGGTGACAGAGTTTTGGGCCCGGCGCATCTTGGACGCGGCAATCAACGACATTGCGTTGGTCACTTTTCCGGTGTTCTGCACGCTGCGGATGCGACGCCTTATGTCTCTTTCACTGGGCATTGTTCACGACTTATAGAGCCTGCAGCGGCTAGGCGCTGAAGGTGGCCTTGAATTCGTTGACCGCACTGGTCAGCTTGCCTTCGACCTCTTCTGTCAAGTCTCGGGATTCCGCAATGCTTTGGACTATGTCCGGGTGGCTGCTTGCCACGTAGCGAAATAGCTGGTCCTCGAAGTCGGCACACCGGTCCAATGGAACATCTTCCATGAGGCCTGCGTTCAGAGCGAAGAGCACAATTACCTCATTTTCCAAGGACAGTGGCGCGTATTGGACCTGCTTGAGCACCTCGGTGGCCAATTGGCCCCGCGCCAGTTGGGCCCGGGTCGCCGGGTCAAGGTCGGCGGTGCCGAACTGGGCGAAGGTGGCCAACTCTCTATATTGTGCCAAGTCCAATCGCAGGCGGCCGGCCACCCGACGGATGGCCCGGCTCTGGGCTGATCCTCCTACCCGGGAGACTGAAAGGCCGACGTTGACGGCCGGGCGTATGCCGCTGTTGAACAACTCGGGCTCGAGGTAAATCTGACCGTCAGTAATCGAGATGACGTTGGTCGGAATATAGGCAGACACGTCTCCCGCCTGGGTCTCGATAATGGGCAATGCGGTGATGGATCCGCCGCCATGCTCTTCATCCAGCTTGGCGGACCGCTCCAACAGGCGGCTGTGCAAGTAAAAGATATCCCCGGGGTAGGCCTCTCGGCCTGCGGGTCGGCGCAGCAACAGCGACATCTGGCGGTAGGCCCAAGCGTGTTTAGTCAAGTCATCGTAGACAATCAGCACGTCCTTGCCCTGGTCCATAAAGGCCTCGGCCATCGCGCAGCCGGAGTAGGGGGCGATGTATTGCAACGGTGCGGAGTCCGAGGCGCCGGCGTTGACGATGACCGTGTGGCCCATTGCGTCGTTTTCTTCCAGGGTAGTAACCACCTGGGCAACTTTGCCCTGCTTTTGCCCGATGGCCACGTAGATGCAGATCAGGTCTCCGCCTTTCTGGTTGATGATGGTGTCCAGGACGATGGCCGTCTTCCCGGTGGAGCGGTCGCCGATGATGAGTTCTCTCTGGCCGCGTCCTATGGGGATCATGGCGTCGATGGACTTGACGCCGGTCTGCACAGGGGTATCCACCGGGCTTCGCACCACCACGTTGGGAGCGATGCGCTCCACGGGCAAGGTGGCGGTTGTGTTGACCGGGCCCTTTCCGTCAAGGGGGCGGCCCATCGGGTCCACCGCCCGTCCGACTAGGGCATCACCCACGGGCACCTCAATGATGCGCCCCGTGGAACGCACCCGGTCGCCTTCTTTGACCAGATTGGGGTCTCCCAGGATCGCAGCGCCCACGACGTCGGCTTCCAGGTTCAAAGCCAAACCCGAAATATCGTTGCCGAAGTCCAACAGCTCGTTGAACTGCACTCCCTGCAGGCCCTGGATGCTGGCGATACCATCTCCAACGCGCACCACCGTGCCCACGTCCACCAAGGTCAGGTCCCCGCCGAACTCCTCAATCTGCCGTTTGATTAACGATACGATTTCCTGTCCGCTGATCGCCATCGGCGACTCTCCTTAGATGCCTACTAGTTGATACCTGTACGGGCCAAGAGGCCTGGATTGGGGCATACTAAGCCCCGGTCACCATCATCTCTGAATTGATACTGTTGCGCAGGGCATTCAGCCTCGACGCCGTGCTGCCGTCCAGGAGCCGGTCTCCTATCTGGATAACCACTCCCCCCAAGATGGATTCATCGACATCGGCTGAGACAATCACTTCCTTGCGCACCAAATGGGACACGAACTCGGAGATTCGGTCCAATTCGCTTTGTTCCAATGGCACAGCCGACGTAACCTGGACTCGCTGCCGCCCGAGGTGCTGGTCCAACAGATCGACGTAAGCAGCCCGCAGGTCGCTTATCACGCCCACCAACCCCTTGGAGATCAACAGGTTGACCACGTTGCGAATGGTTGGATCTGCCTGCCCCAGCACGGAATCGACAGCCTTAACCTTGTCTCCGGCAGGCACCCCGGCGTGCTTGAGCAAGGCCTTGAACTCCTCGTCTTGGAGTACCCCGGCGACCAACTCCAGTTCTGTGGCCCATTGGTCCAGCCGGTCCCGTTCCAGGCCCAACTCGAAGACTGCCTGAGCATAGCGCTTTGCCGATACGTTACCCGCCATTGGCTGCTATACCCTCGGAGCCCCGGAGGCCTGTTCCCCCTCCTCCAATACCTGGGTAATCAACTCCCGGTGGGCTTGCCGGTCCAAAGAGCGGCCGATGACGCGCTCGGCAGCGGTTATGGCCAGGTCTCCGAAGTTGGCGCGGACCTCTTGAATTGCCGTATCGCGCTCTCTCTGGATATCGGACCTAGCCCTGGCGACAAAAGCCTCCGCTTCCTGCCTTGCCCGGTCCATCTCCTCTCCCCGGTACCGGTCGGCGGCTTCCCGGGCAGCTTCCATCAGGCGTTGGCCTTCTCTGCGGGCCTCGTTCAACTGTTCCTCTACGGCTTCCCGGGAGGAGGCGGCTTCTTCCCGCGCCCGGTCTGCCGCTTCCAGGCTTTCCCTGATGCGCTCCGAACGCTGGTCCAGAAGCCGGAGCAAGGGCTTATAAGCGAAAAGGCTCAATATGCCCAACAGGATCACGAAGTTAATCAGGTATGCGACAAGACTGGGGAGGTTAATCCCCAGATCGGTGATACCCAGGAGAGGTACCCCGCCTGCCAGGTGTGCTATTAAATTCAAGAATTGACCTCCGAGCTACATCGCCGGCGCTCCAAACGCACCTGCGGCTCTGGAATCGTCAGACCACGAACAATAAGATCACTGCCACGATCAGCGAGTAAATGCCGAGGGCTTCGGCGAAAGCAATGGCCAAAATCATATTGGTTGTAATCGAACCGGCAGCTTCGGGATTACGCCCGATTGCTCCCATGGCGCCGAATCCCAGGATTCCGATGCCGATACCAGGGCCAAGCACCCCCAAGCCTATGGCGATACTGGCGCCAATGTATTTGCCCAACTCTGCGAACTTCTCCGCACCTGTAGCCTGCAATAAGACCAGATCCATGACCGACTATCCTCCTATCAGGTATCTATTCCGACAACTTGCCGGTATTTCCCATCTCCCAAGGCGGGAAATACTCAGTGCTCCTCGTGGCGTACCGCCACCGAGAGGAATACCACAGTTAGGCTGGCAAAGATGACCGCTTGGATCAAGCCCACCAGCAATTCCAGGCCAAACACGAACTGGGTGGCCACAAAAGGCACCAGGAAGGTAATCATCACCACCAGGATTTCGCCGGCGGTCATGTTGCCAAACAACCGGAAAGTGAAGCTGACCACCCTGACGAGCTCACTTACACCTTCCAGGAACCCCACGAAGGCGTTGATCAACCCAGAGGGCCTGCCCCGTAACAGATTCCCCAACGCGAAGAACTTCTTGAAGTAGCCAAGCCCGTGGGCCCGCAGCCCCCAATACTCGACAAACGCGAAGGACACCAGTGCCAGGGCCAGCGGCATGTTCAGGTCGGTTCCGGCGGACTTGAGCAGGTGCGCTTTCAAGTGTCCGTCGTAAATGAACCCGATGAATTGGTAGAAGGGCAACAACGCCATCCAGGCATTGAACAGCACGAACAAGAAGATGGTGGTGACTATGGGAAAGGCCCGGCGCGCCATATCCGGCCCCAGCACGGTGGAGCAGAATCCCAGCATCCCTTCGAACACCGCTTCTACAAACCCTTGCAAGCGGCCGGGTACGATGCTCTTCTTCCTGGCGGCCAGAAAGAATAAGACTGCTATGACGACTGTGGTGAGCCATGCGGAAATCAGCGTGTTGGTTACGGCGATTTGGGTGGGACCAAGAGGAGAAGCGTGAGGCTTTTCGCCGTGCTCCAATGGCTCGGTCAGCCCCAGGGATTCGTCTCGGGCAGAAGAGGGGAATACAGGTTGGGGCGAAAGGTGGATTTCCGGCTTGTCCAGCAATTGGTCGGTGCCGAGTATGGCCGACCCTACTGCGCCGTAAACGAATCCCACCACCAGGAGGACCACCAGACCCAACCCGGAGGCCAGCAGCACCCTCTTTGCCAAGGCGCCCGACGGCACTAGCGTTTGCTCCCCCTTCCTGAAACGTCCCGGCGTCTGGCCCTACCGAGAATGGGCTGCGCCAGCTTGTAAACACCCCAAAATGCGCAGATAGGACCCAGCACTATGCCAACGACGAAGAACGCAGGCCAGGTTCCGGCCAGCTTATCGAGCCAGTACCCTCCCCCGATGCCCAGAATTATGCAGGCCGCTACGTACCAGCCCAGTCCTGTAAGGCTTAAGGCTAAGACCCACCAGTTCATCCCCTGGCCAAACCTCGTGAATCTTATCACTTAGGTGTTTGGGAAGTCAATTTGCCTGGCTTACCGGGCTACCGCCAGTCTCGTAGAAAGGCCCCGGTGTTTGTCCATCCGGGGCCTGGTTCAAGCAACAAACAACGCTATCTGTCGCTAGCTCTTGGGGCTTTCTTTGCCGAAGTCTTCCAAGTCAAGGGAACCGATGAAATCGGTGAAGGCGGACATGCGACGGAGCTCCTCCTCTTTGACCTCAGCCGGCTTCTCGCTAGCGGAATCCTCTTCCTGATCGGCAACGATGGGCTTGCCAGTCTCTTTGTCCAGCAGTATTCCAGCTTTGTCCAGAACCGCTTCATCTGCGTATATAGGCACTTGAGCCCGGACCGCCAAGGCTACGGCGTCGCTGGGCCGGCAGTCGATGTCGGTAGTGGAGCCGTTGGTCTGAATCGCTATCTTGGCATAGAAGGTGTCGTTCTGCAGGTCGCTGACCAGGATATGCTGCACGGAGGCGCCCAGGGTGTCAATGACCGTACGGAGAAGATCGTGGGTCAAGGGACGCGGCACAGACAGGTCCTGCAGCTTGACCGCGATGGCATCCGCCTCGGCCGGCCCTATCCAGATGGGTAGATACCGGTCTGCATCCTTTTCTTTCAAGAACACGACCCGTTGATAGTTCATAGGGCTGACGCGAATGCTATGGATGGTCATCTCTTGCATTCTGACTGTCTCCGTTACGGTACCGGCGTCTGCCGAAATTGTATGCCTACGCAAATTTCAATGTCAACCCAGCAGGAGTTCCGCCAACGCTTCTCATCTGTACCGGCGGCGAGGGGGTACAACGCGGCTAAATATCGTTGGCTGGGATAGGGTAATGGCATAGAAAAGAAGATGCTGTGAAAGGTGGTGACAGATGCAACCTTGCCCAAGGGCGGGAGCGGTGCACGGCGCCCTGACCAGTGGTAACAAAGTGGGAGATTGCGAAAGTGGGAGATTGCGATTGGAGGTCAGTATAGCGCCAACGACATTGGGCCTTGTGGGAGCGTCAACGAACGGCCTATGGATTACAGGCCGCTGGGAGGCGATATTTGTTCCCGGCCAACATGGCAGGGCCGGTCACCGGTTGACGGCTCCAGGTGTCGCGCCGTAGCTCGAAACAGGCCGGCGGGCGACAACGGGCCCGTGGAGAAAATCAACCCGAGGTCGGACGACCTACCCCCAGTTAGAGAGGCTGGCGCACCTGGCCGCCTGTGGCCCCGAGGCAGGAACGGCAAGGCTATAGCCGGGAAGGGACGGTGCGCTGGCCGCCCCTTAACCCAGAACATGCTTCCCGGTTATATTATAAGACTCTAGTCGGCGGTGGAATAGCTGCCGTTCAGGCTGGCGGAGGCGTGTCCGGACAGAACGTCGATCCCTTTCCTGACCGACCCGGTAATGGCCGAAAGTTCTTTCTCCAGAGCCCTCAGGCTGCGCAGAGCGTAGGCATCCGCTTCTGTGCGGCGGCTGACGGCCTCCGCTTCGGAGCTTTCCAGAACGCGAGCGGCGCGCTGCTCGGCTTCCCTCAGGGTTTCCTCGGCGCGATTCTCCGCCAGCGCTATGAGTTCACTTGAGTCCAAGCGCTGGCGGAACTCGTCTTCCGCCCTGGACTTGGTGTGGCGCGCTTCCACTTGGGCCTGGCTGATGATGTAGTCCTTGCTGGACAGCACCTCTTCAGCCGACTTGATCTCCTGGGGAACAGCCAACCGCAACTGGTCGACAAGCTCCATTGCCTTGTTCTTGTCGACCATGACGTTCCCGCTCATTGGAACAGCCTTGCTGGTTTCGATCAAGGTCTCCATACGGTCGATGATATTTATGATATCCATGGACATCCCTCCTATCCGGCCCACCTTTGTTATGAGACCGGCAGCCCAAATTTTGAATAGACCGCATCGGCCACATTGGGCGGCACCATTGCGGTTATGTCTCCCCCGAGACGGGCAACCTCCTTAAGCAAACTGGAGCTTACGAACATGTTCTCCAATGAAGTCATAAAGAAAACCATGTCCAACTCCGGGACCAATCTGCGGTTCATGAAGGCCATGTCGAACTCATACTCGAAATCCGACCCGCTGCGCAGACCCCTTATAATCACCTGTGCTTGAGCTTCTTGGGCGAACCTTACTACCAATCCATCGAATTTAGTCACCTCCACATTGGGAAGGTGCCGCGCCGCCTTCGTAAATAGGGCCACTCGCTCATCCGCATCGAAAAGCAGGTCCTTGGAGGGTGCGCCGTATACGGCCACAATTACTTTGTCGAACAGCGCACTGGCGCGGCTCGTCACGTCTATGTGACCCACGGTGACCGGGTCGAAGCTTCCTGGGTATACTCCGGTCACCATCTCTAGTTTTCTCGTTGATAGAATTCCACTACATTGTCACCATATCTACGTGACTGGACCCGGTTCATCGGCCCGTATTCGGGAAGCATTTCCAAGAACCTGGAGTGACCCACAACCACCATCCCGTCTGGTTGGAGCAATTTGGAGTTCCCGGCCATATCCTCCAACACTTCGTCTAACCCCTTCATGGCGTAGGGAGGGTCCAAGAGGACCAAGCGATACATGCCCTCCAAAGTGGGCAAGCGCCTGCTCACGTCTGAGCAGTGGACGCGGGCGCAAGATGCGAAGCCAGTGGCTTCCAAGTTAGACCGGATTACCTGGCATTGGCGACGGTCTCGCTCTACGAAGTCCGCCCACGCCGCTCCCCGGCTCAGAGCCTCTATTCCCAGACTGCCAGAGCCTGCGAAGAGGTCCAGCACCCGCTCCTGTTGGTACAACTCCTCATGGAGAATGTTAAAGACCGCCGCCCGTACACGTGCGGTAGTAGGCCGCGTGCCGGCGGCAACAGGCCCCTTGAGCCTTATGCCCTTAGCCTTCCCACCGACAACTTGCATTGGGCTAGCAACGCCCATTTTACATAGTGTCAAGTCTTTTCCCAAGAAAAAGTAAAGTCGGTTTCAGGCATTTTGCTACCTGCCGCGCCAGCGCAATTTCGTTGACCCTCATAGATGGCTGTGCTAACATCCTGCCCAATCTAGGGGTATAACCGATGGCAGAGCCTCTACAGGAGCAGGTAATATAGACTGGTGACTACGGCCCCAAAGGAAGCATTACCGGAATGAACTTTCACCAGTTGCTTGCAAACGCCGCTCCGGACAGGGACACGGTTGTCACCGTCGGTGTGTTCGATGGCGTACACCTGGGTCACTGTCATTTGTTAAAGCGCTTGGTTCAATTATCCAAGCCGGACCTTGTCCCCACAGCCCTCACCTTCAGCAACCACCCCATAACCGTTATCCACCCCGGCACTCAGGTAAGCTACCTCACTTCTTCCCATGAAAAAACCCGCCTCCTGAAAGACCAGGGCGTAGAGCAAGTAATCAGCCTGGAATTTACCCCGGAGCTTGCCCAAGTCAGCGCTGAGAACTTTGTCCGAACATTAGTAGACCGGCTTCGAATGCGTGGCTTGGTACTGGGGCCTGACGCTGCAATAGGCCGCGACCGCGAGGGGGACTTGGGATTCCTGCAACGAGCCGGCGCCGACATGGGTTTCTGGGTGGAACCCGTGGAACCGCTGGCCTTGGACGGCACGGTAGTCAAGAGCCGCAGCATCCGCGAGGGCCTTGGCCGCGGGGAAGTGGCTACCTGCGCCAAGCTGCTCAACCGCAATTACGCTTTGAAAGGCCAAGTCGTCGAAGGGGACCGCCGCGGCACAGAATTGGGTTACCCCACTGCCAACCTAAGATTGGACAGCGGAATTATTCTTCCAGGCGACGGAATATACGCCACATGGGCTTTCGTCGACGGGGTGCGATATCCTTCGGCAACCAGCATCGGCGTAAGGCCCACTTTCGGCCTGTCGGAGAGGTTGATGGAAGTCCACGTCATGGACTTTGACCGCGACATCTACGGCCAACCCATGGGCGTCGAGTTTGCCGGCAAGCTGAGGAACCAGGAGACTTTCCAAAGCGTGGAAGCGTTAGTCCAACAGATCGACCAGGACATCGCCGACTCGCGGCGGGTACTCTCGCAAAACAGGGGCGCGCACGTTGCTTGACAAGGAAACGGTAGCGAGGGTCACCCAAAGGGGAGTCCGGGAGATTATTTTCCTGGAAGACTTTGTGCGCATGCTCCAGGGAAACACGCCGTTAAGACTGAAGATGGGCTTCGACCCCAGCAGGCCGGACATACACCTGGGCCATGTGGTTGGCCTTCGCAAGCTCCGCCAGCTCCAAGACCTGGGGCACCAGGTCATCTTGATCGTTGGAGATTGGACTGCCCAAATCGGCGACCCCAGCGGCCAATCGGCCACCAGACCATTGTTGACCCACGATGAAGTGGCGGCCAACGCCGAGTCTTACTTACGGCAGTTCTTCCAAGTGGTAGACCAGGACCGCACCGAGGTAGTCTGGCAGAGCGAGTGGTACGGCAACTTCAGCCTTGACGACGTAATCCGTCTTACCAGCAAGTTCACGGTGGCCCAGTTCCTGGAACGGGACGATTTTTCCCAACGGTTCAAGGGCCACAGGCCCATCGCCATTACCGAGTTGTTGTACCCACTGCTGCAGGCCTACGATTCCGTAGCTGTCCAGTCGGACGTTGAATTCGGCGGCACGGACCAGAAATTCAACCTGCTGGTCGGCAGAGAGCTCCAGACCACCGTGGGACAGCCGCCCCAGCAATGCTTTTTAATGCCGATCCTAGTGGGCACCGACGGCGTTATGAAGATGAGCAAGAGCCTGGACAACTATATATCGGTGGACGAGCCACCGGCAGACATGTACGGCAAGCTGATGTCTCTGCCGGATGAGTTGATTCTCCCGTACTTTGAATGTCTTACGGACATTTCCGACGACGAGCTTTCGGCAACGACCCGTGACCTTTCTTCCGAAGCCGTGAACCCGATGATCATTAAAAAGCGGCTGGCGTCCCAGATCACCGAACAGTTCCATAGCCGGGAAGAGGCCAGCGCGGCCCATGCCCGCTTCGAGCAAGTAGTCCAGAGGCGCGGGCTGCCGGAGGAGATGCCGGAAATGTCGCTAGCTGACCTCCGCGAACGGGCCGGCGCGGCTGAGGGCGCAATCCGCGCAGATCGCCTGCTGGCGGCGACCGGCTTGGCTTCCAGCAATAGCGAAGCCAAGCGCCTGCTGAACGAGGGGGCCATCGAACTGATCTCCGAGTCCGGAGATCCCCGGAAACTATCGGCGGCCAATCCCGTTTCCGATCTACGTCCCGGGGACGTCATCAAGAGGGGTGCCCGGCAATTTGTCCGGTTGGTGGATATCCAGACTTAAGCAGCCCCAGACTGGCTGGTTGTACCTCCCGCGATAAATCGCGTTCCTGTGTCACCCTAACAAGTTGGAGCCGATTAGCCTCGGCTCTACCGATACCGCTCTCGATTAGCCGCCGGGACCTGGCGACAGACCCATCAACGCTTCAGTGAGGCCGCAGTTGAATTCCGACAATCCGCAAGAGCAAAGAAAGCGGTATTCCCTTTGGCGGGAGAAATCAGACCGTCTTCCCGAGCGAAAGTCCAGGTACGCCACGCCGTCCCAGATCGACGTCGACCGCCTTTATGCCCCCGGCGACGCGACGGAAACCAACTATGGCGAAGACCTGGGACTTCCGGGAGAGCACCCTTTTCTTCGGGGCGTTCACGCAACGGGCTACCGTGGACGCCTTTGGACTATGCGCATGTTCGCCGGGTTCGGGCGACCGGAGGAGACCAACCACAGGTTCAAGCGCCTGCTAGACCAGGGTCAAACCGGCCTGAGCGTCGCCTTTGATATGCCCACGCTGTATGGGTACGATACGGATGATCCGAGGGCAGCGGGCGAGTACGGCAAATGCGGCGTGGCGGTGTCTTCTTTGTCCGATATGGAAGCCCTGTTCCAAGGCATATCATTGGGCCAGATTACGACGTCCATGACCATCAATGCCCCAGCCGCAATCATTTGGGCAATGTACATTGCGGTCGCCCAGAAGCAGGGCGCGCCCATGGCTGAATTGGGCGGCACCCTGCAAAACGACATTCTTAAAGAGTACATAGCCCAGAACGAGTACGTTTTCCCGCCGGGCCCGTCGATGCGGCTGGTGACAGACACCGTGGAGTTCGCCTCCCGACACCTTCCCAGGTGGAACCCCATCAGCATCAGCGGATATCACATACGGGAGGCCGGTTCAACCGCAATCCAAGAGTTGGCCTTTACATTGGCGGACGGATTCGAGTACGTGCGCCACTCCCTGGACAGGGGCCTCAAGGTGGACGACTTTGGACCCCGCCTGAGTTTCTTCTTCAACGTGCACAACAATTTCTTCGAGGAAATCGCCAAATTCCGGGCAGCCAGGCGCATCTGGGCCAAGGAGATGCGAGAAACCTATGGATCTCAGAACTCTAGGGCTACATGGCTCCGGTTCCACGCCCAAACCTCCGGGGCTTCATTGACCGCGCAGCAGCCGGAGAACAACGTTACCCGGGTCTCGCTGCAGGCGCTGGCGGCGGTGCTCGGCGGGTGTCAATCACTGCACACCAACGGCAAGGACGAGGCGTGGGCTTTGCCGTCTGAGTCCTCGGCGCGGCAGGCCCTGCGGACCCAGCAGATTATCGCCCACGAAACCGGGGTGGCCGACACGGTGGACCCCCTGGGCGGAAGCTTCTTTTTGGAGCACCTGACCAACCGAGTGGAAGCCGGAAGTTACGACTACTTTCGGCGCATCGATGATATGGGCGGGGTGATTCCAAGCTTGGAGAGCGGCTTCTTCCAGCGGGAAATTGCAGAGGCGGCTTATGTTCACCAACTCGAGGAAGACCGGAAGGAACGCATCACCGTAGGGGTGAACGAGTACGTGACCGACGAACCCCTGGACTTACCCCTGCTAAAAGTGGACCGGGCCGGAGAGCAACTGCAAATCGACGGGCTGAGGGACGTGCGACGCAGGCGGGACGGCCGGGAGGTTGCCCGGAAGTTGCGCCGGTTGGAGCAGACTGCTCGAGGTTCGGAGAACCTGATGCCGCCAATCTTGGAGGCGGTCAACGCCTACGCCACCTTGGGCGAGATGATGGACACCCTTAGGGGAGTTTTCGGGGAGTATCGCCCCAGCTGGGGGTTGTAGACAGGGGGCGCTATTCAGACCCGCTGCTCCTCTTCGTTGGCCCTCTTGGCGTCCTCTATGACCCGCTGCTCCAGGTTGTTGGGCACCGCCTCGTAGTGATCGAATTCCAAGCTGTATTCGCCTCGCCCCTGGGTCAATGAGCGAAGGTCTTGAGCGTAGCGCTGCAATTCAACCTGGGGCGCTTCCGCCTCGATGGTAGTCAGGCTGCCATGGGGACTCATCCCCAATATGCGGGCCCGCTTGCCGTTCAGGTCGCTCATCACCTCGCCGGTGAAGGAGTCCGGCACGGTGACGGCCAGCTTCATTATCGGCTCCAACAGGATGGGGCTTGCCTCGGCGATGCCCTTTCGTAGGGCCTGGTTGCCGGCGATCTCGAAGGACATTCCGGAAGAGTCCACGTCGTGGTAGCTGCCGTCGTATATCACGGCCTTCATGTCCACCACCGGGAATCCCGCCAAGACGCCCTCCGCCATGGCCTTTACGACGCCCTTTTCGACAGAGGGGATGTACTCCTTGGGGACCCTTCCCCCAACGACCTCGTTACCGAATTCAAACCCGAGTGTCCGGTCCAACGGCTCCAACCGGAGCAGGACGTGGCCGTACTGGCCGTGGCCGCCGCTCTGCTTCTTGTGCCGGTACTCGGTCTGGGTCACCTGGGTAATGGTCTCTTTGTAGGCTACCTTGGGCAACTGGACTTTCAAATCAGCTCCAAACTTCCGCTTAATCTTGTCCAACGCCACTTCGACCTGGGCCTCGCCCATGCCGGTCATCAGGGTTTGTTGGGTATCCGCCACCCTGCTCACCTGCAGGCTGGGATCTTCTTCTACGATCCTGGACAGGGCCGCCGACATCTTGTCCAAGTCCGCCTTGGCGGCCGGGGTTACCGCAACGCTGTAGTAGCCAACTGGGAACTCGACGGGTTTGAACAACACGGCGCTGTCCTTGGCGCACAAGGTATCCCCGGTCACCGTGGAAGACAGCTTACCGATGGCCCCAATATCGCCGGCCGTGACTTCGGCGACGTTCTCCTGGGACTTGCCTTTTGGCAGATAGAGTTGGCCGATACGCTCTGCGGTCTCGCGCACCGGGTTCCAGACCTCTGAGTTGCTCTTCAAGGTCCCCCGGTAGACGCGGAATATAGAAAGCTTGCCAACGAAGGGGTCCGCGGCGGTCTTGAAGACAAAGGCGGCCAGGGGTTCGTCGGCGCCGTCGGTCAACTCCACCGGCTGGCGCGTAGAGGCATCGGATACCTCCGGCTTAATCCCGTCAACGGGGGACGGCAGGAATTTACAGACCATATCCAGGAACTCCGCCACGCCGATGCTCTTGGTTGCGGAGGCGGCCAGGATGGGCACCAATTTGCCTTCCCAGATGGCGGTACGCACCGCGTTTTCGATCTCAGACTGGGTAAGTTCGTCGCCCTCCAGGTATTTGTCGGCCAGGGCATCGTCGCTCTCGGCGGCCGCCTCGATGAGCCGCTCCCGGGCCGCTTCCAACTGGTCTGCGACCTCCGGCGGTACGTTATCCGGAGGGTTGACCACGCTGACCAGGCCCTGGAAATTCTCTGACTCCCCAACTGGCAGTTGGAAAGGAACGCACTGGTTTCCGAATGTGCCCTGGATGTCCGTGACGCACTTGGAAAAGCTGGTGTTTTCCCGGTCCAGCTTGTTGACCAAAACCATGCGAGGCAAGCCGACTTGTCCAGTCATGTCCCAGGCGCGTTCGGTGCCCACGTCAACCCCGGACTGAGCGGCCACGAGGATGACAGTCCCCTCAACGACCCGGAGAGAACCGGTGACTTCCGCCCTGAAGTCGTCATACCCGGGCGTGTCGAGGAAATTAATCTTGTTGTCTCCCACGGAGCAGGAGATCAAGGTGCTTTGAATGCTGCTGCCGCGTTTGACCTCCTCCGGCTCATAGTCCGAAACGGTGTTTCCATCCTCCACCCTTCCCATTCGAGTAACCGCGTTCAACTGGAATAAAACGGACTCGCTGAGGGAGGTCTTGCCTGCCCCGCTGTGGGACAGCAAGGCCACGTTTCGCAGGTCCTGGATTTTCGGACTGGCCATGGAAAATCCCCCTTCGGCTATGGTGCTGGATCAGGCGCTACAGGCATCCCGGGCTTCATCGATGCCGGGCCTAGCCCGGCCCATTGTATCGGTTATGGCTGGAGCGACGCAATCATTCCAGCAGCTACGATAGCACCGCTGCCGCTGGCGGCTAACGGCGCCGTCGGCTATAATCGCGGCCTCAGCGACCGGCAGCGGGCCGCTCCTTCAGCGACCCCATCTTCCCACGGGAAGGGCCGGCCGCTCCTCTTTTGGGTCTGGGCTTTTATGGCGGCGATTCAGGAGCCTGCGAATTGAGCCGCTCGGACCGTTCCACGGCGACGGTTGAAGGGCGAGCGCTGCGCCACGGTTGACCCGGCCACTCTCGCCGGGACTAGTCTGCCGCTTGTTCGAGCTCTTTGCCGTTCTTCTCCCAGAATGCTTCCAGCACCTCCGCGGGACTCATGGGCAAGTGCGTCAACCTGACATTCAAAGCCCGGGAGATAGCGTTGGCGATGGCCGCCATGGGGGGCACGATGGGCACCTCTCCCACGCCTCTCACACCGTAGGGATGACCGGGGTTGGCCGCCTCTACGATGATGGTGTTGATCATCGGCAAATCCAGGCTGATAGGCATGCGATAGTCCAAGAACGAGGAGTTCTGCATCCGGCCCTGGGCATCGAAGAAATATTCTTCGTTGAGGGCCCAACCGATGCCCTGGACCACGCCGCCCTGCATCTGGCCTTCGACGTAGCTGGGGTGGATTGCCTTGCCCGCATCCTGCACTACGGTGTAGTCGAGGATCGTAACTTTCCCGGTGTCTGTGTCCACCTCGACGTCTGCGATCTGGGTGCTGAACGCACCGCCGGCGCTCTGGGGATTGACGCTGACCTGGCTTGATACAGGTCCGCCGGTGTCATTCAACTTGGCAGCCAACTCCTTGAACGTCATCTTCAGGTCCGGGTCGGACTTATGCTGGAAGACGCCATCGACCAGGTCGGTGTCTTCCGCTGACACCTCCCAGATGCCTGCGGCCCTCTCGATCATCTTCTTCTTGACGTCCTGAGCACATTCGTATGCCGCCCACCCGGTTGCAAAGGCAGTCCGGCTGCCCCCCGTAACCACGGTGTAGCCCACCGACTCGGTGTCACCCACGCTGGGATAGACGTCCTCGGCCGGAATCCCCAGCACCTCGGCCGCCTGCATGGCTATCGCAGCCCGGGTGCCTCCGATATCAGTTGAGCCTTCAACCAGGCTGATTGTGCCGTCGGCGTTGACTGCTATGGAGCAGCTAGATTGCCAGCCGATGTTGAACCAGAAGCCGGAGGCTACGCCTCGGCCCCGGTGTTTTCCCTTCAAGTTGGTGTTGTACTGGTCGGAGTCCCTGGCCGCTTCGAGACACTCTACGTTTCCAATGCGAGGGTACACGGGACCGTCCACCCTGCGCGTGCCTTCTTTGGAGGCGTTGAGCAGCCGGAATTCAATGGGGTCCATGCCCAGCTTCTGGCAAAGCTCATCTACCACCTGCTCACCGGCAAATGCTGCGTTGGGCGCGCCGGGGGCCCGATAGGCGGCGACCTTGGGTTTGTTTACCACCACGTCGTAGCAGTCGGCCACGGCGTTTTCGATGTCATAGGGGGCAAATACAGCCATACCGCCGGCAACTACCGACGACCCAGGGTAAGCGCCGGCCTCGTAGGAGAGTACGGCTTCGGCGGCGGTTATCTTGCCGGACTTGGTAGCGCCCATCTTGACTCTCATGTGGGAGCCAGAGGTGGGGCCGGTGCTCTCGAAAACCTCAGAGCGGCTCATGATGAACTTCACCGGCTGCCCCGTCTGCCGCGAGAGCAAGACGGCCAAGGGCTCGAGGTACACGGGGATCTTGCCCCCGAATCCGCCGCCGATTTCCATAGGAACGACCTTGATCTGGGAAACGGGCATATCCAGTATGCTTGCCAACGAGTCCCGTGCAGTAAATGCGCCCTGGGTGCTGGTCCATACGGTTACGTGACCGTCCGAGTTCCACAGGGCAGCCCCGTTCTGAGGCTCAATGTAGCCTTGATGCACGGCCACGTTAGTGAATTCCCGTTCGACTACGATGTCGGCTTCGGCGAAGCCCTTTTCCAAGTCGCCTTGTTCGAAACGGTACCGGCTGGCGATGTTGCTGTGCTTGTCCGTTTCCTCTCCCATGTCGTTGAACATCAAGTCATCGTGAAGCAACGGGGCGTCTTCCTTCATCGCATCCAGCACGTCCAACACCGGAGGCAACACTTCGTACTCTACGTCAATTAGCCCCAGCGCGTTCTCGGCAACGTGGGGGTTGACGGCGGCCACGGCGGCGACGGGATGGCCCTTATACAAGACCCTTTCCCGGGCGATAACGTTGTCGCTCTCGAAACGCTGGCTCTGGCTGGCGTCGTCCTTTTGGGCCACCGGCATGTCCTTGCCGGTAATCACGCCCTTAACGCCTGGATATTCCAACGCCTTGCTTACGTCGATGGACTTGATGCGGGCGTGGGCGTGGGGACTCCGCAATACCTTGCCGTGGAGCATTCCCGCCTCGGAGAAATCTCCGCCGTATTTGGCCCTACCGGTTACCTTGTCGGTACCGTCGTGGCGAATCGGCCTGGTGCCGACCACTTTGTATTCGGTATTGGACAGAACGATGTTTGACGACATCTAGGACACCTCTTGGCTGTTGTTGGGCTTGTTCAAGGCCGCTTCGGCTTGACGCAAAAATTGTATCACATCCCCCGGCATGCGAGGTTCCCCAACTGCACTGTTCAGGAGTCGTCCCCGGCCAGCGGGCGGCCCCATCAGGCGGCGAGACGTTTGCTTAACCCTGGCCCCAACCCGCGGTATTACAGGGTTTCTGCGCGTTGGGACATGGACATGGGAGGAGGGTCGGCCGAAGGAACGACTAGACCGCGGACCACGGCCCATGGAAGCAGGGCGGCCATGAGATGCTGTACGCCGGGAACGATTTTCTCGGCGAGGCACTTCTCCAGATACTTGTGGGCGGCCACGAAGGTGGGGAGCGAATATCCCGCATCTCCTCGTTGCCCACCCCAGGCCAGCGTAAGGAAGAGTGGTGGCAGTCACTGGCCTGGGGTGGCGGGGTTCGGGCAGATGAAGGAATGCCAATGCGGGGCGGGGCGGCCTTCGGCGCGGGCGCGGTCCCATTGGTAGCAGAATTCGTCGGCCACGGGTTCGAGGCAGACAACGGAGATTTCGAGGGCCATCTTGCGGCGGAGGGCGTTGATGCGAGACCTGATGTGGCTTAGTTGGTTCATGGGTTAATTTCTCCTTTGGCTGAAAATTTTGGATTGCCTCTCATTTGCTCTCATTTCCTCTCGTTTGGGAGGGGGTACGCCCTCCACATCCCCCGCCCGTCCGTTCCCCCTTTCGAGATCCCCTTCGACAAGCTCAAGACAGGCTCAGGACAGCCTCAGGGATGAACTGATGCAGTACCTCCTCTACTACAACACCGAGAGACCCCACCAGGGCCTAGGCGGCAAGACGCCACTGCAGACCATGCAAAATCTGTCAACGAATTACCTGACACATACAGGAATGACAGTGGGGGTGGGGCGGCCCCGCACATTACCACCGTCACCCCCGCGCAGGCGGGGGTCTAACGGGCTGCGGCCCCAGGGCGCGAGATTCCCGCGCAGGGAGACCTTTGCATAACTCCCAAAAGAACATAAGTTGTGCGGAACGGCCGGGTTTTTCCAACCTGGCTCCCACCCCTAGATTCCGGCTCGGGGGCCGGAATGGCGGTTACGCAAAGGTCTCCAATAGGGGGATTCTCACAACGCCTGTCCTGAGATCGCCGAAGGGCGCGCCAACTGAGTTTGCAGCAGCTTCTAGAGGCCCCGCACCACAGGCAGCACCTTTTCGCCAAACGCCCGCATCGAACTCTCCACGTGCTTCCTGTCCATCTGCCCCACGTTCATGTTCATCAAGAGGTTGCGCACCCCCGCTTCTTTTAGCTCCATAATTTGTTCGGCTACCGTTCGGGGTGTGCCGGCCAAAAATGCGACTTCCGGAATCTCGGCGGCGCGCGGTGGTTGCCCGCCGGGAACGTGGGGCTCCCCTCCCGGGTTGTACTTGATCCGGGCTTGCAAAAGGTGGTGAGTGGACTTGCTCAGTGCCTCCGCCGCTACTTCCTGCGCCTCTTGGTCGCTCTCCCCAACGAACAAGCCCCGTTGCGCCCATGTCCGGTCCAACGCGTTCTCAACTTCTTCTTCGCCAAATCCCGCTTCCGACATCGAGTCCCGGTACATTTGGAACCGCTGCTTCAAAGTATCTATTGTCTGAACGCCGATCAGGACGGGCCTGCCAATACCCGCCATCTGCTTCAGGGAGCCTTCGGTGGCGCATGCCCTCACCAATGGCGGATGCGGCCTTTGATACGGCTGCGGCCGCAGCATCGGAAAAGCCGATTTCCAGTAACGGCCTTGATGGTCTACGTCCTCACCCGTCCAGGCTTTTATCAGCAACTCTTCCGCTTCTGGGATCATATCCCGGCCCTGTTCCATGGTGACCCCGAAGCCGATGTACTCGTACTCGTTAAAGATTGATCCCCGGCCTGTGCCGACGATCAGGCGTCCCCGGCTCAGGTGGTCTATCAGGGCCGTCTGCACCGCCAGCCTCACCGGGTGGTGCAAGGCCATCTCCACCACCGCGAACCCAATCTTCACCCTGCTTGTACGGGCCGCCACCGCCCCGGCGAACACTAGCGGGTCGGCGTAGACCACCGTTCCATCGAAGTGGTGCTCAGTCAACCACACCGCGTCCAGGCCGATTTCCTCCGCCCTCACCGCATCCTGCAAGGTGCTGTGGATAATCTCGTGGTCCCGCTCCCGCTCCGGGCTGATGGAAAATATCATGCTGCCGAACCGCATCAGACCGCTGCCCCTCCCTTAAGATGCTGGTCAAAAAAGTTTAGCGTCCTGGCCCACGAGACTTGGGCTGCATCCTTCTGGTAGCGCGCCCCCGTGAAGTCCATGAACCCGTGGTCCGTCCCGGGGTACGTGTAGAACTGGTGGCTTATCCCCAACCGGGTCAATTCCTCGTCCAGCTTTCGCATGTCGTCCTGCGACGGGTTGGCGTCCAACTCCCCAAAGTGGAACAGCACCGGGCACCCGATTCCCCCCGCCATCTCGAAGGGTGCCTCAGTGCCCTCTCCCCGCGGGACCATGATATTCCCGCCGTAATACGGCGCCGCGGCCTTCAAATGGGCGTTGGTGCACGCCGCCAGCCAGGTCACCCGGCCCCCCATACAAAACCCCGTCACTCCGACCGCTTCACCACTAACCGAAGCATGGCCGAGGAGAAACTCCACGGTGGCGCCCACGTCCGCCGCGATGTCCGGGTCGCTCAAGTGGTTGAACCTCTTGGACCCATCGCCCAGCATGTCGTCGGTAACGCGGTGGAACAGGTTGGGCGCCGCAGCCGCATAACCTTCGGCCGCCAAACGGTCCGCTACGTTGCGAATGAACTCGTCCACCCCGGCCCCGTGGTGGGCCACCACCACTGCCGGGAAAGGCCCCGGCCCGTCGGGAAGGCTCAAGTACAAGTCCATGTCCAGACCGTTCACGGACGCGCTTTCCCACGACGATGGCATGAGCAGTTTTCCAACCTCCCGTCCGTCCTGGCGTCTTGGCTTCAACCGTTCGCCCTGAGGAAAATCGAAGGGCCCGTCGTGAGTGCGCGAATAATTCCTTCCCGCTCGCCCTGAGCCGAAGCCCCCAACCCCTCACACCCGCTCACCCTGATCTCGTCGAAGGGCCGCCCCGCCACCAACCATGTCATTCCCGCCCCCAATTCGTCATTCCCGCGGGGGGAGACCTTTGCATAACCGTCATTCCGGCCCCCGAGCCGGAATCCAGGGGTGGGGATTAGGCTGGATAATACCGTCCGTTCTCCACAAGTTATGCTCTGTTGGTAGTTGTTCAAAGGTCTCCGGGGGCGGGAATCTCGCAACGCCCGTCCTTGTATCTTAAACATGGACGTGACAGACCGCCCCGATCTGACACGAGTGGAAAAACCGTATCCCAAAGGCCAAGTTTCCTCTAACCCAACCTGCACTGTCAAGCGAGGTGCCCAGGGCATAGGCTACGAAGCCCAGTCCCGGCGCTCGCCTAGTTGGTCACCGTAATGGCGCCTCCCAAAGTCTCGCCCCGGTACTCAGGCCGGTAGTACGAATACACCTGCGACACGACGTCCTTGGCCCGCACTGGGAAGCTGGCCCGCGCCTTGAACTCGAACGACAGCGTCTGGCCCGGCTCCATGTCCTCGATGTAGAGAATCACCTTCCGTCCGGCGACCTCGAACCGCTTCAGGCTGGCGTGGGTCTCCACCAGATCCTCCACCGTCCCCCGCACCGGCGCAAAGCCCGTGGGCACCGCTACGTCCAGGACGACCATTCCCGCCTTGGCCCGGACGGGAGGATTGAACGTCACCGACGCCGACACCGTGATTAGGTCGTCCACCTCTACGTTCTCCGTGCCGTAGTCCACGTCGATGTCGAACACGTCCTGGATTTCCAGGCGCCTCTCCGGAACGTTGTACCGCAGCACCATCTGCACCACCGCGTCGCCCTTGCCCTCCGCCGTCACCGTCACCGTCTCTCCCAGCGGCAGCTCCACAGTCTGCATCACGTCCGAGTTCTCCGGCGTGATGCGTACTTCTTTGCGCCAGTCGCCGGCTCCCAGCGTGACGGTCATGTCGACGTTGCTCCGCACCTTTGTCGAGAACGCCGTCAGCGCCTGCAGGCTCACGATCGTGTCCTGCGTCGACCCGAACCCGCCCAGGGCGTTTCTCTGGCCCGCCAGCCACTTGGCAGCCCGCGAGGCGTTAAGCAGATCCTCGTAGCCCAGCAGGGCCAGCAACGCGTAACCCGTCGTCTCGATAGCCGCGCTCGCGTTTCCGTGCCGGGACAGCGATTCCGCAACATAGGGATCGATGGATGCTCCGTTGCCCCAGTACAAAGCGCCGTTATCGTCCACCGTGGCTATCGACATCAGCCTGTCGTAGGCGGCGCCCCTGAAGTCGCTGTCCGCCAGCCCCAGTGCGTACGACGTTATTGCCATCGTGTACGGATCGTCCATCTCCTTCAGCTTGCCTTCCAGGTATCTGATAGCCCTGGCAGCCGAAGATGTGTTCCCACTCTCCAGCAGCGCCGCAGCCACGTAGGCCGTCAAGGCGTCCCGCCCTTGCAGCCCTCCCAGCAGTTCCTGGTGATGCAAAAAGCCCACGTTCTCGAACGACCCGTCGCTGCGCTGGTGGCTCTCTATCCAACCCGCGGCCGAGTCTATCACCGCCGGGTCCACGTACATCAACTCTCTCGCCTCGGCGAACGTCTTGGCCACGAAAGCTGTCAGCCACAGGCTGCCTTCCTGGTCCGAGTCGCCAAAGGCCGAGAAGCTGCCGTCCTGCCGGCGATAGATCAGCTCCCTCTGGTAGCCCACCGTCATCAGGTGCTCGGCCTTGGCCATGATCTCCGGCTTTAACTGTTGCGTTTCTTTCAGGTACCGCGCCACATACACGTTGGGCGCAAACAAAATCATGTTCTGCTCGCCGCACCCGAAGGGCATCCGCAGCAGTTGGTCCAGCCCCTCGATGCTCTGGGTCAACAGGCTCCCGGTGATAGCCGCATAGGCCCTCCCTGACCCCTCTATGGAGTCGAAAGGCAGGCCGGAGTGGAACGTTTGCCGGTGTCCGTCCGACACCACCTGGTTGTCCACCGTCTCCACCGCCACACCCTCCGGCTCCACCAGCAGTTCCTTGATTACCGCATCCGCTGCCTCTGTGCTCCGGGCGGTAATCTTCACCGGACCTTTGCCCAGCCCTGTGGGCCGAATCTTGAACTCCACCCCGCCGATGTCGTTGGCCCTGATAGTCACCGACTTGGACCTTTGGTCCAGCAGGTCGAACCAATCGCCTTCCTCTATCTCCACGAACATCTCTTGCTGCGTGTCCAGGTAGTTGAACAGGGCGACCTTCACCGGCAGTTCCTCGCCGCGAATGGCTGAGAAGGGCAGGTCCACGGTCAGGAAGAAGGGCTGGAACACCCGCAACTGGCTTTCCCCGATGCCTAGGCCGTGCTCTTTCGACAGTCCCACCGCCCGCAGCATCCACGTGGTGATGCTGTCCGGGGCCTCTACCGGCAGCGCCGCGGTCCCGTCCGCCCCGGTCTCCACGTCCTGCCATATCCACGTTTCCGGGAAGAACTGCCGCACCCGCTGCACCTCCGCCAGACCCTCCGGAGCGCCGTCTGCCTGGGGTGCTGGATCGGGCATCGGGGCGGCCGTTGCGGCCTCTTCGACAGCCATGGCCACCGCTTCATTCGCCATTGCTTCAAAAACCACCGGAGACTCGTGGCTCTCCCCCGTCGGCGCGTCCTTGTTGGTCAACACTATGGCCCCGGCGTCCTCAAAGGTCTCCCGCGCCCCCCTGGTGTAGATGTCGCCGTAGAAATCCTGGTCGTGCAACTCCACCTGCGGCTCCAGGTACAGCCTCTCCAACTCGTTGAACACCTGCTGCAGGTTCAGCCGGTTCTCCGCCAGGATGAACACCGACTTGTCCACGGCCGCCAAGCCCACCCGGGCTTCTCCCTGGGTCTGCAAATTGATGTCCACCGAGTCGCCGGGCCGCACCTCGTCGGAACTGAAGCTGACCTGCACCTCGTGGGGATATGACCCGTCCACGCTGAACAGAAGATAGTCGGCTGCTATCTCGTCGTTCGGCAGAATCTGGTACACCAGGATTCGCGACGACGGCGCCATTAGCTGCGTCGCAATCAACTCGATGTCCGGCCCCGAGGACACGTCGGTAAAGATGACCGTCCCTCTGGACAGCACTTCATAGTAGAAATTCCGCGCCTCTTGAGTGGAATTGACGCGGAATCTAATAGTGTCTCCCACCCCTGCGTTGCCCTCGGACACCTGCTCTAAATGAATGAAGTTGCCCGATGGCGAGTGCCCCGCCTGCAGCGCCAACGACGTGTAGGCCCCCTTAGCCCCGGCGCTGAGCAACAGCCGGACCGCGCCCGGCGGCGGGGTGGCCCGCACTATGGCCTTGCCGCCTGACGTCCTTACCTGGCTGGTGCTTTGGTGGGCCGCCTCGAACTCGCTGTCCAAGTATTCGACGGTCACCGTCACGTCCGTGTCCACCGGCGTTCCGTCGGGCTCCTGGGCAACCACCAAATACGACATGTCCAACCCTGGCTTGAAGACCCTGTTCTCCGGTATCACCTTCAAGACCACCGGAGCCGCCGCCACGGTGAGCAGCGCGCTGGTAGCCTCCTCGTATCCCGTCCCCTTCTCCCGTATCGTAACGTCCAGCCTCACGTTGCCCTGCCCTCCCGCGGCGGGCACCCCGGCGACGTACCTCACCGGGGGAATGGTGAACCGCGCATCTCCCGAAATAGACCCGCTGGCCCGTGCGTACTCCTCCCACTGGCCCACGTAACGCCACGCCACGATTTCGTAGTCGCCCACCACCGGCTTGCCGAACGAATACTCTCCGGACAAGACCCCCTGTATGGCCTCGTCGGTCAACACCCATGACTTCTCCGTGTCCACAACCACCTCGTACTTGGGCAGGACGTACTCCTCCACCCGCACGTCCAGTTGCGTCTTCTGCTCCCCCGCCAGGGCCGTCAGCTTCCACACGCCTAGGTTAGGCTCCGTGGACAGGGGCAGGTCCAGCGTGGCCATGCCGTAGTCGTCGGTGTCAACCTCCCTCTTGAAGACCTTGATTCCCTTGGCGTCCTGCACCTCCACTGTGACTGTTGCCGGCCATGGCTTGAGCAGGGCGTCCAGGGTCATCACCCGCACGTGGACCGTCTGGCCAGGCTTGTATATCGGCTTGTCCGTCTCCACGAACAGCAGCAACCCCTCTTCCACTTGGACCGCGGCGCTGCGAATCTCCTGCACTCCCTCGACTTGTGCCTCTATCAAGTACAGCCCCGGCTCCAATTGCGGCACTTCCAACTCCAAGTTAGCCGCCCCGTTCACCCGCGCGTTCACCGAGGCCACCGCGCCGGGGCCGTCGAACAAGTTCAGGCTCACGTTGCCGGCCACCGGACTCTCCCCGTTGAAAAGCGACACCGACACCCGCTCCGCATACCCCGCCCTCAGCCTCTTTGGGACCACCGCGATAAAACTGTCGGCCTCCAACCCCGGAACCACCTCCACCTGCGGCGTCGGGACCGGAGTAGAACTTATCGCGCGTACAGTTCCAGGAGTGGGACCGGGCGTGGCCCCAATGGCAGGAGTCTGGGTGGGGCCGGCAGTAGGAACCCGGGTTGGCCCCCCAGTCGCAGGCTGGGTCGGCCCCGCAGTCGGAACCCGGGTAGGCTCAGCCGTCGAGGGACCCCCATCGCAGGCCGCCAGGGCCAACAAGACCACCGCCGCCGCCAACATCAGTGCCAACGTCAAGAGCTTGGTCATGGCGCGTCCACTCCTAATCGTCAATTCAGCAACCGCCCCCCGATACAACAACATAGACGCACCCCGCCACAAAAAAGTTCCTGCCAACCCCACCTCCACGTTCGGCCCTGTATCTTAGCTTTAACCGTTCGCCCTGAGGGAAATCGAAGGGCCTGTCCTGAGCCAAGTCCAAGGGCCTGTCCTGAGCCTGTCGAAGGGCGAACGGACAACTGGAGCTACGCAAGGGTCTCCTTAGGGAGTAACCGACGTCTTCACAGGTTCAATAGGCGTAAATCGGATGATATACTGGTCACGTCTTTGGTAGATAGACTGGCTGCCATCGACAAAGCGAGGCCTCATGCTCCAAACCAAACGAGTAAGCTCTCTTTTCGCCGACGCGCGGGGACTGTATGGCGATGCCCTGGAAATGTTGGACCAAGGGCGGCTGCGCAACGCCGCAGACAAGGCTTGGTGCGCCACCAAGCGGGCCACCGACGCTCTCATTCTGTCCCGCACTGGCGAGGAACCGCGAACTTCCGGTCAGACCATGCGGATGCTACGCCAACTGCGGGGCCAGGACCCGTCCCTCGAACCGTTGCGCCTCCGCTACGGCCAACGCCAGTCCTTCCTCCACGGCGCCTGTTTCTACGACGGCATCCTGGAGCCGGCAGAGGACATCATTCGCGACGTGCGGGAAACCGTGGACTACATCCAGGACGCCGAGGCAACCGCCGTCCGTTAACTCAGGAAGACGCAACAACCATATCCCGCTGGTATCCCGCGGAAACAACAGACTCCTCGCCTCGTTCACCCTTCTATCTTGGTTTTAACCGTTCGCCCTGAGGGAAATCGAAGGGCCTGTCCTGAGCCAAGTCCAAAGCCCCTCGATTATCAATCAATTCGCCCTATTGACTCCCAAGCCGAATTGTATATATAATCCCAATGTGCATAGTCCCTGGTGTCCGTCCCTCGGGGCGCACTCCAGGTGAGTATATCGCTGTAAAACCGGGATGCTCGAGAGGGCATCCCGGTTCTGCTGTCTGGAGGTTGCGTCCTTTGGCGAACCGTGTGGCGATATTCATTGATGGCGCCTATCTCGACCACTTGCTCAGGGAAGAATTCGGCGGGGTCCGAATTGATTACCAAGCCCTTTCCCAATCGATGGCCGGCGACTCGGACATCCTGAGAACCTACTACTACCACTGTCCTTCTTACCAAGGGAATCCGCCCACCCAAGAAGAACGTGAACGGTACTCGGCCCAGCGGCAATTCTTCGACACGTTGGAGCGGCTGCCGCGCTACGCGGTCCGGTTAGGACGCCTTGCCAAACGTAGGGCCGGTAAACGAGGAAAAGTCAGATACGAACAAAAACAGGTCGATATTCTGCTGGGCGTGGACATGGTGCAGCTCGCTGCCAAACAGAATATCCAGGAAGCCGTGCTGTTAGCGGGAGATAGCGACTTCATCCCCGCCGTCACTGCTGCCAAGACCGAAGGCGTGGTGGTCAAGTTGTTCCACGGAGAACGCCCCCACTCGGACTTGTGGCAAGAGGCCGATGATAGGACGCAGATCACCCAAAGCTTCATAGATTCCGTCTTGCTGCACCCCGCGTCATAGAGTAAATCCCGGTCCTACCCTCCCCCCCACACCCCTTCTATACCCCGTCCATCCCTGCCATTCCCCCACCGTCCCCATGTCATTCCGAGCGCAGCCGAGGAATCTCAAATCCCTAGGCCCCACCCAAGCCCACCTCACCGCCGTCCCGCGTCGCGGGGCCTTCTCTGTGACATCTAGCAGGGCATCGATACCACATCCAGCAGCATCAATTCTTACTCAATTCGAGTCGTTGACCAGTAGGATGAATGTTGTTAGGCTTACATTGGTTATCGACCCTGGTCACTTTCTCAATTCTTCCTATCAAGATGTAGCGTTCTATGGCGTAACGCGGCGGGCAGGGCAGCAACGAATGTGAAGGGTCTAGCCTGCGGAAGGCTGGCTTGAGTTGAACCCAATTCTGGGAAACTACCTAGTGTCTTGTCAGCTTAAGACAATTTACCATGTTGCCGCTGAATATCTCGGCGTTCGGGAGTAAGGGATGAACAGCTTTGAACAAGCATTCAGCGATACGGAACGAGCAGCGACTACTACCCGCAAGTCGGCCGAGGGCTTGGTGTCGCTGGCCAAACAACTTCAGAAGGCAGCGAAAGAGGGGAACATCTCCGCTATCAAGCGCGTGCAGACCAGGTTGAACTCCGATCTGGACGCATTACGGCAAGAGGTGGCCAATGCTGTCGAAATCTGGCCTTTTAGAGAAGAGGATGAGGAGCAATACCTCAATAACCAATACTCCGCCGAACTCCGTCACGCCGCCTCTGAAAGGGGGTTGTCCATACAAGAGCGTGACGGACGGCTTATCTCCCATCCCTCCATAGTGCGGGTTATACCAAGCGACAGAGCCGTAAGAATCGACAAGAAGAAGCTCTCCACTATCAGGCCATCTCATCTGGCCGGCGTGCTGCTGGAGAACCAGAAAAAGCCTGCCCGTTACCAGTCGGCCCGCTTTCTCGAGGCCCTCTACACGGTCTATTCAGACATCGTGAAGGAAGGCTCCTCTGACCGCATGTTGGAAGGGGGCAGCCGAGTCGTGCCGCTGGACAGGATATACAGACTGCAGACCTCATTACCAGGCGCCAGCCGTGAATATGACCGCACCGACTTCGCCAGAGACCTGTACATCCTTGACGCTAGCGGTCCCAAACAGACCCGGAATGGTGCTACCGTGGATTTCCCATCCTCTACAGGTGCCAAGAGTTCCACAGGCTTATTCCCATTCGTCGGCCCGGATGGTCAAGATGTCCAATACTACGGCGTCCGGTTCACCGAGGCACACTGATGCCAAACACCATCTCACTCGATAAGTGGGTGCGATTCATTGCCTCCGAGTACCTATCGACATTCATACGGGACGGTGGCGGTTCAATTAAGTTTGTAGTTGCGCCGGAAGAGTTGCGGTCAAAAGTTCATGCCGCGCTAAAAGCGACCTGCCTGGAATTGGATTACGTGTTTGTCGAGTTGGATGCCGCAGCGATGCGGGCCCACATGCCCCAAGATATCTTTTTCGGATTGGCCTCACAGATTGACTGGCGACTGCTAGCCCGCCGCCAGATTCTTCGGTTGGCTCACGCGAATAGGTATCGGGTTGAAGGCATCGATTCCAGCACGTCTGCCAACGTTTTCGACGCTATTGCCGAAGCCAACCGGCTCGAATCGCAGTTCGTCATTGAGGAGATCAGGCCAGCCATACAAGATAGCGTCTCAAAAAACTCGAATATGGCCAAGGATTTCCGAGTGGCCATGAGCCGTCTCTGTACGAGAGAAGAGCCTCGTGGGGAGTATACTGGTCAACCTCTGCTGGATTGGCTGACGGGTGCCAATACCAGGGTGAGTAACATCCGTCCGTTCTCTATCTACACAAGTATCAATCGCACCACGGCTAGGTATTTCATCGAATCGGCCCTCTATTGGATCCGACACACTGGCTACGCTGGGACGGTAATCGTACTGGATAATTCCCGGGTCACCTTGGCCCGCCAACCCTATGACGGTCAAAGGCGTTACACCCGGGCCATGACCATGGAGCACTACGAATTGCTGCGCGAATTCGTCGACAGCGCCGATAGGCTGTCAGGAACGCTGCTGGTGATAATGTCCGACCAAGAGTTCATCGACGAAAACGCCCCGAGGGGCTATGGCATATACCCGGCCTTGCGCACCCGGGTAATGGACGACGTTCGGGATAGGAACTTGGTCAACCCAGCCGCTGCGTTAGTACGGCTGTCGGAAGAAGGCTAGTAGGGGGGTGGCTATGCCTGAAGCCAGCTCGGCCTTTAACTACCGAATGGCCCTTGAAGCGCTGCGTAACGGTGTTCCCAATCGTGAGGCGGTGCGAATATTGGGCTGCAACCAGCCGCAAGCCGAGGTCCGCTTCGCGGACATGTTGAATCGAGCCATAGATGCCAACAACCCGCCAGCAGGTTCTTTAGGCATGCTTGTTTCCGGCGATTTTGGTACTGGAAAGTCGCACCTGCTCACTCATCTTGAGCACCAGGCTCTCTCTCAGGGGTTTGTTTGCAGTAAAGTCGCCATCAGCAAAGAGACCCCCCTCTATGACCTAGGCAAGGTTTTCAAGTCGGCGGTTGATAGTGGGCGGATGCCAGATCGGAGCGGACGGCTGGTTGAAGAATTGGGACAATCGTTGAGACCGGACTCGGAGAAGTACGCAGCTTTCTTTCAATGGGCAAACGATGCCGAATCTAGCCATCTCAGCCAGATGTTCCCAGCCAGCCTCCTAGTCCACGAAAGGGCCAGAGATCTTGAACTCAACAGTGAGATTGAGTCGTTTTGGGCGGGAGAACGGATAAAAGTTTCCGAGGTAAAAGATGGCCTACGGCAGATTGGCCAGTTGCAAAGCTTTTCCTTCAGATCTCCCAAAGCCAGCGAATTGCCGCCGCAGCGCTTGCGTTTCATCATCCAGTTGATTAAAGCCGCAGGCTATAAGGGCTGGGTAGTACTGCTAGACGAGTTGGAGTTGGTTGGTTCCTACTCGCTGTTGCAAAGAGGCCGGTCTTACGCCGAGATAACGCGCTGGATGGGACAAGCCACTGGTGAGGCGTATCCGGGCTTGGTGGTCGTCGGGACCGTTACCGATGACTTCGCAGCGTTCGTCATCGGAGCCGACGGCAAACAGGACCGTGATTACGTGGGACCGCGACTCAGGGCCAGGAACGAGGACACTAGGGCCGCCCTTGCCGAAACCGGCATGAGACTCATTGAACGGGAATCCATGCCACTCAGTCCTCCCAGCGACGCCGATGTAAATGCCACGGTGGAGAAACTACGGGAGATCTATAGCGTTGCGTACGCATGGGACGCTCCGCCACTTGAAGCGAAGACCGGAGGAGCCGGGTATCGAAACCGGATGCGCTACAAAGTCCGGGCCTCCATCAACGAATGGGACTTGCTGCGGCTCTATCCGGACTCCCGCCCTGAAACCGAGGGCGACGAGTACCGCCACACCTATGAAGAGGATGCCGATCTTGAACGGGAATCTAAGGATGATGTCGACAACACCGAATAGCGGCCTTGCGGCCCTTCACGGTGAGAGGATGTCCAATTGCAGGAACCATTCGACCACGTGACCGGCAGCAATTGCTGCAGCACTGTGGCTTGGCTGAGGTTCGTTGAAGAGGAAGGCGGCAGGGGGATAAGAGTAGCCTTATTTGAAACCTCAGACCAGGGCAAGCCGCTGACTTTCTGCTTTAGCCGCATCGACCTGAGCGGTCTCTCGCTAGAACAGAGGGAGAATGCCGAGCGAGCCGCCTCGTTATCTCTTGTCAGGAGTCTGCACCAGTCCGACAACCGGCCGCCAGCGCTCGTACTTTGCCTGGCTGACGAACTACCGCCACAGACTTTTAACGGAACCATCCCGTTTCAGTCGCCCTTCTGTTTCATCAAACCTGCAAGAACCATCACCTACTCCGCATCTGAGAATACCAGTCCTGCCGGCTTGGAACACCCGCAGTTGCTGTGGTCGACGGAAGAGGCCGGTGAAAAATTTGAAGCCCGCCGAATTCTCGCCGAAATATCGGAGCGCAGCAACCCATTTGAACCCTTTGATCGGGCAGCAAACGCTTTGCGGGAGGCTTTCGCTGACCCGCGGGTTCACACTCTCGCGGACGAACCCAGGCTTACCACCGTAGTCTGCGTAACCGCGCCGCCTGAGCGTCAAGAATATTCGACCAACTCTGAGTTGTTGGTCAGAGAAACTGCCGACACGTCATATGGGACCGGATTGACACTGGCCGAGCGGCTGTGGAAACTGTTAGTCTTTCCTCGGGGTTACCAGGTTCACAACCAAGATGTCCAACTGGAGTGGTCCGGGGAGTTGATGCCATTTCAGCAAGAGGGCGTTGGGGCATTGGTAAGCAATGACAGGCTGCTGCTGGCCGACGATATGGGACTGGGCAAAACCCTACAGGCGATCGCCGCCGTGCGGATTCTCCGGGCGCAGGGGAAAATTAAGTCGTGCTTGGTAGCGGCCCCAGCGAGCTTGTTGGATCAGTGGCGTCGTGAAATTGACAAATGGTCGCCGGAGTTGTCTGCCATCATCATCCGGGGATCAACCGCCGACCGTTCCTGGCAATGGGCTGCAGAGGTTGATGTAACCTTGGTCAGCTACGATACCTTGCGCTCGGATTTCGGCGGCAACGCCCAATCGCCGGTTCGGAGGAAGGTCTGGGATATCGTCGTTGCTGACGAGGCCCAGCGGATAAAGAACCGCAACGACACCAGCGACGCACTGAAGGGATTGCAACGCTCTCGCTCCTGGGCCCTCACCGGCACTCCAATCGAAAACCATGAGGAGGAGTTAGCTTCGATACTAGAGTTCGTAGACCACGACAGACACGGTCAGCCGAAGCGCTATCGGCCTGGTGTGGAATTGCAAGAGCGACATCGCGAATTACAGCTTCGACGCAAGAAGGGCGAGGTGTTGGACGACCTTCCGCCTAAGCAAGTAACCAAACTAGTTGTTGATCTCCATCCCAAACAGCGCAGCAGCTACGATAAGGCCGAAAACGAAGGAATCGTTTATCTAAAGTCCCTCGGTGCCGAAGTCGGCGTGCAACATGTCCTCGAACTGATTACTCGATTGAAACAAATCTGCAACGCCGATCCCCAAAGCGGCGAGTCCAACAAGCTGGAAGATATTAAGGAACGGTTGGCGCAACTGTCAGCCCAGGGACACAAGGCGCTGGTCTTCTCCCAATACACCAACGACACGTCAGGCGTGGCTGCCGCAGCTAATTACCTTCGGGAATTCTACCCGTTGACTTTGACCGGAGAGACGCCCCAACAAGAGCGCGCCGCTGTCATCGACCGTTTTAAGACTTCTGACGAACACAAAGTATTGGTGATTTCCTTGCGGGCTGGCGGCTTGGGATTGAATCTGCAAGAAGCGTCGTATGTATTTCACTTGGACCGTTGGTGGAACCCCGCCGTGGAGCGGCAGGCTGAAGACCGGACCCACCGTATTGGGCAGACAGTCAAAGTCAACGTAATCAAGTATTCCTGCGCCGGAACCATAGAGGAACGTATCGACCAGATTCTGGAGCGTAAACAGGACTTGTTTGACCAACTCGTAGACGACGTGTCTCTGAACCTGGCCGCCCAAATAAGCCGTGAAGAACTATTCGGCTTGTTCGGCATGGAAGCGCCGAGCCAGAACCGCTAATCGCCGCCATTCTTTGAGTCCCTCGGAACGCTGTTCGTTCCTCCCCCACTGACACATCCCCATTGACGGCCCGGCGCGCAGGGCGTAACCTGAAACCATGTCGCCATCATCCCGGCAGCCGCTGCCAGGCATGTATTAGAGTGCTCATGCCGCGTCCGACTCATCCCCTATCCGTTCCAACCATGAGACGAGTCCCGCCCGTCGGCGACCCTGCAAAATGGGAGGAAATGGGAGCAAATGAGAGGGAATCTAAAATTTTCCCCCTCTACCTCGCCAACTCCGGCCCCCATCTAGCCAACCCCCGAATGGGCGGAAATGAGCGAAAATGGAGGGGGAAATAAAAAATTCCTGCCCATGGAAAGTCCCCACAGCTTCCCCGGCGACAAGACGCCGCGGCGCCGGCTTGCTAACAAAAACGCCATAGCCCCGTCCCGTCAGCCCCTCCGCGGCCCGTTGACCCACCACCCTTCCGCTTGGGCCGCCGGGCTGGCAAGAAAAGGCGCAAAGGAGGACCAATGGCTGAGACTATCAGGGATGCCTATATCCGCAAGAATCCCAAGTCGGCCGCCTTATTCCCCCAATTCAAGCAGTATTTCCCCTCCGGCGGCGCCGGCCACGACAGCCACGTGTCCGACCCCTTCCCCATCATGCTGCAACGGGGCCTCGGCCCCCGCAAATGGGACATTGACGGCAACGAGTACATTGACTTCGGCATGGGTGCCGCTTCATTGCTTCTGGGCCACGCCCACCCGGAGGTGGTCGCCGCTCTGACCGAAGCCGCTCCCCTCGGCTCCTACTACGGAGGACCCTTCGAAAAAGTGCTGGAATGGGGCGAGCGCGTGTGCAGCCTGATACCCTGCGCCGACAAGGTGCGTTTCGTCGGCTCTGGCGGCGAGTCCACGGCCTTGGCTATGCGCATCGCCCGGGCCTACACCGGCAAGGATAAAATCATCCGCTGGGAGTCCCACTACCACGGCTGGCACGATTACGTCATGCCCGGTAACCTGGCCCCCTTCGACGTGCCCTCTTCCGCCGGCGTCCCCAGGGGCGCTGTGGAAAGCATGGTGGTCCTGCCCCCGGACCTGGACGCCTTGGAGCAGGCCCTCGCCGCCGACAGCGACATCGCCGGCGTCATCACCGAGGGATCCGGCGCATCCTACGGCACCGTCCCTCTCCAACCCGGGTTCTTAGAAGGCGTCAGGCGGCTTACCAGTCAATACGGAGTAGTGATGATCCTGGACGAAGTCATAACCGGCTTTCGCTGGAGCCCCGGCGGGCTGCAGCAGAAAGTCGGGGTCACTCCCGACCTGTGCACCATGGCCAAGGTCCTCACCGGCGGGCTGGCCGGCGGCGCCGTCGCCGGACGAGCCGACATTATGCAGGTAATGGAAGAGACCGGCGACCCTCACCACGACCGCTTCGAACGGGTCACCCACGGCGGCACATTCAACGGCAACCCCTACGCCGCCGCCACCGGCAGCGCCGCCATGCGCATCGTCGCTACCGGCGAAATGCAAGAACAGGCCGACCGCATGGCCCAGCGCCTCCGCTCCGGTCTAACCGACATTGTCAACCGCCACGAAATCAACGCCTGCGTCTACGGCGAATCCTCCACCTTCCACCTGCACTTTGGCCACAAGTCCATCGACGGCCTTGACGCCGACGCCCTGAAGAGCGTCCCGTTAAACCTTCAGCGCAGCTTCCGCCAGGCCCTCCAGGTGAGGGGAGTTGACAACATGTCCCGCACCAGCGGCGTCCTTTCCGGCGTCCACACCGAAAATGACATCGACCAGGCCCTGGAAGGCTTCGACGGCGCCATCAAGGCCCTGATCGACGAGGGCCTGGTCACCTGACCCCCGCCCCTGGATTCCGGCTCCGGGGCCGGAACGACGTTTACGCAAAAGCCTCCCCAGGCGGGAATCTCGCGCCCCACCCTCCGCTCACCCTAAGCCCGTCAAAGGACCCACTCCACTCCCCATTCACCCTGAGCTTGTCGAAGGACCCACTCCAACCCCCGTTCATCCTGAGCTTGTCGAAGGACCCACTCCAACCCCCGTTCATCCTGAGCTTGTCGAAGGAGCCCGCCGCCCGTCCGCCCAACTCGTCATACCCGCCCCCAACGCGTCATTCCCGCGCAGGCGGGAATCTCGCGCCCCAAACCCCACTCACCCTGAGCTTGTCGAAGGGGCCGCCGCGAAATTGAGCGCCGACCAGCCCATCCGATTCGAGCCGGAGGAGGCCTGCTCCCCGTCGATAGTATCGGTGGTCGGATTCCAGGGCGCAGCCCTCGTGCTTGCGCCCACGGTGCTGAACGTGGTGGTGGCGGTCCGCTCCTCCGGGCTGGACGATACCTTTTTGACCTGGAGCGTCTTCGCCGCTCTGCTGATCAGCGCGGCGATAACGATGCTGCAGGCGTTCCAACTCTGGCGGTTCGGCGCAGGCCACGTTGTGCTCACCTCTCCCGCCGCCCTGTTCATCGGGATCATGGTGGCGACGGTCTCCGCAGCCGGACCGGCGACCTTCGCGAGCCTGCTGGTCGTCTGCTGCGTTATCCAGATCGCCCTGGCCTGGTGGCTGCCGACGCTGCGCCGGGTATTCACGCCGGTGGTCACGGGGACGGTGACCATGCTGATCGCCGTCAGCGTGCTGCCCATCGCCTTCGACAGCATACAGGACCTGCCCGACGGAGCGCCGCCGGTCTCGGGGCCGGTGATTGCCGGGACAACCATCCTGGCCTCGGTGATTGTGACACTGTACGCCAAGGGCCGCTGGCGTCTTGCCGGGCCGTTCATCAGCATCATGGCCGGGTGTGCGGCCGCAGTCGCATTCGGCGTGGTTGACGCGGACCGCATCGCCGCCGCCGGTTGGTTCGGCATCCCCGAACTTCCGGCCCTGGGATTCGACCTCAAGCCCGGCAAGGAGTTCTGGGCGCTCCTGCCCTCATTTGCGATTCTCACCCTGGTGCTGGGGATCAAGACCATCAGCGACGGGGTGGCGATACAGCAGGGTTCCAGGCGAAGACCGCGGGCGATTGACTTCCGCCAAATACAGGGCATGGTTAGCGTCAACGGCATCGGCATGCTGCTCGCCGGCGTCACCAGCACGCTGCCGCCGATGAGCTATTCGTCGTTCAGTCTCTCGCTGATCAACATCACTGGGGTCGCCGCCCGCCGAGTCGGCATCGGCGTAGCCGTCGTCACCGCGGCACTGGCGTTCTTCTCGAAACTTGCCGCCGTCCTGCTGACAATCCCTGGCCCCGTGCTGGGCGCTTACCTGATGCTGGCCATGGGAATGCTCTTCGTCAGCGGGTGGCAGACTATCCTGCGCAACGGCCTCGAACCCAGGCGCGTCATGGTGGTTGCGCTGGCAAGCGCCCTGGGCCTGGGTCTCCACAATCACCCCATCATGCGCGACCTGCTTGGCGACGAGCTGGGCGGCCTGCTCGGTAATGGAGTCACGATAGGCGCCGTGGTCGCCATCGGCATGACGCTCCTGCTCGAATCCATTATCACGCGCCGGGCGCGCCTCGAGGCCAGTCTGGACATGGCCTCGCTGCCCGCCATCAATGAGTTTCTGACTCGACTGGCAAGCAGACTGGCGTGGAACGAAGCCTCCGCGCTGCGGCTGCGCGCCGCCGCCGAAGAAACCCTCGCCAGCCTGCTGCCTCAGGAAGAGGGGGATGCCGATGACTCGGAGCGTCCGCGCTTGATAATCGTCGCGCGGCCCCAGGGAACGATGGTGGAACTGGAGTTCGTC
The DNA here is from genome assembly GCA_963668505.2 of Dehalococcoidia bacterium. Lineage (GTDB taxonomy): Bacteria > Chloroflexota > Dehalococcoidia > Lucifugimonadales > UBA3495. The sequence continues at coordinate 14,072 of CAXXWY010000009.1, read as the reverse complement.
GCCACGACGCGACAGGAGAACGTGGAAGACCAGATGGCGTACCTGGCCGACGAGGCCCCGGCGCCGGCCGTCGACGAACTTTCCCTCCGCCTGTTGCGCTCCTACGCCTCCGCCGTCCGCCACCAGAAGTTCCACGGCGTGGACATCGTCACGGTGCACATCACGGGCAGCGCGTGAGGCGGCGCAAGGCCGGGAGCGCCGCCCAACCCCTACACCCTGAGCTTGTCGAAGGGCCGCCCCGCCCCCCAACCACTGTCATTCCGAGCGTAGCGCAGCGGAGAGAGGAATCTCCCCCCCGGACGCGCAACCATCCCCGCCGCCCAAGATTCTTCGTCGCAAGCTCCTCAGAATGACATGGGGGCGGTGCGGCCGCCCCCGCCCCTGGATTCCGGCTCGGGGGCCGGAATGACAGTTACGCAAAGGTCTCCCTGCGCGGGAATCTCGCGCCCTGGCCCCGCCGCCCGTTAGACCCCCGCCTCCGCGGGGGTGACGCTAGTAATGTGCGGGGGGTGACGTGTAACAATCACCCCCCGCTCACCCTGAGCCGAGTCGAAGGGCCGCCCCGCCCCCTACCATGTCATTCCGAGCGTAGCCGAGGAATCGTGGGCGCCCCGGGAGGAGCCTACGGGGCGCTGTTCCCGTTTTCCATCAGGCGCCGCAGGATTGTAGAGAGGGTTTGCATAGCGACCTGCATGGCCTGCTGGGACTCTTCGTGGCGCTGCAGGGACTCTTCGTGGGGCCGCAGCGCCGCCACCCCGCCGCCCGTTAGACCCCCGCCTGCGCGGGGGCGACGGGTTGGGGGCAGCAGGCCCTTCGACAAGCTCAGGACGAGCGGGTAAAGCCAAGATGTAGGGGTGAACGGGTAAAGCCGAGATACAAGGGCGAACGGGTAGAGCCGAGATACAAGGGTGAACGGGAGGGGTGGTGGATGTCCACCACCCCGCTGTTTCGACGCCGCGGCCCGGACCTATTTTGGCGCGGCCGTTATTGAGAACTTCGTGACGCGGACGTTGGCATCGGGAGTCCAGGAGGAGCCGCTATCTAAGGAGGCGGTGTACGTGTCGCCGATGCTCCAGCCGACGGAGCCGGTTTGGTTGTTCGAGGCGGTAGCCGCCCATCTGTAGTTGTAGCCGGTGGCGGCGCTCAGCACCAGGAAGTAGCCCGTGCCGGCGGAGAGGTCGCAGCCGGCGCCGGAGCAACTGAAGGTGTAGGCGCCAGCCGCGTCCCCCGTGTTGGTCAGCGTAACCAGGCTGCTGACCGGTTTGGCGGTGCTGATGTTCTTGGAGAAGATGCGCAGGGTAACGTTGCCGCTCCCGTTGCCCGGGCTGATTGGGACGGTTACTTCGGACACGGTGTAGCCGTTGGTGTTGCTGCCGGTGGTGAACGCGTTGGCAATCCACGCGCCGCCGGACGTGCTGGGCGAACCCTGCGTTGAGGTTTCCGACAGGTTGCCGACCCCCACGGGCGTCGTGAAGCTGACGGTTTGGAGCGCGGTCGTCGCGCAGGCGGAGTCGCTGTACGCCTTGTAGGTGTAGTCCGCGCCGGACGTCAGGCTGCTGAGCGCGTGGGAGTAGTCGGCCTCGCCCGCCGTACACGTTCCGGTGTTCGGCGCAGTCTCCTTCAGCCACCAGTCCCCAAAGGGTCCCGTGAGCGTCAGCGTGGCCGTCGTGTGGGTGATGCCGGACGCGGAGAGCGAATAGAGGTCGAACGTCGCCGCCGCCACGTGGTAGTTGCAGCCGCCGTCCGAGTAGGCTGCGACGGCGTGGGCGCCCGGTTGGTAGCCTTGGATGTTGCTGACGGTGTTTCCGGACGCAGCAGTGCACGTGCCCCACCAGTTGATGCGGAACCACCAGTTGTTTGGCCCGCCGGTGAGCGTGAGGTCAACCGAGCGGTCGGTGTTGACCGTAGCCGTCAGGGTTGCGGCGGAAATGGTGAATGACGACGACGCAATCTTGGTATGGCAACCGCTGTCGGAATAGGCATCCACGGAGTGGGTTCCCGGCTGGTAGCCTTGGATGTTGCTGACGGTGTTTCCGGGCGCAGCCGTGCAGGTTCCCCAGGAGTTGATGCGGAACCACCAGTTGCTCGGCCCGTTGGACAAGTTGAGGCCAACCGAGCGGTCGGTGTTCACCGTAGCCGTCAGGGTTGGCGGGTCGGGAATGACGAAATACGCATCTGCCAGGAAGTCCGTGCAGCCGGCAGTGGCGAAAGCGGTGGCCTCGTGGTATCCCGGCGCGTAGCCCTGGATGCCGGTGATGCTGTTGCCGGTAACCGTCGTGCAGGAGCCGATGCCGATGCGGAAATACCAGGGGGACGGCCCGTTGGACAGGGTGAGGTCAACCGAGCGGTCGCTGTTCACCGTGGCGTCCAGGCTGGCGGCGGAAATGGTGAACGTCGTCGCTGCTATCTGGTCGCCGCAGTTGCTATCGGAATAGGCCCAGACCGAGTGCGTCCCCGGTTTGTAGCCCTGGATGCCGGTGATGCTGTTGCCGGTCACCGCCGTGCAGGTGCCCCACCAGTTGATCTTGAACCACCAGTTGCCCGTATGGTTGGAGATGGCCAGGTCAACCGACTTGTCGCCGTGCACAGTCGCGGTCAGGGTTGCCGGGGGCGGCGGGTCGGGAATGACGAAATACGCATCCGTGAGGAAGTCCGTGCCCGCGCAGCCGGCAGTGGCGAAAGCGCTGGCCTCGTGGTATCCCGGCGCGTAGCCCTGGATGCCGTTGATGCTGTTGCCGGTTACCGCCGTGCAGGAGCCGATGCCGATGCGGAAATACCAGGGGGACGGCCCGTTGGACAGGGTGAGATCTACCGAGCGGTCGCTGTTCACCGTAGCAGTCAGGGTTGCGGTGGGAATGGTGAACGTCGTCGTTGCTATCTGGGTGCCGCAGTTGCTATCGGAATAGGCCCAGACCGAGTGCGTCCCCGGATTGTAGCCCCGGATGCCGGTGATGTTGTTGCCGGTCACCGCCGTGCAGGTGCCCCAGGAATTGATACGGAACCACCAGTTGCCCTGATGGTTGGAGATGGCGAGGTCGACCGACTTGTCGCCGTGCACCGTCGCGGTCAGGGTTGCCGGGGGCGGCGGGTCGGGAATGACGAAGTACGCATCTACCAGGAAGTCCGTGCAGCCGGCAGTGGCGAAAGCGGTGACCTCGTGGTATCCCGGCGCGTAGCCCCTGATGCCGCTGATGGTCGTTCCCGACACCGCCGTGCAGGCGCCGATGCCGATGCGGAAATACCAGGGGGACGGCCCGTTGGACAGGGTGAGATCGACCGAGCGGTCGCTGTTCACCGTCGCCGCCAGGCTTGCGGCAGAAATGGTGAACGTCGTCGTTGCTATCTGGGCGCCGCAGCTGCTATTGGAATAGGCCCAGACCGAGTGCGTCCCCAGCTTGTAGCCCTGGATGCCGGTGATGCTGTTGCCGGTCACCGCCGTGCAGGTGCCCCAGGAGTTGATCCTGAACCACCAGTTGCCCTGATGGTTGGAGACGGCGAGGTCAACGGACTTGTCGCCGTGCACCGTCGCGGTCAGGCTGGCAGACGACGCTGACGTTGGGGATGGGTAAAAACCGGCGACGGCCAGCAGAGCCAGCAGCAGGGCCGCGGCCAGCCAGACCCAACGGGCTGCGGAAAATGCGCTTTGCAGTTTCATGTCAACCTCTCTTTCAGCCGGAGCTGGCCGCCCACGCCGTCCCTAGCTGCTCACCACCCACGCGCTGACCAGACCGTCCACCACCGACCGCACCCGGAACTGGAAGATGTAGCCCACGTTGGTGCTGACGCCCGTGCTGCTGGTCGGCGGGATGACCCCGTTGCTGCCGGCGCTGCCGCAGTTCGACCAGTTCGTGTTGCTGTCCCTGCACTGCGTGTGGTAGCCCACGGCCCCGGTCGGGTTGGCCGGCTTGGTCCACGACATCGTGTAGCCGCCGTGTCCGAGAGCACTATTCACGGCCGTCGGCGCGCCCGGAACCGTGCCCGATGGCACGTTGACCTCGACCCACGCGCTGTTCGAGCCGCTCACCGTTGTCCGCACGCGCACCTTGGTCGGCACCCCCGTGCTCGAGGGCGTGACCTTGAACTCCGTGCCCGTGCCTGCCGCCTCCGTGTGGCAGACCTTGTACACGTTCGTGTAGCACTGGACCGTGTAGCCGACGGAGCCGGTTACGTTTGCGGGCCGGCCCCACCAGACCTGGAGCTGGTTGTTGGCCGTGGTGGTCATGCTGGTGTCCTGCACCTGCGCGCCCACGCTGCCCGGCACGGGGAGCGCGGACGTGGTGAACGTCTCGCTGGCGAGTTCGTTCACGTTCTGGCATTGCGAGTCGCTGTACGCCTTGTACGTGTACGACGTGCTCGGCGTCAGGCTGCTGAGCGCGTGCGAGTAGTCCGACTCGCCCGCCGTGCACGAGCCCGGAGTCCCGGACGTCTTCTTGATCCACCAGTTGCCGTCCGGATAGCCGGTGAGCGTCAGCGTCGCCGTGGCAAAAGAGACGGTGGTCGCCGTGAGCGCGGGGAAGGCGTAGTGCGCGTAGAGCTTGTCCTGGGACGGGTTCGCGATATAGAAGTTGTGGTCGTCCGACGTGAGGCCCCTCGCGCCCGCGGTGATGCTGAAGTCCTTGGCCGAGACCCTGGACCCGCTCGACAGCGTGTAGGCGTAGGCCTTGTTGTCGGTGTGGTCGACCACCCACATGGTGACGCCGTCCGACCAGATGCCGTTGGGGTTGTCGTTGGCGTTGTTCAGGGTGAACTCCTTGCTAGTGTCCCGCGACTTGTCGGACATCTTGTACGCGTAGATCTTGTTGTCGGTGTAGTCCGCGACCCACATCGTCGTCCCGTCCGACCAGATGCCGAAGGGCTGGTGGTTGCCCGCTCCGGCCAGGGTGGAGAACTCCTTGCTAGTGTCCCTGGACTTGTCGGACATCTTGTAGGCGTAGATCTTGCTGCCGGCGGCGACCCACATGGTGGCGCCGTCCGACCAGATGCCGTAGGGAGTGCTGGAGCCTATGCCGGGCAGGGAGGCGAAGTCCTTGCTCGTGTCCCGCGCCTTGGTGGCGACGGTGTAGGCGTATATCTTGTCGTCGGTGGAGTCCAGCGCCCAGATCGTCGTGCCGTCCGTCCAGACGCCGTCCGTGTCGGCGTTGTCGGTGTGCAGGCTGATGTCCTTCGCGGAGTTGGCGACGCCCGGGCCCTGCGCGACCTGCGTCAGGCTGGCGATCTCGTTCGTGCTGCTGCAGTTGCTCGCGCCGTACGCCTTGTAGGTGTAGGACGTGCCGACGGTAACGTCTATGCCGAGCCCCGTCTGCGTGTTCCGGGGGAAGGAGCACGTTCCGCCGTCGGGGACGGTGTACTTGTAGTACCACCTGCCGTCCTCGTTCGGCTGTCTGTGGTCGCCCGCGATCCAGCCGGTGAGGGTGAGCACCGCCTTGCGGTTGTCGACCGGGCCGGAGTAGGCGACGGTCAGGGCTGGGTTCCCGGTGGTGAACGCGGAGGCGGCGGCGATGACCGCCGAGCAGACGTGGTCGCTGTACGCCGTGTAGGTGAAGGACGTGTTCACCGCCAGTTCGGCGAGGTTGACGCTCGTCGTCCCGGCGGCGACGGGCGTGCAGACGGCGCCGGTGTTCGCGTGCTTGTACGACCAGACGCCGTTCCAGTTGGCGAGGGTGAGCGTGTTCTTGCTGGCCGTGGGCGTTCCCGCCGTGAACGTGGGCGCGGAGCCGGGCGTGAAGGCCGCCGCCGCCGCTATCTCGTCCGCGTCGGCGCAGCCGCTCGCGTCGTACGCCTTGTAGGTGTGGGACACGCCGGTGGTCAGGCCGGTCAGCGTCGCGGTGGACGCGCCTGCGGCGACGGGCGTGCAGGAGGCGTTGGCCTGGCTGCCCTTGTACCACCACGCGCCCGGGTGGTGCGACAGCGTGAGCGTCGCCCCCGTGGACGTGATGGACGAGGCGGTCAGGCTCGGGTTGACCGCCGCCGTCGCCTTCACCTTCTTGAAGTCGCTTATGTTTTGCCAGCCCGAGTGTTGATAGTGGGACTTGCCGACGAGCCAGCCGTTGTTGGACGGCTCCTGGACTGCGGTCTTCGAGGTCACGGTAGTCCACACGTACCTGCCGTTGCCGGTCGTGTTTGGCGCGGAGAGCACCACGTGGTACTCCGTCGCCGGGGAGAGGGAGCAGTTGGCGGTCGAGGGGCAGGTGTAGGTGTACGTCCCCGCGCCGGTGGGGTTGCCGCCGCTCAGCGCGACCAGCGTCGCCTGCACCGTGCCCGGCTCGCCGTCGGCGGTGCTGGTGGAGAGGGTGACGGTGAGGTCGCCCGACGCGTTGCCCGTCGTGTTGGTTACGGAGGAGATGCGCACCTCCACCGACTCCAGCGTGTAGCCGCCCGGGTTGCCGCCCGTGATGAACACGCCGGCCTCCGCGCCGGAGTTGTCGACCACCGCAGTGCCGAGGCCGCCCGTGTTGAGGTTGCTGTGGCTGACGGGGGTGACGAACGTCTCGGACGCCGTCTCCGTCGAGCAGCCGGAATCGCTGTATGCCTTGTAGGTGTACGTCGTGCCGCCCGTCAGGCTGGTGAGCGCGTGGGAGAAGTCGGACTCGCCCGCCGTGCACGTCCCGGTGGACGGCGCGGTCTCCTTCAGCCACCAGTTGCCGGTGCGGTTGGCCAGGGTCAGCGTTGCCGTGGTCGGCGTGACTGCGCTTGCGGTCAGCGTGGGCCCCCTCGCCGCGACGTGGAGCAGCACGGTGCGGCTGAGGCTCATGTCCGCCCAGGCATTGGTCCCGAGCTTGTCCCGGCCCGTGTTGGCGATGGACCAGCCGTTGGCCGCGGGATGCACGGTTTCCGCGTCCGCGACCGTGGTTTCCACGATGTACCAGCGGAGGCCGCTCGTGTCTGCCGTGGACATGACCACGAAGTAGGTCGTGTTGGCCGACAGCACGCAGCCTGCGCCCGAGCACGTGAAGCTGTAGAGGCCCGTCGTGCCAGGGTTGGAGCCGCTAAACGTCGCGTTCGCGATTGCCGTCGCGGCCGGATTGCTGCTGTTGGTCGTGTCCGCCGCGTGGATGGCGACGATGAGGTTGCTGGGCGACCCGAACTTGGTGAGTTTGCCGGTGATGCTGGCGAGCGTGTAGCCACCCGATTCGCCGCCCGTGGTGAAGGCGACCGCGCACTGGCTAGCCTCCCCAGCGGCGTAGCCCGCCGCGCATGTATTCGTCGCCGACATCTCGTCGAGGTTACCCACGCCGTAGGCCGTCGTCGAGAAGTAGACCGTGTCGATGACGGTCGTGCAGCCGCTGTCGCTGTAGGCGGTGTAGCCGTAGAGCGTGTCGGCGGTCAGGCTGGAGAGGATGTGCGTCGTCGTTCCCGACGCTATCTCGCTTGAGCACGTTCCGGTGGACAGCGCGGTTTGCTTCACGTACCAAGCGCCGCGGTAGTTCGCCAGGTTCAGCGTCGCGCTCGTGCCCGTGGTGTTGTCCGAGACAGTCAGTGCCGGCGCCGCCTTCGCCGCGACGTGGAGCAGCACGGTGCGGCTGAGGCTCATGTCCGCCCAGGCATTGGTCCCGAGCTTGTCCCGGCCCGTGTTGGCGATGGACCAGCCGTTGGCCGCGGGATGCACGGTTTCCGCGTCCGCGACCGTGGTTTCCACGATGTACCAGCGGAGGCCGCTCGTGTCTGCCGTGGACATGACCACGAAGTAGGTCGTGTTGGCCGACAGCACGCAGCCTGCGCCCGAGCACGTGAAGCTGTAGAGGCCCGTCGTGCCAGGGTTGGAGCCGCTAAACGTCGCGTTCGCGATTGCCGTCGCGGCCGGATTGCTGCTGTTGGTCGTGTCCGCCGCGTGGATGGCGACGATGAGGTTGCTGGGCGACCCGAACTTGGTGAGTTTGCCGGTGATGCTGGCGAGCGTGTAGCCACCCGATTCGCCGCCCGTGGTGAAGGCGACCGCGCACTGGCTAGCCTCCCCAGCGGCGTAGCCCGCCGCGCATGTATTCGTCGCCGACATCTCGTCGAGGTTACCCACGCCGTAGGCCGTCGTCGAGAAGTAGACCGTGTCGATGACGGTCGTGCAGCCGCTGTCGCTGTAGGCGATGTAGCCGTAGAGCGTGTCGGCGGTCAGGCTGGAGAGGGTGGCCGTGGTACCACTGGCCACGGTGTTGCAGGTGCTGTCGGCGGGGCCGGCGGTGCGCTTGTAGTACCACGGTGCGCTTTTTCCGGCGATGGTCAGCGTCGCGCCCGTATCGGTGATGCCGCTCGCCGTGAGCGAGGCGGTGGTGAAGGCGTCCGCCGTCGCGATCAGCGTGGCGCAGCCGCTGTCGCTGTACGCCGAGTACGTGTACGTCGTGCCTGGCGACAGCCCGGTGAGGTCCTTTGTCGACGTGCCCGAGGCGACCGGCCCCTGGCAGGTGTTGTCCGGCCCAACGTCGGCCTTGTAGTACCACTGGCCCGGGTGTTCGGCGATGGTCAGCGTCGCGCCCGTGCCGGTCACGCCGCTCGCGGTCAGCGTGGGCGGCAGCAGGGTGAACGACGACGAAGCCACGTGGTACTTGCAGCCGCCGTCCGAGTAGGCGGAGACGGGGTGCGTTCCCGGTTTGTAGCCCTGGATGTTGCTGACGGTCGTTCCGCCTGCCGCTGTGCAGGTGCCCCAGGAGTTGATGCGGAACCACCAGTTGGTCGTCCCGTTGGTGAGCGTGAGGTCGACCGAGCGGTCGGTGTTGACCGTGGTGGTCAGGGTTGCGGTGGGCATTGTGAAGGACTCGGCGGTGATGTGGTCGCCGGCGACGCAGCCGGAGGCCGGGTAGACCGCGACGACGTATGATCCCGACTGGTAGCCGCGGATGTTGCTGACGGTCGTTCCCGTCGCCGCCGTGCAGTTGCCCCACAAGCCGATGCGGAACCACCAGTTGCTGGGCCCGCCGCTGAGCGTGAGGTCGACCGAGCGGTCGCTGCTGTCGACCGCGATCGCCAGGACCAGTTCGGGAATGGTGAACGAGGATGACGCGATCTCGGTGTTGCAGCCGCTGTCGGAGTAGGCGGTGACGGCGTGGGTTCCGGCCTGGTAGCCCCGGATGTTGTTGTAGCTCGTACCGGTCGCCGCCGTGCAGGTGCCCCACCAGTTGATGCGGAACCACCAGTTGTTGGGGCCATTGGTCAGGGTCAGGTCGACAGAGGGGCCGGGGTTCACCGTCGTCGTCAGGCTGGCGGTCGGCGGCGGAACGGTGAAATTCGCATCTGCGAGGAAGCCGCTGCAGTCGCTCTTGGAGAATGCGCCGACGGCGTAAGTTCCCGTCTTGTAGCCGCGGATGCCGCTGACTGTGGTTCCCGACGCTGCGGTACAGGACCCCCAGCCGATGCGGAACCACCAGTCTTTGGACCAGTTGGAGATGGTGAGGTTGACGGAGCGGTCGCTCTGCACGTGCGCCGCGAGGCCGGCGTTGTGGGGCGCGATGGTGAATGTGGTCGCCGCGATCTGGGTGTTGCAGCCGCTGTCGGAGTAGGCCCAGACGGAGTGCTCGGTTCCGACCTGGTAGCCGCCGATGCCGGTGATGCTGCTGCCGGTCACCGCCGTGCAGGAGCCCCACCAGTTGATCTTGAACCACCAGTTGCCGGTGTGGTTGTTGATGGTGAGGTCGACTGTCTGGTCGGCGGTGTCGACGGTCGCGGTCAGGCTGGCGGACTGCTGGGCCTGCGTTGGGGATGGGTAAAAACCGGCGACGGCCAGCAGAGCCAGCAGCAGGGCCGCAAACAGCCAGATGGATGGAGATTGTGAAAGTCTATGCCGTATGCCCATGCCAGAACCCCGGTCGCTATCCCGTTAAGATAACTTCTTGCTGATATTCAGAAGCGATTTACAGGATATTTTTATTAAGAACTGATTGATACTGATTCATTGGGGTATTTCATCAGGATATGCTGCTTAAATCAGCGTGACATTGCCTGCGAGAGATTGTATAGCCTTTTGCCGAGATTTACAATCAAGGCGGGCCGGGGGTTTGAGATTCCTCGGCTACCCTCGGAATGACATGGTTGGGGGCGGGGGCCTGCCAGCCCGTTCGTCCCCGTATCAGGTACGGGGCAAGCTCTGAGGCTCTCGAAGGACACGAACGGGCGACGGGTTGGGGGCGCGGCAGCCCTTCGACTCGGCTCAGGGAGAGCGGGTGTGGGAGGTTACACGTCACCCCCGCACGTTGCCGTCACCCCCGCACGTTGCCACCGTCACCCCCGCGTAGGCGGGGGTCTAACGGGCGGCGGCTCCCAGGGCGCGAGATTCCCGCCTGCGGAGACCTTTGCAAAACTCCCTCTCCCTTGATGGGAGAGGGTTGGGGTGAGGGCGCCGTTTCGCCGTCCAACGTCATCCGAATCGACTCCAGTACTTCATTGTTCCAATACCGAATCACTCTGAATCCACGGGAGCTTAGCCATGCCGTCCTGGATGCGTCGGACGTTCGTTGTTCCTGGTGGTGGCCCCCATCGATCTCTATGACGAGTCTCCTCTCTGGACAAACGAAATCGACGATGTATCTTCCGATAGGGGATTGCCTCCTGAACTTAAGGCCCAACAGCCTCCGATCGCGAAGTCTTGACCAGAGAAGTCGCTCCGCATCGGTGCACTGGTTTTTTAGCTCTCCCTCACCCCAACCCTCTCCCATCAAGGGAGAGGGAGTTACGCAAAGGTCTCCCTGCGCGGGAATGACGAGTTGGGGGCGGGGGGGCAACGTCGGGCCGGCGAGGTCGTCCCCCTAATCCCGGCAAACCCTCCGCGGCCCGTAAACCCACCGTCCTTCCGCTTTGGCCGCCGGTTTGCCATTAGAAGTAACCTGTATACTCAATTGACAAAGCCGGGCGTAAACTGTTACGATTGCGCCGTTAACAATTTGACGATACCCGCAGGGAAGGGGAGTAGTAGGAGCGTCCCGTCACAGAGAGCCGGCGGTTGGTGCAAGCCGGCGACGGAAGGGCTTTGAACTCGCCCCGGAGCGGCCCGCCTGAACAGAACAGTAGGGCGCGGCGGTGGACACCGTTAGACGTCATCAAGCTGTTCCGGAAACTCGACTCGTTTGCCGCAGGCTGACGGTCGGTTTACGGAAAAGAGGGGTGGTACCGCGGGAACCGATATGCCCGTCCCTTCGGGGGGCGGGTTTTTTGTTTCCCTGGGATACGGAGACGACATGGAGATTACCGGCGCGGAAATAGTATGTGAGAGCCTCCTTAAAGAGGGCGTGGAGGTGATGTTCGGCCTGCCCGGAGGAGCGGTGTTGCCCCTGTACGGCGCCCTGTCCGGGTATCCCAACATTCGCCACGTCCTGGTCAGGCACGAGCAGGCCGCCGTCATGGCCGCCGACGGGTACGCCCGCGCCACCGGCAGAGTGGGCGTGTGCACCGCCACCTCCGGCCCCGGCGCCACCAACCTGGTTACCGGCATCGCCGGGGCCATGATGGACTCTATTCCAGTGGTGGTCATCACGGGCCAGGTGCCTCGGGCGGCCATCGGCCGCGACGCCTTCCAGGAGACCGACGTTACCGGCATAACCTTGCCGATAACCAAGCACAGTTACCTGGTGATGCAGGCTTCCGAAATCGCCCAGGCCATCAGAGAAGCCTTCCACATAGCGCGCACCGGCAGGCCCGGCCCTGTGCTGGTGGACATACCCAAGGACGTGCTGTTGGACGAGCGCGCCGAGTTCGTCTGGCCGGAGCAGGTAAATCTGCCGGGCTACAATCCTCCCGGCGAGGCAGACCCGGAGCAAATCGCCCGGGCCGCGGAGTTGATCAACCAGTCAGAGCGGCCGGTGATATTCGCGGGGCACGGCGTATTGATATCCCACGCCTATGAAGAGCTGGCCCAACTGGCCGAGAAGGCCCAGATTCCGGTGGCTCCCACGCTGCTGGGAATCAGTTCCTTTCCCACCAGCCACTACCTGAACATGGGAATGTCCGGTATGCACGGCTGGGCCCACTCCAGCCTCGCCATCGACGAGGCCGACCTGCTCATATCCCTGGGCAATGCGGTTCGACGACCGGATTACCGGCAGGATCAAGGACTTTGCCCCCCATGCCAAGATAGTCCACGTGGACGTTGACCCTTCTGAAATAGACAAGAACGTCAGGGCCACGGCCCCCGTGGTGGGCAGCGTCAAGCAGGTGCTCCGGCAGTTGCTCCCGCTGGTGGAGTCCAACGTCCACATGGACTGGCTCCGGCGCGTCGACGCCTTGCGCAGCGAGCACCCGCCGATGTTGATTCGCCAGACCGACGGCCTGCTGCCCCAGTACGTGCTCAGGGCGCTTACCGAGGCGACCCAGGGACAGGCGATCGTAGTCACCGGCGTGGGCCAGCACCAGATGTGGGCCGCCCAGTTCTGCTCGTTCACCGAGCCCAACACGCTGATTACCTCCGGCGGCCTGGGGTCCATGGGATACGAGGTCCCCGGCGCGCTGGGCGCCAAGATGGGCCGGCCCGACAAGACCGTCTGGTCGATAGCCGGCGACGGCGGCTTCCAAATGACCATGTGCGACCTTGCCACGGCCGTCGAAAACAACATCGACGTCAAGTTCGCCATCTTCAACAACGGCACTTTGGGCATGGTCCACCAGTGGCAGGACCTCTTCTACAAAAAAGACTATTTCGCCACGGTGTACTCCGGCAACCCCGACTTCGTGAAGCTGGCCGAGGCCTACGGCATTCCAGGCATCAGGGTCACGGAGAAGGACCAGGTGGCCGGCGCAATACAGCAGGCCATGGAAACCCCGGGCCCCGCGGTCATCGACTTCGTGGTGACCAGGGAGGAGAACGTCTATCCCATGATCCCAGCCGGGGAGTCGGTGAACGAAATGATGGAAGAACCGATACCGGAGAGCATTGAGTAGATGAGTCCCAACGGACAGCACCACCATACATTGGTCGCCTTGGTGGAGGACCGCCCCGGCGTCCTCACCCGGATAGCCAGCATGTTCCGACGCCGGGGGTTCAACATAGCCAGCCTGGCGGTGGGCAAGAGCGAGCAGCCCGGCCTCTCCCGCATGACCTTCGTCGTCACCGGAGACGAGGACACCGTATCGCAGGTGACCAAGCAGTTGGACAAGCTGATAGAGGTCATCCGGGTGTCCAACATCTCCAGCGAGGAAATGGTGGCCAGGGAGTTGGCCCTGGTCAAGGTCAAGGCCACTGCCGACTCACGGGCTGAAATCATCCAGATAGTCAACCTGTTCCGGGCCGGCATCGTGGACGTCGGCCCCCAATCCATGGTGATAGAGGTCACCGGCGAGGAAGACAAGATCAACGCCTTGCAGAACCTGTTGCAGCCCTTTGGAATTATGGAGATGCTGCGGACCGGCGTGGTGGCGATGGTCAGAGGACAGTCCGGCGGCCGCGTCAACGACGGCGCAGGGCAGGGAATGGAGCTAAGCGCACTCAAAACTATCGGAGAAAAGCGTTAACAATATGGTCAATGTGTATTACGACAGCGACGTGGACATGGGCGTCCTCGAAGGCAAGACGATTGCAGTCATTGGGTACGGCAGCCAGGGCCACGCCCACTCTCTCAACCTCAAGGACAACGGCCTGAACGTGATAGTCGGCCTGTACGAGGGCAGCCGCAGCCGCGCCGCGGCCGAGGAAGCCGGGCTGCAGGTCGCCGACGTGGCCCAGGCCGCGGCCCGCGGCCGACGTTGTGATGGTGGTCATTCCGGACCACGTGCAGGGCCGCACCTACCGGGACGAAATAGGTCCCAACCTGAAGCCGGGCAACGCTCTCATGGTCGCCCACGGCTTCAGTATTCACTACCGGGAAATAGTCCCGCCCGATAACGTGGACGTAATGATGGTGGCTCCCAAGGCGCCGGGCCACCGCATGCGGGAGTTGTTTGTCGATGGCATAGGCGTGCCCTCGCTGGTCGCGGTGCATCAGGACGCCACCGGCAACGCCAAGCAGGTAGCGCTGGCCTACGCCAAGGGCATCGGCTGCACCGGGGCCGGGGTGTTGGAGACGACCATCAAGGACGAGACCGAAAGCGACCTGTTCGGCGAGCAGTCTATCCTCTGCGGCGGCGTCACCGCTTTGGTCAACGCCGCCTTCGAGACCCTGGTC
>CAXXWY010000008.1:0-122412 GCA_963668505.2 Dehalococcoidia bacterium | reverse complement strand
AACCCGCCCCGCAAGGCGGCGACCACGTTGTCGGGATGGCCTTCGATAGTAGCCGCCATCTCCAGCAGATCATCGTCGCCGAACACGCCGTCGCAGAGCGAGTTGGCGGCGACCAGGCCCCCGGCAATGGCCGCGGCAGAGCTGCCCAGGCCGCGGCTGAGGGGAATCTGGTTGCGGCAGCGCAGGCGCAGGGGAGGCATCTCGCGGCCGGCCTCCCGGAACAAGAAGGCCATGGAGCGGGCGACGAGGTTCCCGCCGTCATCGGCCAACTCTCCAGCCCCCTCGCCGACGACCTCCACCGCAGGCCCGCCTGCGGAAGCCGCATCTTCGGTGAACACCTCCAACTCGTTCCAGAGGTCCAGGGCCATGCCCAGGCAATCGTAGCCCGGCCCAAGGTTGGCGGTGGTGGCGGGAGCAAGCACCCGCAACGCCGGCGTCATCCTAGACCCAAGCCGGGGCTGCGGCTGGAATAAGCGCCGGAGGTCCGGCGGGAATCAGGCCAGGCTGTAGCGAGGGTTGGTCTGCCACGAGGGCGCTCCCGGAGCGGGGGCGGCGGCCCGGTGGAGGTGGGCCCGGACGACCCGCAGGTAGTCTAGGGCCAGGCTGGGCATGAGGAACCGCTCCCGGACGGTCTCCCGCGCCGCGCCGCCCAGGCGGGCGCGCAGGCCGGGGTCTTGGATTAGCTGCACCATGCGGCGGGCGGCCTGGTCCGGCGAATCGACCAGGTAGCCGTTGACGCCGTCCTTTATCTGCAGCCGGATGCCCCCCGACGTTGCCGCCAATCACAGGCTGCCCCTTCCACATGGCCTCGGTGACGGTGAGGCCGAACCCCTCTCGCAGGGACTTCTGCAACACCACATCGGCGGCCACCTGGAAGGCGTTGACGATGTCGTCGTTGCCGGCGGGAAGGCCTGAGGGGTCGAAGTACAGGTGGATGTCGGGGTCATGCTCGGCATAGTCGGCGACGTTGGAGACGATTTCCACGGCCTCGGGGTCGTCGTTGGCCTGGGTCAAGCCCAGAAGCGCCAACTGCAGGCCTGGAACTTCTTGGCGGGCCTGTCTGAAAGCGTCGATGACGCCCCAGGGGTCCTTCCACAGGTCGAATCGGGACACCTGCACGGCAAGGGGCCGATCAGGGTCGATGCCCATGGCGGACACCAGCTTCAGTGCGGCTTCCCGGCTCATGGGCGTGTTTTTGACGGTGAGCGGGTCGATGGCCGGAGGCGCAATCGACACGCTCTGGGACTTGTCCAGCCCGGCGGGCACATAAGAGTCCAGGGAGAAGATCAGCCGGTCGTAGGCCCTGGTGTAAGGCATCAGGGCGTCGAGGGTGTCCTTGTTGGGCGTGGTCAGGTCGATGTGAATGGCCCATATCCAGGTCTGGTCCACGCCCCGGGGCAGGAGCATGGCCAGGGGCAACACCTGTGGGTCGTGGACGAACCATACGTCGGCGGTCAACCCGCTGCGGCGCATGTCCTCGGCCACTTCCCGGATGCTGCCCAAGTATATCTGCATGTCCTCGGGGGATAGACTACCCTCGGCCCCCTGCAACAGGTTGTGAATCTGCTTGGTGACCCGGAAGAACTCCTGTGGCGGGTCGATGACGACGCGGTCGGCGTCGATGCCCAAGCCCTTCATGAGGGGCACCATTGACTGGAGAATCTCGGCCACGCCCCCGCCGGCGGCGGTGCTGTTGACGTGGAGGACGCGGAGGTTCTTGAGTTCCTGGGCTAAGAATTTGAGTTCTGCGGTGGTTTCTGAAAGAGCTAGGGGAGCGTAGCGGTCATAGGAGACGGCGGTGGCGGGAACGGTAAAAAACATATCAGCGGCAAGCCTGCAAGAGCGGATTCGGAGCGGCAGTCGGGATTACTACCATGTACATATAATTTCACTTGACGGGACTAAATTCAAGGGGAGAGACCAACTAATTCCAAAATTCACAATCTCCAGCGGGAACGCGCATGGCATAAGAAAAGCGCTCGCGAAATTCCTACTCAACGGTGACCGATTTGGCCAGGTTGCGAGGCTGGTCCACGTCGCAACCGCGAAGCTCGGCGATGTGATAAGCCAACAGTTGCAAAGGTACGGCGGCCAAAATCGGCGTCAAAATCTCCGGCGCCGGCGGTATATACAAAGAGTAGTCCACCTGGGGCGGGAGTTCCCGGTCCCCCTCGGTCACCACAGCGGCCACCAGGCCGTCGCGGGCCTTAACCTCTTTTATATTGTTCACGACCTTGGGATACATCTCGTCACGGGGCGCTATGGCAACGGTGGCCATGTCACGGTCTATCAAAGCGATGGGGCCGTGCTTCATCTCGCCGGCCGGATAGCCCTCAGCGTGGATGTAACTCAACTCCTTGAGCTTGAGGGCGCCTTCCATGGCGATGGGGCTGTTGATGCCCCGGCCAAGGAACAGGAAGTTGTCGAACCCGCAGAGGTGCCGGGCAAGGCGCCGGTAAACGCCGTCGTCGGCCAGTAGTTCTCCCACCAATCGGGGGCAGTGGGCCAGTGCTTCCACCAACTGCCGGGAGCGCTCCGACGTGAGCGTGCCCCGGACCAGGCCCAGGTGGGCCGACAGGAGGACCAAGGTGGTCAATGAGGCGATAAAGGTCTTGGTGCTGGCGACGCCGATTTCAATGCCCGACCGCATGTGAAGGACGCCTTCGGCCGAGCGCGCGGCCTGGCTGTTTTCGGTATTACATATAGTGACCAGCCTGCCGCCCTTCTGCCGGGCCAGGTGCATGGCCGCCACGGTGTCGGCGGTCTCTCCCGACTGGCCGACGGCGACGACCAAGGTGCGGTTGTCCAAGTATGGGTCGCGGTAGCGAAACTCCGAAGCGCTTTCCGCCTCGGCGGGCAAGCCGGCCAGACGCTCGATCAGGTGCCGGCCCACCTGGGCGGCGTGGAGGCTGGTGCCGCAGCCAATGAGCACCACCCGCCGCAGGTCCCGGGTTTCGGCGTCTGACAGGGGAAACTCCGGCAGGGAGATGCGGCCTTGGCGGAAGTCCACCCGTTCGCGCATAGCGCTGGCCACCGACTGGGGCTGCTCCATGATTTCCTTCAGCATGAAATGACGGTATCCGCCCTTGTCGATGATCACGTCTTCGGGGGAGATGTTGCGGGTCTGCTTGGCTATGGGGCGGCCTTCCAGGTCGGAGTAGCTGGCGCCCTGAGGGGTTATGACCGCCATTTCCCCGGAGTCAAGGAAGCCCACGCCGCCAATCATCGACTGGTGGCGGAACAGGGGCAACAGCGCGGGAAGGTCGCTGCCCACGATGGCTTCGCCGTCGCGGTGGGCTACGACGATGCCGCCGGCGTGGCCCAGGCGGAGGGCGCACAGGATGCCGCTCCGGCCCTTTAGGGTAGCGGTGACGGCTTGGGACCCCTTGATGCGCCTGCCCATGCGACGGAAGGCGTCTTCGAAGCTGAGCCCGCGGTTGAGGCCCTCTTCAATGAGGTGGGGTGATGACCTCGGTGTCGGTGTCGGACGAAAAGGAGTGGCCAGCCGCTTGCAGCTCTGACTTTAGTTCGGCGAAGTTTTCGACGATGCCATTGTGGACAACGGCAATCTGGCCATGGCAATCGGTGTGGGGGGTGGGCGTTGTCATCGGAGGGTCTGCCGTGAGTGGCCCAACGAGTGTGCCCCAGGCCAGTCAAGCCCCGGATGGGGTCTTCAGGCTCTTCCAAGGCAAGGGCGCCGACTTTGCCGACGGTCTTTCGGAAATGCAGGTCCCCGGTGGGGTCTACTATGGCGATGCCAGCGCTGTCATACCCGCGATATTCCAGCCGCTGCAACCCTTCCAAGATGATGGGCCATGCTTGCTGATGGCCCACATATCCTACTATTCCACACACAGCGCCCAGGCCGTAGACCGGTAGATTAGGGGTGTGGAGTATAGCTGCGCCCGCTCCCGCATGTCAAATTGAATTCGTAGCAAGCGAGCCCGAATGTGGGCGGGATGGCCGGTTGTTAACGATTCCAGGCACGGAGGCGGCGGGAGGGAATTGCCGGGTAGGTCCGGTGCTATAATCGCAGAGGCGGGAGTGGGCGTCCTCAGCCTGCGCCCGCCACACCATTTGGGCCACCTCCGGAGCAGACACTTGGCCACCCACCTTTTGTACGGCGACAGCTTTCTAGTACCCCGGGCTTTGCGAGCCCTGGCCGACAACGCAGGTGCGGCTGGCTTGTTAGATGCCAACAGCCACCGACTGCAGGGCAGCCAGATCAAGCCTGCAGAGCTGCTGAGTCTCTGCAACGCTCTGCCTTTCATGGACTCCATGCGGTTGGTGGTGGTCGAAGGATTGCTCGGCGCTTACGAACGCCGGTCACGAGGCCGCACCGGAGGACGTCGGAGCCGGTCGGGAACCGCCGGAGCCGAAGCACAAAACCTGGGCGGCTGGGAGGCGCTGGCGGAAGCCGTTCCCCAGTTTCCTGAAACCACGCTGCTTGCGTTTACCGATGGGGCTATCTCGGACGGCAACCCGCTGCTACGGCTGCTGAGTCCTATGTGCCAAACGCAGGCATTGGCTGCCCCGTCGGGTGCTGCGCTGGCCCGGTGGATCAAGGAAACGGCGCAAGAGAAAGGAGCCGGCATCAGCCCAGCGGCGGTCAGCAGGCTGAGCGACCTGGTGGGGAGCGACCTGTGGACTCTTGACCAGGAAATCGAGAAGTTGTCGTTGTTCGCCGCCGGGCGGGCCATCGATGAACGGGATGTCGAAGAGATGGTACCCCAAGTGCGTGAAGCGAATATCTTCGCCGCGGTGGACGCCCTGATCGATGGGCGGGCAGGGGTTGCGCTGCGGCTGCTGCACCAACTACTGCAAGACGGGCGGGGACGTTTCGTACATTATCGCTATGACCGAGCGCCAGCTTCGCCTGCTGGCGCTGGCCAGAGACTATTTGGACCGTGGGACCCCGCAACGAGAGTTGGGCAGCCGGTTGGGGGTGTCGTCCCAATTCGTGCTGCGCAAGACGATAGAACAGGCCCAGCGAGTGACCCAGCAAGAAATCGCCGGACAGTACCGGAAATTGCTGGAAGCGGACCTTTCGGTAAAGCAGGGGCGGCTGGAGCCGGCGCTGGCGCTGGAGGTCCTGGCGGCTGAACGGGCTCCGGGCCGCAGGTAGCGACTGGTCAAAACGGCGGCCCGGAATGAGGCGGAATAGGAGAGGGAACCAGGCTCTCTGCTCTGAGAGTACTTCGTAGGCTATGTGAGGCCACTTCCTCAGGAGATTGCATTTGATTGGACTGCGGAGTTATCAACAAGACTTGCTGGAGAAAACGCGGACGGCGCTTACCAACACTTTGGCGGCCAGAATCATGCTGCAACTACCTACCGGCGGCGGGAAGACCTTAATAGCCGGGGCGTTGCTTAGCAGTTGGCTGAAAGGCGGGCGCAAGGCGGTCTGGCTGACCCATCGCAAGGAATTGGCGGCCCAAACGGAAAGTATGCTGCAAGAAGCCGGTGTTCCGGCAACGGCCAACATCCAATGGACGCCCCGCACCAATGCTCCGATGATAGTTAATGGCGTCGTCATATTGATGGCCCAAACGGTGAGCCGCCGCAACGCCAAGTCAAGTGTGTGGGATGGATACAACCACACCGACCTGTTGATTATAGACGAAGCCCATCACGCCGCCGCCAGCGGCTGGGCAAGGGCCATAAAACAGTGGCCCGGCCCGGCCCGGTCCTAGGATTGACGGCCACCCCGTGGCGCCTCTCCCAGAGAGAAGGGTTCAACCACCTGTTTCGGGAGTTGCACTGCGGACCGCAAGTTGAGGAGCTTCAGTCCGACCACTGGCTGTGTAAGGCGCGGGTTCTGTTATCACCGGAGGGGGAGAGAGTTGAAGGCGGGGAGATTGATTACACAGGCGATTACAGTGAGTCCGGCATTGAATTGGCTAACGAACACCGGGACGTTTGGACCGCAGGAGCGTTGCGGTTCTGGCAAAAGCACGGGGAGGACCGTCAAACGGTGGTCTACGCCGTGTCGGTAAGGCACGCCCTGAATCTCTTTGCCGTGTTTAATGATGCCGGCGTGCCAGCCGGATTATTGCTGGGCGATACTCCGACTGCGGAGCGCGCCAAGTTGATAGCTCAATTCAAGGACGGGGACATTAGGGCGCTGGTAAACGTGGCCGTCGCCACCGAGGGATTCGATCTCCCCGACGCCGGGTGCGTTATATTGACTAGGCCCACCAAGAGCCTGTCTCTATACCTGCAGATGGTGGGCAGGGGCCTGCGTCCAAAGCAAGACGACAGCGATTGCGTGATTCTGGACTTGGCCGGAAACGGCCTGCGGCACGGGATCCCAGAAGAAGAACGAGAATGGTCCCTACAACCTCGAAAAACCCCGCCGCCTGGAATGCCCCCGGTGGTCTGGTGTCAGAGTTGCGAGCACCTATCTCCAGCGGCCAGCCATCGATGCCGCAACTGCGGAGCTCCCTTCGGAGAAGTCTGCGACCGTTGCGGGGCGTGGAGAGTCTGGGAAAGATGGACCCGCAAAACCGTATGCGGCCAGGAACATGACCCTGTTTGCGACCTGTGCCACTACGACGCACACATCCAGGCCCGGCTACCCGTTACCGCAGAGTTGGAGGAGTTGGCCATGTTGAGAAGCGACTATGAACTCCCGCCGCACCGAGACCCATTCCTAAAGAACCTTTTGGAGGAAGAACGGCGTCGTATAAGCGGCAGTGCTGAGGAACGCATGGATGAACTACGTTCGTTTATCCGCGTCAGGGAGTCGGAGTTGGCCAACGACTATCAAATTGATAAGTTGTTCGAGAATCACCTCGCCACACTAGCTATGACGGAACGACCGCAGACTAGGAGAGAAGAGCGAAGACTGTTCGACGAATGGGAAGGCGGCCTCAAACAGGAACTCGAGGGGCGGAAAAAAGAACTAGCCGCACTGGAATCGCAACCCATGGATGGTCAGTTGATTTTCAACAATGCCAGAGAGCGCCTGTTGCAGATGTTAGAGGCTGAAGCGATAGAGGCGGGCCTGATTCCACAGAACCAGATTCGGGAGATTCCCTCCCAAGGGTCGGATAGAGAATACTCCAATCGTCGTCCACTTGACATTGATGCCTGGATGACGTTCGCCGAACTCAGAGATATGACTCAAAATAACCGCATTGATGGGTTTGCGATCAAGCCAGTGCTTGTTCGTAATCCCACGGGAGTCGAAAAGCCGATCGGCAGGTGGGCGGATCTGCTATTGGAGGCAGCCGAGTGGCTGATAAGAGAAAGGTTGCTAACCAAAAGCACGTGCCCCGTCACCTTTAACCGGTGGAGAAGATATTTAGTCCACGTTGCACCCATCAATCCTGAGAATCGTCCATTCCATTACGCCAATCGACTGTCTAATGGCTTACATCTGGAGTGTGGGTTTGGCGTAAAAGACATGGTTCGCAACTCCAATCGGCTGCTCGAAAAATTCGACCAAGACCCGTCGTGGTTTCAAGTTCGGCTGAGCCAATAAGCATCGCAGGGCCTTCTGGCGTTAAAAGTCCCGAATCAAACACCATTGAAGAATAGCGAAATACAATCTAGACATTGTTCCTTAGCTTGTTTGAACCAGCGCAGCATTTGTTGGAAGGGGATGCTATGACAGACAAGATACGCCTCGGAATCATAGGAGCCAACTCTAATCGGGGATGGGCTTACCGGTCCCACCTGCCCGCGGCGTCGGCCAGCCCGGGGTTCGAGTTGACCGCTGTCTGCACCACCCGCATGGAAAGCGCTGAGGAGACCCGGCAAAAATTCGGGGCCAAGCTGGCCTTTGACGACTATCGGACAATGCTGACCCACCCGGACATTGACGCCGTGGCCGTCAGCGTAAAGGTTCCCGACCACTACGAGCCGACGATGGCCGCCCTGGACGCCGGGAAGCACGTGTATACCGAATGGCCTCTGGGCCGGACCACCGCGGAGGCCGAGGAGATAGCTCGCTTGGCCCAATCCAAAGGCCTGGTGAACGTGGTAGGACTCCAGGCCCGCGCCGACCCAGCTATTCTGTACGCCAAAGACCTGGTGGAATCGGGTTATGTTGGTGAAATAGTGTCTTGCCGGGTAAGCCGGATCGGAGCAGCGGGGCTGCAACGGGGGTCCGATCGGACTTGGCAAAGGGACAGGGAGTTGGGCGCCAATACCCTGACGATTTCCTGCGGGCACACCATTGATGCACTGCGTTACATCGCCGGAGACTTCGGCCGGGTCTCGTCCGTGGTGAGCACACAGGTGAAAGAATGGCTGGAGTCCGACACCGGCCGTATCCTGGCGGTTACTTCGCCGGATAACGTTCTGGTCAACGGCAGATTGGTAAACGGCGGAGTTGCCTCGGTGCACGTCGCTACTATTCCTTGGGCGGGAAGCGGCTATTGCATCGAAATCTACGGGTCAGAAGGGACCTTGTTGGTTTCCGGCGACGATCCTCCAAACGCTGGCTCACTTCGGGTGCGAGGCGTCAAGGGGTCGAACAGCCCGGAAGACTTGGAAGTCCCGGGGCAGTACCGCTTCGCTCCCGAGGGGATGCCGGGTGGTTCGGTGTATAACGTCGGCCAGATATACCATCGGTTTGGGCAGTCGATACTCTCGGGAACAGCCTGCGATCCCGACTTCAACACGGCCGTGGAGCTGCACCGCCTCATAGACAGTATCCAAGAAGCTTCGGACCGGGGCCTGGAGGTAACGGTGGCGTGAGCGCCGAGGCAAAGCCCAACGGGCGATAGGGACAGTTGTCCAAATCTGGCCTGTCCCGCGAACAGCAAGGGAAGAAGCTGCGCCAACAGCGCCAGTCAATAGCTACGAGCCAGTGACGCTCAAGGGACCGGCAAGAAGGACGTTCATGCGTCCGGATGAATAGGGTTGTAGCAGGCGACGCTGTGGAGCTGTTCCAACTCACGCAATGGAGGCCGAAGGCTGGCCCGACACTGGTTGAGGGCCTTGTGGCACCTGGGCAGGTATGGACATTCGGCGGGTAAGGCAAGCATGTCCGGCGGGCTGCCGGGCAACGGACGCAAGGGCTTGCCCGGATCATCCAACCGTGGAATGGACTGCAGCAGGGCCCAGGTATAGGGGTGCTTAGGCCGCTTGAACAAAGGAATGACTTCGGCGGTTTCGACTATCGACCCGGCGTACATCACGCCTACCCGGTGGGCCATGGTGGCTACCACCGCCATATCGTGGGTAATCAGCAGTATGGATGCGCGCTTCTCACGGCAGAGACGCCGGAGATTTTCCAACACCTCCGCTTGCAACGTCACGTCCAAGCCTGAGGTAGGTTCATCGGCAATCAAGAGCCGGGGCCCCAGGACCAACGCCATAGCCAACATCACCCGCTGGCACATTCCGCCGCTCAGGTTAGACGGGTACTGGCCCATGATGCGCCGGGGGTCGGGTATGCCTAGGTCATGCAGCACGTCCTGGGTCATCCCGTAGGCAGCCCGGGGCGGAACGTCGGTGTGTAGCCGGATTACCTCCTCGATCTGGTCGCCGACCAATTTCAAGGGGTTCAACGCCGACTGAGCGTCCTCAAAAATCAAGGAAATTGTCTGGCCCCGCAGACGCCGCAAGTACTCTGGGTCGGCCCGCAGAAGGTCCACGCCGTCATAGAACACCGATCCCCGGTCTACCAATGCGGAAGGCGGCAAAAGGCCCATGATCGCCAGAGCAAGGGTGCTTTTGCCGGCGCCGCTTTCTCCCACCAGGCAGAAGATCTCGCCTTCATCCTGCGCGAGATCGATCCCGTTAAGGGCTTTAACGTCGCCCTGCCGGGTCTCGTAACGAACGTGCAGGTTTTCAATCCTCAGCACCCCGGCGATCCTTCCCGCAGGCCAATCGGCCGGCGTCCTGCGGTCCCGAGTCAGCTAACCTCGGTCAAGTCCATCATCTGAAACCTGCCGGCCCTTAACTCGCGCTTGAGATCGTCCAGGTTCTGCACAGAGCCGGGGAAGTAGGTGGCGGCAGATCCCACGTGTTTCACCTTGTGAGCGTCGCTCCCGCCTGTGGTCCTAGCTCCCAATAATTTGCCAAGGTCCTGAGAGAACCGGTTTTGCTCGAAGGTCCCTCTACCGTTGATCCCTTCTATCGCATCGCAAAAATTGAACAGCGGTTCGCCGCCGGCGCGGGTCAGCATTTCGGCCCTGGCGTTGGGGTCCCGGGCCGGTCCTTCCAGGAAACGCCGTCGATAAGGGTGGGCGACAATCGCCACTGCGTCCGCCTGCCGGACAGTGGCTTCCAGGAAATCTAGCTTGTGCAGGCCGAAGACGTAGCGGCTCAAGCCGAAGACCAAGACGTGGCCGGCATCTGTATTTATTTCAGAGCCAGGCAGCACCATAAAGCCGTGCCTGCGGGATAGGAAATCTATCTCATCGGCGGTCCAGAAAGCGTCATGTTCGGTAATACAGATGCCGTCCAGGCCAGCCGATTTAGCTGCTTCGACTAGGTCATCGGGGGCCATGAAGCTGTCATCGGACTTTGGATAGGTATGGCAGTGGAGGTCGATTACCAATGGGTCCCCTTAGCTGCGATGGAAGGCCTGGTATTTGTGTCTCGTAACCGCGAGCACACGTGGCCGCCGAGCTATGATACCAAAGGCGGGGACGACATAGCTACATTGACCGAAAAACGGGAGAGAGCTAAGGGCTAGCGAGAGACCAATAGCCCTTCGTCTTCCAGCGATTCCATCAACTCGGCGGCCCGCGAACCCCCGATCTTCAACCGCCGTTCCAACAGGGACGACGACAGGCTGGGAAGGCGGACGGCAAGGTCGCGGGCTTGGTCCATCAACCTGTCGTCCGGGTCTACGTCTTCGCCGTCTTCAGCCTCCGGGTCGCTCATGGAGATAGCGGGCAGGGGCGGCCCCTCTTGTTTGACCCAGTGGTCTACTATTTCTTCAACTTCGTTGTCGTAGACCAAGGTCGCCTGCACTCGCCGCGGCTTGGGGGATTCGTTGTTCAGAAGGAGCATGTCGCCCTTGCCCAAGAGCTTCTCCGCCCCGACGGTGTCCAAAATGACCCGGGAGTCTACCTGGGATGCTACGGCGAAGGCTACCCTGGTAGGTATGTTGGCCTTGAGCAAGCCGGTCACCACGTTGACGGATGGCCGTTGAGTAGCCAATACCAAGTGAATCCCGGTGGCCCGGCCCAATTGGGCCAGGCGGACCAGGTTCTGTTCCACCTCGAAGCCGCCGGCAATCATCAGGTCGGCAAGCTCGTCTACCACCAATACGAGATATGGCCAAGGCTCTGGAGCCTTCTTGTTGTAGGTGGCCAAGTTGCGGGCGCCCATGTCTTCCATGACCTTGTAGCGGCGGAACATCTCCCGCATCAAGCTGAGCAGGGCGGGGTTGACCTCGTCAACCTCCGTAATTACCGGCGCAATCAGGTGGGGGATTCCGTTGAAGGGCGTGAGTTCCACCCTCTTGGGGTCTACCATCAAGAACCGCAACTGGTCCGGGGGCTTGGTCAATAGGAGCGAGACGATAATGGAATTGATGCAGACGCTTTTGCCACTGCCGGTGGCTCCGGCAATCAACATGTGGGGGAGCGCCGCCAGGTCCAGAGAGACGGGGGCGCCCCCGGCGTCTTGCCCTATTCCCATTGGAAGGCCGTTCTTGGCGACCAGCGCGTTGAAGGACCGGTTGGACATGACTTCGCGTAGATGAACCTTGGCGGGGGAGGGGTGGGGCACTTCCAATCCCACCAGCCCCTCTCCAGGTATCGGCGCCTCGATACGGAGATAAGGCGTCTGTAGGGCAAGCGCAAGGTCTTGTTCCCTTCCCAGGATGTCCCTCACCTTGATACGGCTGCGCTGTCCGCTGTCCTCGCCATCTTCGCTCTTGGCGACGTCTCGTTTCTTGGACAGCCACCCCGGCACCAGCCCGAACTGGACGACCCTAGGGCCCGCCTTGATTTCCTTGACCTCGACCACCACGCCGTGGTCGGTCAGAGTGCTTTCAATGTTCCGGCCCATCTCCTCCAAGGCAGCTTGAGAAGTCTCCCGGGTCTCCGGGGGACTCAACATATCAATGCTGGGAAGTTGCCATTGGGGGCCCTTTCGCTGGCCTGCTTCCCGGTCGGCAGGGGCAGCAAAAACGGGTGGAGCCTCTTCTTCCTCGGACGGCCAACTTGGAATTGTTCCGGCTTCGGAGCTAGCGAATGGGTCGGATGCAGGAGTAGTCGCGGCTTTGGGCGCACCCTGGTGGCGTTTTCGAGAGCCCGGTATTAACCGGAGCATTGCCGCACCAATACGGCCGACGAAACGCCGGAAGGGCCCCCAACGCCGATCGATGAACAGCCAGGCACTGCGGAGGCCCCTGTATATGTAGACTGGGGTGTAGTAGAAGGCCAGCCCGACGAAAATCAGACCGCGCCAATAAGCCCGTCCCACCGGCCGGGAAAGGAGGGCTAGGGGCGAAAGAAGGGCGATGGCAGCCAATTTGGCTACAGCTAAACCGAAGGGCGACCCAGCCAATACCTGGCCCCAGTTTCCACTTAGCCCGGTCTCGGCTAAGGCGCCGCTGCCGGTGTGGAACAGCGACATTACGCCAATTGAGACAGCGGCCAGTGCAGCGGAGGCCACGCACCACTGCCAGCTCCTGCGCACGGCCCTGCGGTAATGGACGATGGCGGCGACGGCGACGGCCAGCCAGATTCCCACCGGAATCCAGCCATAACCCAGGGACTCGACGAACCACCCCCTGGACCCTGGCGACCACCAGAGCCACACAGCCGCGGCGATAGCCATGGCAACTAAGACCAGACCTTTGGCTGCGGGGGAGGGGCCTTTCCGAATCAACTGTGTGAAAGAGAAACTCGAATCGCGCGTCGGCCGATGTGAGGACCGGGCCATGGGGACCTCCATGGTCAGAACAACAGGCGGGAACCAGAACGAGCTATAGCCCGATTATATTTCCAGAACCACTGGAATAATCATAGGGCGTCGGCCGGTGGCGTTAGCTATGAGTCCGCGGGCAGTTTTCCTGATTTTCTCGTTGGTTGGCCCACGAGAGCTCAGCATTTCGGGGGAGGAGTGGACGATTCTTTCCACCTCTCCGGTTATTTCTTCATATAGTTCGGCGGTCTCCTCCTCGTCAAGAAACCCGCTGCTGACTATCTTTGGTGGGGCGGCGCCCAGGCCGGTATCCTTGTCGACGGAGAGGACAATCACTACCACACCGTCCTTGGAAAGTTCCCGCCGCTGGGTGAGCACCTGGCTCCGGTCGTCCCGGGTTGTGAGGCCGTCTATGAAAATAGGACCGGCCGGCACTTTATCCACTACCTGTGCGGAGTCGCCGGAGATCTCTAGCACATCGCCGTCTTCCAACACGAAGATACCCGATTCGGCAATACCCTGGTCCCAGGCCAACTGGGCGTGGGCCATCAGGTGGCGGTATTCGCCATGGACCGGTACGAAATACTGCGGCCGGACCAGGCTGAGCACCATCTTCAATTCCTCCTGGCTGGCATGGCCGTGAACGTGGACCAAAGCCACCCGGTCATGAACGACCTTGGCGCCGTGCCGGAGCAATTTGTCGATGGTGCGGCTGGCGGCCAATTCGTTTCCGGGTATGGGAGTGGCCGAGATAATGACGGTGTCCCCTTCCATGATACGCACGTCCCGGTGGTCTCCGTTGGCGATGCGCACAAGGGCCGAGGTGGGCTCACCCTGGCTGCCGGTGGTCATCAACACTACTTTCTCGGGGGGCAGGCGACGGGTCTCGGCCAAGGGCAGCAACACCCCCGGAGGGACCTTAAGATAACCTGTGTCGGCCGCAACCTGTACACTGTCCACCATACTTCGGCCGATGATGCTCACTTTTCGTCCATGTTTGCTAGCCGCGTCCAATACCTGCTGGACACGGGATATAAGGGAGGCGAACGAAGCAACCATCACCCGGCCGGACGCATCTCCTATGGCCCGGTCCAATGCCTCACCGACTACCCTCTCAGAAGGAGTGTATCCCGGCTTTTCGGCGTAGGTGGAGTCGGACAGCAGCGCGAGCACCCCCTGCGAGCCGTAGCGGGCAAGTGTCGCCAGGTCTATGGTGCGGCCATCCACCGGTGTGTGGTCGATTTTGAAGTCGCCGGTGTGAATCACCGTGCCTGCGGTGGTCTCGATTGCCAGGCCCATGGCGTCGGGAATGCTGTGGCACACCCTGAACCAACTGGCGCGGATATTGTCCCCGAATTGGTATGGTATCCCCGGTTCGATGGTTTCGAGAGTGGCGCCGCGGGCAGCCCGCCGCTCCTTGATTTTTACGGAAATGAGCCCGCGGGCCAGCCCCGGAGCATATACCGGGGCATCCAGTTGCGGGAGTATGAAGGGCAAGGCGCCGATGTGGTCTTCGTGCCCGTGGGTGATTAGGATGCCGCGGACTTGTTCTTGTCGTTCCAGAAGGTAGGTGATGTCGGGAATGATCAGGTCGACTCCCAACATATCCTCGTCGGGGAACTGGACCCCGCAATCGATGACGACGATGTCGCCGCCGCATTCCAGGGCCATCATGTTTTTGCCGATCTCCCCTAGCCCGCCCAGGGGGATGATACGTAGATGGGGAGTCAAGTTATGGTCGAACTCTAGAAAAGGCTTAACTGCTCTGAAGGGTGAGTTTCCTGCCGTTCCACTTGGTCTTCACCCGGTGCGGCATGCTCCGGTTGTTCCAAGATAACTGGAATCGCCTGGAAGTCCTGGATTATGGAGGCCCGCAACTCCTGCCGCCGCAGTCCAGCGGCAGGGTGCATTACCGGGTAGACTTTGCGCCCGTCTTTTTCGCGGAGCTTGCCCCGGGCCCGGCTGATGCTTTCCCCAGGAAAGAAATATCCCAGGGAGAAGCGGCCCAGCGTGACGATAAGCTTGGGATTGACCAGTTTCTATCTGGCGCTGCAGGTATTTCTGGCAAGCTGAGATTTCATGGGGCATCGGGTCGCGGTTCTCGGGCGGCCTGCATTTGATCATGTTGGCGATGAATACCTGGCGTCGGTTGGTGCCGATAGAGGCCAGAAGTCCATCCAGGAATTGCCCCGCGGGGCCGACGAAGGGGCGACCTTGCTGGTCTTCGCGAAAACCCGGGCCTTCTCCAATAAACATCAAGTCGGCGTTGTCGGGGCCTTCTCCAGGCACTGCATTGGTCCGGGTCTGGGACAAGGGGCAATCGGTACACTGGTGGACCAACCGAGCAACCTCATCCAAACTGTCCATTACCCCGTCACCCCGGCTATTCTTTAAAAGACGTTAAATCGCCCAACAAGCAGCGGCAACCGCCAGTCCCGGTTCACGCAAAGATTTAGTGGTTAGCCCTTCTACTCGTCCGTGACCCCGTGATCCTTGAGATAGGCAACGGCGTCTCCGACCGTAGCAATGTTTGCTGCGTCTTCATCAGAGATTTCCAGTGGCTGGCCTTCGGTTGAAAACTCTTCCTCGAATGCCATGATTAGCTCGACCAGGTCCAAGGAGTCGGCATCTAGGTCTTCTACGAAGGACGACGCCTCGGTTACGCTCTCTTCGTCGACTCCCAGCTTGTCGACAGCAATGCCTTTTATGCGATCGTAGACAGTGGCCAAACCGTTATCTCCCTTCCGGACGGATATCGGCGGAGGCTATCTCCACCGTATCCAACTCGGTCATTACCGACCCAAGGACGCCGTTGACAAACCTGGCGGAATTATCGCTGCCGAACATCTTGGCCAACTCCACTGCCTCGTCGACGGCAGTCTTTGGCGGCACGTTGGGGGTATGTAACAATTCATACAAAGCGATGCGAAGAATATTGCGGTCAACCACCGACAGCATAGGCACGGGCCAAGCAGGCGCGTAACGCTGTATCACCTCGTCCAGGTCCGGTTTGCTGTTGGTCACACCTCTGATCAAGGAGACGGCGAAGTCGACGGTGGTCCCTTCCAGCAAGTCTTCCTCGGCGAGCCACGCCAAGGAAACCTCGGCGTCCTCACCCTTAACTTCCGCCGCGAATAGAGATTGAAGGGCAGCCATTCTAGCCCTGCGTCTCAGGTCCTTGAGCTTTACCTGGGGCATTGTGCACTTGGCGCCGCGTCGCAGGCCCTAAACCGGGTCCGAGGTCAGCTTGCTAATGGACTCCGGGTCCGATAGCGCAACTGCTTCGACGCCCCGGTCAATCCGTTTAATCAAACCGGCCAGCACACCCGCAGGCCCGAATTCCAAGAATTGGGACACGCCGGAAGCGACCATGTATCTGACGTTTTCTTTCCACTGGACGCACCGGCACAGCCCTCGGATCAGTTCTTCCTTGACTGCGTCACCCGTGGTGAGGGCTGCGCAATCGGAGTTGGCGATGATGGGAACCTGGGGGTCCCGAAATTCCAGGGATCCCACGGCCTGAGCCAGGCCCAATTTTGCCCCTTGCATGCAAGACGAGTGGAATGCGCCGCTTACCGGCAGTGGGATAGTCCTTTTGGCTCCCCGTGCAAAGGCCAAGTCCACTGCCCGGGCCACTGCAATCCTGTCTCCGCTGATTACTATTTGGTCATCGGAGTTGATGTTTGCCAGCTCTACGCCGGTTTCAGAGCAGATTTGCTCCAAGGCGTACTCGTTGAGACCTATGACGGCCGCCATGCTCCCGGGTCGGGCCTTGGAGGCAGCCGTGCATCAGGCCGTCCCCGTTCGCGGGCAAGCTTAACGGCGTCTGCGAATTCGATTACGCCCGCCACTACCATTGCAGTGTACTCACCCAAGCTGTGCCCAGCCAACACAGCGGGCTTGGACGCCGCCGACCCCGCCATCTCTTCCCAAGCCTTCCAGGCAGCTTATGCTGACAGTCATGATGGCAGGCTGGGAATTGATGGTGTCTTGGAGTTCCGGGCTGGGCCCGTTGAACATCAAGCCGGATAAATCGCAACCAAGGCTTGCGTCGGCCTCTTGGAAGACCCCTTTGGCAGCAGGCGAGGCGCAAAAAAAGTTCCCAGCCCATTCCGACGGACTGGGAACCTTGCCCAGGAAAAAACAAAAGCCTGCTTCTTGGCGCCCTTGTTGTCAACTGCTGTTTTCATTCTAATGCACCAAACCACTTCCCGGTATAGGATTAACTAGAGCGGGTTTGAGACTGGTGGTCAACGGTCTCCTGCCTCTTCATCAGGGAATCAGGCAGTTACACCGAGGTCCTCTACAACCTGTCTTCCTCGGTAGAACCCGCACTGGGGGCACACGGCGTGGGCAACTTGCGCTGCGGGCAACGCGGGCAATAGGCTGGATTAACGGGCTTCAGCTTATGAGAACTGAGACGCCTTCCCTTGCGCGCCCTAGTCAGTTTTTTATTCGGTACCGCGCCCATACTTCACCAAACCGGCAAGAGCTCCCCACTGGGGATCTTCCGGTGAATCGCTGCAGTCGCAATGTCCCAGGTTCAAGTCGGAGCCGCACCTCTGACACAACCCTAAGCACTCCCGGCGGCATAGGGGTTTCATCGGCATCTCGGTTACTACGTACTCCCTGACGATGTCTGCGAGATCCAAAACATGATTGCCGTCGATAAGAGAGTTGTCATTTGCTTCGGAAGGCGCCGGCTGGCTTTGCCCGGTTTGAAGATTTACCGTAGGGAAGAACTCTTCCTCGATGGCCCAGATGAGACGAGTGTACATAGTCACCCAAACACCTGCTGCATGCCAACATTGAATGCACTTCCAGTGTCGCCCTGGCAAGGATGCCACGGTGAGTCCGTAGAAACTCACTGGCCCACTGGCCGTTTCAGCGACCCGCTCCGGGCCGGTAAAACTCTCATCTACCTGATATTCGCGATTTGAGCCAGTGGGTTCCTTCAGCAATTGCGCGAGATTGTAAACGCATAGAAACCGCAAGGGATGCCATCCCTGAAAAGCCGACGGTAATTATAAGCGGCTGTATATCATCTCTGTCAAGGGTTTCTTCTTGACTATGGCACGAACTTTCAGCCTATCGGAAATCTTGGGGGCTCAGTCCATTGTTGCAGGCTGTCTGCTCCTGGTGTTTGCGAAGCGGTCAGCGTTGGGAGCGGTCTGCCGCAGCTTGCTGTATGAACGCAACGATGGAACTGGTGGAAGCGCCAGGGCCGAACACTGCGGCAATCCCCAGATCCAATAGCGGTTGCCGGTCCACCTCGGGAATTATGCCCCCAACCACCGTGACCACGTCGTCAATCTCCTGTTCCTTGAGAAGACGAATGACCTCGGGCAGTATCTCCATGTGGGCTCCCGAGAGAATACTTAGGCCCACCACGTCCACGTCTTCCTGCACCGCTGCCTGGACGATCATCTGGGGCGTCTGGCGGATGCCGGTGTAGATGACTTCCATCCCCGCATCCCGGAGGGCTCTAGCAATGACTTTTGCCCCACGGTCGTGCCCGTCCAGGCCCGGCTTGGCCACCAGCACCCGAACCGGAGGACTATTGTCCATGCGACCCATTCTCGACCAACTCGGTGAGGACCCCAAAGACCGACCTGGGGTGTATAAAAGCAATGTTTCCAGACAACCCTTCCCTGGGTTCGCGGTCCACCAGCCGGACGCCGGCAATCCCCAGGGACGTGAGCTTTCCCGCCAGGTCGGACACGTTGAACGCCAGGTGATGCAACCCTTCGCCGCGGCTTTCTATGAACCGGCCTACCGGTGTGTCGGCGGACAGCGGCTCCAGCAACTCAAGCCGAGTCTGCCCAACCGGCACCAAGGTTGCACGCACTCCCTGATCCGGCAAGTCGGTGGTCTCGACATTGGGAACGCCAAAAAGGTCTTGGAACAGCGTCAGGGCGGCCTGGATGTCCCTGACAGCCAATCCCACGTGGTCGATGTATGACACACTGCAGACTGACATGCCGCTCATTCTCTCATTCACGGTTGCGTCGCTCAAGTTGCGGGCATTCACCGATCATTCTGTTCTTCCAAGCATCCCAAAGGGATAGGCATAACGAGGAGTGAGCCTGACGAGATTTAAGGCTGCGCCTGGTATTGCTCCAGCAACTGCCTGGCGATGACCAGACGCTGAATCTCCGACGTGCCTTCATATATTGTCGTAACCCTGGCGTCGCGGAAGATCCTCTCCACCGGGGAGTCCCGGAAGTACCCGTAGCCGCCGAAAACCTGAACCGCCTGGGAAGCCACCCGCACGCACATCTCAGAGGCGATGAGCTTGGCCATGGACGCCTGGTCGGTGAAGGGTTGATCGTTATCCTTGAGGGTTGCGGCGTTCATGGTGGCGGCTCGGGCGGCGTACACGTCGGCGGCCATGTCCGCGAGCATGAACTGGATGGCCTGGTGCTGGGCGATGGGCCGCCCGAAGGTTTCTCTATGAAGAGCGTAACGGGCTGCCGCGTCCAAGGCAGACTGGCCGATGCCTACGCACTGGGCCGCGATGCCTATCCGGCTGGAGTCCAGGATTTCCATGGCGTACCGGAAACCCTGCTCCGGCTCTCCCAACAGGTTTTCCGCAGGCGCCGGGGTATCCTGGAAAACAATCTCGCAGGTGCTGGATCCCCGCATACCCATCTTGCCATGGATGGGGTTAATCTGCAGGCCGGGCGAGTCATTGGGGACAACGAAAGCGCTGACGCCCCGGTGTCCTTTAGAAGGGTCCTGAGTAGCGAACACAACGATGGACCGGGCCTCGCTCGCGTTGGTGATGAACATCTTGCTGCCATTAAGGAAATAGACTCCGTCCCGCTCGACGGCAGTAGTTTTCAGAGCAGCGGCGTCAGAGCCGCCGCCCGGCTCGGTCAGGGCCCAGGCAGCGACCGCCCTTCCAGCCGCTAGTGGAGGGATGAACCGTTGGCGCTGATCTTCGTTGCCGAACCTTTGAATGGTGGCGGTGCCCAGGGACAGGTGGGCTAGGAGGCAGACGCTGGCCGAAGCGTCCCCCCTGGCGATTTCGGATATTACGATGGCCGCCTGGCGGTAGCCGCCCCCGCCGCCGCCGTACTTGGGATCGACGCCCACCCCGGTCAACCCCAGGTCGACCATTCCACGCCAGTTTTCCCAGGAAAACTCGGCCTTCTCGTCCACTTCTTTAGCCCGCGGAGCCAACTCCCGTTCGGCGAAATCGCGAGCAAGGTTCCGGAGCATCTGCTCATCTTCGCTGAGTATCACGTCGGCCACGATGTAAGTCTCCTAGATATCTCGATTAACGGTCAGAACGGCACAAGTTAGAAGACAACTGCTTGTTCATGCTGCC
Source organism: Dehalococcoidia bacterium (assembly GCA_963668505.2). Classification (GTDB taxonomy): domain Bacteria; phylum Chloroflexota; class Dehalococcoidia; order Lucifugimonadales; family UBA3495. Next base: position 102,239 of record CAXXWY010000008.1, on the reverse strand, counting down.
CGAAGACATTCCGCAAGACCTGGCAAATCTCGCCCAAGGTGCAGTAGCTTTCTACGCACTCGAGGATGGCTGGCACCGTATTGTCGGAACCCACGGCAACGGTTTCCAGCCGGGTCAGGGCCGCTATCACACGGCCTTCATCCCGTTCTTGGAGGACTTTCTGGAGTCTCTGGGCCTGGCTGCGGGCCGCCCGGCGATCCACCCGCAGTAGTCCTTGAATAGGCGGGTCCTCGGCAACGTACCGGTTGACACCGACTATGACACGGTCGCCGGCCTCGACCTCCTGCTGGTGCTTATAGGCGGCCTCGCCTATTTCCCGGGCCTGGAAGCCCTGTTCGATGGCGGATACCGCGCCGCCGAGTTCATCTATGCGGTCGATGTACCGATTGGCCTCTTTCTCCAGTTGGCCGGTAAGAGTCTCAACATAATATGAGCCGCCCAATGGGTCCACCACGTCGGCGACACCGCTTTCATGTGCGAGTATTTGCTGGGTGCGCAAGGAAAGTTGGACCGCCTCTTCAGAGGGCAGCGCCAGGGCCTCGTCCTTGGAATTCACGTGAAGAGATTGGGATCCCCCAAGCACGGCCGCCAGGGCTTGCATGGCGCTGCGAATGACATTGTTGTCGGGCTGTTGGGCGGTCAGGCTGACTCCCGCTGTTTGGGCGTGGAAACGGAGCATCATGGAGCGCGGGTCGGCGGCGCCGAACCGGTCTTTCATTATGCGGGCCCACATGCGGCGTGCGGCCCGGAACTTGGCCACCTCTTCAAACAGGTTATTCTGGGCTACAAAGAAGAAGGAGATTCTGGGGGCGAAGCGGTCAACTTCCAGCCCGGCGTCGACGGCCGCCTGGACATAGGCGATGCCGTTGGCGAGGGCGAAGGCTAGTTCCTGCACCGCCGTGGCGCCGGCTTCCCGCATGTGATACCCGCTGACGCTGACGGTATTCCACCGGGGTAGGAAATCAGCGCAATACTTGAGCAGGTCGACCACCAGCCGCATGGAAGGCCGCGGTGGATAGGCGTAGGTGCCGCGGGCGATGTATTCCTTGAGGATGTCGTTCTGAACGGTGCCGGCCAGTTTTTCCTGAGCAACTCCCTGCCGCCTGGCCGCGGCGATGTAGAGACACAGCAGTATGGAAGCCGTGGAGTTGATGGTCATGGAAGTGCTGACCTTGTCCAAAGGGATGCCATCGAACAGCAATTCCATGTCGTCCAGGGTGCAAATGGGGACACCCACCTTGCCTACTTCGCCCAAGGCGGCGGGATCGTCGGAGTCGTAGCCTATCTGGGTAGGCAGGTCGAAAGCCACCGAAAGGCCGGTCTGTCCCTGGTCCAGCAAGTAGCGAAAGCGGCGGTTGGTGTCCGCCGCGGTGGCATACCCGGAATACTGCCGCATAGTCCACATGCGGCCCCGATAGGTGTTGGGCTGCACCCCCCGGGTGAATGGGAATTCCCCCGGATATCCCAGGTCGCGAAGATAGGCCTTGTCCGAAGCTGCGGGGTCGTCCGGGCCGTACAAGGGATCAATGGGTATCCCGCTGTCGGTACGGAACTCGGTCCGCCGCTGGCCGAATTTCTTTACCGACGGGCCGAGGGTATACTCCAGCCACTGCTTTCTATCCTTGCTGGACATAGAAATCTCCAGGGCTCCAACCGATCATTACTTCACCGGGTCTGAACATTTGGCGGCTTGGGAGAAGCCATGTGTCTGAACCGGCGCGGTTGCAATGCCTCCCACCGCATTCGCCGGCAGACCAGCCCATGCGCCTCCGGTGGTCATGCAGGTTCGCTGACGTCCCAGCCGTCCACGGCCCAGTATCCCACTCTGGGAAGGTCTATTACGGGCGTCAGACCCTGTGCCCGCTTTATCCGCTGGATGTTGTACAAGTGGGTTATTTCCTCGAAATACAGGTGCCTGATGGTGGCCTCCAGGGTCATAATCGACACCCTGGGGTCGTCGGTGGGACTCAGGCCGGTGGCGTGGGCTTTCAACATCAGGTTCCAGTCCATCGAATCGTTCCAATCGGGATCCCACCGCAGGGTATATGTGCGGTCCCGCAGGAAACCTACGGACCGTTCCGTCAGCACATTTTGCACCAGGCCGATCGAGGCCCTTAGTTCCTTCATGATTACCGGCTTGGGCAGGCTGGACTCGGTGCGGGTCTTGAAGTGTTCCGGCCGTACGCTCCCGTCGGGAAACAGAGTGTCTCCCCAGTTGACGGTAAGCCAGCCGACGGGTACCCACGCCATGTGGCAAAGCTGGCGGCGTATTCCCCACCGGCTCCAGTCCCATTGCTGCGACTCGTAGTCCAATTGCTCCTCTGTGAGGCAGTAGACCTCCGAAGCAATCAGGTCGTATAGAGTGGCGAACTCGGGGAACAGCAGGCTGGCTGGAGAGTCGTCTGACAGGCCGTCCCGGTCCACTACATAATCTCCTCGGTAGATTTCAGTTCCAGGGAGCACCAGCGCCGATGAGCCTGCGTCGAGCGCTCCTAGCACGGGACCCCTGCACGGTTTATAATTGGGCGGGCATTGCATCCGGCGCGCGGGCGTAGCTCAGTGGTAGAGCCCTAGCCTTCCAAGCTAGTTACGTGGGTTCGATTCCCATCGCCCGCTCCACCGTTCAGTCCCCGTTATCATGCAAGCAGGGGGTCTAAGCGGAGTCAAGCCGGCGGGCCGCCTCCACTACGGCTTCTCTATCCAGACTGGCTTCCAATTCCCCCTTTTCGTTGGTGCGAAAGGAACTCTCCTCGTTGAAGGCTTGGACCAGGGCTGCGATGGCCTGCTGCTTTTGTTCCTCTCCCACCTGCGGGATGGCCTTAGCCGAAGAATCGAGGTGGCGTTGGATCTCTTCGGTGAGAAGTTCCACCTCCACGGCGCGGCGTTGTATCAGGCCGATTTCGTTCAGATGTTTACCCAGGTAACAGCCGCCGAACACCATGACCTCTTTCCGGTTCCCTTCCACCTCACCAGTTTCCAGGGCCCTGGGTCTCAACTCGAATTGTTCGAGGTAGTCGCGTACAGGTTGGTCTTCCGGGTCAGGGTTGTCTAGGTCGTACATGAGCTTGACCCGGTACATGAAAAAGTCCGCTGGCTCGACGTTGATTAACATCCGGAGCCTCCTTGCCCGGTGACCTCCACCGCCGCATGGACTGATTCGTGTCTGTTACGGCCGCGGCCTTGATTGGACCCAGACACGGTGGCTTCAATAGTAGTACATACCCATGGCGACGGCAAGCATATAACGTGCGGGGTAAAGCCATTGTTATGTAAACTCGATGGAACAACCATAGCTTGGAGGAACCGCACAGCGGCGACAAGCCACAGGGCTTATCTTAAGCGGTCGGACAGGCCCGAGCATGACATCGCCCGCCTAGAGCGGCACCAAGCGGGCCCGGTTAATCTGCGGCAGGGCCCGGATTTCCTCCATTACATGGGAGGGCACCGGGTCATCAAGCCCCAGCACCATCATAGCCTGGCCCCGGAGGCTGAGGCGCCCTACTTCCATGAAGGAAATGTTGATATTGTGGCGTCCGGCCACTGTGCCCACCGCCCCGACCGTACCGGGTTGGTCGAGGTTGTCTACGCACAGCAGATAAGGCACCGACGGCACAATGTCCAGCCAGTAGTCGTTTATCTTGACAATGTGGACCTCGTCGCGCATGGAAGTCCCGGCCAGGGTGAGGGGACCTTCAGTGGTGTCGACGGTGGCGCTCACCAGGTTGGTGTATTCCCGGGCCGATGCACTTTGCTGCTCGGCAACGTCAAGCCCCCGCTCCTGCGCCAAACGCGGTGCGTTGATGAGGTTCACTTGCCCGCTGGTTACGGGGCCCAACAGTCCTACCAAGACCGCGGCCTTTAGAGCGGCTGTGTCATGCCGGGTGATTTCGCCCTCGTACCGGATAGTCACACCCATGAACTGGCCTTCGGCCAACGAGTTCAGAAGCCTTCCCAATACCGTGGCGACGTTGACGTAGGGAGCCAATACGGCCCGCACCTCTGGCGGCATGAAGGGGGCGTTGACGGTGTTGCGGGCCGATTCGCCGTTCAACACGGCCAGCACCTGTTCGGCGGCTTCTATGGCTACTTCCCGCTGGGCTTCTCGGGTCGAGGCGCCTAAGTGCGGTGTGGCCACCACTTTGGGGTGGCCCAATAAGGGGCTGCAGCCCGGCGGCTCGTTGGCAAACACGTCCAGGGCCACACCCGCCAGCCGGTCTGCCTCCAACGCCTCAAACAATGCTTCTTCGTCGATCAATCCGCCCCGGGCCACGTTTATCAGCCGGGCGCCCGGCTTCATACGGGCTAGTTCCTTGGCCCCAATCAAATTGCGGTTGCTATCGGTAAGGGGCGTGTGGAGGGTGATAAATTCGGACTCGGCCAAGAGCTCGTCCAGCGTAAGCAGGTTTACGCTCATTCTGCGGGCGTAGTCGGGCGCTACGAAAGGGTCAAAGGCGGCCAAGCGCATGCCAAAGCTTTGCGCCCTTCTTGCAACTTCCGAACCGACTCTGCCCAGGCCGATTATGCCAAGGGTCTTGTTCTGGACTTCGATTCCGACGAAGTCGCTGCGGCGCCATTCCTTGTAACTCAACGACTGGTGTGCGTGGGCAATATTCCTCGACAGGGCCAGGATTAGCCCGAAAGTGTGCTCCGCGGCGGCGACGGTGTTGCCAGTTGGAGCGTTGACCACCGCAATCCCCGCGTTGGTAGCGGTGCCAACGTCTATGTTGTCTACGCCAATGCCGGCCCTAGCCACCACTTGCAGGCGTTGGCCAGCTTTGATCACTTCCTCTGTGACCTTGGTCTCGCTCCGAACGATCAAGGCCTGGTAGTCACCCACTACATCCAGCAATTCCTGGGGTTTAAGGCCTACCCTGACGTCCACCTCGGCCTGGGGCTTGAGTAGCTCCAGGCCCTCCTTGGCAATACGATCCGCCACCAATATTTTGACCATATTCTCCGAATCCTACAGTATTACGAATCCCATCTGACTATACCACAAGAGGAAGCCGGCAACTCTTGGCCTCCGCCGAAGCCGTGGGCCTATAGCTCCTGGGCCTGACCGCTGCCGGAGGGCCGTTTGCCAGGGGCGCCGGCGTCTGTCAAAATAGGGCCTGCGACCCAGTTGATCCAGCGCAAATTAGTCCGATTTCAACCGGGCCCTGCTGGCTTCCTAAGCGACGGAGTCATGCCAGATGAGTGACAGGTTAGTCACATTCCAAGGGAAGCCCCAGGCCCAGTACATGATCGCCGGCTGGCGGCGGCAGTGGTCGGACGGCGGCGAGGTTTCCAGCGGACTGCCGCGGTACTTGATAGATCAGACTACCGCCAAGCGCATCGGGGAGTTGGGGCCGGAAGTCTACAAGAAGTGCTACCCGTTCCAGGTGCCCGGGACCCACGACATGTACCGCCCGAAGGTGGCATACCAGGATGGAATGCCCGTAGGCCCAATGCACCGGGAGAACTACTTTTACGATGCCGGCGACGGGCTGATTATCTTCTTGGGAGAGGAACCCTGGTCCCGCATGGACATCTACGGCGAGGCCTTTTTCCAGGCGATCAAGGAACTGGGAGTCGCGGAAACCGTGGCGGTGGAAGGATACAACGGAGCAGCGCCCCCGGACGTGGAGCGCAGCATCAGTTGCATTTTCAGCCACCCTCACATGAGAGAACGGTTGGAGAAGTTCGGTATGAGGTTTTCCAACTACGGCAGCCAGTCCAGGGCCGGACCGACCATCGGCATGGCTTTGGTCACCATGGCCCGCTATCGTTACCCGGAGGTAGACATCTTCCGGCTGGGCGCGATGGCGCCGCTGTACCCATTCATGGCCCGCAACAGCGATCCTCTGGGCATCAGCAAGGACCATCGGTCTTACTACGACATCCTGCGTAGGATCAAGGCCATGTTCAAGCTGGACATCGACCTGAGCGAACTGATTACTCTGGGTGACCGGGAATCCAGCGAGCTACAGCAGGCATTGGAGGAACTTGCAGCCTCAAACCCCAACGCCAAAGAAGTCATTGACCGGGTCAGGTCCGACTATAACTACGAAGCATTCGAGGAAATAACCGAATTGGATCCCGCCCTGGATAGAGCCTTGGAGGACATCCTGCGGAATGCACCGGGTGAACCGGACCCGGATTGAACCCCGGGGCAACTGGTATAATAACCGCCGAAATCACGGGATTCGCCATGGGCGTAAACATCGCGTCGTGACGTAATGAGGTATCGGTGCCAGCCGTCGGCCACGCCAAAGTAGGCCCATCCAAGTCTCGAGAGCCGGACTCTCCCGTTGGCGCAGACGACGGCGCCGCGCCGCGGTCCACCCAGGCCCCTGTGCTGGTTCTCAACCTCGACTATGTGCCCATAAACATTTGCACGGTGCGCCGCGCCATTGTTCTTCTGTGGAAGGGCAAAGCCGAACACCTGGAGAATCACCGGGGCCAGCTTCGCACACCCAGCGCAGTAATTGACGCCCCTTCAATCATACGCCTGTCGCACCTGGTGAAACGGCCCTTCCTGCCCCGCAAGCTCTCCAAGAAAGAGGTGTTCCTGAGAGACCGGTACACCTGCCAGTACTGCAACAACAAGGCGCCGGACCTGACGCTGGACCACGTGATTCCAAGAAGGCAGAACGGCGCACATTCCTGGAACAACGTGGTGGCGGCGTGCGCCAAGTGCAATCTGCGGAAGGCGGGGCGCACCCCGGTGGAGGCCAACATGAGGCTCGTAAAGGAGCCCCGGCCGCCGGCCCCCAACCCTTATCAGATACTACAGAATCGTTCGATTTTGGAAGAGTGGCAGCCTTATATACCCTGGAACGTGAGGCAATAAGCCGCCAAGCCCGGTCAACTGCGCCCCTTCTCTTTTCCTGGAACGCTTGAGAGTCAAGAAAAGCCCCTGCACTGTGCGTCCGGCAGACTAAGCCGCGGCCGTCGCCGGCAGGTCGAGCATGAGGACTTCCAGGGCGAGGCGGGCACTGGCGTTGCTGTCCAGGGACTCTAACGTCTTCAGCAACTTCCTGACGAAAGCGACGATTTCGGCAGTGCCCAGTTGGGCGGCCTGAAGGCGCAGTTCGGTCTCCCGGTCGGTGTTGTGGATATAGGCCTCGCCGCCCTCTTTAATCAACAGTAAGTCCCGCCACCAGCGAAGCCAAAGGTAAAGCGATTGCCGGGCAAGTTCCCGGTCTTTGTAGAACAGGCCGGCCAGTTCGTTAGCGTAGTTGAAGCGGGCGTCGAGGCCGGACCGGCAGGTATCCATCAACTGCGACAGCTTTTCCTCTCGTTGTTCAAGGCCGGCGCTGCCCGGTTCCAGGGCGCCTACCGCCCAGCCCAGGCATCCCCTGGACAGCCGGGACACCAGTTCGGCTTCTTCGGGAGATGCCTGATGCCTGGTGGTCAGAACGCCGGTCAATTGGTCCTTGGGCAGGGGCAGCAGGGACAGCAGGCGGCACCGAGACCGTATTGTCGGCAATATGGACTCTTCGTTTGCGGTCAAGAGCAGAATCAGGACCTGCGGGGGAGGCTCCTCCAGAGTCTTGAGGAGGGCGTTGGCCGCCTCTTCGCTCATAAGTTCCGCCGAGTCGAAAATAATGACGTTGGCGGCGCCTTCGAAGGGTTTCAGGTGGACGCGGCGCAGGACCTCTTTGACGTCGGCGATGCCGATGACCGTCCGGGTGGGGCTGCCGGAGTCTCCCTGGGTTAGGCCAACGACCTGGACGTCGGCATGTTGACCGGAGGAGATCCGGGTGCATTGGACGCACTCGCCGCAGGGTTCGCCGGGGCCTCGAAGGCAATTGACGGCCTGGGCGAGGTTTAAGGCCAGGGTCATCTTGCCCACGTGGGGGGGGCCGGACAGTAGGTAGGCGTGGGCTTGCCGTCCCTGTTTCAGGGCCCCTTCCAGTTGAAGGAGGATGTGGCCCTGCCCGTATACCTGCCACATAGTCAGCTACCAGTCCGCCGACAGACCGGCAGGGCCCCTAGCCCAACACCAAAAATGAGTTGTCCTCATCAAGCATAAATGCCGACAAGTCACGGTGGTGCACACGGAGTATCATTTCGACTCCGGTGGTTGAGGCGTTGCCTTGGCGGAGCCACACCACCTTGGGTGGATGCCCGAACAAAAAGCTTCGTTGGCGAAAGTCCGCATCCTTGGACACAATCGTCAATCCATTTTGTTCTGCGTATCTCCAAACTGTGCCGTCGTCGGCAGCATGAAGGCCCACATCCCTCACGTGCACAATCTCCGGGTATAGGTCCGCCAACGAGTCTCTCAGTCGATGGGACAGGTTCTGGTCTAAGAGAAACCTCATGCAGGAGGAATCGCTATAAGCCTGCGCTCCCGGTCGGCTGCAAATGCAAGGCAGGCATGAATATCCTCACGTACAAGATCTGGGAAGTCTGCGAGTATCTGGTCCTCCGACATTCCTGACGCCAGATATTCCAGCACGTCATATACGGTAATGCGCAACCCTCTGATACAGGGTTTACCGCCCCGTTTCTCTGGTTCAATCGTGATTATTTGTCGATAGTCCATGCGGCAAGGTTACGATGCGGGCCAGCGACTGTCAACGCGAATTAGAGCGTCAACCACGGCGGCTGTCCCAAGCTGTCACCCCACGTCCATGCTCATCAGGTCCTGGTAGGTCTCACGGCGGCGGATGAGGCGGCTCTGGCCGTCGTTGACCAGGACCATGGGAGGCCTGGGGTTGAGGTTGTAGTTGCTGGCCATGGCCGGGCTGTAAGCGCCGGACGCCGGTATGGCCAGCAGGTCTCCCGCCACTATCTCGGGAAGCATCACGTCGGTGGCGAGGATATCCCCCGACTCGCAGAACTTGCCGGCTATGGTCACGGCGTCGACGGGTTCCCGGTCGGCTTTGCCGGCGGCCACTACCTCATAGGACGCCTGGTAGAGCGCCGGCCTGATGTTGTCGCCCATGCCGCCGTCGACGCTGACGTATTTGCGCACGCCAGGTATGTCCTTGATGGCTCCCACGCTGTACAGGGCGACGCCGGCGGGGCCGATGATGGACCGCCCCGGCTCGATGTGCAGCCTGGGCAGCTCCATGCCAAGTTCTTCGCAGGTGGAAGTCATGGCGCTGACGATGGTCTCGGCGTACTCGGCGACGGACGGCGGCCGCTGGTCGCGGGTGTAGGCTATGGCAAAGCCTCCGCCCGGGCTGAACTCCTGGAGGTCGAGGCCCTCTTCTCGAAAGCCGGCGGCGAACCGCAGCACCAGTTCGGTGGCGACGCGGTAGGGCTCGAGCTCGAAGATGGGGGAGCCCAGGTGAAAATGGATGCCCTTAAGTTGCAAGCTGGAAGAGGCCAGGGCGCGACGCACGGCTTCGGCGGCGTGGCCCGTCTGGATGGAGAACCCGAACTTGGAGTCCAGTGTTCCCGTGGTGGTGTGGACGTGAGTGTGGGGGTCCACCCCCGGGGAGACCCTGACCAGGATGTCCTGGGTCTTGCCGGAGGCGGCGGCCAGCCGGTCGAGCTCTTCCAACTCATGGAAACTGTCGACTACCACGTAGCCTATGTTCTCCTGCAGGGCCGTCGCAAGCTCCTCGGCCGACTTGTTGTTGCCGTGGAAGAAGACTCGTTCCATGGGAAAGCCGACGTTGACGGCCACGGCCAACTCGCCGCCGGAAACCACGTCCAGGCCGAGCCCCTCCTCGTCGAATATCCGGGCCAGGGCGGGATTGACGTAGGCCTTGCAGGCGTAGCTCACCTGGGAAGCCGGGTGGAGCTTTTGAAACTCGCGGGTGAAGCTGCGGCAGCGGTCTCGCAGGGTCGCTTCGTCCATGACGTAGACCGGGGTGCCGTACTGGGCGGCGATGTCGGCGGTGTTGCAGCCGCCGATGACCAGTTGCCCCTGGGAGTTGACTTGCGCCGTATCCGGAAACACCGATTGGGGAAACATCTTTGTACTCTCTTGGTCCTTCTTCTAAGTTCTCCTGGCGGGCTGTTGGGAATGATAGGGCCGCCGGGCGGTACGCGCAAGCCGGGGACGGCCGGACTGGCGACAGGCTATGCCTCTGCGGGTACGGACATGGACATGGGCGGAGGGTCGGCGGAAAGAACTACGAGACCGCGGACTGTGGCCCAGGGAAGCAAGACGCCCAAGAGATGCTGCACGCGGGGAATGATCTTCTCAGCGAGGCACTTCTCCAGGTACTTGTGGGCGGCCACGAGGGTGGGGAGCCAATACCCGGTGGCTCCGATCTTGCGGATAAAGGCGAGGATATCGGGGGCAGGCTTGCGCTCGGCGCTGGCGCGCTCCCATTGGAAGCAAAACTCGTCGGCCACGGGTTCCAGGCGGACAACTGAGATTTCCAGGGCCATCTTGCGGCGGAGGGCGTTGATGCGAGACCTGATGTGGCTTAGTTGGTTCATTGGTTAGTTTCTCCTCTAATTACTGGATATGCGGGGATTGTGGGACGCCCACTGGGGGAGGGAGTCTTCGACGGTCTGGAGGTCGGTCCTGAGCTTCTCGACCTCGGAAATCTGGACGGCGAAGGCCATGGCGTAGCGGGCGGCGCGGAGACGAACAGCCATATCGGGGTCATCGAGAGCTTCGGCCAGAACGGAAACGCTGCGGAGCATGATGCCCTGCAATTCCTGTTTGGCGATGTCGGCGGCCGCCTGGCGGAGGCGGGTCAGCTCGTCGCGGAAGTCGTCGTCTTCGAGCCAGCGGTAGAGGGTGCTTTCCGCTATGCCGGCGGAGCGGGCGGCTTGGGCGACCGTGGGGGTGGCGGCGATGATGGGCAGTGCGGCTTGTTGGCGGCGGGAGAGGCTGGAATTTTTAGATCCCCTCCCATTTCCTACCATTTCCTCCCGTTTGGGGGAGTTGGAGGAAGGGGTAACGGGCTTGGAGCGTTTTTTGGTCACAACATGTCACGGGCCTCAGTGGCTGGTCTTGATTTGGTCCCGTCCCCGACGATGGGGAGCGGACCTGACCTGTATTTATGATATGGGGAGGTTGTGGGGGTAGGCAAGGGGGGAAATGACAGTAGTTTGGGGGGCCTTAGATTTTCCCCTTCGGCGGGCTCAGGGTGAACGGGGGGATAGATTCCTGCCGTCTCAGGAATGACGGGTTCGGGCAGGAATGACAGGAGAGGGGCGAAATGACGGGCGGAGCGCGGTATGATGTGTGCTAGTATCGGACGTAGCCGAGCCTGACATAGTGGGTTGAGGCTCAGGTTGGGAGTTGGCTGCGACAGTTGGGGCTGGAGCACTGTTTTGCAATGTAGTAGGATGTGATGGTGGGTAGGACGTACGGCTGCGACAGGAATCTGAGACCGTTGGAGGCAACGAGATGACAGATTTGGCTGCGAGGGTGGTTTGGAGGTCGGAGGATAATCTGTCGTACCTTTACCACGGAGATAGCCTGGAAATCATGGCTTCTATGCCAAACGACAGTGTGGACTGTATTTCGACTGATCCGCCCTACTTTTTATCTAGCGATGGAATTACTTGCGTGGATGATGTACGAGAGTGACTCCCCCGGAACCAGGCTCCAACTTCGGGGGCGTGCCCAATGCTGCTTTTAATCAGTAAGTCGCATGTACTTGCAACTTGACCCTAGCCTCAGCCTCTCGTATCGCAGCAAAAGCCAAATCGCCAGGTCCGTTACTGAGGCTTGGGCCGAAACCAACCTCTACTGCCTCGCTTGTATTTCTGACCGCATAGCAGCAGATAAACCGAACACAAAGGTGCGCGACTTCACTTGCCCAAGTTGCTCCGCCACTTACCAACTGAAGAGCAAGAACGGAAAGCACGGCCGAGTAGTGGTGAACTCCGCCTTCAAGCCAAAGATCGCCGCTATCGACGAAGACCGCGCCCCACACTATGTGTTCTTAGAATATCGCCAGGCTGATTGGACCGTAACTGGCTTGTTCGTAGTTCCGGGGCATTTCATTAGCCGTGCTGTGATTCAGCCCAGACCTCCGCTGAGATTAACCGCTAGGAGGGCCGGGTATGTAGGTTCAAATATCCACCTGGCAGCGATTCCTCCAGAAGGGCGCATAAGCATAGTTGCGGACGGTTCCCCGCGTGATACTGCTGCGGTCAGGACTGACTGGAAGCGGGTGGAATTCCTCAGAACAGACCCGAGAGCTAAAGGAGGCTGGGGAGCCGACGTATTCTCTTGCGTTCGCACAATACAACGGGAGACCGGCAGTAGAGAATTCACTCTGCAGGAATTTTACGCCAGGTTCGTCCCAGAGTTGTCTCTGCTTCACCCGAGCAACCAACATGTGAAGGCCAAGATCAGGCAACAACTGCGGGTGCTACGTGATGGCGGGTTAGTGGAATTCTTAGGACTGGGCCGATATCAGGCTTTATCCTAGGCTAGTGTTCTGGCCTCTCTACATGACAACCCCGGCTGTTCCGTAACCGTACTCTCTTGACAGTAACTCCCGTGTGATCAAAGATCGCTTATCCCTTTATGAATAAGGATTATTTCATGTCCGATGCACCCGAATGGACCGAATGTCAGCTCCTTCATGAGGTAATCTCAAACCTGGAAAGCCTACAAGGCTCCTGGGTTGAGTGGAGAACTTTTGAGCAGCAAGGGGTTACAGAGTGGCTTATCAGCGTCACTAATTCAGCGGGACAAATATTCCGGCTGCAGGTCGTGCCGGTGAATAACGGAGATTCGGCAGCATTCGACGAATTATTCGCACTTGTATAACTATGTTCCTTCAGAATCACGGACTTCCATTCATTCGCCGGCAAGTTGGACCTAACGATTCGGACAGCTACCAAAGGGGGCCGGTCACTGCAGCAGGTCCAGGGTGTTCTAGCTCACATCCTCCGCCTAGGTACTCCTGACCGGTAGCCGTTCTTCCCGGCATTTGGAGTCCAAGCGGTGCGCTGAGCCGTCGGTGTACACGGGGAAGAGCGGCCGAACGGAGCCAAGCTAGTTAGCTGACGGCCAGGGTTTATCTTAAAGTTCAACGGACATCATGGCGCATGACTTCCCGATCAAGATATGCTATGGTACTACCCGCTAAAGCTTGAACAAGCAACAACTGCGAGGGATACCATTTGTCAGTCGAGACGGTCGCCAGTCATAGCCAGTCGACCGGGAGAATCCCTTATAGCCGGGTTGGGACCCCAGCCCTCATTTATGATCTTGGGGAGCTAAGCACCCTCGCGAGCGTAGCAAGTCAGATTCGCGAGCGATCTGAGGCTAGGATTCTCTATGCTGTAAAGGCCTGCGCCTTCATTGATGTACTCCAAGCACTTAAGCCATCTTTGGATGGCTTTGCCGTCAGTTCGCTGTTCGAAGCACGGTTGGTTCATCTCCTGTACCCAGAAAGTCCTATACATCTCACGACGCCAGGCCTGCGTGATGACGAGATCGACGAACTCTCAGACATATGCAGCTTTGTTACGTTTAATTCTGAAACCCAATTGCGACGCTGGGGGCCGAGGGTTCACCGCTATGCCAGCATAGGGCTCAGGGTGAATACTCAAATTTCTAGAATTAGGGATCCCCGCTACGACCCCGCTCGTTTAGACTCCAAGCTCGGCGTTCCCTTGAGGTCGCTATCGAATGTTTTAGCCTCAGTGCCTTTCGAAATCAATGGCCTGCATTTCCATACCAACGCCGACTCAGACGATCTCAGAGAACTCGAGGCTAACGTCGATGCACTCGCTGACTCCGGACTAGGTAAAAGGAGCTTCGATTGGGTGAACTTTGGAGGCGGCTATCTGTTTGCGGAGGTTTCGGATTTTGAACCGCTCGAACGCTCAGTCGCCCGCGCGAAGCGAGACTTAGCCGATGGAGTCTATGTCGAGCCAGGTGCTGGGCTAGTACGCTCCGCTGGCCATCTTGTTGCCACTGTGATCGATGTCTTTCAGAGATATGGCACTCGGGTAGCTATCTTGGATACTTCCGTCAACCACCTCCCCGAAGTCCTAGAGTTTGGCTATAGACCTGAAATCGAGGGCAGTACAACTGATGGCTACTATGAATATCTCATCGCGGGGAGCAGTTGCTTGGCGGGTGATGTGTTTGGCAGATATCGGTTCGATGTTCCGCTGCACATTGGGGCGACCATCACTTTTAAGGAGGCAGGCGCCTATGCTCAGGCTAAATCCCATAGATTCAATGGAATTAACCTGCCATCAGTATGGACAGTCTCCCCCGATGGACGTTTCGTGGAGCGACAGTCGCTTGACTACAAAAACTACCTTGAACACTGGATGACTAATGTCTGACTACATAAGACAACGATCAGTTGAAATACACGTCAATCCGGATGGCCCCGACATAATTGGCCAAGTCCGCGCTGCGGTCAAACATCAGGTCGACGCCAGGGATATACCGATTAGATTTGCTGTGACTAAGTCTGATGACGGCTCCTGGACCTGCGAACTGGCTACACAAACCGGCGGAGCCCAAGGGCATGACATATTTCATTTCAACCCCCGAGCGTATGAGAATGCCGATTCGTTCAATGTTGTGATGCTGGTCCCGACGGGTATCGGTGCGAAAGTCGGCGGTCATGCGGGAGACGCAACCCCAGCCGCCACACTCTTGTCAAGCGTATGCGACACCTTGATTACTCACCCCAACGTGCTCAATGCATCAGACATCATCCAGATTCCTCCGAATACGTTGTATGTTGAAGGAAGTTTGATCACGCAGCTAATGATGGGCACCATAGGACTTCGCCGCATACGAAACAACCGGCTGTTAGTTCTCGTGCAAGCTCACGAGGACGAGCTATTCACCAACGCAGCGATCAATAGTGTCAACGCCGCCCTGGCTACATATGGTCTGAATGCAAGCGTCATTGAAATAGACCCAAGGTTCCGAATGGTTTCGGAGTACACGGCTAGTGGGGTCGCGGCAGGCAGGATTGAAGGAATAAAGTTCATCTATGACCTTCTAGACGACCGGAGAGGAAAGTTTGACGCAGTCGCAATCACTAGTGTGATTGAACTCCCGCGAGACCTTCACGAGAACTACTATCGCCTCGGAGACGACGTAGTAAATCCGTGGGGTGGGGTTGAGGCCATGCTCACCCATACTCTTTCATTGAAATACGGCCTCCCAGCTGCTCATGCGCCGATGCTAGAGTCTAGATTGGTATCCGAGACGGATTTCGGCGTGGTCGACCCCCGAATGGCCGCCGAAGTCATATCTGTCGCTTTCCTTCAGTGCGTCTTGCGCGGGCTCCAGAGGAGCCCCGCAGTTGTGAATGTAGGCCAAACACGCAGTGGGAAAAACATTCACGCGGATAACGTCTCGTGCCTAGTCATACCAGATGGTTGTATCGGACTACCGACACTCGCAGCTCTTCTTAACGGGGTCACCGTGGTGGCCGTCCGGGGTAACACCAATCAAATGAGCAACGACTTGGACTCGCTGCCGTGGCAATCGAGTCAATTTTTCCGAGTCGATAACTACCTTGAGGCAGCTGGGGTAGTGGCTGCGCTGAGAGTCGGCGTGGCCCCCCAGTCGATCTCACGACCGCTTGACCCAGCTATGATCGAACGATTAGGCGAGTCTAGACAGGTGAGGGCTTCATCCATGGTAGGCTTCCTGCCCTGACACTAGTGGCAATGGTTAGCGAGCGCAACGCCGATAAACCCTCGTACGAAGAATATTCAAGGTGGTACTACGAAAAATTTCTTACCGATCTGGAGGATGGGGCCGCGGAGCGGTGGCATGAACAGGTCACGTACGCTGGGGCTAGGAGGCTAGAGGAATCTCCATTTTGGCAGCAACTACAGAAAAGCTTGCCTGAGTGGGATGCCACCTTCAGGGCAGAGCACGAAAATTATCCGCTCCTGGAGTTAGCTCAGCAGCCTCAGCGAATAGGAACCAAGTCTTTTGAGTCAGCCCTAACCAAGGCATTCCGATGGAATGTGCTTGAGAATGGCAGATGGCCCAGGCCTCCGAGACGGTCGCCCAGCACTGCGAGTGATGTGGCGGAGGATGTTCTGGACGACCCTGGGCTGTGGTATGGCCCTCACAACTGGCTGGCCGATTTTCCCGATGTCTTTCGGGTGCGTTTGATAACTACATACTTCGATGGTGTCAGATATCTGTCTGAGAAGGTCAGGGAACTAGCACATCAAACAACGTCTACACCACCGAAACTGCAACCCAGAGCCTCACTCGATGGCTATCACGCAAGCCATATCTGGGTTTACCACGATCTGAACACATTTGCCTACGACACCAGGGACGATGTTACCGTGCAGGTTAGGCTTGAGATCCAAGTAACCACATTCATGCAAGCTAGCATAATTAATATGCTTCACCGTGTGTATGAGGGTTGGCGGTTGACTGGCCCACCTCGCGATTGGCAATGGGATCACGAGAACCCTGCATTCTCAGTAAACTATCTCGGAAACACACTTCACTATTTAGAGGGCATGATCGTGCTAGCCCGTGACAAGGAGGACCTTACTAATGATTAAGGAGTTGCCGTCTTATATCGAGGCGCCGGTTAGAACGAAACTCGAGATGCTTATAACGATCGTTTGTAAGAGCCTTCCCGAATCTGAATCTCCGGAGATAATATTTGTTAGCACTAGTCTGGGTGATGGGGGCGTACCAAACTATCCGGGTATTTGGATCTTCACACCGAAACTGGCAGTTGAGATCCGAAATCCACTTAACCCAAACCGCATTCAACACGAATTGGTACCGTTCGTGAAGGCGGTAGACTGGATGAGACTAAGCGCTCGCAAGTATGAATTCGAGGATGTTTCTGAAGAGTCACAACTTCAGCTCGAATTCACCACTAAAGACGGGTACTCGGGAGAACTGTCGGCATCCGGTCAGGGCTGCTCAGATCTGATGGAAATCTACCGCCAGAGGTTCCTGCCTCACTTTTTGGGGACGATGTAAGGGCAACGTTCTAAGAGGTTCCAGGGCGACGAGGGTCGCAAAGCCCGTAGAGAATGACGGGGTAGGGAGGCGGCTCTTTGATTTCCCTCAGGACGAGCGGACAGCCTAGACTCAGGCCCTGTGGTGGTCTTCTGTGGGGAATGGACGGGACCAGGACGAACGGCGCCCCTACTGACACTTGGCCCTTGCGCCACTGCCCCGCGCCCCCTTACCCTGTAAGCAGGCAATTCAACCCGTTGCCAAAACCCAATCGGCCACTGAGGCCCCTGGAGTTCGGCGTCCAGAAGCGCTCCCGCCGAGGCCTACCCCGCAAAATGGGGCGAATTGGGAGGAAATGAGAGGGGATCTAAAATTTCCCCGCTCCCGTCCATTGGCCCTTCAAGGCCTAGGACGAAGCGGTCTGTCGCGTCCCTGTTTAAGATACAAGGGATGAACTGATGCAGTACCTCCTCTACTAGAACACCGAGAGACCCCACCAGGGCCTAGGCGGCAAGACGCCACTGCAGACTATGCAAAATCTGTCAACGAATTAGCTGACACATACAAGAACGACAAATAACTGCGGAGGTTGAGACGGCGAGCTTGGGAGGGGCGTACGGGTGGCCCTTCGTCAGGCTCAGGATGAACGGGTGGCGGGGGTTGGGGTGGAGGTTTGGGTAGCGCGTTGGGGAGCAGGCGCGGCTAGGGGAGGCCCATTTTTTGGTAGACCTCTTGGAGGGTGGCGCGGGCGATGGCCTGGGCCTTTTTTGCGCCGTCTTGCAGGACGTCTTGGACGAAGTCGGGGCGGTCTTCGAATTCCCGGCGGCGCTCCCGGAAGGGGGCCATGTAGTCGTTGATGCTGGCGGCCAGGTGGCGTTTGCAGTCGACGCATCCCCTTTGTGCGGTAGTACACTCTTCGCGCACGGCGGCTACTTCTGAGGCTGGGCTGAAGGTGTCGTGCAGAGAGTAAACGTTGCAGACTTCGGGGCGGCCGGGCATGTCGCGGCGCACCCGTTGGGGGTCTGTGAAGGCTGTGGACAACTGCCGGGCCGTCTCTTCGGGGGTGGCCGCCAACTCAAGGTGGTTGTCCAGGGACTTGCTCATCTTCTGCCGGCCGTCGAGCCCCAAGATAAGGGGGTCTTCGGTGAGCTTGGCCTGGGGTTCGGGGAAGGTGTCGCCGAAGCGGTTGTTGAAGCGGCGGACAATCTCGCGGGCCAACTCTAGGTGGGGGACCTGGTCCTGGCCCACTGGCACCGTGTCGGCTTTGTAGAGGATGATGTCGGCGGTCTGGAGCACCGGATAGCCGACGAGGCCGTAGTTGACGCTCTCCTCGTTCTGGTCCATCTGGCGGACTTTCTCCTTGAAGGTGGGGACTCGGAGGAGCCATCCCAAGGGCGTCACCATACTGAGGAGGGTGTGGAGAGTCATGACCTCGGGGACCTGAGACTGGACGAATACGATGGACTGTTGGGGGTCGATTCCGGCGGCCAGCCAGTCCAATACCATGTCGTGGATGTTGGGCTGGATTTCGGCGGTCTGCTCGGAGTTTTCGGTGGTGGTAAGGGCATGGATGTCGACGGCGCAGTAGATGCAGCGGTATTCCTGTTGCAGGGCGACCCAGTTCTGGAGGGCGCCGAGGTAGTTGCCCAGGTGGAGCCTTCCGGAGGGGCGCATGCCGGAGAAGATGACGCCTTTGAGGTTGTCGGGGTTTTCGAGGGTCTTATTCAAAAGCGGTTGCTCCGCTGAGAAGGGATTCGGTTCTTGATTATATTCCATTTTTGGAGACTCGGAGCGGGTTTGAGGGGTGGGATTTGAGATTCCCGCCTCCGGAGACCTTTGCATAACTCCGGCTGTCCGTTCACCCTTCGACAAGCTCAGGACGAACGGAGGAAGTGGAGGGCGCACAGGAATAGCGGAAGACGGACGGGGCACAGGCGAACGGCACGGACAGCGGACGCGGGGATGGCGGATCTTGCTTGACAGTAGGGTAGGCGCCTCGTAAATTAGGCGTCAGCCCGGTGACCGGCGGCGCTGCGGCGTCGTCTACCCAGAGGTGAGACCCATGCCCAGGCTAGAACTCCTAGCCGAAGTCCAGCGAAAGATGCTCCAGATGTTCCCCTGCATGGAGCACGACGATACTCCGTGGACTCCCCTGGCCAAGCCGCTGTCGGAGTCCAGGTTGGCCCTGGTAACCACGGCGGGGCTGCACCTGCGGGGCGACAAGCCCTTCGTGTCGGACCACCGGCGCAGCGACACCAGCTACCGGGTGATTCCCCGGGCCGCCAAGACCTCGGACATACTGCAGAGCCACACCAGCATCGGGTTTGACCACGCGGCGATTTACCGGGACATCAACGTCACCTTTCCGGTGGGCCGGCTGCAAGAGCTGGTGGAGCAAGGAGTCCTGGGTTCACTGGGGGAGAACAACTATTCGTTCATGGGCGCGCAGCGGGACATGGAGGAAATCCTCAACAGCACGGCCCCGGAAGTGACCGAGCGGCTGCTGGACGAGGGCGTGGAGGTGGTGTTCCTCACCCCCACTTGACCCCTGTGCTCCCACGCGGTCAGCGTGCTCGGCAGGCACTTCGAGGAAGCGGGAATATCGACGACGGGCGTGGTGTTCGTCAAGGAGCATGCGGCGAAGGTGAAGCCGCCGCGCATGCTCTGGATTCCATTCGGATTCGGAAACGCAATGGGCCGGGCCGACGACCCCGGCTTGCAGCACCGGGTGCTGGGGGCCGCGCTGGAATTGCTGGAACGGCCAACAGGGCCGGTGTTGGAGGAGTTCCCCGACGATACGGCTCCGGAGATACTCTTCCATGCGTCGGCGGCTCCCGCCGGCAACGACTCGCCGCTGAGCCCGGCGGACGAGCTTACGGGCCTGCGCCACTACTACGAACGGTGGGTGGCCCAGCACGACGGCCGCACCAGCGTGGGGCTGTCCGGGGTGCCGCAACGCCGGTTCCGGGGCGTGGTGCGCTTCCTCGAAGCCTACGCCGACGGCCAGGACCGGGATGTGGAGGGTCGGCCGGAAGGCGTGCCGCTGGCCCAGTACATCAGGTTCTGCGTGGACGACTTAAAGGCGTTCTACTACGAGGCCAGGATGGAGCAAAGGCCAACTTCCGACGGCGACCAACTGCACGAATGGTTCTGGGGCGAGACGGCCTTGGCCAAGCTCATCGTGCAGGTTGCCAACCGCATGGAGGCGTCGGACGACCCCCTGACCAAGTCCATCCCCTACGGCCTGGCGCGGTAGACGCCGGCCCGCCCTCTGAACCAACGGTCAATCGCTATTCCAGCGGCTTAGCGACGAAGCGCTGAACAAGCGGAGAGTCTCGGTCTGGGACTGGGACAAGGTAAGGGCTTTGTTGGTTCTTCCGGGGTAAATTTCGGCCTCGTTCCAAAGTTCGCGCCGGACGCTGGTTGCCACTCCAATTTTCACGTTTCGTTCCATGAGACTATGCAAAAGGAAGTTGGTCTCAAACAGATAGGCCGTCTCGATCACCCAGGGACGAGTCTTCCCGCGAGAAGACGCTTCTGACACCCTGGGGCCGGTCAACACCAGGTAAAAGTCGGGATGCCCATCGGTCTTTACATCCAGGAGACTCTCATTCTTCGGGTAATACTTGATTTCGACTGTCTTGCCGGCCAACGAGCCGGATGTAAAACGGCCGTCGCTGCCCTTGACCACTCTAGAGGAGTGCAACTCGATGTCGAATATTCTCGCGGCGACGAATTCTCCAAAGTGTCCGACGAGCGCAGGCCGCCCGATTACTTTAGCGATGTCCTCATCCAGCCTATTCCGCTGTGCAATGAGTTGCGCAAGATGTTCCATTCTATGCTCCTTAGCGCAAGCTGTTCTGCCCAACCCTGGTGGGAATCATCTCTATCTGGGTAGGCGTGGGAGTGGCCGCGGAGTTTTGTGTTTCCGAGACATTTTGGGCCATTCTGGGACATTTGCCTGGAAGGCGGGCTGATGCACGCCGCGAGACTGTAAATGCCGCCCTTTTTCCTGCTAACAGCATAGGGGTTGGCTGGCTGAGGACGCAAGGGCCAAGTGTCAGTGGGTCGGGGTCGGAACGCGCCCCCAAGCCCAGTTCTGGAAGAGTCCCCGCCGGAATGCTCTGCTAGGCGGAGCGACCCAGATCTTGGTCTGGGACTACCGGCTTCAGGCTAACCACGTGCTCAACCTCTCTCCACAGGCAAGTCCATTAGCCTTGCGCGGAGATAGGTCAGCATTTGCCTCTTGACAATGTTGTACGTACTCACTACACTGCTTTGGCCATAATATATATGAACAATGTATCTACATATTTATATTTTATGGTAACAATGTGCATGCGTGTCAGTGTAAGTAGGTCAACAGTTGGTTTGCGCACTAACAAAGTGCGTGGAGCGGCAAGCGCAGGACGCTCCAAAAGGGTGAATCCAAGTTCAATATTGGAGGGAGCATGATTCGGAAAGCGCTCTTGGCACTAGTGGTACTGGCTGTACCAATCCTGGCCCTGGCGGCCTGTGGGGGCGATGGGGGCGGCGGAGACCTCAAGGCCGAGGTGGTCGAGAACTACGCGGACGGCGCCCACGCCTCCTACGCCAGAAGCCTGACGTCCGCCGAGGCCATGGACGAAGCGATCGACAAATTCCTGGCTGAGCCGTCGCAGCCGCGGCTAGACGCGGCCAAGCGGGCCTGGCTGAGGGCAAGGGATGACTACGGAGTCACTGAAATCTACCGCTTCTACGACGGCCCCATAGACAACCCGGATGACGGGCCGGAAGGGCTCATCAACGCATGGCCCCTGGACGAAGCGTACATAGACTACGTGGAAGGGGACCCCAGCGCCGGCGTCATTAACAACCCCGGGGAGTTCCCGACAATCGACGCAGAGCTTCTGGTCTCTATCAATGAAGAGGGCGGCGAGGAGAACGTCTCCACCGGTTGGCATGCCATCGAGTTCCTGCTCTGGGGGCAAGACCTGAACCCGGACGGACCGGGCTACCGGCCCATAGAAGACTACACCGTCAACGCCAACGCCGACCGCCGGTCTACTTACCTGGCGGTGGCGTCGGACCTGTTGATCTCGCACCTGCAGGATATGGTGGACGCCTGGGCGCCGGGACGAAACAACTACCGGGCTGGCTTCGTCTCCAAGGACGCCGACGATGCCCTTACGGACATCATCACCGGTATTGGAGAGATGAGCCGGGGCGAGCTTGCCGGCGAGCGCATGACGGTCGCTTACGAGGAACGGTCCCAGGAGGACGAACACTCCTGCTTCGCCGACAATACCAATGCAGACATCGTGGCCAACGCCCTGGGGGTGCAGCGGGTGTACTTCGGGGAGTACGGCGACGTTTCGGGACCCGGAATCAAAGACTTGATCGCCGCCACGGACCAGGAACTGGCGGACACTCTGGGCGACGAGATCAACCGCTCGGTAATACTGGCCAGGTCCATCCCCGCTCCCTTCGACAGCCTGCTGTTGGAGGGCCTGCCGGACAGCGACCCGGGCCGCAGGGCCGTCCTTGAAACCATCGAAGCCCTGGGAGCCCAGACCGACACCATCGTAGCCGCGGCGCAGGAAGTGGGGATTACCATCAGCGTCAGCTAGGGGCTAATGAGAGGACCAAACCTCTGGGCCATGCCAAGGCCACGGCCGCCGGCGGTAATAATACTGCTGGCGGCCACCCTTTTGTTGCTCGCCGCGATTGCAGCCTGCCTGGACGACGGCAGCAACGTCGACCTGGACATGGTGTTCAATGCCCGGCTGGGAGGAGAGACCACTGCGTTCAGCGAGGGCAGCAACGCCTTCGAACTGTCGGCGCGGAACCTGGACAACGACCTGCGTCGAACCTTCGAGGTCGGCGACAGCTTCTTCAACCAGAACTGGGTTACAGCGCCCGCAAGCACCACCGCCAGGGACGGGCTTGGGCCCACCCACAATGCGCTGTCTTGCTCGTCGTGTCACAGCCACGACGGGCGGGGCAAGCCGCCGGACCACCCCGACGACCCGGAGCGCGGGCTGCTGCTGCGGTTGAGCATACCCACTGAACATGGCCCGGCAGACGATCCCAATTACGGAGACCAGCTCCAAGACCGGGCGATCCTGGGCGTGCCGGTAGAAGGGCGCATCGTCATCGTCTACCTGGAAGAGCCGGGAGAGTACCCCGACGGCTCGGCATATACGCTGCGCCGGCCGGAGTACAGCATAGAAGACCCGGCGTTCGGCCGCCTGCACCCGGAGGTCCAAATCTCGCCCCGGGTCGCTCCCGCCGTCATCGGCATGGGGCTGCTGGAGGCGATCCCTGAGGAGACCATCCTGGGTCTGGCCGACCCGGACGACGCCGACGGCGACGGCATATCCGGGCGGCCCAATTACGTCTGGGACGTCAGGAGCGGCCGGATGGTCCTGGGCCGGTTCGGCTGGAAAGCGAACCAGCCGACGATAGAGCAGCAGGCCGCAGGGGCATTCTTAGGGGACATAGGCATTACGTCAAGCCTGTTCCCAGAGGAGAACTGCCCGCCGAGCCAGAAGGCGTGCAGCCAAGCCCCCAACGGGGGAGAGCCGGAGATTCCGGACAGCCGCCTGGAAAAGGTGACCATTTACATCCAGACCATTGCCGTGCCGGCCATGCGCAACACGGAAGACGAGACCGTCAAGGAGGGAGCCCGCCTGTTTGTTGAGGCCCAGTGTTCCGTATGCCATACTCCCCGACATGAGACGGGAGAAACCCATCCACTGGAACCGCTGCGGGGGCAGGTCATCTTCCCCTACACCGACCTGCTGTTGCACGACATGGGCGAGGGACTGGCGGACAACCGGCCTGACGGGTTGGCGTCTGGGCGGGAGTGGCGCACGCCGCCCTTGTGGGGCATCGGGCTGGTGGAAACCGTGAACGACCACACCATGTTCCTCCACGACGGCCGAGCGCGCAGCCTGGAGGAAGCCATTCTCTGGCACGGCGGGGAAGCCGAGGAATCGCGGCGGCGGTTCATGGCGTTAACCCAGGAGGAACGCGAGGCCCTAATCGCGTTCCTGGAGTCCCTGTAAGATGCGGCGGCGCACGCTAGCTCGTCTTGCGCCATGTCTTGGCGTCCTGGCGCTGCTGGCGTCCGCGTGCGGCTCCAGCGGTCCTTCGGACCAGGACGTGCTGATAAGCCTGACGGATACAGTCATCGTGCCGGCTTACGAGGACGGGGCCCGGCACATGGCCCAGTTGGACCAACAGGTAGAGGCGTTCTGCGCCGACCCCGGCGGCGATGCCTTGAACGCAGCCCAGCAGTCATGGCGGGCCGCGCGGGCCTCCTGGATAAGTACGGAAGCGATGTGGTTCGGGCCGGTGATGGACCGACGGTCAGTGAGCTTAATTGACTGGTCTCCCACCGAGGTCGAAAGAATCGACGGGCGGCTGGCCGAGGGCACCCCAGTCGGGCCCGGCGACGTGCGGGAGACGATGGCTTCCAATCAGCGGGGGTTTGGCGCCATCGAGTACTTGTTGTTCCAGGGCGACGTCGTTGACAGCGCGGGGGCCATACCCGGTTATTGCCAATACCTGGGCGCGCTGACCCGGGTTGGCCGGGAGGAGACGGAGGCCATCCTATCCCAATGGGTGAACGAGACTGACGGCGAACCGCCCTACCGAGACTACTTCACCGGCCGCTCCAGCATTGCGGTACTCTCCAGCGCAGCCGTGGCCGACGTGGTCAGGACCCAGTTCTTTCTCATTCGGGACATCGTCGACATGCGGCTGGCCTCAGCCCTGGGACTGCGGGAGAGCGGCCAAGACCTTTCGGCCATTCCCGGCAACGCGGCGGATAACGGCCTTGACGACCTGCGCCATGAGCTACTGGGAATGCAGGCCATATACGAAGGGGCCGGCAGCGACGGCCTGGGGATCTCGGACCTGGTGCTGCCTCTCTCAGAAGAAACAGACCAAAAGATGCGGGCGCAGTTCGCCGACGCTCTCCAGGCCGTAAATGCCGTCGAAGGAACATTGCGCTTGGCTATCGAGCAACGTCCCCAACAGGTGTCGGACCTCCTCGACAGCCTGTTCGAGTTGCGACAGACCATCGCCACCGAAGTGATAAGCCTGCTAGGGGTATCCGTCGGGTTCACCGACACCGACGGCGACAGCCTGCGTTAACCGGCCGCCTGCAGTGGCGTCGGCTCTAACCATCCCAAGACCTTCATACGGGTCTCTGCGGTTGGGCGCCAGGCTAGGGGATGCCGCGGCGCAGGCGGTGCGGGCCGGGTCCCAGCCGGTCTCTCCAGCGTCGGCAGCCGTCTTCCGCATCGCCATCGGCCTGCTGGGCGCAGCGGCGGTGGCCAGGTTCGCCGCCCAGGGCTGGATTGCCGAGCTTTACGTGGAGCCGGCTCACCACTTCAGCTACTACGGGTTCGGATGGGTGCAAGCCTGGCCGGGTTGGGGCATGTACCTGCACTTTGCGCTGCTGGGCTTGGCCAGCCTAGGCGTTGCCCTGGGCTACCGCTACCGGCTGTCCATCGCCGCTTTCTTCCTGCTGTTCACCTACGTCGAGCTAATCGACAAGACCACGTACCTGAACCATTACTACCTGGTAAGCCTGGTCAGCTTCATCATGATCTTCCTGCCCCTGGACCGGGGCATGTCCCTGGATTCCCGGGGAAGGCCCGGCCAGACCATCCCCAGGGCGGCGTTGTGGATGCTGCAGGCCCAGATCGGGCTGGTGTACGTATTCGCCGGAATCGCCAAGCTGAATCCCGATTGGCTGCTGCACGCCGAGCCGCTGCGCATCTGGCTGTACAACAGCACCGACACGCCCCTGGTCGGCCCTCTACTGAGAGAAGCCTGGACGGCCTATCTGGCAAGCTGGGCGGGGGTGGTCTTCGACCTGACAATCATCGGCTGGCTGCTATGGAAACGCACGCGCCTTCCGGCCTACGCGGCCCTGGTGGTCTTCCACGTGACGACGGCGGTGCTGTTCCCGTCCATCGGGATGTTCCCCTGGATAATGATGGGGGCAACGCTGATATTCTTCGAGCCTGACTGGCCGGCTCGGGTGATAAGACGACTCCGTAGACTGCCGGATCCGCCGGGCGCGCCCAACCTGACCACTGCCGGTCCCGGCATCGAGACACGTCCGACTTCCTGGGCCGTGCGGGCGGTCCTGGCGCTGGCGGCCGTTTTCTTGCTGGTGCAGTTGCTGGTCCCCCTGAGGCATCTTGCCTATCCGGGCAATGTTCGCTGGACGGAGGAGGGATATCGCTTCTCGTGGCGGGTGCTGGTGACGGAGAAGACCGGCATGGTGCGGTACCGGGTGACCACTTCCGAAGGGGAGATGCTGGCGTACCCGGAGGATTACCTGACGCCGGTGCAGGCGGAGCGCATGGCCTACCAGCCGGACATGATTCTGGCCGCGGCCCACATCGTCAGGGACGACTTTATCGACAAAGGTCACCAGAACGTGCAAGTGCGGGCCGACGCCTACGCGACCTTTAACGGGCGTCCGGCGGCGCGGCTGATAGACCCGGAGGTAGACCTGGCACAGGTAAGCAACGGAATAGGCGCCAAGGCGTGGGTGTTGGCGCGGGAGTAGCAGAACAATCTGAGTGACTTATAGATGATTTGATGTTATGATGTCAATATGCGCACTACAGTAACCATCGATGATGACGTATTGGCAGTGGCCAAAGCCCTGGCGGAGCGAAAGGGAAGTAGCCTGGGCAGCGCCTTGTCGGACCTGGCGAGGCGCGGTTTCAAAGTCGCTACCACTGCCGAGAACCGTGGGGACGGGACGGTGTTTGCCGTTCCCGCCGATGCCGAGCCAATCACCAGCGAGGACGTTTACCGGTCGCTGAGCGACTGGCCGTGACGGCGTTACTGGACGTCAACGTCCTGATAGCCCTGGCTTGGCCCAATCACGTACACCACACTGCGGCCCAGGACTGGTTCGAGAAGAATAGACGGGCTGGTTGGGCTACCTGCGCCTTGACTGAGGCGGGATTCGTTCGGGTTTCCTGCAATCCATTGGCGGTGCGCCACACCGTCACACCCTTGGACGCCATTGCGGTCTTGGAGAGACTGACGACGTTAGGTTCGCACACTTTCTGGGCCCTGGACCGGTCCATCATTCGCCTGCCGGAGCGGGTCAGGTCACGCCTGCAGGGGTACCGCCAGATAACCGACGCCGTCCTGCTGGCGGCGGCCATGCAACGGGGCGGGCAACTGGCTACGTTCGACAGCGGCCTGGAAGGCCTGGTAGCGGAGGATGCCCGGTCCGCCGTGTGCGTCATTCCGGTGTGATAGGGAGAATGACTGCTACGGGAGATAGCAGTCGCGGCGGCGGGTGGAAGTTCGCAGCCGGCCGGTCTTGAGGCCACACTTGACAGCCAGTAAGGTAATTGGTACATTCTAGTCAGATCGCTAACCGTAAGGTTGCGAGACTGGATCAAGTCCAACGCGACTTATCTAGTTGGGGCTAATGCCCCTCCGGATGCAAGATGCACCGGGAGGAATGCAACATGTATAGTTACACGCTTTCTACCAAGTCGTTTTCCCGCCTCTATGTTTCCCCCGAGAAGGCCCCTCTCCGACGCTACTACTGCGTAGTACCCGTCTCTGAAATCCCCATGGCTTGGTCAAATTGGCTTGAAGTCAACGCCCGCGATTCCTCTGCAAAAGGGCGAGTTCCAAAAGCTATTCGCACTACCCTTACTGACAAGCCAGAGTGGTTCGCTGAATATAACCGCGGCTTGACACTCGTCGCTTCTCACATCGAGTGGGACAATAAGACCAACCGGCTTACGCTTAACTTCGACGATCGTAGCTACCACGGCGTACTAGACGGTGGACATACTCTGCAAGCGATTCTGGATGACAGGGACCAGGCTGTGCCAGATTCACAGTCCAGTTACTGCAATGTCGAAATTTTTACTGGGCTTGATGAAACCGAAATTGCCGACGTTGTCGAGGCTCGCAATACTTCCAAGCAGGTTGCCTCCAAGAGTTTGCTTAACTTGGAGGGTTCGTTTGATAGCCTAAAACAGGCTCTGGGCAAAAAGGCTGGTCAAATAAGTTGGAAAGAGAACGAAGAGGGGGCTTTCGATGTTCGAGAAGTAATTGCCATCCTTACCGCCCTAGACGCTGGTTCTTATACCAGCAATTCCCACCCGGTCTCCGCTTACTCCGGAAAAGAGGCTTGTCTTAAGAGATTTGCCTCCGATGAATACGCTGCCTCCTATGAAAGGCTTTACCCGATTGCGGGTGACGCCTTAGAAATGTGGGATCAAATCCAGTACTCATTGCCAGGACATTACAACGCGAAAGGTCCTGAACCGGGGACTGCGGGTAAGTTTGGGCGCCTGAAGGGTGTGAAAAACACTCCTAAGAAGCCCAAGCACCTGCCGTTCATAGACGAGACTACAGAGTACGATATACCGACAGGGTACATTTACCCTGTGCTGAGTTCTTTTCGGGCCATGCTAGAACACGAAAACGGACATTGGGTTTGGGGAAAAGGCATCAACCCAATTCAACTGATAAAAGACGGCATTGCAGCGGATATTTTCATTAGCTCGGTACGGGAGTCGATTAACAACTACCATAACCCGAACCGCACCGGGAAAGACACTCAAGCTTGGACTTCCGCATACCAAGCAGCGCGTATCTACTATCTAGAGCGATAGGTGCTGTTGCAGCGCCGTCCTTTCCTGAGTATCGACAGGAGGCCAGTCATAGCGTATGTGGCTGGCCTCCTCTCTCAATTAGCCTCAAACTGCCACTTGTGTCCGTCCGGCTAACATGGTCGAGATGGAGGGCCTTGGCGTAACGAGAGGAGGTCTTGGCCCAGGTGGGTGAAATTGCTGAGCGGGTCAAGGCGCATTCGTACGTGGGGTTTTCCCGGCGAGCGGCGTAGCGCGGTTGGGGAGGCGGTTGGATCCGGCGGAGAGCCATGTCAGGGTCTGGGTTGATGGCCTGGCGGTTTGCGCCTTCCCGGCCCTATTCTTCCTGCACTGGGACCCAGGTGATGCCGTCGACGTGTTCAAAATGGCTGTCCGCAGAAACCAGATCGGCCCCCGTCTCCATGGCGTGGGCAGCAATCCAGACATCGTTGGTTGGGATCGGGCGTCCTTTGGCCTTCAACGAAGTCACTATGCGGGAATACCGGTCTGCGGTCACCGGCCCCACGGGAACCAGGGATACGTAGGGCCGTTGCAGGAAAGACCGGAGTTCTGCCAGGTTCTGTTCGAAACGCGTGCCCTGCCGGAAGCCGAACAGTTGCTCGCCTACCACGATGGCTGAAAACAGCACCTCTTCAGCAGTCCGCACCAAGTCCAGCACTTGACGATTGCCTCTCATAAATGCCGAATAGGCGTTGGAATCAAGCAGCAGCTTCATTTCCACGCCGAGTCGTCAACAGTTGCAAAGGCGCCCAGAGCGGTATCAAATGCCTGCGCCTCTTCTTTGCTCCAAAGCCCAAACAGGTCGTCCAATGAAGACCCGATCTGGTTGGGATTTTCCCCGTTGTCCTTTAGACCGGCGCCCTTGCGGAGCAGCTTCAGCGCAGCCTGGTTGAGAGACGTACCGTCACGCTTGGCGAGCCGCCGGATGGTCTCCGACAATTGTTCGTCGAAACCCCTGACTGTAAGCTGGTTCATGCTGCGCCTCCGATCGCGACTCACTGGATGAGTCAATATGAGTCAGTTTATTGACTGCTCGTTATGTACGTCAAGGAATGGATTCTAGCGAGAATGGCTGAATCCCGGCGCGGCCACCGGGTCTCAAGGAGTGCGCTGTAAAAGAAAAAGCCGCCCGTCGGCGGCATCGGCTTCGTTGCCGGATGTTTGGTCGGGGCGGCCCGATTTGAACGGGCGGCCCCCTGCACCCCATGCAGGTGCGCTACCTGGCTGCGCCACGCCCCGACTGCTTTGATTATACCACGCCTGGTAGGACAGGCATGGTTACTTCAGGCCCGCGAGGAACTCTCCAACCGCGGCGTGAAATTCCTGGGGCTTTTCCAGCTGGGGGGAATGCCCGCAGCGGTCGATAACTTTGAGAGCGGCGTTGGGCAGGGCCTGCCGGTATAGCTCGCCGCATTCTACGGGGACTATGGCGTCCTGCTTGCCCCAGACGATGAGGGCAGGGGTGTTCACCCTGTTGAGATAGTAGGGCAGGCTGGGGTTGTGCATGTAGGGCCTCCAGCACAGGCGGTAGGCCATTACGGTGTTGTAGTAGATGGTCTCAGCCTCTTCGGGGGTGGGATCCTTGGTCAACTCCTCGTAGTTGGCTACTTGGGAGGTGTCATAGAACCGCAGCTTGGCCCTGGTGGACTCGCCCACCATGAAGACCTCGGTGATTTCGCCTTCTTGGGGCTTGATGCCTACGGCGTCGACCAGGACCAGGCCCCGCAACTGGTGCTGGTCCATGGCGGCCATTTCAGCCGCAACCCAGGCTCCCATGGAGTGGCCGGCCAGGATGTACTGGCCAAGGCCCAAAGCCTGGACGACGGCCTGCATGAAGTGGGTAGCGTCGTTGATGGTGTAGACCCATTCGGGCCTGGCCGTGCCGTTGAACCCAGGGATGGACGGTGCATAGACCGTGTGGGTCCGGGCCAACTCCTCGTGGTAGGCCCTCCATCCGGGGTTGCCCCTGGCGCCGTGGAGGTACAACAACGCCGGGCCGGAGCCCCCGGAGTAAACTTCGACGTCGGTATCACCCACCTTTACCGTGGACCTGTTGGCGCTGGCTGTTGATGTCATTGTGTAGGCCTCGTTTCAGTATTTGCGCGTCGAGCCTGAGCGAGCTTGGGTCGATATTAGGGGTCTAACGTGCTGAAATCAGTCTATCGGCTCAACTTGATGATTCTGGTGCAAAAGGCAATCGTTGTCAAGTTGGGCCAGCGCCGCGCCCTTGACAGGGGTATGGCCCATTACTACCATGAATTCCCTAGGATTTACTTGGCGCAGGTTTCCCGCTGAGGCTCGCTGGGGCCGATGGGAAGCCGCCGCTCGCCAAGGGCGCTGGGGATTAGTCCAGTGGTAGGACGCCTGACTCTGGCTCAGGAAGCCGAGGTTCGAATCCTCGATCCCCAGCCATCATGCCCCCCTCATTCCGTGTGCTCCCTTTCCTCCGAGTTGGTTCGTGTGCTTCGAGTGCCTGGGCACGAACTGGCGGGGGAGGGCCGAAACGGCAGGCATGTTGCCACCAACGGGGTTAGATTCCGGATCGGGGGCCGGAATGACGGTTCCAGAACCGTCTCAGGCGGCGGAGGGCTGCTTGGCGTTGTTGACCCGCTGGTATTCGAGGCGGGCGGCGACGTAGCTCCAATCAACGTAGCCGGTCTCGAAGTCCCTGTCTCCCGATGCCGGGTCGTATTGGCTACGGCTGTGGAGAACCCGGAAGTTCTGGAATATCAGGCAGTCGCCCCTTTCCAGCCGGAACTTGTACTGGTACTTGTGGTCGTTGAGGAAGCGGGAGAAGAGGCCGTAAGCCCGATAATACTCATCCACCTGGTCGAAGGGAAGCTGCCAGTCAAGGTTCTTGGGACAGTAGCAGACTGCTTCGACATCTCCCGCAGTGTCGAGGAGCAGAAGGGGAGTTGTGTGTGTGAACAGGTATCCGTCTTGCTGGTCACGCTGGCGGAACTGAACCCGAGTGGAGGCCAGCAGTTGGAACTCGCCGGGATGCCGCAGGCGGAAGTCCTGGGCCACTCGGAAGCCATCGACAAGGACTGTATCGCCACCGGAGGCGTCGTTGGAGTGGGCGTAGAGGAACTGCACCAGTCTTTCGCCCCACCGGTACGAGCCGTCGGTGTGGGGTGACAGGCTCTCACCGGCGTTGGACAGGGCAAGGTCCTTGGCCTGGGGCGTAGGCCTGACGCGGCAAGAGACGCCGTATTCGGTGAGGTGCATGGGAGCCACATTGCCAATCCAGTCATGCAGGTCATCGCCGCCTAGGTTGTGGGCGACGGCAAAGCCCAGGACGGGAATTTGCCCGGCCCAGGCCCGGAACGGAGTAGACCCGGCATCGAAATAGCCAGGTGAATGGGCGTTCAGGTAAGCAGCATCCCACAGGACGGCTTCGCCGGAACGGTGACGGTCCGGCTGGGGATCGTATGAATGATCGAGGAGCCAGCCTATGGGAAATACGCTTTCGTGGAACTCCGGTCCATTCCAGGAAATTCGCAGTTCAGAAGGGGTCTCGTCGACAGACCGCGGCTCCGGGGGTGAGGGGTCAGCGCCTATGTCATAGATCTTCTGAGAGGAGTCCCGGTGGAAGCATCGAGGGCACAAGCAATGGTCGCGGAGCCAGGCGTAGTGAAACCGCTTGCCCTGTATGGTCAGGTGATTGCCGTTCTGCATGAAGATTTTTCTCCTAGTCTGCCGGCGGCCAGAGGGACCACAAATATGCGGGAACACCGGGCCGAGGCGCTACCAGCATGGCTGCAGCCTCAGAGGCTGTCGACGACGCCTCCGTACCTGTGGCGCAGGTTGGCGGATCGATTTAATGCGGCGCGGGTCTCGCGGGTCCCAAAACAGGGGCGCCGGCTGCCCTGAAATGGAAGGGCGCCGGCGGAGATGATTGTCAGACGAGAGTTCCACGAGCTGTTAGACCATGCGTTAACGGGCGGGCCGGACTCCGGCTATCCAACGGGGCCGGTTATGGTGATGTGGGACATGTAGGAATCGGCGGCGGCGCCGTGCCAGTGGTTTTCTCCGGGCAGGATCTGCACCACGTCGCCCACGGCGACTTCCAGTTGCTCGTGTTCGTTGGCCACGTAGCCGTTGCCCAAGGTGATGACCAGAATCTGGTCGGTGGAGTGGGTGTGCCAGCCGGTGGTGGCGCCCTTGTCGAAGTTCACAACGCTGGCAGCGAAGTGTTCGCTGGCCCCTGCAGGCAACATGGGCTGACGGGTGCGGTGGGCTTCACCGCCGGTCCAACCGTCTACGGGATGGGCGGGGCCCAAGGGCACGTGGTCGATGGTTGAGATTCTGAACAGCTTCATGTTTGCCTCCGTTGTATGATGCCCGCCGGGGTTTTAGGCAAGGCGTTGTTCCCCAGACAGTATATGTTAACTCAAAGTGTATTTATTGGATGGCCCGGACTATACTACGGAGCATGGAGCGGGTCAATTGATTTTCCCATCCAGGATTGCTCAGTTAACGCTGGGCAACAGTCACCATGTCAGGGACAATCTCAAGCAATTCGGCAAGCTGCAACCCCTGTTTGGTAGTAGGGCCTGCCGGTGTCTGGTCAAGCGAGGCTAACGAGCTAACGCCCCAATTGGTGATGTAATTTGGGCGTCATGGCTAAGTATTTAGGTGTTATTATAGAGTGACGTTGCCGGGAAGACTTGGAAACAGGGATAAAAGGCTAGTCTTTTGACAGGATTCTTAGCCCGAATCAGCGCACGTAAAGCCGTTGCGGTAGTCGCCATTTGGGGAGCGTTGGCGGTCGCAGGTGGAATCCTGGCCGACGACGCGGGACTGGGACTGAACTTCGGGTTCACCGACGTCCTGGACAACGCAACTACTACGGAACTGAAGCTTGGCGGAGGCGCCGAGTCATCACAGGCCGAAAGCCTGCTGGAAGACCTACGCGGCCCCAAGCCCATTACCGAAATCGTCATCGTCCAGTCCGATTCTCTCACCGTAGACGACCCCGAATTCGGCGATACGGTGGAGGCGCTGGCCGCGAGGTTGCAGGGCCTGGACCTGGTTTCCACGGTCGAGCATTACTTTGTGCCAGAGGCGTTTCTGCCGCTGCTCACCGACGAGCAACTGGCCCAGCGAGAGCAAACGGTTTCCGCCGACCGCAAGACGACGATAATGCGGCTGACGCTGGCCGGCGACTTCGACCACACGCTGGAAAACATCGAGGAAGTCCTGGAGGTGGTCCACGAAGCCGGGGCCGGCGATGACTTCGACACGTTGGTGGTGGGCGACGCCAGTATTGCCTTGGAGCAGAACGAACTGGCGGAGAGCGATCTGCGGCAGGGAGAACGGGTGGGCATTCCGGTGGCCCTGATCATCCTGGTGGTGCTCTTCGGGACGATAGTGGCGGCCTTGATGCCCATAGGGCTATCGTTGGTGTGCGTAATCGTCGCCCTGGGAATCACGGCGCTGATAGGCCAGGCATTCGAACTGACCTTTTTCGTCACGCTGATGATCATCATGGTCGGCCTAGCCGTGGGTATCGACTACTCGTTGATTATCGTGTCCCGATTCCGGGACGAACTGGCTCGGGGCCTGGACACACCGGCGGCCATAGAGCGCGCCGGGGAGACGGCAGGGCGCACCGTGCTGTTCAGCGGGCTGACGGTAATTATCGCCCTGTTCGGAATGTTCATAGTGCCCTTCTCGTTCTTCCAGTCGCTGGCCACCGGGGCCATATTGGTGGTATTCGTGGCGCTGGCCGCCACCTTGACGTTCTTGCCGGCCAACCTGGCCCTGCACGGCAAGAGGATCAACCGGCTGGCGGTGCCGTTCCTGGGAAAGACGGGGGGCGGGCTTTCCGACGAGTCGGGCGGTGCATCCGCTTCTGAGCACGGCTTCTGGCACCGGACAACCCGGCTAGTGATGCGGTTCCCCCACATCAGCATCGTGGCCGTCGGCGCGCCGATGGTGGTGGCCATAGTATTTTATTTCCAGATCAACACCGGGCTGAACGGCGTGGACGTGTTCCCGGAAGGAGCGGAGAGCCGCGACGCCTTCTTCGTTATGGAGCGGGAATTTTCGTTTGGCCTGGTCAATCCCACAGAAATCGTGGTGGAGGGAGACATTGACAGCCCTCCGGTGCAGGCGGCCATCGAGGACCTGCAGGCATCATTGTCGGGCCATCCGGCGATGACGCTGGCATTGCCCCAGCCCCAGGTGAACGATGCCGGCGACCTGGCGCTGATCACCGTTTACATCCATGGAGAGCCGCGCAGCCACGAGACCGTGGACGTGGTGAATTCGATACGAGACGACTATATTCCCTCAGCCTTCGCGGGTGTGGAAGCCACGGCCCTGGTGGGAGGGGTGTCGGCCATCGCCGCAGACGTCTTTTCCACGGTGGACTTCTACACTCCCATAGTGTTCGCCTTCGTGCTGGGTTGCAGCTTTTTGATATTGATGCTGGTGTTCCGGTCGATAGTCATCCCGGTGAAGGCCGTCATAATGAACCTGCTGTCGGTGGGCACGGCCTACGGGCTGATGGTGCTGGTGTTCCAGAAGGGCGTGGCGGCGGACCTGCTGGGGTTCCAGCAGGCGGAGGTAATCGACGCGTGGATTCCGCTGTTCCTGTTCTCGATACTGTTCGGCCTGTCCATGGACTACCACGTGTTTTTGCTGAGCCGTATCCGGGAACGGTACGACGAGACGGGAGACAACGCCGGGGCGGTAGCTTACGGCTTGCAGTCCACAGGAGGAATGATAACCGGGGCGGCCCTGATCATGGTCGCGGTGTTCGGGGCATTCGCGTCGGGGAAGACGATTATCAACCAGCAGGTAGGGTTCGGGCTTGCCGTTGCCATCTTCCTGGACGCAACGCTGGTGAGGTCGGTGCTGGTGCCGGCGACCATGGAAGTGCTGGGCCGGGGAAACTGGTACTTGCCTTCCTGGCTCCGATGGCTTCCGGACCTAAGGGTGGAAGCCGAAGAGGGGCACAGGTAAGATAGTCCGCATGGCAACGCCTGAGCACGAAACGCCGGTTACCGCGCCGACTAATATACCCACCGACTACCAGGCGGGTTACGAGAAGGCGCAGCAACTGGCGCCGGAGACGGCCGCCGACTATGTCGCGCACACGCTCATTGGAGACCCTCTTGCCGACGGCATGATGGAGGACCTGTCCGGCGTCTCGAGACAAGAGCAGGCGTTACTGTTCCAGGCGGTTATGCACGAACGCGACTGGGACAGCCTGGCCGACGCTCCCGCCTCGGCGAGGGCCTTCTTCGAACACACGGAGGCAGTCCCGGACTGGGTCGATTTTGACTCGTTCATCCCAGGCATCCGCATGTTCCATCGGAACTCCCATCTCATACTGGGCGCCTTTGTCGGGGGTACCCTGGTGGAAGGGTTCGCCACCAACATCAGCAAGTCCTTCTTCATCACCGGGAGGGTGCGGGACCAGGGGGTGCGTAGGCTGAGGCAGAATAACCGGCACATGATCGAGATATTCATGCCCGGCGGCTTGAAGAGGGACGGAGACGGGTGGAAGCTCTCGGTGCGAATCCGGATAGTCCACGCCCAGCTCAGGCGGTTGCTCTGGAACTCCGACGAATGGGACTACGCGGCATGGGGCCTGCCCCTTAGCTCGGCCCACCTGGGTTTCGCCATCACGTCGTTCTCGGCCAGGCTGTTGGACCACATGAAGAACCTGGGGGCTGACTACACCGACGAGGAGCGCAAAAGCTTCATGTCCGTTTGGCGGTACACCGGTCACCTGATGGGCATCCCCCCATCCATACTGTACCGTGACGAAGAAGATGCCCGGCACCTGCGGCGAATCGGCGCCATGTGCGAGCCGCCTCCCGCGGAGGAATCCATCGCTATGGCTAACTCGCTGGTCAACTCGGCCCCCCTGGTCATCGACATCACCGACCCTGAGGAGCGCCGCAGGCTGGCAAGCTATGTTTTCAAAGTATCCCGGGCACTGATTGGCAACGAGATGGCCGACCAGTTGATGTACCCTCCTGATCCCAGCTTTGGCACGTTGTTCATATTTCGGATGCAGGAACGCTACAAGCACCTTTTGGCAAGGCTGGGCCGAAAGAGGATGGAGAACTCCAACTTCACCAGGTTCACGTCGCTGCTGGAGGCATCGGTGCTGGAAGAGGCGGGCATCAGCTACCGGCTGCCCGACCACGTATATTCCGAGGAGTCATCCAAGTGGTGATCGGGCCAAGGCGTCGAGGCGCTAGCCGGCGCAGTGTGAGCGTTAGTAGCCTCCAGGCGGACTGCTAACGACAAGGGCGCTTGGTTCAGCGGGCGGCGCCGGTGGGTTGATGGGCCAAGAGAAATTCCCGCACCTGCTCTACGGTCCTGTTGTACACCTCCTCTTCTTCTTTCCAGGGATAGACCGTCACCTGGGCTTTGGGCGCAATAGCCGCCAGTTCCATGGCTGCCTCGTAGGAGTGGGCCGGGGTGTCGTCGGGCATCACCAGCATGGGAGTCTGGCACGAGCGGGCGAAGTCCTTTGACACACAGTACATGAAGTCCGGCTGGACGCGGTACAGGTTGTGCAGGTACTGCTCGACAATCTCCATGGTGACTTCGGGACGCCGGGCGCAAATTTCGGGAGCCCAGTTCTCCAAGCCGGAGTCATACATGGCGTCGGGCGTTTTCGACGCGTGGCCAACGGGCTGGCAGAGCACGGCGGCGGCGACGCGCTGGGGCGCCCGCTCGATGAGCTTGAGGGCAAAGGGTCCGCCGATGCAATAGCCGATGAACAGGAACTCGTCTATGCCCAGGTGGTCCATCAAGCCAAGCTGATCGTCGGCAAAGGCCCCCCACGGGTCGTCGACCTGGACCGGGCCGGTGGAGTGTCCGCTGGGGGCGTTGCGCTGGTCCATGGTGATGCAGCGGAAGTCGTCCTTGAACACCTCCATGGCATTGAACACCTGGGTGGGCCAACCGGTAAGTACGGAGTTCAAGCCCCCGCCGGGTGTGGCCAACAGCGGGAACCCCGACCCATGATCTTCGTAGTGAATGCTGACGTCTCCCCTGGTGTAGTACGGCATGGCAGTCCCTCCTGGTTGACGCGGACGCTGGTTTTAGAGGCGATTGTAACGCCGGGGCTTGGGCTGTCAAGGTTAGAGCCGGCGGACTATGGCATCGGGGCGTCTGTTACCCGGGCTTTCACCGACGTAGTCATCCGTAATATGAAATTGACGCCAGCGGAGGGGCAATATAACATACGAATCACCACAGGCGCATTATAGGGATAGGGACGGAGGAACATTATGGCTTCTTATCTACTGGTCCAGTTTTCCGAGATTACGGACGAGGCCCTCTTTGACCAGTTTCGCCAGCGAATAGCGGCGATCAGCGGCGGCAGTAGCGGCAAGCCGATAGTCCAGGGAGGAGCAGTCGAGATTTGTGAGGGTGATTGGGCCCCCACGCGCATGGCCATGAGGGAATTCGAAAACGGGCAACAAGCCAGGGCGTGGCTGGAATCCCCCCAATACGCCGAACTCCGGGAACTTCGCCTCAAGGCAGCCAAGGCCAGCGTCATGATCGTCGACGGGGTATAGCTTCGGCTGGTTGCAACCAAGCCCGCCGTTCCTGCGAAGGGAGACCTTTGCATAACTCCCCAAAGAGCGTAACTTGTGGAAAACGGACGGCATTCACCAACCTAGCCCTCACCCCTAGATTCCGATTTGGAGGCCGGGATGACGGTTACGCAAAGGTCTCCGACGGCGGGATTCCGGTCGTAGTCAAATAGGGCCGGGGAGAAGACTTTGCCGTCGGTTCTCCGCGGTAGCAGCAGGCCCAGCGGTGTTAGACTTGTTCAGCGCAAGGCCATTGTCACCGTCAATACTTAGGGCAACGCTGATTTGAGAGGATAAGTTGGCATCCAACGAAAACATCCTCTACGAGCCTGACGAGCGTTGCCCTGTTTCAGTTTCGTCCCTAGTCGCCCTCCAGACCGTGATGCTCATCCTTCCTTCCACGGTGCTGTACGTATCGATAGTTTCCCAAGCGTCCGGTCAAAGCGACAAATTCCTGGCGTGGGCCGTGTTCTTCGCCATGATTATCTGCGGGGCCGTTGCTGCGCTCCAAGCATCGCGTTTTGGGCGGCTGGGAGCAGGCCACGCGCTGACCACAGGCAGCTCCCCCGGCTACATTGCCGTGTCCATACTGGCGTTGACCACCGGCGGCCCGTCCATGCTGGCCAGCCTGTTGGTAGTCTCGGCGCTGTTTCAATTCACCCTGGCCGCGTGGCTGCCGCTGCTGCGGCGCATCATCACCCCGGTAATATCCGGGACGGTGATCATACTGATTGCAGTTACGGTCATACCCGTTGGCATCGACAGGCTGGACCAAGTGCCGGAAGGAGCATCGCCGGCCGCAGGACTGGGCGCGGCGGCCACTACATTGGCGGTAACGGTAATGCTGGGGTTGCGGGCTTCCGGGAAGTGGCGGGTGTGGTCGCCGTTGTTGGGAATAGCAGCGGGTTGCGCCGTTGCCGCATTGCTTGGACTGTATGACGTAAGTCGTTTGGTTGACGCGCCATGGGTGGGAGTTCCGGAGTACGCCCTGCCGGGGTTCGAGTTGACCACAGGGGGAGAGTTCTGGGCGCTTCTGCCCATGTTCCTGGTGGTGACCCTGGCCCTCACCATCAATACGGTGGGCAGCGCGGTTGTCATTCAACACGCCTCGCAACGCAAGCCCAGGGTGACCGATTTTCGGTTGGTGCAGGGTGCAGTCAACAGCGGCGGCGTAGGGATATTGTTGGCGGGAATCGCCGGCACACTCCCTCCCGGCCTGTACGCAGCCGCCAACGCCTCCCTCATCCGTCTAACCGGCGTCGCCGCCCGCAACGTCGCCTTGGTCGTTGGGGGCATACTGCTGGCTTTGGCCCTCTTTTCCAAGGTGTCGGCCTTCATCCTAACTATTCCCAGTCCCGTCATGGGCGCATTCTTGACGTTCGTGATGGGACTGCTCCTGCTGGAGGGGATGAGGACCATCATCCACGACAGGCTGGACCACCGCAAGGTCATAGTCGCGGCCGTCGGGGTCGCCGTCGGCATCGGCCTGCACGACCACCACATCTTCAACGAACTGGTGGGCGGCACATGGGGGAAATTGCTCAGCAACGGCATGACCGTGGGGACTATCGCCGCCATCCTGATGAACCTGTTCATGGAAGCGACCAGCCCCCGGCAGCAGCGTCTGGAAGTGGACCTGGACCGTTCCGAATTGCCCAAGGTCGACGAATTTCTCCAGGGCATCTCCTCCAAGCTGCATTGGAACGAGGCTTCGTCCAACCGGCTGCGGCTGGTGGGCGAAGAAGCCCTGTCCAGCCTCGTCTTAGAGCAGGAAGAAGCCGAAGGGGAGCAGCAAGCGCGACGATTGATTATCAAGGCGCGGCCTGGATCAGACACCTTGGAACTGGAATTCATGGCGGTCTTCGAGGAAGAAAACCTGGAAGACCGGCTGGCGTACCTGAGCGAACAGAGCGAGGTAGCGGGCGAACGGGAAATTTCCCTGCGCTTGCTGCGGCACTACGCCTATTCCGTGAGCCACCGGCAATATCACGGCATAGACGTAGTTACGGTAGAGGTGGAAGGCTCTCGTTAGCAGGGCAAGCCGGCGTCATCCAAAGGCCGCCTCTCCGACAAATTGGCTGATAAGCGGGACTAAAGGAGCTTGACCATCACCGGATTCCACCGCCGCCGGACGACCGATATGCCACCGGCTTGCGGTAGCCGCTGCAAGCCTAGGCGGCCGGGCCATCGGAGCCTGAGAATATATTGAAGCTTCCCGGATAACCCTGTATACTGCACAATGCGAAAATACAGCGGGGCGGCTGTGCCGCAGCGCAGAAATCTATAGGCGAGACGACAACTTACTTTGGAAGCAGCATCGCTGGTCAAGCCAGAAGCCAACGAGAAAATCAGCCCATTCGGGCCGGGAGATACGGTTAGGGTAAACTTCCGCATCCGCGAGGGCGAGCGGGAGAGGGTGCAAGCATTTCAGGGCGTAGTCATCCGCTTGCAGAACGGCAAAGGACCTTCCGCTAACTTTACGGTGCGCCGGATCTCCGCAGGGATAGGAATCGAGCGAATTTTTCCACTGTATTCG
The DNA here is from genome assembly GCA_963668505.2 of Dehalococcoidia bacterium. GTDB lineage: Bacteria > Chloroflexota > Dehalococcoidia > Lucifugimonadales > UBA3495. The sequence goes on along the minus strand of CAXXWY010000008.1, from coordinate 61,622 downwards.
CCTTTGATTGAGTCCCTGGAAGTCACCCGCCGGGGCGCAGTGCGCCGGGCCAAGCTGTATTACCTGCGAGGTCTACAGGGCAGGGCGGCGCGCATCAAGGAAAAGACTACTCCGCGCAGGCCGCAAAGCCAGCCGCAGCCCCAAGAGTAGCCTCCGCAGCCCCCGTCTTCACCAGGCGCCTCTCCCGATTCCCACGGCCCGGGTTTGCGCGTCAGACCAATGGAGAAGTTGGACAGGATGAGGTACGCAGAGGTGGCTGTGGACGCGCCGGTGGCCCACTCTCGCACCTTTTCCTACAGCATCCCTCCTCATTTCAATGTTACGCCAGGCCAGCTTGTCTGGGTCCCTTTCGGCCGTCGGACGGCCCAAGGGGTGGTGGTGGAACTGACGGCGGCTCCCCAGGTAGATATCACCAAGGACATCCTCCAGCCCATAGATCCCGCTCCCCTGGTGATCCCAGCGCACCTCGACCTGGCCCGCTGGCTGAGCCGCTACTATCTGTGCTCCCTGTTCGCGGCAATTGCGCCGCTCTTGCCTCCCGGATTCGAGCGGCAGGTGCGGTCCCGGGTCTTTCCGGTCTCCAAGGACAACCTGGATCGTTCGGGGATGCGGCCCGAGACGGTGGAAGCCCTGCAGAAGTTGGAGACCGCTTCCGAACTGACGGAAGAAGCGTTCACCAGCCTGCTGGGCCGCAACGGCAACCGGGAGTTGGGAAGGCTGCTGCAAAAGGGCCTGATGCGGCGCAGGGTGGAACTGCCGCGGCCCCGGATAGCGCCGCGCTACCTGAGCTACTTGCTGGCCGGCCCGGGGGAAACCGGCTTAGAGCCGCCAACTGAGATAAAGTTGTCTGCCAAGCAGCAAGAACTGTTGGGGGCGGTGCGGGAAACGGCTGCGCCCTATCCAACAACCCTGGCCAACAAGCAATTTGGCAATGGCGTGGCGGAAGCCCTTATCACGAAAGGTATCCTGGGGAGGGAGTGGGTCAGGATCGAGCGCGAATACCCGGCTCCGGCGGCCTGGACAGAAGTAGTCCCGCAGCCGACCTTGACCGCCGAGCAGGCAGACGCCGCGGCGCGGATCACCGCGGCCATGGACGACCGGGAGCAGACTCCGAGGGTGTTCCTGCTGCACGGGGTGACGGGCAGCGGCAAGACGGAAGTGTACTTAAGGGCGATCCAGCATGCGGCGGCCCGGGGTGAGCAGTCGGTGTTCATGGTGCCGGAAATTGCGCTGACGCCCCAGACGCAGCAACGGGTCAATGCCCGGTTTCCCGGACGGGTGGCGGTGCTGCACAGCGGGCTGACGCCGCGGCAACTGTTCGACCAGTGGTGGAAGATACGGGACGGCCAGTGCGACGTGGTCGTGGGCCCCCGGAGCGCGCTGTTCGCCCCGATCCCCAAGCTGGGCCTGATAGTCATCGATGAAGAGCATGAGTGGACCTACAAGCAAGAAGAGGCCGCGCCCCTGTACCATGCCCGGACGGCGGCGTTCGAGCTGTCGCGCCTCACCGGCGCCCCGGTGGTGCTGGGCAGCGCCACCCCCGACGTGGAAAGCTACTACCACGCCCGGCGGGGCCGCTACCGGCTCTTGGAACTGCCCCGGCGCATCGCCGGAACCAACGCCGGCAACGGCAGGGGTCTGGCCAAGGTACAAGTCTGCGACATGCGGCAGGAACTCCGGGATGGAAACCGCAGCATTTTCAGCCTGGAACTTTCCCAGGAATTAAAGGACTGCGTGAACGACGGGCACCAAGCGATACTCTTCCTGAACCGGCGAGGGAGCGCTCCCATGGTCCAGTGCAGGGACTGCGGCTACGTGGCGACCTGTCCGCGTTGTGCAGTATCGTTGGCCTATCACACAACCCACGGACGACTGCTATGCCATCGGTGCAACCGGCTGTCACGCATGCCGGGCCGCTGCCGCGGCTGCGGCGGAAAGAGAATCCGGGGCCTGGGCATTGGGACTCAAAAGGTGGTGGAGGAAACAGCAGCGTTGCTGCCTGGGGCCGGCATAGAGCGCTGGGACGCCGACGCCACCCGTGCAGGCTCCAGCGCCGAGGACATCATGGGGCGCATGCAAAGGGGCGAAACCCAGGTTCTGGTAGGCACTCAACTGGTGGCCAAGGGGCTAGACGTGCCCAACGTGGCCCTGGTGGGCGTAATCCTGGCGGACATTGGCCTGTACTTGCCAGACTTCAGGTCGGGGGAACGGGCATTCAGCCTGTTGTGCCAGGTGGCAGGCCGGGCCGGAAGGGGGCCTGCGCCGGGAAGAGTCCTGGTGCAGACCTACACGCCCGACCACTATGCCATAGCGGCGGCGGCGGCGCAGGACTACCAGGCAATGTTCGAGCGGGAAGTCCAGTCCCGCCGGGAGCTGGGAAACCCTCCATTTTCCCAAATGGCCCACCTGGTGCACCAGGACTTGAACGCAACTATGTGCCAGCGCCAGGCTGTGGCCATGGCGCGGCAGTTTCGCCACCGGGTGTACGCAGAAGGACTGACCGACGTAGAGGTGGTGGGGCCGGCGCCGGGCGTCCCGGCGCGCCTGCGGGGACGGTACCGCTGGCACCTGCTGCTGCGGGGGCGCAACCTGCACCGGTTCTTGGAAGGGATCTCTATTCCCAAGGGCACGACAATAGACATGGACCCGGCCCACGTGCTGTAGCCCGGCTTTACACCCCGAAATTAGCTTGGATATAATTTCTGCCTTGATAACTACGGCAGCATAATCAGCGTCGGCGTACGGGACGTTACGAACAAGTCCCCGGCCGATTGGAGGTGCCCCACATTGACGGTATTGCAAATGAGGACTCTGCCCGACCCCATCTTGCGCCAGCAGGCCAAGAAGATAGGTAGAGACAGGACGAACCTGAAGAAATTCACCGACGACATGGTCGAGACCATGCACGCCCACTACGGGGTGGGTCTAGCCGCCAACCAGGTCGGGTCTCTGCAAAAGGTTACGGTCATTCAGCTTCCCGATTGGGAAGAAGCCGTGGTGATGGTCAACCCGGAAATCGTGGAGCAAGAGGGGGAAAGAGAGGTGGTGGAAGGCTGCCTGAGCATTCCGGGCTACCGGGGCATGGTCAAACGCTCGGTGAAGGTGCGGGTAAGAGCCGTGGGGCTGGACGGCAAGGTAATGCGAATAAAGGCTGAGGAGCTTTTTGCCCAAGCGCTGGAGCACGAGATAGACCACCTGAATGGAGTCCTGTACATCGACCGTTTGGTCTCGCCGGACAGCCTGTGGAAAGTGCCCCCCGGCGAGGAAGGCGAAGGGGACGAAGAGGGAGAGGAGGACGAAGCGGAAGAAGATGCGGGCCGCGCCGCTATATCTTCCGGGGCCGGCGATGGGGACCAGTGACGCGGCCTTCGGTCCCTCTTTGGTAGCAAGGCTAAAGGCGTACTTCGAGGGCCTGGGCATCCCTGCCTATCTCGTGGGCGGCTACCTGCGGGACTCCCTCATGAAGCGCCATCCCGAACGCGACTTAGACATTGCCCTGGCTGCGGACCCCCAGTGCGTCGGGCGGGATCTGGCCGGAGTACTCGGCGGGTCTTTTGTGCCGCTCAGCCCGGAACGGGGAATCAGCAGGGTGGTCGTCAAGGACCCGGAGGCCGGCCAGTGGACGGTGGACCTGGCGGCTTTGCCCGGCAGCATCGAAGAGGACCTGGCCAGGCGGGACTTCACCATCGACTCCCTGGGCCTGCCGTTATACGCGTGGGACTCGCCGGAGCAGGGCGGGCAGGTCATCGACCCTTTCAACGGGCGTCAGGACCTGGTGGACAAAGTCGTGCGGGCGGTCAGCCCTGGGGTGTTCCGCGACGACCCGGCCCGGTTGGTGCGCTCGGTGCGACTTGCTTCCTCTCTCGAGTTCCGCCTGGAGCCGCAGACGGCGCAACAGACGAAGGCCGACGCGGCTTGCATCGGCCAGGTCGCGCCGGAACGGGTGCGGGACGAATTCCTGGCCATACTGGCCCTGGACAACGCCAAGCGCAGCCTGGAGGCGCTGGACCGGCTGGACCTTTTGTGCCGGATTGTGCCTGAACTGGCGGAAGCAAAGGGCGTGGAGCAGCCCCGAATCCACTACTGGGACGTTTGGGGGCACCTGATGCATTCGGTGGAAAGCGCCGAGAGAATCACCCAGGGGCACCAGCACTCGCCGATATACACCCTGGTGTATTGGACGGCGGAAACGGCGGCCTACTTCAGCCAGGAAGTCTGCGACGGCATCTCCAGGCGGACCTTGCTAAAGCTGGCTGCACTGTTTCACGACATTGCCAAGCCCCGGACGAAACAGGTGGACGAGACCGGACACACCCGCTTTCCCGACCATTCCGAGGTCGGGGCGGAGATGACATCCCGACGGCTGTCCCAGTTGAGAATCGGCTCCAAGGGCATTGAGTTGACCGCAAAGATGGTGGAACATCACCTTCGCCCGACCCACATGATGCAAGGGCTGGAACTGCCGACCAAGCGAGCGATATATCGATATTTTCGAGACCTGAAAGAAGCGGCCATAGACACGCTTTACCTGTGCCAGGCCGACTATATCGCCGCGAAAGGGCCGGAAATCCACCCGGAAGACTGGGCAAGCCATGCTAGAATGGTCACGCACATTTTGCAGACGGGTATGCAGCCGGCGGTGTCCGGCCGCATTCAGCGGTTGATCAACGGGAAAGAATTAATGCAGCATTTTAACCTTGACCCCGGGCCGGTGATCGGCATGATGCTGGACCGGGTCGAAGAGGCGCGTGCGGCAGGGGAAATTGGGACTCGTGAAGAGGCCCTCGCCCTGGCTGCCGAGAAAATGACTGAAGGGCAGGCCGGCAGGTAGCATGCTCGTCAAGCTGCTCGGCGCTCCCTTCAGGTTCCTTTTCTGGGCGTTTTTTTCCGGCCTCGACGCGAGACCGGAGCGTCCGCCTGTCCATCCTGATTGTGCTGATGTTCGGCTTGGCATTCGCTGCCCTGGCATTCAAGCATATAAACATCGACCTGCCAGGCGGCGCAGACCTGCAACGAGAAGGCGCCGGCCCGCTGGGGCTCAAGCTGGGCCTGGACCTAGAAGGCGGCGGACAACTGATTTACCAAGCCGATACGGGTACCCGCTTTGACGTCACCTTCCAGGAGCCAATCAGCACGGATTTGGTCGCAGAGGCCCTCACTGAACTCCGGTTCGGTGTAGATGAAGCGCTGCTGGGAGAGTTCACGTTGTTGCCCAGCGGCGGTGATTTGGCGTCAATTGTGCGAATAAGCACGGATTTGCTGGAAGAAGACGACCCACGGGCGATCGGGTTTCAACAAGCCATCGAGGTCGCTTTGGTCGCCGGCAGGGAAACGGAAGCGACGATTGCATCTTCGAGGCTTGTCAGCACAGAAACCAGTACCCAGTTTCAACTAGGCTTCCAAGGCCCGATAACGATCGACGAAGTCAGGCGGGCGCTTGGAGATATAGAGGCCCGCGAAGACGGCCTAGGGCTGGAAAACCCCACCGTCAGCGAATCGGACGGGGCCACCGAATTCGGGATAGATACCACGGAACCCCTGGACGCCAGCGACATACGAGTGCTGGAGCTGCAGGACTCCCTTGTGGCGGCGTTGAGCGCCGTCAGGGAATCGGACGCAAAGATTACGTCGCTGCGGGTTGTAAACACAGGTTCCGGCACTCAGTTTCACGCAACCTTCCAGGGCCTTGTAACTGTGGAAGAGGTAGACCGCGCCCTGGGGGAGATAACTTTCGGCGAGGACGGGCCGGGGCTGGAAAACCCCACTGTGGCCGAATCCATCGGGTTCACCGAATTCAACCTGGACACGCCGGAGGTATTGGATGCAGGGGATCCCAGGCGGACCGAATTCCAGGAAACGGTGGAAGCTCACCTGGGCGCCGCCATCACGGCGTTTGAAGCCGACACCATAGCCGCACCCACATCCGACCAGATGAATGGAGCCTTGGACATAATCAACCGGCGGGTGAACCTGTACGGAACCGACGAGCCGGTGATTCAACGTTTCGGCGACGACCGGATTATAGTGCAGCTTCCGGGCGCAAGCGGGTCTATCACCACAATCACTTTCGCGGAGCCAATCACCACGGTCGACGGCGGCCCGACTTTGCACTCGGTGTTGACCGATGCAGGCTACGAGGACGTGGTTATAGAGCAGCCGGACAGCCTCACTTACAGGGTCGAGTCGGCTACGGTCAATGCTGCGGACCGCGATGCCGCCCAAGCGGCCCTGGCAGAGACCTTTGGGAACCTGGCGGCATTCCAGGTCAGCAGCGCCATCGACGACGCCAAGGCCCTGATCGGGGAGACGGCGCAGCTTGTGTTCAGGGAACGGACCTGCGTTGACCCGGTGACCTGCACACAGTTCACTGACGCCGACATCGGCTTGACGGGGGATGACCTTTCCGATGCGTATGCCCGGGCGGGACAGGTGGGAGTCGACTGGGAGGTGGTCGTCCATTTCAACGGCCGGGGCACCGAGATTTTCAGCGATCTGACCCAACGCATATCGACCCAGCAGGACACCAAGCGCATAGCAGTGTTCCTTGACGATGTCCAGATTCTGGCCCCGGTGGCCAGGGCGCACATACGGGACGGGGTGACTAGGATCACCGGGAATTTCAGCCGGGAGGAGGCCCGCACTTTCGCGATACAGCTTGATGCCGGGCGGCTGCCGGTGCCTTTGAAGCTGATACAGGAAAACGACGTAAGCGCACTTTTGGGCGCCGAATCACTCCGCAACAGCCTGATTGCGGGGATTATCGGCCTGGGGTTGGTAATCGGGTTCATGATGACCTACTACCGCATGGCCGGCGCCGCGGCGGCAGTGGCCCTGATTTTCTACGCGGTGGTGGAACTGGCGATATTCAAGCTGGTGCCCATCACGTTGACCCTTTCCCACATCGGCGGCTTCATCTTGTCCATAGGAATGGCCGTAGACGCCAACGTCTTGATATTCGAGCGCATGAAAGAGGAGATGCGCATCGGCAGGACCTTGGCTTCGTCAATGGAAGTCGGGTTCAACCGCGCTTGGCCGGCGATTCGCGACGGCAACGTTTCCACGCTCATCACCTGCGGGGTGCTGCTGTGGTTCGGCGACCGGCTGGGCGGCGGCCTGGTCACGGGATTCGCCATAAGCCTGGGCATTGGAGTGCTGCTCAGCATGTTCACCGCAGTGGTGCTCAGCCGCAACCTGTTGCAGTTAATGGCCTGGGCCGGCTTTCGCAATAAGGTCGGCTTGTTCACTCCGGAAGGCGTCACAAGGGCAGCCTCGACGCCGGGCGGAGGGAGTTAAACGTGATCGACGTAGTAGGGAAACGGGCATGGTATTTCCTCTTTTCAGCCCTGATTATCCTGCCGGGGCTGGTTTTCCTGATTTCGCCTCCGGGCTGGCTGTCCGGCGACTCGGGGCTGAAGGCGGGCATTGACTTTTCCAGCGGCTCGATACTAATAGGCACCTTCGACAGGGACGTCAGCGAAGAGCAAATTCAGGAACGGATGGACCTATTGGGCCATCCAGAGGCGTTGATCCAGAAAGTCGGCGGGCGCGAATTCCAGATAAGGACCACCGTGTTGGAAGGGGAAACAAGCGGCGGGGTATCGGCGAGGGAAGCCATCGAGAGGGACCTGGAAGACTCGCTGGGCCTTGACCGGAGCAAGGTGGAATTTGCTACGGTATCGCCAATCGTAGCTGCGGAGACGGTGCGGACGGCATTTTACTCGGTGGCCGCGGCCTCGGTGTTCATACTGCTCTACGTCTGGTACGCCTTCCGGCGGGTGCCCAAGGCCTACCGGTATGGAATCAGCGCTATTCTGGCCCTGGTGCACGACGTGATCATTGTCCTGGGCGTCTTTGCCATCCTGGGCAAGGTCATAGGCATGGAGGTCAACTCCATGTTCATCGTGGGCATCCTGATCGTGGCCGGTTACAGTGTCAACGACACCATAGTGGTGTTCGACCGTATAAGGGAAAACGTGTCCCGTTCCCCCGACCGTGACCTGGGAGCCGTGGTCAATCTCAGCATCATGGATACCATAGGGCGGTCTCTGAACACCAGCTTCACCACCCTGTTCGTATTGCTGGCGATGCTGCTTATCGGCGGTCCCAGCATCCGGGGCTTGCTGCTGGTCGTCGCCATCGGCGCAGTAGTGGGGACCTATAGCTCCATTTTCATCGCCAGCCAGTTCCTGGTGATGTGGGACCGGGGCGACATAGGGAGATTCCTGCGCCGGGGAAGGCGGGCGTCCGCAGCGGCCGCCGGGAGCCTGCTGCATCTGGTTGGACGTTAGTTAGCGGCCCTCAGCCGGACGCCCCGTCTGCAACGACCTGGGGCCCGGCTACAACCCGGGGTCGAGAATCATCCGGCCCAAGACGCTCCGGCCGGCAATCGCCTCTAATGCCGCGTCAACCTGTTCCAGGGGAAGAGCGCCGGCGACGACCGGCCTGACGAGTCCCCGGGACACCATGTCCGCAACCTGCCGGACCGCGGCCTTGGAAACTCCAGCAGAGCCCACGATGCGAGCATCCCGGAAGACTATCTCCGCTGGGTTCAACTCCACTTTTCCGCCAGCCACTTCGCCCAGCAGCACCCACCGGCCGTATTGGGCCAGGCTGCGCCAGTTGGATGGGAAGAGGGCCGAGCCTACCGTGTCTATCACCACCTGCGCTCCCTCGTCTCCTGTCAACGCCAGGACTATCTCGCTGAAGTCCAACTCGCCGGTCTCGATTACGTCGGCAGCACCCAGGGCGGTCAACTGCGGAGCCTTCTCCGGGGAGGACGTGACGGCCAGCACGCGAGTGCCCAACGCCGCGCCCAGTTGCACGGCGTGGACGCCCAGGCCGCCGCCGGCCCCGGTGACCACGACGGTCTCGCCGGCCTTTACCCGCGCGGCGTGCTGGAGTCCCTGCAGAGCCACTCCCATGGGGCAGGCGTAGAGGGCCGCGGCGGGCAGGTCCACGTCATTGTCCAAGGGGACCAGGCTGAACTCGGGCACGACAGCGAACTCGGCAAAACCACCGTCAGACCCATGACCGATGCCGTGTCCATTCCGGCAGCGATGCTCCAGGCCCGCCAGGCAGCGGTCACAGCGGCCGCAGGCGGCGGTGAGAATGGAGACCACCCGTTGGCCGGGGCTTACCGTGTTGACTCCGGCTCCCACTTCGATGACGGCGCCGGCGAACTCGTGGCCCAAAACGACCTCGGACTTTACGCCCCGGCGGAGGACTCCCCTGGCGACCAGCAGGTCGTGGTGACAGACACCGCAGGCCGCAACCTGCACCAGGACCTGGCCCGGACCGGCAACGGGGACGGGAACATCGACAACGGACAGCGGGGACGGCCCGCCGGGATTGTTCAGCGCCAGCGCTTTCATTGCTGGCGGCATTATAGCCTCGCGCCATTGCGCCGCCAAATGTTTTGCACTGTATAGTCACTGCGGGGACGCGAGGTCATGGGCTAGGCCAAGGGGCTCCGGTTTGCTTGAACCAGTTTTCGGGAGGGCGCGTGATTGAGGTAGTTGATAGCTGTACCGATACACGGTATTATGCGTCAATGATACGGTCGTTTCGCCATAGAGGACTCAGGCGTCTCTATGAGCGGGGCGATCCCAGCAGGGTAGGCGCCGACCAGTTGAATAGGATCACTCTCGCCCTGGCAGACCTTGATGCCGCCAGCGCGCCGAGCGACATCGATCTGCCGGGGTACAGATTGCATCCCCTAAGGGGTGACCAAAGAGGGTTGTGGAGCATTGCAATTTCGGGCAACTGGCGGCTTACCTTCAGATTTGAAGATGGCGACGTGTGCGACGTCGATCTGATCGACTATCATTAGTGAGAGGGAAGAAACCATGGCCATGAAGGATCCACCTCATCCTGGCGGCAGCATCAGGGAGAACTGCCTAGAGCCTCTCGGCCTGAGCGTCACTGAGGCGGCGGAGGTCCTGGGCGTTGCTCGTCACACGCTCTCGCGGGTATTGAACGGCCACGCCGCGATCTCGCCCGACATGGCCATTCGCCTTGAGAAGGCCGGATGGTCCAGCGCAGATTTCTGGCTGCGCCGTCAAACCTCCTATGACCTTGCACAAGCGCGCAAGGGTGAAGACCGGATACGGGTCGAGCCATACCAACCGCAGCCAATCCCGTAGGGGAACCAGACAGATTCAACTTCAGCCTATACCCGCAACGACAGCCAAGGGGTGGCGGCATAACAACCCGTGGTCACTGGCCGGTCTGTCCAGTCTCCAAGCACAGCGCCGTTAGCTTCTGGCGTATCCTATGCCTGAACCCGGATACGCGATACCCTAGAAATGGACGGAGGCGTTCCAGGCAAGGGGCCCGGTGGAAGGAGAACATGAAAATAGGCGCCCACGTATCCACCGCGGGCGGCATCAGCAAGGCGGTGGGCCGCGGCGTTGAAATCGGATGCGAGGCCCTGCAGATATTCGGCTCCTCGCCCCAGGGTTGGGCCTTCAAACCCGTTCCCGGGGACGAGGTGGAGGCCTTCCGGCAGGAGGCGGCGGAGGCCGGGATGGGGCCGGTGTTCCTCCACGCCATATACCTGATCAACCTCGGCACTCCCAAAGAGGACGCGCTTGCCAAGGGGGTCCAGTCGCTTATCAACTACATGCACTTGGCCTCGACCATAGGCGCAACCGGGGTGATCATCCATCCGGGAAGCCACGGCGGGGCGGGATACGACGCCATTTTCCCCCAGGTGGTGTCCAGCATTCGAACGGTGCTTGAACACTCTCCGGAGGGGCCCGTCCTGGCCCTGGAGAACATGGCGGGCATGGGGCGGCACATTGGCGCCAAGTTTGCAGACCTGGGACGGATTCTGCAGGAAATAGACACCCCCAGGCTCAAGGTTTGCCTGGACACCCAGCATTGCTTCGCCGCCGGCTATGACTTGGCCACCAGGGAGGGGATAGACGAGATGATCGCCGAATTCGAGCGGGAAGTGGGGGTGTCGAACTTGCTGGCAGTCCACGCCAACGACTCCAAGCGGCCCCTGGGTTCCGGCGTAGACCGCCACGACAACATCGGCGACGGCTTCATCGGCGAGGATGGCTTCGCCGCCATCATGGGCAATCCGGCATTCCAGGACACGCCCTTCCTGCTGGAAGTCCCCGGATTCGAGGGCAAGGGCCCCGACCGCCAGAACATGGACATCCTGAAGAAGATACGCCGGGAGGTTGCGCCCTCAAGTTGATACTGTTGTCGCGCCGGGAATTCGTCCGCCTGGTCCACGCGGCTTACAAACGGGTCCCACCCCGCATCAGGCAGGCCGTCCGCAACGTGGACATAGCTGTAGAAGAATGGCCAGACCCTGACGCGCTGGGCCCGGGCCTTGCGGCGGACGGGCTGTTCGGACTCTACATGGGCGTGCCTCTCCCGGAGAGAGAAGGCGGGCAGCCGATGCTGCCCGACCGCATAGTCATCTACCGTCAACCGATTCTACGCAGTTGCTCGACCCGCCGGGAGGCGGAGAGAGAGATAGAGACCACCCTCCTACATGAAGTCGGCCACCACCTGGGAATGGATGAGGACGATTTGCACCGGTTGGGCTATGGTTAGACACCCAGCGGCCTGCCGGAGACCCCTTAGTGCCATACAAGGTCTATGGCATTGAACACGGGCCAGTTGGCGGCGGCGGCGGCTGACAAGGTAGCCTGGGTAATCGGTTCCGGCTTTGGCTCGGGGCTGGCGCCGCTGGCCCCGGCCACTGTTGGCGCGCTGGCGGCGCTGCTCATCTACGCGTTCGTTCCCATAGCCGAGGACTCGACGGCCCTGTACGCCCTTATCGGCGGCGGCCTGCTGGTGGGCGTGTGGGCAACGGGGCGGATGGTCTCCGAGGATGACCCCGATCCCCAGCGGGCGGTGTGGGACGAATTCGTGGGCATGTGGGCTACCTGTCTGCTGCTGCCCAAGACGCTGCCGTGGCTGGCGGCCGCCTTCCTGCTGTTTCGCGTGCTGGACATCGTCAAGCCGTGGCCCATCCGCCGCTTGGAGAGGCTGCACGGAGGCCTGGGAATCATGGCCGACGACCTGCTGGCGGGGCTTTACGGCGCAGCTATACTGAACGGGGTGCGCCTGGCCTTCTTCGGTTAGAGGATGGCTGGCTGAGACTGCCCAGGGCCGGAGCGAAATACGCCTCCAGCGCCAACCCGTTTCGTTGCTGGCGCTCAGCCCCTATGATATACTTCACCCGGCAGTTGCCGCGCTGGACTCCCACCGCGGGCCGGTGTGGTTTGTCAATTAGAGAGGCCCCCGGCAAAAGCGGTTTCCAAGCCTAGCAACAGAGGGGCGCGGGCCGTCAGCCGGAGCTTGGTCTGGCGACGAAAAACCGAAAAACAATCAACTAACAGCAAGAAAGGCAGGATATATGGTACAAGCCCCAGAGCGGCCCCCGGAGCCGCAACCGGCGCCGGCCCGAGAACCGCTCACGATGAAGTCCCTTCTGGAGGCGGGGGTGCACTTCGGGCACCAGACCCGCCGCTGGAACCCCCACATGAGGCGGTACATCTTCACCCAGCGCAACGGCATTCACATCGTCGACCTTCAACAGACGCTGGGCATGATCAACGACGCCTATAAGGCCATGACCCAGGTGGCAGCCTCGGGCGGCAAAGTGCTGTTCGTAGGCACCAAGCGGCAGGCCCAGGAGGTGGTGCAGAGCGAGGCCGAGCGTTGCGGCATGTGGTACGTCAACCAGCGCTGGCTGGGCGGCACGCTGACCAACTTCCAGACCATCCGCAGCCGCATCAACTACATGCTGGAGTTGCAGCAGAAGCGGGACCAGGGATACTTCAGGGTGCTGCCCAAGAAAGAGGCGGTCAAGCTGCGGGACACCCTGAACCGCTTGGAGAAGTACTTCATCGGCATGCGGGAAATGACCGAGTTGCCGGCGGCGCTGTTCGTTATCGACATCGGCAAAGAAGATATCTGCATAGCTGAAGCCCAACGCATGGGCGTGCAGATCTTCGCCATAGTAGACACCGACTGCGACCCCGAGAAGGTTGACCAGATTATTCCCGGCAACGACGACGCCGTCCGGTCCATCCGGCTGATAACCAACCGCATGGCCAACGCCATCCTGGAAGGCGTGGCACTGCGGGAGGCCGCGCTGGAAGCCGAACGGGAAGCCCTGGGTCTTACGGAAGACGCCGAAGGGGAAGAATCGGAGGAGGGCGAGGACGCAGGCGAGGGCGAGACCCTGACTCCCGTAGACCTGGTGGAAATCGAGGAAGAGATGCTCTCGGCGGAAACCGGCGCAGCAGAAACCGAGGCAACGGAAGAGACTTCTACCGACGAATAGCAAAGTTGCCCGGCCCCTTGGGCTGCGTGCCCAAAGCTTTGAACGGGTCGTGCCACCGAATGTGAGTCCCGTGCAAGAGGCCGTCCACTGACGGCAAACGTGAGAACGCGAGCGTCGCCGCCCAGCCAATAGACATTCAGGAGGAAATACTTGGTCACCGTCGAATCAATCCGGGCCCTGCGAGAGAAGACAGGGGCCGGCGTAATGCAATGCAAAGAAGCCCTGGAAGCCAACCAAGGAGACATAGAACAGGCCGCCGAGGTCCTGCGCATCAAGGGCGCCGCCAAGGTCGCCAAGCTGGCCGACAGGGCTACCAACCAGGGGCTGGTCGAAGCCTACGTCCACACCGGCGGCAGGGTGGGAGCGATAGTGGAGTTGGGCTGCGAGACCGACTTCGTGGCCCGCACGCCGGAGTTCAAAGAGTTGGCCCATGACGTAGCGATGCAGGTGGTGGCCATGGACCCGGCCTACGTGGACAAGAGCGAGATGCAGGAAGAGGACAGCCGCCCCGCCGCCCAGGTGGCGCTGATGCAGCAGCCGTTCATCAAGGACAACTCCTCGTCCATCGAGGAGGTCATCCAGGAAGTAGCGGCCAAGCTGGGCGAGCACGTCAGGGTGGTGCGATTCAGTCGGCTGGCGCTGGGAGAATAGCTGACACAGGACGGTAAACCCCAGGCGCAATACCGCAGGGTGCTGCTGAAGATAAGCGGAGAGTCGCTTCTGGGCTCCGCTGCTTACGGCATTGGGCCCGACGCCGTGGGATACCTATGCCAACAAATCAAGGAAGCCCACGAGATGGGCGTCGAGGTTGGGGTGGTTATCGGCGGCGGGAACATCTGGCGGGGCAAGCTGGCCGAGTCGCGAGGAATGGACCGGGCCACCGCCGACTTTGCCGGGATGCTGGCGACGATAATAAACGCTCTCGCCCTGCAGGACGGGCTGGAGAAACGGGGAATCGATACCCGGACCCAGAGCGCCATCCAGATGCAAGCCGTAGCCGAGCCCTACATTCGCCGCCGGGCCATCCGCCACCTGGAAAAGGGGCGCGTTGTGCTGTTTGCGGCCGGCACGGGCAACCCGCACATGACCACCGATACGGCCTCCGCCCTCCGGGCGCTGGATATCGGGGCCGACGTGCTGCTGATGGCCAAGAACAAGGTGGACGGGGTCTACGATTCGGACCCCCGCTCGAACCCCGAGGCGGTCATGTTCAAGAAGCTGGACTACATGGATGCCTTGAACCTGCGGCTGGCGGTAATGGACTCCACCGCCATATCGCTGTGCATGGATAACGACATACCCATCATCGTCTTCGATGTCTTCCAGCCGGGCAGCATTACGTCTATCTTGACCGGCGAACCTGTGGGTACAATTATCAGCGGGAGGGAATAGCAATGCCCGCCAATAGCGAGAGCCAGGATACGTTGACCCCCCAGGACGTTCTGGACGAAGTGGAGAGGAAGATGGGCCGCACCGTCGATGCCCTGAAGCGGGAGTTGAGCACGCTCAGGACGGGGCGGGCGACGCCGTCGTTGATCGAGAACATTTCGGTGGACTATTACGGGGTCCCGACGCCCCTGAAACAGATAGCGTCAATCTCCGCGCCCGACGCCAGGGCCATAATGGTGCAGCCCTGGGACAAGCAGTCGCTGCGTGAAATCGAAAAGAGCTTGATGAAGTCGGACATGGGCTTCAACCCTTCCAACGACGGAAACGTGATAACCGTACCCATCCCGCCCCTGAACCAGGAACGGCGGCAGGACATGGTGCGGCTGCTGAAGCGGAAGCTGGAAGAGGGCAAGGTTTCAGTCCGCAACGTGCGCCGGGAAGGCCTGGAAAACCTGCGGAAGCTGGAGAAGGACAAGGCCATTTCGCAGGACGAAAACCGGCGGGCCCAGGACCAACTGCAGAAGGCCACCGACGGCCACACCAAGATAGTGGACGAGGTGGGCGCCGCCAAAGAAACCGAAATCATGCAGGTCTAAGCATGCAAGCCCGGACCACCTCGCCGCAGCCGTCGTTGTCGCAATCATCCAAAGTCCCCGCCCACGTCGCCTTCATAATGGACGGCAACGGCAGGTGGGCCACCCAGCGGGGGCTGCCGCGGCTGGAGGGACACCGGGTCGGGGTGGACCGGATTCACAAGGTCCTGGAAACCCTTGGGGCCAAAGGAGTCCAATACGTCACCCTGTACGCTTTCTCAACGGAGAATTGGAACCGTCCGGCGGATGAAGTGCAGGGGATCCTTGAAATTCTGTACGACGCCCTCCAGAACCAGACCCAGGAACTCCACGACAACCGCGTCCACATAGTCCACATCGGCAAAACGGACGGCCTGAGTCCGGAACTGCAGAAGGCGGTGGCCTACGCCCAGGAATTGACCCGGAAAAATACTGGCATCACCCTCAACGTCGCCTTCAACTACGGCGGTCGGGACGAGATCCTGGAGGCCGTGAAACGGGTGGTGCGGGACGGCGTTCCCGCGGAGGACATCGACGAGGCCCTGTTCAGCAAGTATCTCTTCACTGCCGAGACTCCCGATCCCGACTTGATAATACGCACCGGCGGAGAGTTGCGCATCAGCAACTTTCTGCTGTGGCAATCGGCTTACAGCGAGTACTACCATACACCCACCCTGTGGCCCGACCTGGATACGGCCGAATTGGAACGGGTCCTGGCGGCCTTTGCGAACCGCCAGCGGCGCTTCGGCAAGGTTAATCCCGAGGACTGACCGTTGCTCCAACGGACGGCCACGGCGCTGGTGGCACTGCCGGTCATCCTGGCGGCGGTATGGTGGGGCACACCCTGGCTGACAATACTGGCGTTGCTTGCGGCGGCGCTGGCAGTCCGTGAAGTCTACCGGCTGGCGCCTCCCGGAACCGGCTCTCTCCCCCTGGCGTTGGGCGTGGCGTGGGTTGCAGCATGGGTGCTGGGGGCGCAGGCCGCCTCGGGTCTGACCAATTTCCTGATAATTTCCGGCGGCATCATGGCCGCGGGCGCGTTCGTCAGCCTGCTGTGGCTTGTAGCCTTTTACCAAGGAGAGCGCCTGCTGACGGGAGCCGGTTTTCTCGTGGGCGGCCCGGTGGTCGCCGGTTTCCTCCTGGGCCACGCCCTGGTCCTGCGCAACGTCGGGGAATCGGGCGACGTCGGCCGGGACTGGCTGCTGCTGGCCCTGTTGACGGTGTTCGCCGCGGACACCGGCGCTTTCCTGGTGGGTCGAGTAATGGGAAGGCACAGGATGGCCCCAAGCGTGAGTCCAGGCAAGACCTGGGAGGGGGCTGCCGGCGGCCTGGCCTGCGCGGCGGCGGCCGCGGTAGCGCTGGGGTTTTTGCCAGGCCTGTCCGCTCCACGCTGGCAACTGGCGGTCATCGGTGCTACAGTAGGTGTGCTTGCCCAGGCGGGCGACCTGTTGGAATCCAAGGTAAAGCGGATGTCCGACGTAAAGGACGCCGGCAGCCTGATTCCGGGCCACGGCGGGATCATGGACCGGCTGGACAGCATAGTCCTCTCCGTTCCTGCCGTGTACTATCTCTTGGCGACGGTGTTTGAGCCATGAAGAAGCTAGTCATCCTGGGGTCCACGGGGTCAATAGGCCGCCAGACCCTGGACGTAGTGAGGGCCTTCCCCGACCGGTTCGACGTAGTCGGCCTGGCCGCGGGGACAAACCTGCAATTGCTGCAACAGCAAATCGAGGAGTTTCACCCCCAACACGTGTGGTGCATAAACCCGCCGGCGCAATGGGCCAACGGCCTGTCCTACACCCCGATGGAGGACATGGTGTGCCTGGAAGAAGTGGACACCGTGATGGTGGCCACTATGGGCAACGTGGGCCTGACGCCGACCCTCAACGCACTGCAGCACGGCAAGCTGGTTGCGCTGTCCAACAAAGAGCCCATAGTCATGGCCGGAGAACTTATCAAGGAATTCGAAGCGCGGTACGGCGGGGCGGTGATGCCGGTGGACAGCGAACCCAGCGCTATCTGGCAATGCCTGCGGGGAGAAGACAACCCGATAAGCCGACTTATGATCACCGGCTCAGGCGGCCCCTTCCGCACCAGCCCTTTAGATGAATTGGAGACGGTGACGCCGGAGCAGGCCCTGAAGCATCCGACCTGGTCGATGGGGCAGAAGATTACCATCGACTCGGCGACCCTCATGAACAAGGCCTTCGAGGTGATCGAGTCCCACTGGCTGTTCCAAGTGCCCTGGGACAGGATAGAAGTGGTGATTCACCCCCAGAGCACCATCCATTCCATGGTGGAGTTCGAAGACGGGTCGGTGAAGGCCCAGCTTGGCCCTCCCGACATGCGCCTGCCCATTCAATATTCGCTGTTCTATCCCCAGCGCTTCCCTAACGACATGATTCCCAAGCTGGACACCGGCATCGGCCACTCGCTGACCTTCCAGCCCATGGAGCCGGAGCGATACCCCTGCTTCAACCTGGCGGTGGACGCCGCCCGGCAGGGAGGGACCTACGCCACGGTGGTCAGCGCGGCCGACGAGGTGGCGGTGGAGGCCTTCCTGCAGCGCAGGATCGGGTTCACCGACATCTACCGGGTGGTGGAGCGGGTCCTGTCGGACCACGAGCCTCTGCCGGGCCGGAATGCCGAAGAGGTTCTGGAAGCCAACCGGTGGGCGTTGGCCCGGGCCGGCGAACTTGCCCAGGCCTAAGACCCCATGGAATCCGTCCTAATCGCCGTCGGCGCCCTGCTCCCTATGCTGCTGGTGCTGGTGGCGGCCCACGAGTTCGGCCACTACGCCACCGCCAAGGCACTGGGCGTCAAGGCGTTGGAGTTTGGGGTGGGCTTTCCACCCCGCGCCTTTGGCTTCTACACCGGCAACACCACGGTCGCCATGGACCCCTTCACCCAGTTCGTCAACGTCAAAGGGCCGGGCGGCCTGATGCCAGGCCAGATAGTAACGGTCTATTCCGACGAGGATGCCTCCGGGAACCTGGTGGCCAGGATCATCGACGGAACTGGGACCGACCGCGGCTCCAGGCGCACAGACTCCTCCGAGGAAGAGCTTGCCATCCCCGGCGGGCTGCTCAAGCATGAAGGAAGGATCAAGGCAGTGGAAGCGGGTGGGGGGTCACTGGTCTTGGCCGACATGCTCTACTCGGTGAACTGGCTGCCCTTTGGAGGGTTCGTCCGGCTGGCAGGGGAGAACGACTCCACGGTGCCCCGGAGCCTGGCGGCCAAGGGGCCGGGGACCCGCTTCATAGTGCTGGTCTCAGGCTCGCTGATGAACGCCATCCTGCCCGTTATCGTCTTCGCGGTGCTATTCATGGTCCCCCAGGACGTGACCGTCGGCAGGGTGGTGGCCGCACAGGTCAACGCGGACTCTCCCGCCGCGGCCGCGGGGCTGCAGCCGGGGGACGTTGTGCTGGAGGCCGACGGCAAGCCCATCGAGAACCGGTTCGACCTGCAACGCTCGGTATTCTTGAACGGCGGCTCGGAAATGGACTGGCTGATCGAGCGGGACGGCGCACAGCTAGTCGTACCGGTAGAGCCGGAGTTTGCGCGGCCCCCCGGACGGTGGGTAGTGGGCGTTGGAATTGGAGAGGACCAGGGGCAGGTGGTGCTGCAGCGTGTTGCGAGGGGATCTCCGGCGGGCGCAGCCGGGCTGATTCCGGGCGACGTCGTGTTACAGGCGGGCGGCCTAGCCGTCAACCGGGCCGAAGACCTGTCGTCGGCCATCCAGGCCAGTGAAGATTCGATAATGGAATGGCTGGTGCTCAGGCACGGGCAGGAACTGCCGGTGCGGGTTGTCCCACTGTTCGAACAGGCCGGTTCGCCGACTTGGTACACCGGCGTCTCAACGGTCGTGGCCGACCCACGGACAGTAAGCCGCTCGCAGCCCGTCTGGGAGGCCGTACCCCAGGGGTTCGTCAGCACCTGGGAGTCATTGGTGCTGATGAAGCAGGGGATATTCGGAGCCATCTCCCAGGGGTCGGCGCCGGAGCTTTCCGGCCCCATTGGCATAGCCCAGGTGACTGGAGAGGTGACCAGGGACGGCGGCTTCATAGGCTGGCTGACCATCGCCGTGCTGCTGAGCATCAACCTGGCGGTGCTGAATCTATTGCCCATTCCTATGCTGGACGGGGGGCGGCTGGTGTTCGTGGTGCTGGAGTGGCTGCGCCGGGGCAAACGGGTTCCGGCGGAAAAAGAAGGGCTGGTGCACCTGGTCGGTCTTGTGCTGCTGGTCAGCGCCATCGTGGTCATAAGCGCCGGGGACATCAACCGGCTGATACAGGGCGGGAATTTGCTGGGCTGATAGCGGGGTTGTGTTCCGCCGGCTATGGGTGTACGGTCTATCTGACCGTAAGGAGACCATACGCCAAAAGCTGACGGCCCCCCATTATGGGGCCACACGGGGGGCCTATGCTGCGACACTCTGGCGCCTGGCGGCGATCTTCCCTGGGGGGATTGCTAGGACTACTGGTACTTGCAGGAGTGGCATGTGGAGGCGGGGATGCCCGGCCAGCGGTCACTCCCGCTTCCACAGAGTTGGCGGCTGCAACGCCTATTGTAGCGTCGCCGTCTCCTGTGCTTGAGGCGACCTCCGTTCCCGCCGACGTTCCTACTATAGTTCCAACGGCGACCTCTTCGCCAATTGTTGAGGTTGCGCCGACGCCCATAACGACTCCCAGACCCACGGCTACTCCAAGCCCGACAGCGACCCCAACTGCTACGCCCACGCCTGAGCCCACGCCTGAGCCCACGCCTGAGCCTACACCTGATCCCACGCCTGAGCCCGATGCCGTGTTCGTGGCAGGCAGTTGGGGGCGTGGATCGCTGCCTACTCACACGTCTGAGGGCGCACTGCCACCAATCAGAGCGGATATGGCAGAGGCTGTAAGGATTCTAACTGACCGGCGTGCCGCCTGCGCGCAACCCACCGTGACCCCGAACGCTGGCAACCGGGAACTGACGGCGCGGATAGAGGCTCTGCCGTGGATAGCGGACTGTATAGTGACTGATTTGGAGAGGTACGCCGCGAGGGCATTGACTCGTGTGGCGGATGCGGGCCACTTGGCAAAACTGATCGAAGAGCCGTGGGTTGTCGAGGGCTGGAACCTCGAGGCCCTGATGAACCTGGAGACTGGGTACCCGCCTGGAATATTGAATTGGGTTTTCCAACACCCCGCGGCGAACGACGGCATTTCTTACCGGGAGTCCAAGATTATCGCTATGATGGGCGACGAAAATGACGTGAGCCTTCTCGACCCCGGGTCTCCTCACACCTTGGAGGAGCGAACCATCAACCTGCCATTGGCGGGGGATATCGAGTTGAACATCCTTCGGGACGATCCTGCGCTGGGGTACGCCGGCATGATGGACGACCTCGAGGATGCCGTCCGTAGCCACGAGGCGTTCATGGGCCTCCCCTTCCCCCAACGACAGGTCAATTACCGCATCCTGCCGGGTTCTGGTGGGGGACATGTTGAGATGTTCACTTGGATTGGCCACGATTCCGGCGACTCAACGACGGTTTCGCACGAAGCAGCTCACTTTTACTGGTCATGGCTGCGCGCATCGTGGGTCCCCCATCATTTGAATCTAGAATGGATTGACGAAGGCGCAGCCGACTTTTTGTCCTATGGACCCGGCGCAGCCCGCGATGATTTGATGGAGTATCCTTGGAACGCCCACTGCACTGGTCTAACTATTTCCGAACTTGAAGACTCCGACCCCCACGGCTCGGAGGCGCGGTGCGAGTACCCAGTAGGGGAAGCCTTCTACCGAGACTTGTACCGCGCTATGGACCCGACCAACTTTCGCCTGAGCTTCCGGCGCTGGTTCCTGCACAAATATGTTGATGTAGCTGACGTGTGCCTGCCCAACGCGCTGGGCCGCTCGACCACTTACTGCCATGTGATGGAAGCCTTTACTACCTACGCCTCTGACGACAACCGCGTCGCCGTCGCGGACATAGTCAACCGTTGGTATGGGGTGACTGACGCCACATCCCCACCCACGCCTGCGCCAACACCCCAAACCGACAGAGATGCCCTAGTCGCGCTGCACAAAACATTGGGCAGCCCCAACTGGTTTAATTGGTTGAGTGATGCTCATATCGGGAAATGGGGTGGAGTGACGATTGACGCTGATGGGCGTCTCACGCGCCTGTGGTTGTGGATCGACAGCGTAGAAGCTAGCAGTGAATTGTCACTTGACCTAGGCAGCTTCCCCAACCTGTGGGAGTTGGTCATTGAACAGAGCGACTCGTTAACTCAACTGGAGTTGGTCAACTCATTCAATCTGACAGATTTGACCATTGAGGGCAATGACTCGTTAAACAGTCTGAAGCTTGGTAACGTCCCCAACCTGGAAGTTCTGGACGTGTCTGAGAACGACGCCCTGAGCGGGCTGGCGTTGGATAGCCATCCCACCCTCATAAAGCTGAACATGTGGGAGAACGATTCATTGAGCAGGCTGGTGTTGGGCAGTTTCCCCAACTTAGTAGAGCTTAGCATTACGGCGAACGACTCGTTGAGCAGGCTGGAGTGGGGCAACCTCCCCAATTTGGCAAAGCTGAGCATTAATGGGAACGGCTCGTTGAGCGAACTGCAACTGGGCAACTTCCCAAGTCTGGTAGAACTGGACCTCTCCCAGAACAATCTAACCGGGACTATCCCGCCGGAACTGGGCGAGATCTCAAATCTGAAGAAGCTCTGGATCAGCGGAAACAAGTTAACCGGATGCATACCGGCAAGTCTCAACCGCGCTGGTTTGGACTTGCAGAGTGATTTGGAATTTTGTCCGTGAGTGAATGTCGCCGGATTTCGGGTTACACCCTTGAGTACCGGTAGTCCCGCCAACCCCTAAAGGCAGACGCAACCAGGTAGAGGCTTACCGCCCGCCGGCGGTGTCGATGGTCACGCCGGTGACGTAGTCGGCGTCCTCAGACGCGAGAAAGGCGATGACCTTGGCCTGGTCCTCGGGCTGGGCGGGACGCCGGAGGGGTATGTTCTGAATGGTCCGCTGCTTGTGCTCCTCGGACTTCTGTGCCCACAGGTCCGCTATGCGGTCGCTGAGGGTCAAGGCGGGGGCGACGGCGTTGCAGGTTATCCCATAGGGCCCGGCTTCAGTAGCGACCTTCTTGGTGAAGGCGGTGATGCCAGCCTTGGCCGCAGCGTAGGCGCTGCTGGAGTCGCTGACGCCCCTTGCGGCCCTAGAAGAGAGGTTGACAATCTTGCCGCCCCCCTGCTTCTTCATCTGCTGCACGGCAGCCTTGGTGCACAGGAACGTGCCCCTGAGGTTGAACCGGACTACCGTATCCCATTCTTCCGGGGTGAGTTCGTCTACTTTGGCTTCGCCATTGGCGATGATGGAACTGCCGCCGACTGCGTTGACCAGGATGTCTACGCGGCCGAGACCGGAGACTACAGAGTCGAACATAGCCTCCACCTGCCGAGCATCCAGCACGTCGACCTGCATGGCGGTTACCTGGCCGCCGGACGCCTCTATCTCCTCGGCCACGGCGGCCAGGCCGGACCCGATTATGTCCACGGCCACCAGTTGGGCGCCTTCACCGGCCATCAATTTGGCCGTAGCCTTTCCTATGCCGCGGGCTGAGCCGGTGACCACCGCTACCTTGTCCTGAAATCTCATAGTTGCATTCCCTTGTCCAACGGGTTTTGGATACAACCGCCATGAGCAGGCCCGTCGGCGCGGCCAATTCTACGCTGCCCCCAGACGGGGCGCAAGGCGGAGACCCGCCGGCGTGACACTCCAGAATCGCAGTAGCCGAGGTTGGCTGCCCCTAGCGCAGGCATATAAATTTCGGTAACATACAGGCGTAAAGCAGATTCAGGAAACGAGGCTAGTAATGAATAAACGGCGGCCAACAAAACCGGTCTACGTGGGCGGAGTGAAGATAGGCGGCGGCGCCGACATTGCAGTGCAGTCGATGACCAAGACGGATACGCGGGACGTCGACGCCACAGTCCGGCAGATAAACGAGTTGGAAGAGGCCGGCTGCGACGTCATCCGCAGCGCGGTGCCGGACATGGAAGCCGCTCAGGCGATGGCGGAAATCAAGAAGCGGATCAACATCCCGTTGATCGCCGACATTCACTTTCACTACAAGTTGGCCCTGGAATGCGTCAAAGGCGGCGTGGACTGCCTGCGGCTCAACCCGGGCAACCTGCGAGACGAAGACCAGGTACGCACCGTGGTGCGGGCGGCCAAAGAACGGGGCATACCCATCCGCATCGGGGTCAACTTCGGCAGCCTGCCCCCGGTGGGCGGCATCGGCCGCACCAGGGGCTTCTCCCGGCACATGGACTTGGTCAATAAGCTCCCCAAGGCCGGAGAGGTCAAAGAAGAAGGGGAATACAGCATCATCGACCACATGGTCGCCACAGCCCTGTGGGAAGTCACCCTTTTGGAAGAGCAGGACTTCGACGACATCAAGATTTCTATGAAGGCCTTCGACGTGCCCACCACGGTGGAGGCCTATCGGACCCTGGCCCAACTGGTGCCGTATCCCATGCACCTGGGCATCACCGAGTCCGGCACCGTGCAGTCCGGCTCAATACGCACCGCCGTCGGGCTGGGCGTGCTGCTCTACGAGGGAATCGGTGACACCATCCGCGTGTCGCTGAGCGGCGACTCCAAGGAAGAGGTAGCGGCAGGCTACGAAATCCTCAAGTCCCTCAACCTGCGGCAGAAAGGTTCCGTACTGGTGGCCTGTCCCAGTTGCGGCCGGGCCGACGTGGACGTGGTCAAGCTGGCCAACGACGTGGACGCCTTGCTCAAGGCCAGCAAGAAGGAGGTCACTGTTGCCGTGATGGGCTGCGAGGTCAACGGCCCCGGAGAGGCCAAGGACGCCGACGTGGGCATAGCCGCAGGGGCAGGCCGGGCCGTAATCTTCCGCAAGGGCGAAAAGGTGCGCGTGGTGCCGGGAGACCAGATGCTCTCGGCGCTGATGGAAGAAGTGGAGAACACCCCCGCGGCCTCATGAGGCTCACCCGGCTGGTCTCCAAGACCCTCCGCTCGGACCCTCCTGAGGGGGAGACCAACAGCCACCGCTTGATGTTGAAAGCCGGCCTGGTGCAGCAGGTAGCGGCCGGCGTCTACTCCTACCTCCCACTGGCCT
Organism: Dehalococcoidia bacterium; assembly: GCA_963668505.2. Classification (GTDB taxonomy): domain Bacteria; phylum Chloroflexota; class Dehalococcoidia; order Lucifugimonadales; family UBA3495. The sequence goes on along the minus strand of CAXXWY010000008.1, from coordinate 37,204 downwards.
GGCGTTCCCTCCGCAAGATAGAAAACATCATTCGCGAGGAAATGGACGCCGCGGGCGGCCAGGAGCTGATGATGCCCGCCCTGCAGCCCATGGAACTGTGGGATCAGACCGGCCGCCGGGCCGCATTCGGCGACAACCTCTTCTCCCTGGAAGACCGCCGGGGGCGTTCCATGGTCCTGGCCCCCACCCACGAGGAGGTGGTCACCTCCATAGTGCGCTCCAACGTGCAGAGCTACCGGGATTTGCCGGTGATCCTCTACCAGATTCAGACCAAGTTCAGGGACGAGCCGCGTCCCCGCGCCGGACTGGTGCGGGTGCGCGAGTTCGACATGAAGGACGCCTACAGCTTCAACGCCGACGACGACAGCCTGGAGGAAAGCTACCAGGCCATGGCCCAGGCCTACCGCAACATCTACCGCCGTTGCCGGCTTCCGGTGCTGATGGCCGAGGCCGACAGCGGGGCCATCGGCGGCAAAGACTCCCACGAGTTCCTGTTGCCGACTCCAACCGGCGAGGACACGGTCATCACCTGCCCCAGCTGCGGCTACACGGCCAACGCCGAAAAAGCCGTCGGCGTGTATAAGCAGCTATCCCCGGAGCCGGAGTCGGCCCTGGAGGAGACTGCTACTCCAGGAATCAAGACCATCGACACCTTGGCGCAGTTTCTGGACGTGCCCGCGGAGAAGACGATTAAAGCCGTCTTCTACGCCGCCGACGGAGAGGTCGTATTCGTCTCTATCAGGGGCGACCTGGAAATCAACGACGTCAAGCTGAAGAACCTGCTTCACGTCAAGGACCTGCGTCTGGCCGACGACGACGAGGTGCGGGCCGCCGGGCTGGTGGCCGGTTCGGCCTCGGCAGTGGGGCTTTCGGGCATACGCAAAATCGCAGACAGGTCCATCACCCAAGGCAATAACTTCGTCGTGGGGGCCAACAAGCCGGACTGCCACCTCAAAAACGCCAACTATCCCAGGGACTTCCAGGTGGACGTCCTGGACGACATCGCCCTGGCCCAGCCCGGCCAGCTATGCCCCCATTGCGGTGGTGCGCTGGAGTCCAGCCGGGGCATCGAGGTCGGCCACATCTTCAAGCTGGGCACCTTCTTCAGCGAGGCCCTGGACGCCCTGTACCTGGACAGCGAGGGGCGGCAGCGTCCCGTCACCATGGGCTGCTACGGCATAGGAGTGGGCCGCCTGCTGGCCGCGGCCATCGAGCAGAACCACGACGAGCGGGGCATCATCTTCCCACCGCCTGTAGCGCCATATCAGGCGCACCTGGTGGCCCTGAACATGTCGGACAGCGACGTCGTGGAGGCGGCGGACTGGCTTTACAAAGAACTTTGGGACAAGGGCGTGGAAACCCTCTACGACGACCGGATAGACCAGGCGGCCGGGGTGAAGTTCAACGACGCCGACCTGCTGGGCCTGCCCCTGAGGCTGGTGGTCAGCCCCCGCAACCTCAAGAACGGACAGGTTGAAGTGAAGGGCCGCACCGACGCGGAGGCGGAGATGGTGCCGCTGGGTGAGGTGGTGGAGGCCGTGGTAAAGCGGCTTGCGGCGGGAGACGCGGAGTAGAGGGGACGGAAGTACCAGCCAGCACAAGTGGCGGGGTTCCGTTTGCTCTCAGGGTTTGGCCGATTCAGCCGTAGGCAGGGCAAACGAAACCGGCGTCACTCGCCGCCGTAAAGCACCTGGTTGGTGATGTCAGCAACCTTGGCCAAAACGCTCCGGAGCAGGTAGAACGCCGCCCAGAGCACCCAGGTTCCCAGCACCAACACCAGTGCCGGTCCAACGATGTAAGGCATCACCTCCTGGAAGAACCATATCCACGCGTTGGCGGACGGCGTAAACCAGCCGAGGATGAGTATGCAAACGATCGCGACGACTGAGACGTACAGGAAGAAGAAGCCACCGGCCATGAAGACGTAACCTGCACCCAGCCAAAACAGTCCGCGCAGGATGCGTATGGCCACATGGCTCTTGTTCCGGGCCGGTAAGACTTCCTCGGGCATTGGTTGCTCCTCCAGGGGCGCGTGACACACGCGCGTGCTGAATTGGGTGAACACGCTACAAACAGGGGATTATCACCGGTGATAATCCCCTCCCAAAGAGCTAAATGTGCCAGACCCTATGAGTAAACGGAGACTGTTCCGTCTCCAGAATCCCGCCGCGGCTCCAGGTAACGGGACAGCAGGGCCAGGTTCTCTTTCAACTGGGGGGCCATGCTCTGCTGGTAAGACGTCGATAGCAGCAGGAGCAGCCTCAATTGGGCGGCCAGGTCTGAGGCCAGCGCCCGCTTTGCGCCTTCCATAGTTTCGTGCTCCACGGGGACCCTGAGGCCGCTCAAGGGCAGCCGTTCCCGCGACTCTGCGGCCCAGTACTTGTCCAGGCTGTCGATGATGATGATGGGGATGTCCCGGACTATGCGGAAGGGGGCTTCCGGCGACGAGTCCGACGGCCGCAGCACGTCGACCATGACCCGGGTAACGTCGCTGTGAGTCAGGTGGACCGTGGCTCTGCTGGGTTGCCCGGCGCCTATAAGACGCCAGTCCCAGCCGGGCGGAATGGCGTAGTCCACTCCGGGTTGGACCGGGACTGGGACAGAAAAGTCCTCGGCCAGCGGACGGTCTTCCCGCGCTTCGGTCATTCCTTGTCAGGCTCCAGTTCCCAGGCGGCGTAGACCTGCTCCGGCAGGGTGATGGGCCCCACCGCCTCTTCGTACTCACGAACGTGCTTGGCGGTGAGCAGGGCGATGGCCTTCAGCATCTGCGGGCTGACCTTGATGCGAGCCCGCAGAATCGGCTCCCGCTCTTCCATTTGCTCACCAAAGAACAGGACAGCGGAGTAGAGGCTGCTGAAGATGTGCATCGAGTCGCTGTAAAAGGTGATGGGGTCTCCCGACCCGCCGTCGGCAGCCTGGGGGTCGCCGGGATTGACGAAATTCTCTTCCTGAGGGACCTGGTCCTCGGGTGGAACGTAGGGCCGTTGAATAATCGGCATTGGGAGCCTCCTCACGCGGGTGCGTTGGGCTGCGGTGTCACGCGCCCGCGGCTTGCCGGGAATATCCGGCGTCAAGCCGTATTAGCAGTCAATTATACACGGGCGATAACGGGCGTCCCCACTTGCCTCTACGCCTATGCCGGAGACGCGAGCCGCCTTGACCCAAGTTAGCGCCGTTCCTATAATGGCTTGGCCGCACATGACTATTTGCTGTTACGGTAATTGGCGAAGGCGAGAATAGGCTAAGTTGTCAGGACCCACAGCCCAGTCCATCGATGAGTTGGCCCAAGGGGCGCTGAAAGAACTCCAAGAACTAAAGAGCCTGAAATCGCTGGAAGACTGGCGGGTCGCCTACCTGGGCCGCCGCGGACGCCTGACCGCGCTGTTGCGGGGCCTCTCCCAGTTGGACATGGCCCAGCGCAGGGAGGCCGGCGCGCTGGCGAACCAAGCCAAGCGCGACCTGGAACAACGGCTGGAAGTCCGGTCGCAGGAAATCACCGCAGCCGAAAGGGCCGGCGCCGCATCCCAGGAAGGGATCGACGTTACTCTGCCAGGACGCCCCAACACGCTGGGCCGCCTGCATCCCACCACCCAGGTCGTGAGAGAGATTTGCGACGCCTTTGTCGGCATGGGCTTCAGCATCGTCGAGGGTCCCGAGGTGGAATGGGACCGGTACAACTTCGAGATGCTCAACATTCCCAAGGGTCACCCGGCTCGGGACATGCTGGACACCCTATGGGTGGACTACCTGAACGAGGAGGGGGAGCGGCCCATGCTGCTCCGCACCCACACGTCGCCCATGCAGGCGCGGGTAATGGAGGCCAACGAGCCTCCAATTCGCGTCGTGGTGCCGGGAAAGGTGTACCGGTACGAGGCCACCGATCCCACCCACGAGTGGCACTTTCATCAGGTGGAAGGCCTGGCGGTGGACGAAGGCATAACCTTCGCCAACCTGAAGGGCACGCTGTACGAGTTTGCCCGCCGGTTGTTCGGCCGGGAACGAAAGGTGCGCTTCAGATGCGACTATTTCCCCTTCGTCGAGCCCGGGGTGGACATGTCCATAGACTGTTTTGCCTGCGGCGGCAAGGACGCAGGGTGCCGGGTGTGCCGCGGCAGCGGCTGGATTGAAATCATGGGAGCCGGCATGGTGCACCCCAAGGTGCTGCAGGGGGTGGGGTACGACCCGGAAAAATACACCGGGTTCGCCTTCGGCATGGGCCCCGAACGCATTGCCATGCTGAAGTACGGCATAGACGACATCAGGCACTTTTACGCCAACGACCTGAGGTTCTTGAGGCAGTTTTGAACAACAGGACCCAACCGGGCCTATGAAAGTACCACTCTCCTGGCTGCGCGACTACGTAGACGTAGACCTGCCCGTTGACGAGCTTGCTCGCCGGCTGACCATGGCCGGGGTGGAAGCCGGCGAGATTCACCGCATTGGCGACTGGGGCGAATGCCTGGTGGGCCAGGTGACGGCGGTCCGGCCTCACCCCCAAGCCGACCGCCTCCGGCTGTGCCAGGTTGATACGGGCAGCGAAGAGGTGGAGGTGGTGTGCGGCGCGCCCAACGTAGAAGCAGGCCAGAAGATTTGCTTTGCCAAGCCGGGAGCCCGGCTGTTCAACGCCCACACCGGGGCCAAGGAACCCCTGAAGCCCGCCCGCATCCGCGGCGTGATGTCGGAAGGCATGGTCTGCTCGGAGTTGGAATTGGGCCTGGGCGACGACCACACGGGGATAATCGTCCTGCCCGACGACGCTCCGCTGGGCGCTCCGCTGGACGGCTACCTGGGCGACACCATCCTGGAGCTGGAGGTCACGCCCAACCGGCTGGACTGCTTCTCACTAATGGGCGTGGCCCGCGAGGTCGCCGCTCTCACCGGGGCAACCGTTAAAGAACCGGAAATCAGCTATCCCGAAGAGGGTCCGGCTATCACCGAGGAGGTCTCGATAAGCATCGCCGACCCCGACCTTTGCGGCCGTTACACCGCCAGCCTAATCAAGGACCTGAAAGTCGGGCCGTCACCGGACTGGCTTCAGGACAAGCTGACCAAAGCTGGGCTGCGTCCCATCAACAACGTGGTGGACGTGACCAACTACGTAATGCTGGAGTTTAATCAGCCGCTCCACGCCTTTGATTACGCCCGGCTCAAGGGCCGCACCGTCATAGTACGGCGGGCGCGGGCCGGGGAGATCCTGGTGACACTGGACGGCGTCGAACGCAAGCTGAACACCGAGTCCCTGGTCATCGCCGACGCCCAGAACGCCATCGGCCTCGGCGGCGTCATCGGCGGGGCCAACAGCGAAATCGGCGCCGGCACCAAGGCCGTGCTGCTGGAGTCGGCCAACTTCGACCCGCTCAATAACCGGCAGACCGCCAGGAGCTTGGGGCTGCGTACCGACGCCACCCTGAGGTTCGAGAAGGGCCTGCGGCCGGAACTGGCGCCCATTGCCCTGCGCCGGGCGACCCAGTTGATACAACAGGTGGCCGGCGGCGCCGTGGCCAAGGGAATCATAGACGTATTCCCCGGAGGCCGGGACTTGCCCGAATCAGTCAAGCTAACCACCCGGCGGTTGAAGAAAGTGCTGGGCATGGACGTAGACCTGGACACCGTGGAGCGGGTGCTGCGGTCCCTGGGCTTCGAGACCCACCGGCTGGACTCAGAGAGCGTAGAAGCTGCCGTACCCTACTGGCGAAGCGACATCGCCATCGAAGACGACCTGGTGGAAGAGGTGGTACGGATTCTGGGCTACGATTCCGTTCCGGTGGCCACGCTGTCCACGCCAATCCCCTATCAGCAACCGGACTCCGCCCGGCGGCTGGCGGACGCGGTGAAGGACACCCTGGCGTCCAGCGGAATCCAGGAGGTCATCAGCTACCCCCTGGTCAACCCTGATGACCTGGAGCGGGTGGGCGCCAATGGAGCGAACGACGCCTATCTCACAATTGCCAACCCCTTGAACTCGGAAGAGAACTGCCTGCGCACGTCTCTGAGGCCCAGCCTGCTCAGGACGTTGGCTGCCAACCAGGGACACGGCGAGGGTCCCTTTCGCCTGTTCGAAATGGGCCGCGTCTTCCTGCCCAGGCCTGCGGACCTCCCCAAGGAGCAGCAGATGGTGTGCGGCCTGCTGGCGGGACGCCGCTGGGAGCCGTCGTGGCTGGAGGAGAGCGAATCACTGGGCTTCTACGACGCCAAGGGGGCCGTGGACGGCCTGCTGCAGCGCCTGGGGGTCGATGCTGAATACGCCCCGGTGCAAGACCCTTTCTTTGGCCCAGGACGGGCGGCAACGATAGCAGCGGCGGACGTGATGCTGGGCGTGGTGGGGGAACTGCACCCGGCCGTTGCGGAGAAATTCGACGTTCGGGTCGAGCCGGTTGCCTTTTTCGAGTTGCAACTGGACTCTCTTTTGAAGGCGCTCCCTTCGGGAAGCCGGGCGTTTGCCCCACTGGACAGGTTTCCCTCGGCCAACCGGGACCTGGCGTTGGTGGTCCCGGAGGATGTCCCGGCGGGCAAGGTGCTCGACACGATAACGCGCCACCGGTTGGTGAGCGAGGCTGATTTGTTCGACATCTACACCGGCGACAATGTCCCTCCGGGCACCAAATCCCTCGCGTTTCACCTGTCGTTCCAGGCAAAGGACCGGACTCTCACGACTGAGGAGGTCAACCGTTCCCTGGACGGCCTGATGCGCACCCTGGAACGGGAAGTCCAGGCTTCCCTGCGGACCTAGAATAACGGAGGAAAACCCATGGCAGGACCCGCACACCGACATGCACCGCGCCATGAGCACGGCCACCGGCACGTGGGAGAGGACATGCTAAGCGTGGAAGACGCCTACGAGCGCATCATGGCCAGCTTCCGCCCCCTGGAGCCGGAGCCAACTCCGATCCTGGAAACTCTGGGCCGCGCGTTGGCTGAAGACATCCGGTCCCCGCATGACATCCCCCCGATGGCCAACTCGGGTATGGACGGCTATGCGGTGCAGGGGAACGACATAACGGATGCGGCTCCCGGCACGCCGCGACATCTCAAAGTCATCGGCCTGGTGGCCGCCGGGCAGGTTCCCTCCCAGACCGTGCAACCCGGCGCCGCCATGAGGATCATGACCGGCGCGCCCGTCCCCGACGGGGCCGACACCGTGGTCCCCTTCGAGCAAACGGATGAAGTTGAACGCCGGAAGGCCGGAAGGCCGCTGGACGAAGTGGCCATAATGGCGGCGCTGCCCCTTGGGGCCAACGTCCGGCCGGCGGGGGAAGATGTAGGCGAGGGCGAGTTGGTGTTGACGGCCGGCACCATAATACGGCCGGCGGAAGTGGGGGTCCTGGCCTCGTTGGGGCTGGAAAAAGCCCGGGTAGCCCGCACGCCCGTGGTGTCTGTCCTGGCCACCGGAGACGAACTGACCCCGATTGGCGCAGCCCTGGAGGGCGGCAAGATTTACGACAGCAACAGCTTCACCGTTGCCGCCTCGGTTATCGGCTGCGGCGGCATCGCCAAGACCCTGGGCATCGCCAAAGATGAACTGGATGACCTGAACCGGAAATTGGAAGAGGCCGTCGACGCGGACCTGGTCATCACCTCCGCGGGGGTGTCCAAGGGCGACTACGACATCGTGAAAGACGTTTTGACCCAGAGAGGAGAGGTCAACTTCTGGTCGGTGCTCATGCGGCCGGCCAAGCCTCTCGCCTTCGGCCACCTGAACGGCGCCGGCGGCAAACAGGTGCCCATGCTGGGACTGCCGGGCAACCCGGTAAGCGCTATGATCGCGTTCGAGATGTTCGCCCGCCCCGCCATCAGGACCATGCTGGGACGCAAGCGGTTGGCCCGCCCCATGGTGGAAGGTGTGCTCACCGGGCCCATTTACAACTTCGACGGCAGAAGAGTATACGCCCGCGTGGAGGTGACCAAGAAAGACGGCGTCTATTACGCGGATCCCGCAGGCCCGCAGGGATCAAACATCCTGACTTCCATGTCCCGGGCCAATGGCCTGGCCATATGCCCGGACGACTTGCCAACCAAGGCCAAGGGAGAACGAGTCCAGATAATCATGCTTGACTGGAACGAAGAGGTTGACGTATGACCACTGCCGAGTCCAAGGCCACCCAGGAACCCAAGCTGGCGCACCACTACCAGATCAGCTTCCCGCGCCTGGCCCAACTTAACCGGTCGGCGTTGACTTTGGTCGCCGAACGCCGCCCTGCGGCCTGCCCGTCCCTGAAGAAGCCGGACCATGAATTGCCCGACGTTTCCAAGCTGGTGAGCGAAATCGCCAAATTCAGCAAAAACGACGAGGAGTTCATCCGGACCGAGATGCCGATTCAGGAGATTGTGTTCAGGATACTGCTCAGACAGCGCAACCGCCCTACGCCGTTAAGCGCGATTCACTACGAACTGACCGAGAAGTGGGCTACCCCGGTGCGCCCCATCAGCATGAGCGAGGATACCCTGGGCCAGATACTGGACGCGGACACCTACTACGGTTTCGTCAGGAAAGAGGTAGAACCCAAGAAGTCCAAGTCCTGACCGTTCCGAGACGTTGAGGGGACCGGTGTCAGTGTATAGAGGGGCGAGGGATCAGGTTCCGGCTTGCTCGGCAGCGATGCCCACGAGCTTCTGGAACGCAGCTTCATCCTGCACCGCCAGGTCGGCCAACACCTTGCGGTCGAGTTCCACGCCGGCCTTTTTCAGCCCATACATGAACCGGCTGTAGGTGATGCCCGACTGGCGGCAGGCCGCCCCGATGCGGACAATCCACAGCCGCCTGAAATCGCCTTTGCGCTCGCGGCGGTGGCGATAGGCGTGGTCCCAGGCATGGAGCAAGGCCTCCTTGGCCCATTTGTAGTTGCGGTGTGAGGACGCCTGAAATCCCCTGGCTGCCAGCAGCACTTTCTTGTGCCGCCGGTGCTTGGTGACTCCTCGTTTTACTCTAGGCAATTGCTGGTCTCCGTTGCAGTGCTTGCTGAGGCTAACCGTAGGGAAGCAACCGGCCGAAGCGGGGCAGGTTGCTGCTGTCCATCAGAAGCTTCTGCGCGTACTTGCGAGTTACCTTGGTGGGCTTCTTGCGCCTAAGGTGGCTGCTCATCCGTTTCCGGCGCATGAGCTTCCCGGAACCGGTAACGTGGATTCGGGCTTTGGCGCCTTTGTGGGTCTTAAGTTTTGGCATCGGCTAGGTCTGCTGCTTTCTCTGTCTTTTCACTGCGTTGGGGGGTCGGCACCAGGATCATCGAAAGCGCTCTCCCCTCCAGCGCGGGCGGTTTCTCCAGGCGGACTTCGTCCTTCAACTCGTCGGCCACCCGCTTGAGGACCGAGAGGCCCAGCTGCTGATGGGCCGCCTCCCGCCCTCTAAACCTGACGGTCAATTTCACCTTGGAACCGTCGTTAATCAACTCCCTGACTTTACGGGTCTTGGAATCCAGATCGTGGGAACCTATGTTGGGCCGAAACCGCACTTCCCTTAGGTCAGTGCTTTTCTGACCCTTTTTGGACTCTCTCTCTTTCTTCGAGCTGAGGTACCGTAGTTTTCCGTAGTCCAGCAGGCGGCATACCGGTGGGTCGGAGTTTGGAGCTACTTCGACCAGATCGATGCTGGCGTCCCTGGCAAGCTGGAGCGCTTGTCTCACGTCCATGACGCCGAGCTGCCCACCGTCTTCGCCGATTACCCGAACCTGAGGAGACGTTATACGCTCGTTAACCCGATACTGCCTGGCGATACTCCTCTACCTCCGGTTGAGTCCTCAAAACCGCGATTTATGAAGGCGTTACTCTACCATACGGCCCCTGCAACGTCAATCTACGGCAGCCTCAAAAGCGGGCCGGTCTTGTCTCGTCCAATCTTGTTAAAGTGCAACCATGCGTTAGCCGGCGAAGGGCATGAACGGGGTATCCTCACTGCCCGGCCGCGGGTCAGGCGCCCTCAGGCGGCGGGAAGTCCTGGCCCAGTTCGTGCAGGAACTGCTCAATGTTGGGAGATAGCGGCGCCGGAGGGATTTCTCCCCTCTGTTCTTTGTCATACCGTTCTTCCAGGCGGTTCAACAACGAGGAGACTTCTGAAGTCTCGCCCACTATATTGCGGAGGGACTCGTACTGCTGGCGGCCGCGGTCACGGTCCATCAACCGCTTGGGCAACTGGTAGAGGTTGCAGAGTATCTCGGTTATCCTGGCCGCGCCGGTGTAGTCCTCCTCAACCTGGAAGTACTGGGGCAGGTGCACCACGTATGTCCGCGTTTCAACGCCCAATTCCCCCGCTTCCTTGGACACCAGATAGGTAATAGACGTCGGGCCTTCGTAGTTGCTGGGGCGGGCCCCGGTCAAGCTGTATTCTTCTTCTGCGCCGGCCTCGCTGCCGGCGGCGGACACCAGCAGGGGCCTGGTGTGGGGCACCATGTCATACATGGCGCCGACCACGCTATACCTGCGGACGCCGAAGAATTTCAGGACCTCGAGTACCGACTCTATGTAGTCCTCTCCGTAGGCGTGAGGCTCCAGTAGGTGGAGCAGGATTAGGTCCCTGGCATCTTCCCTGGGGGCGCACCGGATTATCGTATTGGGAATGGAAAACTCCCGCTTCCCGTGGTTTAGATAAGAACGGGGCCGGTAACGGGTAAAATCGTAGTACCGCCCGGGCCGGGCCAGCCGCCCGACCTCCCGCGCTCGTAAGTGTCTCTCTACCCGGCTCAGGCTCAAAGTCCCTACGTTACCCACGTCAATCCACGGCCTCAGCACAGCCAGAACGTGAGGGTCTTTCAACTCGGGGACCGGATCAGCGATCTCGAAGTCGCCCAGTCTCATAACGATAGTTTGACAGTGCGCTTAAGCGTTTACAAGGAAAGCCGCCAACAAGGAATCACCATTTTGGCGCGGGCCCGCAAGTCATCCTACTCGGGGTGGGCCGCCGCTAAGTCAAAGTATACGTATGTGAGAGGACGGGGTTTTGGTATGATACTCCGCAGCTATGTTGCGCTTTAGACTATCTTTGGCCTTGCTGGCCGCGACGTTGCTGATAGCCTGCGGCGGGGCCCCGCCCGACTCCCCAACTACTCCGAAAGGGGATAACGGCGAGACGCCCCCCTATAGATACGTCAACAGCGGGTGGGTGAATCCAAAAACCATGGGCGAGTGGCAGGCGTTCAGCGAGGAACTGCGGGTTTTTGTAATCACCGACCAGGCCGAGCTCGATGCCTTCCAGCAGGGATTCACGGCCAAGCGGTCATGGGGCAACACCACCACCCTGGCAAGGATCGATTTCCCCAACTCGATACTGCTGGCCGCATACTACCTGTATCGGCCGTTCCAGGGTGATCCATTGTCAGTCGTTGGGTTCTCATTCGAAGGGCGTCGCGCCGAGGTCTTGTTGGAACTGGAAGAATCGCCCCAGGGTAGAGAATACCCTTACCTGCTGGCCCCGATGATTATGGTTGCGGTCGACCGGACGCAATTCCCCTCGGGAGAGGCGGTTGACTTCGTCTTTCACCTGAACGGGGAAGCCCAAGCCACCGTCGCCGCCACCGTGGAATAAGGGCTGCGGATCAGCACTCTCCCATATCGGCAAACAGGTCGTCCCGCCAGGCCACGGCCCCATCGCGCACCGTGACGTAGGGCGCCAGCCTCATCTCTCCCCGCACCGTGTGCCCGGCCATGTCCTGCCAGGCGAAACGGCCCTCCCGCATTGCGAACACAGCGGCGTCTCCAGCCATCCCAGGGGCCAGGGACCCCAAGGACTCCTGTAGGCCCAGAACCTGTGCCGGCCTGCTGGTGGCCGCGGCCACGGCGTCCTTCAGGGGCAGCCCCAGGGCGTGGAACTTGCTGACCAGGTCGTTCATCAGGTAGACAGTGCGCTCCGGAGGGTGATCGTGGATGTCGGTGCTGATGGTGTCGGGCGGCAGGCCCTGCTCCAGAGCCGCTTTGACGACTTCTACGTCGCAGTGGACGCCGGCATGGGCCACGTCCATGACCACGCCCCTTTCGGCGGCGGAGCGGACCTCAGGGCGCACTTTCCCCTGTACGTCAAGCATGGACTCGGGGTTGCCGTTAAAGGCGTGGGTTGCTATGTCGCCCGGCCCCAGATACTCCAGCACCTCGGGCAAAGGAATGGGCGTTCCGCTGACGTGGACCATCAAACGGCTGCCCGACTTATCGGCGGCCGCCCGGGCGGCTTTCATGGCGTCGTGGGCGTTCCAGCGGGCCACGGCGTTGAAATGCATGCGCACCTTGACCCCAAACAGGAATCCCGGGTTCTTCTTGACGGCCTCCGCCGTCTGGTCGACGTCGATCACCCGCATGTCGTGGAGGCCGCCGCCCAAAATCCTGTTGAGCGTCAGGCCCCCAGCGCCAATGTGGAGAAAAGCCAGAAGCCTGGTGCGGTGGGCGGGAAACACGTAATCGCGCATGGCGCGGTAGTTGAGAAACCCGGCAGTCCCGGCATCTACTCCGGTGGTCGTCCCTGCCGGGAGGCATTTTTGGTCGGCGTGCACTGCCGACCCGGCGCCACCGTGGTAAAAGTGGCCGTGCAGGTCTATCAGGCCGGGGGTAACCAGCTTTCCGGACACGTTGATGGCTCTTGCGGCCGAAGCGGGATCGATGCGGTCCGACACCTGGGCCACCACGCCATCCTTGAAGGCAACGTCCCGGCGGTCATGGACGCCCTGCGCCGGGTCCAGGAGCGTCCCCCCGGTCAGCACCAGATCGTAGGCAGGCGCGTCAGCGGCCATAGCGGCTATGGGGCTTCATCCTCCGGCGTCACGTATTCCAAGCGGCGCAACCGTGGATAGACCATTTCCTTGGGGGATTCCAAGTCGTCGTCGGATATGTCGGGTGATGAGTCCACCGGGCGGGATCCCCATTTCTTGAGCGCCTGCTGCACCAGTCTACGCACTACCTGGGGCGACCTGCCCTCCAACCTTCCCAACTGGTAAGCCAGGGTAACCGCAAGCTGATTCCTGGTGATGTCATCGAAGGCGTCGGGGTGGGTGAGGTCCTCGGGCATACTGCCGCATTGATCGAGGAAGTCGTCGAGCACCTGGCCGATAACGTCGGGAAGGCCGCCCAGTTGAATCTCGGTCATGTAGCCGGTCAGCTTGTCGGCAAGCTCGATGATGCCCTGGTCCGGCAATACCAGGCCTTCTAGGTCCAAGCCATCCTGGTTGCGCCGGTTCCCGGTCATTGGGCAAGGCCTCCGCCGCAACGCGGAGTGATTGGAAGGGCGACGCACCATTCCGCCCGGCGGCGGGCCGCGACAGCCATCCTAGGCCCTCGATTCCTCTTGTTCGGGGGCAAAGCCGCCGGGAAATGCCGATGTGGGCAGCACGGCTGCGGCGCGGTCCCGGCGCTCGGAACGCTGGCGCGGCATTTCCTGCAGGGCTGTCTTGAGCTCGGCCAGTTGCTTGGCACTCACTGCAGCGGTATCCACTACCAAGCCGTGGGTGCCGACGTTGCGCAGAGCTTCCAGCTCTTTTGGTCCTGGGGGCTGGGACACCTCAACCAGGATGTACTGGCTCACCCGGCGGCTGATTTTGCTAATACTTGCCAGTTCCTGCAATGTCCATGGCGCTGCGACGCCGCCCATGGGCAGCACCAATGCGTCCACCGGCAGGGCGCCAATGGCCGGCAGTTGTTCCGGGTCAACGTCCATCTCGATGCAAAGCAGCCTTGCCATGTTCTCCGACGCCACGGCGGTGACCGATGTGCCCTGCATGGCAAAGGCGACCAGGTCGCCGCCGCCCTTTTCCAACGCCTGGGCCTGTTCTTCGTTCAGCGACGGCAGCCGCGCCCCCCAGGGCGTTTCGCCGTCAAGCGCCTTGGCCAGTTCCTCGACTGCCGACGTATCGTCCAGACCCGAGACTATGACGCCGTCGGGCCCCAACTTTGCCAGAGCTTTGATGCCTTTGGCGTGGCCGCTGGAAACCAGTCCCACCAGGGCCATGCCCGGCGGCTTTTGGGTCCGGGACACCCCGAATCCCATCGCCGGGGAGGCGCCCAGGTTGATTTGTTCCATCCGGTCAAGAAGCTTGCTCATCAAATACATCCCATGTCAAAGGGTCTTATTGCCTGCGGGCGGCCGAAGCGTCGTGAAACGCGTCTGGGGGTTTGACGATTTGGCCACCGGAATTATAAACCATGAATGGCGGTTTGTCGGCTTTCGTTGCCGCCAAAACAGCGGTGCCGTATAATTGGCCTCTATAACAGCGGGGCCTCCCTATGCTGCTTACCATCGATATAGGCAACACCACCGTAACTATCGGGGTATTCGACGGCGAACGCCTGACCACCACGCTGCGCATAGCCACCGATAGCCGGCAACTGGCCGATGAGTACGGCCTGGTGTTGACCAACCTCCTTCGCATCAAGGGCGTCGACCCTGCCGCAGTTGACCAAGCATGCATCTGCAGCGTCGTTCCTCCCCTCACCGTGGTCTTCGAGGACGTATGCCGCTCTTACTTCTCAGTCAAGCCCCTCGTCGTAACCGTGGGCACCCGCACCGGCCTGAAGATCCTCTATGACAGCCCGCGGGACGTCGGGTCTGACCGCATCGTAGACGCCGTCGCCGCCATCGAGTTGTACGGCCCGCCGTTGATAGTGGTGGACATCGGCACCGCCACTGTGTTCGACGCGGTGACGCGGGAGGGAGCCTACCTGGGCGGGGCCATCGCTCCCGGAATCAACCTGGCTGCCGAGGCCCTGTACCAGAACACGTCTCAGTTGCGGCGGGTTGAGCTCACCGCCCCGAAGACGGCCATCGGCCAGAACACCACGGCGGCCATGCAGTCGGGCCTGGTGTTGGGCTATACCGGCCTGGTGACCTACATGGTGGGACGCTTCAAGTCCGAGTTGGGCCAGGACGCCAAGGTGATCGGCACGGGAGGCCTGATAGAACCCATAGCCTGCCAGACCGAGGTTTTCGACGCCATCAACCCCGACCTGACCCTGGTGGGCCTGCGGCTGGTGCACGAAATCAACCAGCAGCGCCTGAACCCCGCCGTCCCCGCGGCACAGGCTCCGAACTAGGAATCCCAATGGCAGCCTCACCGTTCACGGATCGGAACATTGTCCTGGGCGTCACTGGCAGCATCGCCTGCTACAAGGCGCTGGACCTTGCCAGCAAGCTCAAGCAGGCCGGGGCCCTCGTGGACACGGTGCTCAGCTACGGCGCTACCAATTTCGTGGACCCGCTGTCCTTCCGCGCCATAACTCACCGCGACGTGGTCACCGACGGTTTCGACCCCCATTCCGAGTTCGGAATGGACCACGTGGCGCTGGCCCGGCGGGCCGACCTGATAGTCATCGCGCCGGCCACGGTCCACTGCATCGCCAAGCTGGCCGCGGGGCTGGCCGACGACCCGCTGACCACCACGGTCATCGCCTCCAGCGCCCCGCTGCTTATTGCGCCGGCCATGGACGCCAACATGTACGATCATCCGGCCACCCAGGAAAACCTGGCCAAGCTGCGGGACCGGGGCGTGATTACCGCCGGCCCGGCCTCGGGCAGGCTCGCCTCGGGCTTGGTGGGCACGGGCCGCCTGCTGGAGCCAGCGGAGCTGCTGGGCCACATCGCCGCGGCCCTGGGCCAACAGGGCGACCTGGCCGGACGCTCCATCGTGGTAAGCGCAGGAGGGACCTGGGAGGCCATCGACCCGGTGCGGGCCATTACCAACCACTCGTCGGGAAAGATGGGATATGCCATCGCCGAAGCGGCCCGGGACCGGGGAGCCGCGGTGGTGCTGGTTGCCGGGCCCACCAGCTTGCCCGACCCGCCGCTGGTGCAGACGGTGAAGGTGACGTCGGCCCAGGAAATGTCCGAAGCCGTGCTGGGCCATGTCAGTGGCTCCGACGCTCTGATTATGGCCGCAGCCGTGGCGGACTACCGGCCTGCCGACGCTTCGCCTGAAAAGATAAAGAAGACCAGCGACGCCTTGTCCATCGACCTCGCCAAGACCGAGGATATCCTGGAAGCGGCCCAGGGAGACTTCGTAAAGGTCGGCTTCTCCGCCGAAAGCGAGAACCTGCTGGCCAACGCCAAGGCCAAGCTCCAGGGCAAGGGCTTGGACTTGATCGTCGCCAACGACATCACCGCTCCGGACAGCGGGTTCGGCGCCGACACCAACAAGGTCGCGCTGATCGGCCGGGACCTGCAGGTAGAAGAACTGCCCCTCATGAGCAAGTACGAGGTCGGCAACCGGGTCCTGGACCGGGTGCGGGACCTGCTGCCGGATTAAGCCAGCCTTTCTCTGCCGCCTTGACCGGTCTCAACCACCGCCATCGGTCTCACCCGTCACCATTCACAGCTCTGCCGGACCCCCACCGTTCACGCTGAGCTTGTCGAAGTGCCCCCGTCTACCCCGAATACTCTTCCATAAACCGCCGGATGGCCTCAATGTGCTGGTCGGGGCCCTTGAGCCCAAGGTTCATGGTGTTGAACGACAGGTGGGTAGCCCCCAATTCCACCCAAGCCTGGGCCTCTCTCTGCGCCCCGTCGAGGTCGGAGGGGTCATCTGGATAGACGAAGCCATCTATTCCGATGGACATGGGGTCGCGTCCAATTTCGGCAGCGTACTCCCGCATCCGGGCTATGCGTTCCCGGCCCTCTTCGTCAGGTGCGAACTGGGGAATCAGACCGTCGCCGATGCGGGCCGTCCGGCGCAATACCCGGTCGGAGTAGCCGCCCAGCCAGACGGGGATAGGACGCTGCACCGGTAAGGGATTTATCCCGGCGTGGGTCACCCGGTGGTACTTCCCCTCGAAGTTCACCACGTCCTGGGTCCACAGGGCCCGCATAAGCTCCACCTGCTCGGTGAAGCGGCGCGCCCGGTCTTGGAAGTTCTCCCCAAGGGCCTCGTACTCCACTGCGTTCCATCCGATGCCCACGCCCAGGCGCACCCGGCCATTGGTCAACACGTCCGCCTCCGCCGCCTGCTTGGCCACCAGGGCTGTCTGCCGCTGCCCCAGTATCAGGATACCGGTGACCATTTCGATGGTCTTGGTCACCCCGCCCAGGTATCCGAACAGCACGAATGGCTCGTGGAACATATCAGTGCGGGACAGCCCCTTCCAGCCCTCATGCTTGGAGGCGTCGGCCCCCAGCACGTGGTCGTAGACCAGCAGGTGGGCATAGCCCAGGTCCTCGGCGGCCTGGGCGTAGTCGCGCACCGCCGCTGGGTCGGCCCCAATCTCTTTCTGCGGGAAAATGGCTCCTAGTCGCAAGCAGACTCCCTTGTATCACCACTGCTATGGACGGCCGGCGGCTATGCGGAGACAGCCTCTTTGAACCGGCGAATGGCGTCAATATGCTGGTCGGGCCCCGTCAGCCCAGCGTTCATCGTATTGATGCTCAGGTGGCTCGCCTCCGCCTCGGCCCAGATATTTGCCACCCTTTGCCAGTCATCCGGGTTGGGGCTTTCCGACAAGCGGACTCTGCCCTCGACTCCTACCGACGCCGGGTCCCGGTCGGCCTCTCTGGTGTACTCCCTTACCCGGGCCACCGACTCCAAGGCCCCGGCGTCCAGGCCGAACAGGGGGAACCAACCGTCGGCGATTTCGCCGATTCGCCGCAACACCGCCTCGGCGTAGCCGCCTATCCAGACCGGGATGGGACGCTGCACCGGCAGGGGATTTATCCCGGCGTGGGTCACCCGGTGATACTTCCCCTCGAAGTTCACTACTTCCTGGGTCCACAAAGCCCGCATCAGCTCTATCTGCTCGGCGCAGCGGCGTCCGCGGGTGCGAAAATTCTCCCCCATACCTTCGCATTCCGCCGCGTTCCATCCCACGCCGATGCCCAGCCGCAGCCGTCCGCCGGTCAACACGTCCACCTCCGCGGCTTGCTTGGCCACCAGGGCCGTTTGGCGCTGGCCCAGTATCAGGATGCCCGTCACCATCTCGATGCTCTTGGTCAGCCCGGCCAGGTACCCGAACATCACGAATGGCTCGTGGAACATGTGGGTGTGGTTGTACGGCCCTGAAAAGCCCTGGTGCTTGGAGGCGTCGACCCCCAGCACGTGGTCGAACGCGATCAGGTGCTCGTATCCCAAATCCTCGGCGGCCTGGGCGAACTCCCGCACTGCTCCCGGGTCCGCTCCAATCTCGGTCTGGGGGAGAATGGCTCCGATTTTCATGACGTTCTCCTCAGTATTGAAATACCTACCGGGGCGAAGTCGCGGCGGCTATACCGAAACAGCCTCTTCGGACCGCCGGGCCCATCCAATACCGTTCGCCCTGAGCCCGTCGAAGGGCCTGTCCTGAGGGAAATCGAAGGGCCGCCCCCATCTACCCGGCATACTCTTCCTTGAACCGCCGGAGGGCGTCGATGTGCTGCTCCGGCGAGGTAAAGCCGGCGTGCATGGTGTTGAGCGACAGGTGGGTGGCCCCGGCCTGAATCCAATCGTTTGCCGCCTTTTGCCAGCCGTCCGGGCCGCCCGGGTCTCCGATGCTAATCCATCCATCTATGCTGATGGACATCGGGTCCCGCCCGGCTTCCTTGGCATATTCCCGCATCAGGCTGATGCGCTCTTGTCCTCTCTCATCGGGCAGGAACATGGGAAGCCAGCCGTCGGCGGTCTGGGCGATGCGGCGCAACACTGCATCGGCGTTGCCGCCCATCCAGACGGGGATGGGCCGTTGCACCGGCAGAGGGTTAATCCCGGCGTGGGTCACCCGGTGGTAGCGGCCCTCGAAATGCACCACCTCCTGGGTCCACAAGGCCCGCATCAGCGCTATCTGCTCGGCGCAGCGCTGCCCGCGGTTGTGGAAGTTCTCACCTAGGGCCTGGTATTCGACGGGGTTCCAACCGACTCCCACTCCCAACCGCATCCTGCCTCCCGACAGCACGTCCACTGCCGCGGCCTGCTTGGCCACCAGGGCGGTCTGGCGCTGTCCCAGGACCACCACTCCCGTTGCCAGTTCTATCGTCTCGGTAATCCCGGCCAGGTACCCCAACAGCACGAAGGGCTCGTGGAACAGGTCGGTATGGGTGTACGGCCCGTCCCAGCCTGGATGATTGGCGGCTTCGGCCCCCAGCACGTGCTCGATGACCACCAAATGCTGGTAGCCCAGCGACTCGGCAGCCTGTGCGTAGTCCCTTACGGCTCCGGGGTCGGCTCCAATCTCCGTCTGCGGAAAAACGACGCCCAGTTGCACGCGGCTGCCCTCCTGGAATCGATGCTTGGGCCGGGTGTGCTTGCGCCGCCGGTCAGCGACGCCCAATGGCCAGTATCCCGGCTTTGGCCAAAAGCGTCAATAGTAGGGCCCAGTCACGGCGGCGGGATGCGGCCGAGAGAGTATGCGGTTTCGAGCAAATACGTCCATCGATCCTATCGCTGGTTCCGGTAGGGCCCCACCCGAGGAATAGATAATATTGACTCCCTTCTAAGGCTGGGGCATAATTCTGGCCAACGGTGACGATTCGAGATGCACCGGTGCGGCGAAATTGCTCCGGTAGAGAACAGGACGGTGAAACATGGCTGATTACAGGGTTCTATCCTCGGACGACCACGTTTTCGAGCCGGTTGATCTCTGGACTAGCAGGGGCGAGTCAAAGTTCAAAGATCACCTGCCTCACGTTCAAAGTTTTAAAGACGGAGACTGGTGGGTATCCGACGGACTGAAACTACTTCATGTCAGTGGCGGAACCCAGGCCGGAGTCAGGTTTGAAGCGCCGGAAACGCTGACTACAGAGGGTAGAGTCGAGGACCTGCTTCCAGGGGGTTACATTCCTGAAGAGCGCATTAAAGACATGGATCTCGATGGAATTGACGTGAGTATCCTTTATCCAACAGCCGGTCTTGGGTTTTACATAGTGCCGGATAGCCAGTTGCTGTCCTCTATATTCAAGACCTACAACGATTGGCTTGCCGAGTTTTGCAGCGCGGTCCCCCGGCGGCTCAAGGGTATCGCAATGGTAAACGTCGATGATGTGCGGGATGGCGTAAAGGAGCTGGAACGCTGTGCCAACATGGGCTTCGTGGGGGCTATGATCACCGTCTATCCACCCGAGGAAATGCCCTACGATATGCCTGAGTACGAACCCCTGTGGGCTGCGGCCCAGGATTTGGGAATGCCCCTTAGCCTGCACATTGGCACCAATCGTCCGAGCCCAAGTGTTGAACCTCAAAGTAACGATACCACTACGGCCAACTTTATGGCTAACATTGACCATTGGGTGCGCATGTCTCTTGGCAGTATGATCTATAGTGGAGTTTTTGAGCGCTATCCCAATCTTCAGGTGGGCTCGGTGGAGATGGAACTGTCCTGGGTTCCCCACTTTTTGGACCGGATTGACTACAACTACACCAATAGGGAGCAGGAGTTCTCCCAGGCCTACCGATTCAAAGAGGGCGCCCTCCCCAGTGACTTCTTCCACAGAAACGTGTTCCTGGGCTTCCAGGAAGATGCCTTGGGTATAGAAATGCGTTACCGTATTGGAGTGGACAAACTGCAATGGGGTGCAGATTATCCCCACCCTGAGTCCACCTTTCCCAGAAGCCTACAGATCCTCGAGGAGATTCTGGTGGACTGCACCGAGGAAGAGAAGGCCAAGATAGCGGGTGGGAACGCCGCCAGAGTATACGGTTTCGAGTAGAATCTGACATCCGGTCAGACCGGACTTTCGCTCTTTTCAGCAGGTGCTTCCCAGGCGGCCTGCTTGGCGACCAGGGTGATCTGGCGCTGCCCCAGGACCCCCACGCCCGGTTGTCAGCTCGATGCTTTCGGTAAAGCCGGCCAGGTATCCCAGCACGACGAAGGGCTCGTGGAACAGGTCAGTATGGGTGTAGGGCCGCCCAGCCCGCATGATTGGCGGCTTCAGCCCCGAGCACGTGCTCGATAACCACCAGATGCTGGTGCCCCAGCGACTCGGCGGCCTGGGCGTAGTCCCTCACGGCTCCGGGGTCGGCGCCACTCTCCGTCTGGGGAATAAAAGACGCCCTGTCGCATGAAACTGCCCTCCAGGAATCGGCGGTTGGGCTGGGTGAGCCTGCGGTTCTGGTCACAGGTTCGGCGCAGACCTGAAACCCGGGGCAAGGGCCAGTATCTCGGCTTTGGCTAATGCCGTCAATAGCCCGCCCCATCGCGGTGGTGGGGTGCGGCCAACTGGTGCGCCCGCCGCTGATTCGTAGCCCTCGCGCAGTTGGTTGCCACCGCCCACCCGTCATTCCCGCGAAGGGAGACCTTTGCGTAACTCGCGGCATGGTATTTTGCGGGTTTCCCCGACAGAAAAGTGGGGGTCAATAGGCCCTATGCCCAGGCCGGTGGGCCGCACCTTTGCGTTGTCAAGTGAGTGGCCCCCGCTTCCACCGGTCATAGGGTGGTCTCAGGCGGCGCAGCCAGTCAATTTGGTTGCCTTCCTCAGGTTGTACGCCATCAGCTTGAACCACATCTCCACGGCGTTTCGTCCCAGGCTCCTATAACGCACACGGCTGTAGCCGTAGCTGCGCTTCAGGGTGCCGAATATCTTCTCGACGAGGGCCCGCCTGGGACTTATCAACTCGTTGCGCCGCTGCTGCCAGTGCGGTAACTGCCGTTGATGCTTGTGCGAACGATGCATGATCCGGTCGTTAATCCCCTGGGACTTCAGCCACCGGCGCCGACGCTTGGACTCATAGGCCCGGTCACCGTACACCGCCTGCTCATCGCCGCTCACCAGGCCATCGGCCACCTCGCTCTCATAGACCTTGGCAGGCGTCAGCGCCGCCTTGCGCACCAATCCAGTGCCGGCATCCACTCCCAGGTGCACCTTGTAGCCAAAGTGCGTCCGGGACCCCCGGCCGGTGTAGCTCCAGTCGGCATCGGGGTCCGTAGAACTCTTGGCCCCCCGCCCTTCAGATACCGGAGGACGACGCACTTGGGCATCCACCAGTGTGGCGTCCATCAAGGTCCCTTCCTTCAAGATCAGGCCCCGCTTGTCCAGTTGGGCCTCCAACTCCTTGAACAACTCCTCGCTCAGACCACGCTTGGACAACTCGGTGCGGAACCGGCTGATGGTAGAGTAGTCGGGTGTCTGGTCCTCAAGTCCCAGTCCCACGAAGCGGCGGAACGATATCCGGTCTCCCAGCGCCTCCTCCATCTGGGGGTCAGACAGGTTGTACCACTGCTCCAGCAAGAGCGCCTTGACCATCATCAAAGGAGGATAGCTGGGCCGTCCCTCTTCCGCCGAGTACACTCCGTCCACCAGGGATGCAAATCTGCCCCAATCCACCGCATCGTCGATTCGCTCCAATCGCTGGTTTTTCCCAAGAGTCTGTGGCAACAACGATTCCGCTAGCGACGGCTGACCTATCTCACGGTGCATCTCTACTCTCCTCACACTAACCAATCACTACTCACAATTTTCGCCCACTAATCCCAGTTATGCAAAAGTCTCCCTACGCGGGAATCTAGAACCCGTGGCCTCCCCCGTTCACCCTGAGCCTGTCGAAGGGCCCCCGAATTACTGACATTTCCCCCCTTGCCCACCTCCACAACCTCCCCCTATCATAAATACAGGTCAGGTCCGAACCCCGTTAGTCGGGACGGGGCCAAATCAAGACCAGCCACTGAGGCCCGTGACATGTTGTGACAAAAAGCCGCTCCAAGCCCGCCAACTCCCCCAAACGGTCACCTGCGAAGACGGAATACCCCACCGCCGTTCGTGCTGAGCCTGTCCTGAGCCCTGTCGAAGGAGCTCTCGAAGCACCCCCCAAACGGGAGAAAATGGGAGGAAATGAGAGGGAATCTAAAAATTCCAGCCTCTCCCGCCGCCGACAGTCCTCACTCCCTATCATCGCCGCCACCCGCCACGTCATTCCGAGCGCAGCCGCGGAATCTCAAATCTACCGGCGCCTGCCAGTCCGGCATCCCTGAAACCGCCCCTATTGTGCGTTCAGCACTGACAGTACATAATGGCCCGGTGTAACCGCTCCTTAGGAGGGAATCAATAATGAAGTTTGCGCTACTGTTCGAGTGCCAGCGGCCCTTCCAGGGGAACGAGGTGGACTGGAACAGCCTGTACAAGGAGACCCTGGAGCAGTGTGAACTGGCCGACCAGATGGGCTTCGACTCCGTCTGGTTCGTGGAGCACCACTTCCTGATGGGCTTCTCCGGCTCCCCATGCCCGGAGGTCCTCATGGGCGCCTTGAGCCAGCGGACCAAGGACATCAGGATAGGCTTCGGAGTATCCATACTCCCCACCCAGAACCCCGTCCGTATCGCCGAGCGGGTGGCCATGGTCGACCAGCTTACCAACGGCCGTGTGGAGTTCGGCACGGGGCGCTCCAACGCCTACGAGCAGACCGGACTGGGCATCGACCCCCGAGAGACCCGGGACCGGTGGGAAGAGTCCCTGTCCATGATAGTCAATATCTGGCAGTCGGACGAGTTCTCCTGGGACGGCAAGTTCTGGAGTGTGCCGGGGCGGCGCATCTTGCCCAAGCTCTATCAGAAACCTCATCCCCCGATTCATCTGGCCTGCACCCAGGTCGACAGCTTCCGCATGGCCGCGCACAAGGGCATCGGCGTCCTGTCTTCTTCCTCCTATGCCGTCAACGTCCTGGCAGAGCACGTGAAGGTCTACCGCGAAGCAATCAAGGACGCCCAGCCGGTAGGGCAATTCATCACCAACTCCTGGGGCAATAACGTCCACGCCCACTGCGGCAAAGACGACCAGGAAGCCAAGGAACTGTGCGCCAAGTCGATGAAGACCTTCTTCGGGCCCGACAAGCCCTATATAGTGGGCCGGCTCGACGCTTATTCCCAACTGGTGGAGGACTGGGGCGGCATTCCCGAATACCTGCAGGCCGAGTTCAGCCGTTGGATTCACCAGTCCGACGCGGCTATCAAAGAGCAGGCGATCCAGGCCGGGGTCTCCCCCGACACCGGCCCCTGGGCGGCCCGGACCGCTTTCGGCCAGATGGACGCCAACACCCTCTCCGACCGGGGCGTCATCGTCGCCGGCAACCCGCAGAGCTGCATCGACACCGTGAAGAAGTACGAAGACATCGGCGTGGACATGCTTTCGCTGGTGATGCAGACGGAGACCATTCCCCACGAAAAGGTAATGGAGTCCATCGAGCTGTTCGGTAAGGAAGTAATCCCGGCCTGCCGCACGGAACAGGCGGCCGCAGCCCGATGAGGACCCGGCAATCCCCGCCACTATGGCGCGCCGGCGGCATCTTCACGTTGTGCTAAGATGGTTCCAGGCCCCTTCACTAAGAGTATCTGAGGCGGACACGGGGCTATGCGTCCCAGTAGCTCAGGGGACAGAGCGGCTGCCTTCTAAGCAGCGGGTCGCGGGTTCGAATCCTGCCTGGGACGCCACTTCAGGCCCAAAATCGTCCGTTAACTTCACGAATGCCCAAACCCGCGGGTAGCCAGGGTAAATGGAGATGGCAACTCCTCATTATCTGCACCGACCCCGGTAAGTCCACCGAAATGGATGTAGAGGAGAAACCGTGCGCCAGAAAATTATAACTGCCCATCTTACTATCGCATCGCTTTTGTTTCCGATGTTCGCGCTCGTAGCCATATCTGGCGGTCTCTTCCTGGCCGGCGTTGAAGGTTCGTATAGCATCGAGGCCATCGAACCGCCCCGCGACGCAGCAATAGACATCATGTCTACGGAATTGGAAGAGGAGGTCAAGACCCTTCTGAAGGACTCCGACATCGAGCACTCCTTCAAGGCTCTCCGCGTACAGCAGACTGCTGTCGTTCCGGGACCAGAGAGCATTTCTGAAGAAGCCTCGCCGGCCGAGCATCAAGAGCAGGAACAAGCAACCCATGACCACGACCATGACCACGACCATTCTTCGGAAGCGGAGCCCAGCGAAGGAGCCGAAGAACAAGACGACTCAATACCGCAAGTCACCACTTTGACCACGCAACCGGCCTACAAGACCCACTTTCGCGTCACGGTCAATCCTGATGGTGACATTGCAATCGAAAAACGCTCTCCTGACCTGCAAAGGAGACTCATCGGCCTGCACCGGGGAGAAGCCCAAGCCCCCTTCAAATACCTTCAATATGCCATGGCGATTGGCCTTCTGTGCGTACTTTCGCTTGGCCTCTACATGGGATTGAGCCATAGACAATGGCGTAAGCCTACCGCGGCCGCCGCTACGATAGGGCTAGCCCTGTTCCTGATTCTCGCGCTAGTGCCGTAAGCCGATTGCTGCCAAATCCCGGGAGGATGCCCGCCTCCCTGGAAGGCGACCCCGCCCTATTCTTGGAGCCAACTGCAACTCTAGCCTAGTGTGTGATTGACCCCTGCCGAGTCGCCTAGGGCAAAGCCACCCACGCTAAGCCACCGAACACGCCGCGGGCCATTGCCTCCGGGGGCATAAGGGCGGAAGATGGTAAACGGCCCTAGAATGGGAGGTGACGGCGGGCCCGTCCGCTGGAACCTTTCGGCAAGTACCAGTGCGTAGGCGAACCCCAACGCGGGTATGCCGCCTCTGGCATAGCCCAGGGGCCGAGCCTACTGCCCGGCCTTTTTCTCTTCCAAGGCTTCCAAGACCCTGCCGGGGGTCATGGGCAGCTTCCGCAAGCGCACCCCGATGGCGTCGTAAATCGCATTGGACAGGGCCGCCAAAGGGGGAATGATCGGCGCCTCGCCCACTCCCCTCAGGCCAAAGGGATGCCGGGGGTTGGGGACCTCGATCATCATCGTTTCGATCATCGGCAGGTCCAGGCTGGTGGGCATCCGGTAGTCCAGGAAGCTTGGGTTGAGCATGCCGCCGTCGTCTGCGTAGAAGTACTCCTCGTTCAGAGCCCAGCCGATGCCTTGCACCGTCCCGCCCTGCATCTGGCCCTCCACGTAGCTGGGATGCACCGCGGTGCCCGCATCTATGAAAGTGGTGCAGCGTAGGACGTCGACTTTGCCCGTTTCCGGGTCCACCTCCACGTCCATGATTGCGCCGGCGATGACGGGGCCGATACCGGTGGTGTTGGGGCAGGACGCGGAGCAGGTGACGGGGCCGCCGGTGCCCAGTAGCCGCCCAGACAGTTCCTTGAAGCTCATGCGGTCTCCAGGACTCTTGGCGCAGACGAAAACGCCGTCCAGCAGCTCCACGTCCTCCGGCTGGACTTCCCAAATCATGGCCGCCCGGTCGCACATCTGCCGTTTTACTTCCTCCGCTGCGGAGATGGCGGCCAAGCCGGTGTCGAAAGTGATGCGGCTGCCCCACGTCGGGGTGGTGTAGCCAATGGCGTCGGTGTCCACAACGGTCGGCGAAACGTCCTCTGCCCGCAGGCCCAACACCTCGGCGGCCTGCATTGCCACCGCGGTCCGGGTGCCGCCAATATCCACCGAGCCGGTAATCAGGTTGATGGTCCCGTTGCCGTTCACGTTGATTGTCGCCGAAGATGACTGCCCGCCTTGCAGCCGGAACCCCACCGCCACGCCTCGGCCCTGGCTGGGCTTTTCCAGCGGCGCGCTGTAGTGGGGATGAGACTTCATAGCCTCTTCCATTTCCTTGATGCCGATGCGCGCCAGGGGCTGGCCCGTAGGCATCCGGTCGCCTTCTCGCGCCGCGTTCATCAACCGGAATTCCATGGGGTCGATACCCAGCTTTTCGGCCAGTTCATCGATGACCGGCTCCACTGCGAAGGTGCCCTGGGGCTGGCCCGGTGCGCGGTAGGCTTGGGTCTTTTGCTTGTTGCAGACTATGTCGTAGCCGTTTATCAGCTGGTTCTCGATGTTGTACTGGCCGGTGGCCGCCATGGTGGCGGCTCCCACGGCGGACCCCGGATAGGCCCCGGCTTCGAAGGCCATGTACAATTCCACTGCGGTTATCTTGCCGCTCTTCTTCGCACCTATTTTGCAGCGCTGGAAGGTCGCCGAGGTGGGGCCGGTGCCCTCGAACACCTCTTTGCGGTCCATGACAATTTTCACCGGCCTGCCGCTTTTCCGGGACAGCGCCGCGGCCACCGGCTCCAGATAGCAGGTATTCTTGCCGCCGAACCCGCCGCCGATCTCCGTTGGTATGACCCTGACCGTGGACTCTGGAATGCCCAATATCGCAGCGGTGCCGGAGCGTATTCCGAAAGCGCCTTGGGTGCAGGTCCAAATGGTCAGGCGGCCGTCAGGCGACCACGTGGCCGTGGACGCGTGGGGCTCGATATACCCCTGGTGCACCGTCTCCGTCTCGAACTCACGCTCCACGATTACGTCGGCCTCGGCAAACCCCTTCTCCACGTCGCCCAGCTTGTGCTGAATGTGTCCGGCAATGTTCCCTTTCACCCCCGTGTCCTCTCCCCTGGCGAATCGCTCCAACCGGAAGCGGGTAGTCATGTTTTCGTGCAGGATTGGGGCGTCATCTTTCAGTGCGTCGTGCAGTGTCAGCGCCGTGGGCAGGACCTCGTAGTCCACTTCAATCAAGCGGGCCGCCTGCTTGGCGACGTGGGGGTTTACGGCCGCCACCGCGGCTACGGCGTGGCCCTTGAAGAGGACCGTTTCCCGGGCCATCACGTGTTCGGCCATCATGCGGGCATTGCCCAGCATTTCGGCGAAGTCGATGGGCTGGGCGTCGATCAAGGGGAAGTCCAAGGACGTCGTCACCGCGGCAACCCCCGGTAACGCCTCGGCCTTGCTGGTATCTATGGAGCGGATGCGGGCGTGAGCGTAAGGGCTGCGCAGGATCTTGCCGTACAGCATTCCGGCCAGTTGGGTGTCCGCCCCGTACTTGGCGGCGCCGGTCACCTTTTCCAGGCCGTCATGGCGGATGGGCCTGGTGCCCAATACCCGATATTTGCCTGCGGGCGCGCCTTGCCGCTCAACCGTAGTCGTCATGGGGCTTACCTCGCATAGAAGTGATACCGGGCCGTTGTCTGGGCTTGGAATTACCCGCCAACTCCGGCAATCTATGCCCAGAGAACAGTGCTGTCAAGCGGGGGACAACCGCGTACTGTCCTGAGTTGTTGAGCCTCGCCGGCGCCGATTTAGGGAGGAAATCCAACAGTGCCGGGCTGCATATCAATGTGCAAGGAGTTGCGAGCAACGGCATTCACCGGCGATAATAGGACAGTCGCAACAGGCAGATACGCAAAACCGCGGCGGACCAAGGAGATAAACCACATGCTTTGAGCCGTTTGCGCCGCGGGAGCAGTTTTGCTCTCCATGGGAGTTGCCGCAGCCAGTTTGTTCAAGCGGCCGCCCGCGGAGGAATCCTCGGACGACTTACCAGAGAAAGCCCCGGAACAGCCTCCAACGCCGTTGGAGGGGCAGGCTAGTTAGAACACCGGGAATCCCCTCTCCAGTTCGCTACTGGGAATCTTCTTCCTCAGGCACTACAAGCTCCATGTCATAGACCCAAATCCTGCTGCGGCGGTCAGGCTCGATGGAGCTGGCCTTGCTAAGTGCGGCTACCGTCTGGTCCACCAGGCTTTCTTCTACAATCGCCTCGATCTTCACCAGTTGCATGAAGGCAACCTGGTACTCGGTCCCCCGGTACACTTCCGTGTGACCGAACATTTCGCCATACCCTTTCGCTTCGATGGCCGTAACGCTGCTGACTCCGACCGCCAACAAGGCCTCGTACACCGGGTCGAGCCTGTGGGTCTGAATCCTTGCTGTGACCATTTTCATAGCTATTGGCCTCTCCTTGCCTACAAATCGTACCCGCGTTCTCCGTGGGCGGTCAGGTCCAGCCCTTCCAGTTCGGCCTGCTGGTCAACCCTGATGCCGCGGGTTACCAGTGAAGTAGCCTTGACGATGACGAATGTGAACCCGGCGGCCCAACCGACAACTGCCGCCAGGCTCAGGGCCTGCACGCCCAACTGCTCGAGCATGGAGCCGCTGTCCACCGAAACACCCCTGCCGTCCAAGGCCGACGCCGCCAGCACGGACACCAGCAACACCCCGATGGCGCCTCCGACGCCGTGGACCGCGAAAACGTCCAGGGAGTCGTCAATCTTCAGCCGCTCTTTCACCACGTCCACCATAAAGAAGCAGACCACCCCGGCGACCGCGCCCAGGATCAAGCCGCCGGCCGGACCGACGAAGCCGGAAGCGGGCGTCACCGTAGCTAGTCCGGCTATGACCCCGGTAGCCGCTCCCACCAGCGAGGGCCTGCCAAACTTGAGCCACTCGACCGCCGACCACGAGGCTGCGCCGGCTGCCGCCGCGATGTGGGTGGCGGCAATCGCCATACCCGCGCCGCCGTCGGCGGCCAGTTGACTGCCTCCGTTAAAGCCAAACCAGCCAACCCAAAGCATCGCCGCACCGGCGGCGGTCATCCCCGGGTTGTGGGGAGGTTGAAGCTGGCCGGGGAATCCCTGCCTTCTCCCCAGCATGGCGGCTATGACCAATGCGGAAACGCCGGCGCTGAGGTGCACCACCAGCCCGCCGGCAAAGTCCATCACGCCCATATCGTAAAGCCAGCCTTCGCCCCACACCCAGTGACAGATGGGCGCGTACACCAATAGCACCCAGGCGGCGCTTATCATCAATACTGCCGGGAACTTGATTCGCTCAACGTAGGCGCCGACGATCAGGGCCGGGGTAATGATGGCAAAGGTCATCTGGAACATGGCAAACACGATCTCAGGAATCGTCCCCGTCTGGCCGTCCGCCACCCCGCCGGTGAAGAACACCTTGCCGGCTCCGCCCAGGACTCCTCCCAGGTCGCTGCCGAAGGACAGGCTGTAACCTATGATTAGCCACAACAGGGTGGCCGCAGC
Source organism: Dehalococcoidia bacterium (assembly GCA_963668505.2). GTDB lineage: Bacteria > Chloroflexota > Dehalococcoidia > Lucifugimonadales > UBA3495. The sequence continues at coordinate 7,573 of CAXXWY010000008.1, read as the reverse complement.
AGCAATGCCGAAACACTGCATCATCACCGACAAAACCGACCTGGAACGGACCAGCCCGCCGTAAAACAGGGCCAGGCCGGGCAAGGTCATCAGTAAAACCAGGGCTGTGGACGCCAGAACCCAGGCTGTATCACCAGAATTCATCGCTGCTCCTGTGTCTATTAGAGGCTTGGGGTTGTAGAATACAGCGTCCAATTATACCCTTTGAACACAAGATGCGCCTGTGCAAAAGCCACGGACGCATCAATCAAGGCTGAGGGGCAGCGAGCGGTTATGCGGTACAAGAAATTCGGGAACTCAGACCTGGAAACCTCGGCAATCGGCTTTGGCGGTTGGCCAATGGGCAGCGGCCACTACGGGTCCTTCGACGAACAGCAGGTCATCAGGGCCATCCACCGCTCAATGGAACTTGGGGTGACGCTGTTCGATACCGCCGCCATATACGGATGGGGCGAGGGAGAGAAGCTGCTGGGCAGGGCCATAGCGGGGAGGCGAGACGAGATAGTCCTGGTCAGCAAGGGCGGACTGGTTTGGGACGAACCCGGCCTGGGAGGGCAGGTAAGGCCCCGGGACAGTTCCCGGGAAACACTGGCCAAGGGCCTGGACGAAAGCCTGTCCCGCCTGGGCACAGACTATCTGGACCTCCTGCTGATCCACTGGCCGGACGAGGAACGCCCTATGTCCGAGCCTATGGAAGCGTTCGCCGAATTTCAGAAACAGGGCAAAATCAGGTACGGAGGGGTGAGCAACCACAGCCCGCAGCAGATGGCGGAATGCTTGGAAGTGTTCCCCATCATCACCAACCAGGTCGGGTACCACCTGTTTGACCTGAGGACAGAGCCGGAGATCATCCCGTTCTGTCGAGACAACGGCATGGGAGTCATGGCCTACGGCTCCCTGGCCCACGGGCTCCTGACGGGAACGATGACCCCCGAGACGACCTTCGAGGACGACGACTGGCGCCGGGACCTGAGCGCCTTTGGTCAGCCGCTCTTCCAAGGTCAGCATTTCCTCGACAACCTGGAGAAGGTGGACAGGCTCAAGGAGATAGCCGCGGAAAGGGGTTTTTCGGTGGCGCAGCTTGCACTGGCGTGGGTAGCCTCCGAGCCGACGGTCTCGACCGCCCTGGTTGGCACGCGCAGGCCGGAGGAGATGGAGGAGAACGCCGCAGCGGGGGACTGGGAGATGATCCCGGAAGAGCGGGACGAAATCCGCTCAGTGATGACCGGGCGTACATAGAGCAACACCAACTCGTCATCATCCATGGCCGGCTCTAGCGCCATTAGCTGGAGTGAGCAAATAATCGGCGAGGGAGATTAGAGTTTGATGAGCCGCTTCGCTAAGAAATTGAGGTTTCCGGCGCTGGCTTTAGGCTTGGCCATCGGCCTCGTCTTTGCCTGCGTCGGCGACGGAGCCGTCACGGAAGCGCCGGCCACCGAGCAACCCACGGAAGCGGTTGCCACCACCTCACCGGCTACTGAAGAACCCACGGAACAAGCCGCAGCCACTTCGCCGCCTGCGGATCCCCAGCCTGACGTGGGCCACGAGACAGGACAGCGGGCTCCGGCCTTCATGCTAACCACCTCCAGCGGGGAGGATGTGACCCTCGCCAGCTTCCAGGGACGCCCGGTGGTCCTCTACTTCTTCGCTACCTGGTGACCAACCTGCCGTGCCTCGTTGAGGCAACTGAAGGACATCTACCCAAACTATGCCGACCAAGTGGACTTTCTTGCGGTGGACGTGGACCCCAATGAAAGCGCCGTACAGATAGCCGGCTACAAACGTTCGGAAGGCTTCGTCTGGCCGATGACCACCGCAGACAGGGACATGCTGCAAGACTACCGTGTAACGCGGCAGGCAACCTTTGCGACCATTGGCGCAGACGGGATCATATCCTCCAGCGTCGCCACCGGCAGCATGTCGGACGACGGCTGGCATCGGGTGTTCGAGAGCCTAATCGGTTCCTGAGACCGACGCCTTCCGGGATCGCTGCCGAAAATGATGGAAGCAAGAGGCACTCGGCGTCCGGGAGGCTGGGTCCCCTCCCCATCACACTAGAGGCCGGGCCATTGATTTCCCCTCTCGGCGTTTGTCACAAGCGCCTCACTGCCCAATCAGCATGCAGGGCGCCTCAATTCTCCGCGCCCGAAGCTCACCAACGGGCATACCCCAAGTCTTCCGACTCTTTTCGCAGCGTTGAAACACTCTCTTCGATATTCCGTCTGGCGCTGTCTACGACTATGCCGGCCTGCCAGGATTCATATTCTCGGGCACACACCTGCTTCCACGTAGGCAATTGGTGCCCGGAGATGTCAACCACCCGCGTCTCAACCCTCCGCCGGTGCTCCGCCTGATCGGAACAGACAATCTCTATCTCGACGCAATCCTTTCCGGCCCGCCGGGCGACTTCCCGCCAAGCGGACCGGGTTTCCTCCACCGGATTCACCGAATCGGCGATTACCGTGCGTCCCAATCTCAGGTTGTCCTCGGCCACGGCATAGGCGACAACATACCCTTCCGGGCCTGAAATAGTCACGTGGGAGTTGCGCAACGCCTGCTCTATGGAGTCGATGCGCAGATGCACGGCCCCAATGGCCCGCGCCAAGGCAACGGCGATTCCGGTTTTGCCCACCACTGGAAGGCCGCCTAGAATTAACAACATGGAGCCGAGGGCTAAAACAGCACCACCGACCTGAGCACCTCGCCGCGCTCCATCTTGTGGAACGCCTCTTCCACGCCGTCCAAGGGGATGGTCTCCGAGACGAAGCGGTCCAAGTCCAGCCGGCCCTGGAGGTACAGGTCGATGTACATCGGGAAGTCGCGGGAGGGCAGGCAGTCGCCGTACCAGGACGACTTCAGGGCGCCGCCCCGGCCAAAGACCTCCAGCAGCGGAAGCTCGATTTTCATGTCCGGGCTGGGCACGCCCACAAGCACCACGGTCCCCGCGAGGTCCCTGGCGTAGAAGGCCTGCTCGTATGTTACAGGATTGCCCACCGCCTCGATGGCGACGTTGACGCCGTTGCCTCCGGTCAAGTCTCGGATGGCCTCCACCGGGTCGGACTGGGTGGAGTTGACGGTGTGGGTCGCGCCGAAATCCCGGGCCCACTGGAGCTTGCGGTCATCGACATCCACGGCAATAATGGTGTGGGCCCCGGCCAGCTTGGCGCCGGCGATGGCGGCGTCTCCCACTCCTCCACATCCAATGACGGCCACGGAGTCGCCGCGGCTCACGCTTCCGGTGTTGATGGCCGCGCCCAACCCTGCCATTATCCCGCAGCCTACTAACCCGGCCGCGGCCGGGTTCGCCGTCGGATCAACCTTCACCGCCTGTCCCGCATCCACCAAGGTAAGCTCGGTGAATGCGCCTATGCCCAAGGCCGGTGACAGTTGGGTCCCGTCGGCCAACGTCATCGGATTCTTGGCGTTTCGGCTGGCGAAGCAGTACCAGGGCCGTCCTCGCAGGCATGACCGGCAGCCGCCGCAGGGCGCTCGCCAGGCAATGACCACAAAATCGCCGGGGGAGACGCTGTCCGCCCCGTCGCCCACGGCTTCCACCGTACCCGAGGCCTCGTGTCCAAGAAGAAATGGGAAGTCGTCGTTGATGGCCCCTTCCCGGTAGTGCAGGTCGGTATGGCAGACCCCGCAAGCTTGAACGCGCACCAACGCCTCGCCCGGACCCGGGTCCGGGACCAAAACCTCCCTGAGTTCCACAGTCTCGCCCCTGGCGCCGGCAATGACTCCAGTTACCTTGTGCGGCATCGGCTGTCCTCCATTCGCCTCTAAGGCAGTGTTGGCGTTCCCGCTGCTGTGCGAGTCTGGCGCGTCGCTCCTCCGAGTACAAGCCCCGCCTCCGCCCACGGTGCATGGGTCGCCGCCTGGCGGGGGGCCGGATGGCGACCGAGAGCATTTCTACTAGTTGAAGCAAGAGTTCCGAGCGCAGGGCGCAGCAAAGCCCTATTCTATCCTCGCCTTATCAATCGCCCCTACGTCGCCGGCCGTCGCTAACCGCTACTCCCCTCTCTGCCCTGGATGTCTTCCAATGCAGCAGCAATATCTGCGTGGATGGGGATAAGTTTGTCGAATCCAATAATATTGAATACTTCCCGTATATAGGGCTTCAGAGAGCAAATGTGCAGATTGCGGCTCTTCTCGTTCAACTCCCTCCAAACGCGCAGAAAGGCGCGCAATCCCGCGCTGCTGAGATAGGTAACGTCCGAGCCGTCTATGATTACCTCGCGGTCGCCGCCGCCTGAGGCGGTCAGAACATACGCCTCGAACAAGTCTGCAGTGGCAGCGTTGATGCGCCCGCGGGCTCGCAGCAGGATCGCGGGGCCGTTGGACTCTACTACGTCGACCTTCATGATTCAATCCCTTCCGTGACGGACGTGAAGGCATTCCTAACCTGGGAGTTGGCGCCTTCCCGGCAAGGTCGGCCAGCACAATCCCCTGTCGGCCCCCATTGTATTCCATCGCGGTTGAAGGTCACAAGGACGCTGAATGGCGCCCGAGAGAAGCCAGGCAATGGGCCAATGGACTAGCTGGAAACGGATAGGCATTGGATATGAATTTCAGGCGGCTGGTATAATGATTCCTGGCCAGCCATCACCAAGCATAAGAGGAGGCTGGACGCCAATTCGATAACGGTGGGCTTGAAAGGAGCTGATAAGTATGTCGGCCTTTGTAATAACCGACGTAGAGATAACGGATGCGAGTCTATATGGAGAGTTTGTCAACCGCGTTACGAGCACTGTCGAGGCTTACGGCGGCAGGTTCGTCGCCCGCGGTGGTGAACTGGAAGTCATGCTGGGTAATTGGAGCCCCAAGCGCCTGGCGATTCTTCAGTTCGACAGCCTCCAACAAATACGCACGTGGTTGAACTCGCCCGAGTACACTGCGCTCGACGATATTCGCTCCAGGTCCTCCAACATTAACATGGTGGTAGTCGAGGGCCTGTAGTTCCGGCCGGCAAGAGGGGTTGACGTCTCACGCCCTGCAACCTTGCGAACCTGACGCGCCAGGACTTGACTCGGGCCCGGTGTGGTTCGTCCCGGCTAAAACCGGGGATCCTGCGCGTCTTAGCAGCAGCCGGCGTCTCTGCTCCATGCACCTGCGGCAGGCGTTTTGCTTGTCCAAGTCATGTATTTGGAGGAATGCGAATCATGGTCCAAATGAGCGGTGGTGAAGCCCTCGCAAGGTCCCTCGTTGGCGAGGGCGTCGAGGTCGTATTCGGCATCCCCGGCATCCAGGTCTACGGGATCGTCGCCGCTCTTCGAGACGAACCTGGCATTCGCCTGATTACGACCCGCCACGAGCAGGCGACCACATACATGGCCGACGGCTATGCCCGTGCGTCAGGCGAGCCTGGGGTGGCGCTGGTGGTTCCTGGGGCGGGCCTCTACAACGCGGCTTCCGGCCTGACCAACGCATACTCCCGTTCTACGCCTGTGCTCCTCATCGCCGGCCAGGTCCCGCGCGGCGCAATCGGCAAGAACCTCGGGGCCGTTCACGAAATCGCGGACCAGCCCGGCGCGGTGCGTTCGGTGACCAAGTGGCAGCGACAAGCGTCCAGACCTCGGGAAGTGCCGGATGCCGTATTCGAGGCCTTTAGGCAGATGCGCACCGGCCGTCCTCGTCCCGTTTTGATTGAAATGCCGCCGGAAGCCGGGGTGGAGCGAGAGGAGGTCAGGCTGCGCAGTCCCGCACGTATCTCCAAAATTGTGCCCAGCCCCGAAGACCTTCAGGAGGCTGCCAAGGTCATCGCCAGGTCTCGCATGCCCCTGATATACGCAGGAGGTGGAGTGGCGAGGGCAGACGGGGAACAAGCCCTCGTCAGACTGGCCGAGGCGACGAACATACCTGTGGTCACATCCAGCGGCGGCAAGGGGGTCACACCCGACGGACATCCCCTGTCCTACGGCTCCTGCTTCAGCCCCAGGGGCGAGAGACAGGAGATGAACCAACTTTACGAGGTGATGCAATCCGCAGACGTGGTGATAGGGGTCGGCGCCCGGTTCTCGCTGGGCAACCCAGCAGGCGAGGCGTCCACGTTGGTGAACATCAACATAGACGACGCGGAGCTCACGCGGCATCAATCGAACACTATTCCCCTGCACGGCGACGCAGGAGCGACTATGGAGGCGTTGCTTCCCCACCTCATCGAGGCCGGAGCAGGTGGGCGTCCGTCGCCCGCAGAGGCAGTCTCAGCGGCGCGCAGGCTGATAGACTACTACGACATCAGGCTCAAGGAACCGCAATACGCGGTCATGGAGGCGATGCGAAGGGGTATCCCGGAAAACGCCTTCATCGTCTGGGACGTTACACAGTTCAGCTACTACGCTCGTACCCACTGGCAGGTGAGCCACCCGAAGACTTATATCGACTCCGGCTACTCGTTCAACCTCGGCTACGCCTTCCCCACCGCGCTGGGCGTCAAGGTGGCCAAGCCGGACCGCCCGGTGGTCTGCATGACGGGAGACGGCGGGTTCATGTTCAACTCGTCCGAGCTTTCTACTGCTATCAAGTACGGAATAAATGTCATAACCGTGGTGTTTAGAAACGACTCCTACGGCAACGTGGCCCGCGACCTGGATGATGCATTTGGCGGAGCCTATGGGACCGACCTCCACAACCCGGACTTTGTCAGATTCGCAGAGTCATTCGGCGCAACCGGCATGAGAGCAGACGACCCGATGGAGTTGGAAAGCCTAATCCCCCTGGCGTTGGAGAGGGAGTCCCCCGTAATTATCGAAGTGCCATTCGGAGAGATGCCGATACCGCGGGCTCCGCAGTTCGCGCCCGTCTACAAGCTTCCCTGGACTCAGCCCCAGGAGGGACTGATTCCCTCCTGAGGCGTGACCCAAGGGCCGCGGGTGTATAATTTTTACTAGACGGGGGGCGAGAACAAGGGGAGCGCCAAAAATCCGTATGGCAGTCGAGAGCGTATCCAGTCTATATCCGGTCCAGCAAATTATTGAGGTCGGACGATAGTGCTGCGAGGACTCGCCGAACGGGAAGTGAACGTCTGGCGGAGCGTGGTCCTGCCCATGGTTGTGGCGGGAGCAGCCCTGGCTGTCGCAATTGTCGGCGCCGTTGTGGTAGGCAGCGGAGAGGGAATTGACAGCATCAACGCCTTCGTAGAAGGATGGGCAAGCGACTCGAAAGGTGGACTTGATAAGGTGGGTGGATTGGCCCCCTACGTCTTCGCTTTGGGTATGGCTTCCGCGGTCAACCCATGTGGCTTTGCGATGCTTCCTGCTTACCTGGGGATGTACCTGAGCGCAGGGGAGACCGCGGGAAAGTCTTCTCACCTCGTGTGGACGCTGGCACGGGCGAGTTTGATCGGCGGATCGGTTAGTTTAGGGATAGTTCTCCTCTTTGGCTTGGCCGGGACGACCATTGGCTTGGGTGCATCGTTTGTATCCAATGTAGTTCCCTGGCTCGGTCTTGCTATAGGCGTCGCTTTGGTACTGTTCGCGGCGTGGAGCATTGGCGGGGCCAAAATCTACGCTGGCATAGCAGCCCGGACCGCCAGTCGCATTGGCAACCCGAACCAAATCAGCCCTAAAGGCTATTT